>DASXMR010000125.1:0-36853 GCA_036495525.1 Streptosporangiaceae bacterium | reverse complement strand
AGCATTCCGCTCAGCTGTTGCTCCCTGGCGGCGAGCTCGGCGGCGCTGCCGTCGACCTGCTGCTTCGGCTCGGTCAGCGTCAGCATCGCGCTCGGGTAACCGCGCCGGTCGTCGCAGGCCGCGAGCACGCCAAGCGCCGGGCCGCTGATCAGCCCGCTGACCCGGCCGCGCACCGGCACGCCGACGACGTCGAGCACGCCCATCACGGTCAGCGCGGCCGGCAGCTCGCTGTCGAGGCCCTGCAGCTCGAGCCGGATCGGGTCGTCGCCCTCCGCGTCGAGGGTCAGCAGCTGGGCGGACAGCCGGGTCGCTGCCTCGCCGTCCAGCAGCCCGCTGGCCATCACGATTCGCCGGTCGAGCAGCCGCTCGTAGACAGTCGGCGGCCCGTCAGGACTGAACCAAACGCGGGTCGTGGTGGCCGGCGGATAGCCCTGAGGCTCCGGCTGGCCAGGTTGGCCCGGCCAGCCGGGCTGACCGGGACGCTGCGGCCGGGCTGGACCAGGCCGGCCGGGATCAGGCTGGCCGGGATCAGGCCAGCCGGGCTGGCCAGGATGGCGTGGCCCGCCCGGAGCCGGCCGTTCCGGCTTGGGCCACTCAGAGCCGGGGCGCGGCCAGTCCGTGCCGGACGCCCGAGTCACGGCTGATCCGGCGGTGCCAGCCAGGGCCGGGGCGGCCGGGCAGGAAAGCATGGCGGCACCGGGACCGCGGGCGGGTCCGGCCAGCATGTCCTGGCGCCCGTTAGCGGCGGGTCGGGGAAGCAGGGCTGCCCAGCCGCTGGCAGTTTCCAGCGTCGTAGCGAGCGGCCGTGCGGCTGCTCGCCCGCTGCTGATTTGCGGTGGGCCCTCATGATCTGCCTCCCGTTCGTATCGTCAGGTGATCGTGTCGGCCTGGCCGCCCGGCGGCTCTGGCGACCGCAGCTGCCAGGAGATCTGGCCGCCGATCGCGGCCGCGTAGCGTTCGAGGGTTGTCGCGCGCGCGTCAGCGTTGCCCGCTTCCAGCCGGGCGACGGCTGACTGCGAGGTGCCCATCCGGGCCGCTATCTCGGTCTGCGAGAGCCCGGCCCGCTGCCGCTGCCCGGCCAGCTCCCTGACCAGCCGCCGCCGCTCAGCTGACATGCGACGGAGCGCCATCTCGCGGAAGCCAGGCAGCACCGGCAGCCTCGGCTCGTCCTGGCCGGCCCGCCGCGCATGCCTGCGCTCGGCTGGCGCCAGCCAGCTACGCCGGCCGGGGGAGTCCTCGTCAGGCCAGTCACTCATATCGTTAACGATATCTCATTAGCGCGATCTCACTAAAAGCCTGGCCTTCGGCCGGCAGTCGGCGCACCGCCGCGGGCGGCGCCGCGTTTCATCTGGACGGGCGGCTCCACGTCTCAGCCGTACGGGCGGCTCCACGTCTAGCCGAGCGGGCGGCGGCATGTCATCGCGGCGCGCGCCCCAGCCGGTCGGACGTCAGTGCTTCGGCTTGCTGAGCAGCTCGCCGGCTGCCTGCTCGATCGCGTGCTCGGACAGCAGCACCTCCTCGGCCGCGTCGCCGAGTGGAACGAAGCTGTCCTCACTGGTCACTCGCGCGACCGGACCGCGAAAGCCGCCGTCGGTCAGCGCGGCGAGCACGCCCTCGGATACCCCGCCGGTCCGCCGGGTCTCGTCGGCGACCAGCACCCGGCCGGTCGCGAGCGTCTCGGCCAGCACGTCGGCGGCCGGCAGCGGCGCGAGCCAGCGCAGGTCCACGACCCGGCAGCCCGCCCCACCGGCGGCGAGCCTGGCCGCCACCCGCAGGCTCATCCGCAGCCCGTTGCCGAAGGTCACGATCGTCAGGTCGGTGCCGTCTCCGTAAACCCTTGCCCGGCCAGGCGGGATGTGCCCGGACGTCCACCTGGACGGCGGATCGTAGGGCGCGAGCCAGCGGCCGTCACCTGGCACATAGAGGTCCCGCTCGTGATACAGCGCGATCGGCTCCAGGAACACGCAGACGCTGCCGTCGGTCCTGGCCGATGCCAGGCAGGTGCGCAGCATGGCCGGCGCGTCGTCTGGCCTGGCCGGGCACGCGATGATCACGCCGGGGATGTCGCGCAGCGCGGCGACGGCGTTGTCATTGTGAAAGTGCCCGCCGAAGCCACGCTGGTAGGACAGCCCGGCGATGCGCAGGACGAGCGGATTGCGGTACTGCCCGGCGGAGAAGAACGACAGCGTGGCTGCCTCGCCGCGCAGCTGGTCGGCGGCGTTGTGGTAGTAGGCCAGGTACTGGATCTCCGGCACCGGCGTCAGCCCGGCCAGGCCAGCGCCGAGAGCCATGCCGAGGATGGACTGCTCGTCCAGCGGCGAGTCGAAGACCCGGCCGGCCCCGAACGCGCTGAGCAGGCCTCTGGTGACGCCGTAGACGCCGCCCTTGCGCGCGACATCCTCGCCGAAGACCAGCATCCCCGGCACCGCGGTCAGGCCGTCGGCCAGTGCCCTGTTGACCGACTGGGCCAGGGTGAGCGGGCCTTCGCCCTCCGGCAGGCGGCCGCGGAAGGCACGCTGCCGGTCCGGCTCAGGCGAGCGCGACCAGGAGGCAAGCTCGGCTATCAGCGCGGCGGGCCGGCGGGGGCTGATCGGAGCCATCACCTGCGCGGCCGTGCTCAGCCGCGGCGCGCCCGACACCTCGGCAGCCAGTTGCAGTACCCGCTCACGGGAGCGCTGATGGGCGTCGAGCACCTCGCCGGGGGTCAGCACGCCGGCATCGATCAGCAGCCGCGCGGTGCCCAGCAGCGGGTCGCGGGTCAGGTCGGCGGAGATCTCAGCGGCCGAGCGGTAGCCGGACTCCACATCCGAGCCGGCGTGGCCGCCAAGCCGCACGACGTCGACATGCAGGAAGGCCGGCGCACGCCGCTCGCGCACGTGCGCCGCGGCGGCCGCTGCCTGGTCGTACACGTCGGCCAGGTCAGCGCCGTCCGCGCGGAAGTAGCGCACGCCCGGCCGGCCGGACTGCGCCGCGGTCACCCAGCCTGGCGGGGTGCGGACGCTGATGCCTAGCCCGTTGTCCTCGCAGATCAGCAGCAGCGGCATGGGCAGGCCCTGGAACGCGCAGTACGCGGCGGTATTCAGCGCGCCGGCGGCGGTCGAGTGGTTCACCGATGCGTCGCCGAAGCTGCACGCGACGATCGCATCGGCTGGCCAGGACGTCGCTAGCCCGAGCCGGCCGGCCCTGGCCAGCGCGAAGGCCAGCCCGACGGCCCTGGGCAGGTGCGAGGCGATCGTCGAGGTCTGCGGGATCACGTTCAGCTCGGCCCGGCCGAAGACCTTGTGCCGCCCGCCGGCGATCGGCTCGTCGGCCGCGGCCACCAGGCCGAGCAGCACGTCCCTGGCTCCGTCGATGACCGGCGTCAGCTGCCCGGCACGGGCCAGGTAGAACGCGCCTGACCGGTAATGCAGCAGGGCCGGGTCAGTCGGCCGGAGAGCCGCGGCGACGGCCGCGTTCCCCTCGTGTCCTGACGAGCCGATGGTGTAGAAGCCGGCCTGCTGCTCGCGCAGCCACCTGGCCGCGACGTCCAGGTGACGGCTGGCCAGCTGGGCGTCGAGCAGCTCCCGGCACAGCGCGGCGGTCAGCAGGGACCCGGCCCTGACCGGCTGCCCAGCAGCGCCGGCCGGGGCCGGCTGGCCGGGATGCCGTTCCGCGTCCTGCAGCGCCCGGATGGCGGCGACGAAGTGCTGTTCTGCCTGATCCACCTCGCCATGATGACGTACCGGGCAGCGCTGCTGCCGGGGCAGCCGGGCACCGCGCGGCCGGCGGTGATGTGATGGATTACGCGATCACCCGGTGCGAGGAGGGCTCCATGCTGCCCTGGTCGGCAGATCTGGCCGGACAACTCGAAGAGCACGTGATCACCAGCGAGCTGCTGCGCGACAACCCGCTTGGCGACCCGTACGAGCGGCCGCTGTGGGTGTACCTGCCGCCCGGCTACGACGATGACCCGGAGCGGCGTTATCCGGCTGTCTATGTCATTCAGGGATATACCGGTCATCTGTCCATGTGGTGGAACCGGGAGCCCTTCCGCCAGCCGTTCCCCGAGACGGCCGACGCGGTCTTCGCCGGCGGGCAGGTGCCGCCGGCCCTGGTGGTCTACGTCGACGCCTGGACCGGCTACGGCGGCAGCCAGTTCGTGGACTCGCCGGGCACCGGCCGGTATCACTCTTACCTGTGCGACGAGGTGGTGCCGTGGGTGGACGGCCGCTACCGGACGCTCGCCGATCCGGCCCACCGGGCGATCATGGGCAAGTCCAGCGGCGGATTCGGCGCGATGATCACGCCGATGCTGCGCCCTGACCTGTTCGGCGCGCTCGCCACGCATGCCGGTGACTCGCTGTACGAGCTGTGCTATGTCCCGGAATTCGGCAACTGCGCGCGGCTGCTGCGTCCTTACGACGGGAACATCTGGGCGTGGTGGGACGATTTCCGCTCCCGGGTCGCTTTCACCAGCGAGGCCGATCAGACCCTGCTGGGCATCCTGGGCGTGGCCGCGTGCTTCTCGGCCCGCGAGGATGGCTCGGTTGACCTGCCGTTCAACCCGCGGACCGGGGAGCTGCAGCCGGAGGTCTGGCAGCGCTGGCTGGACTGGGATCCGGTGCGGATGGCGCCCCGCTACGCAACTGCGCTGCAGGGCCTGCGCGGCATCTGGATCGATGCGGGCACCAGGGACGACTACTTCCTCGACCTGGGCGCCGAGGCGTTTCGCACCGCCCTCAGCGAGGTAGGAGTGGCGGACGACGTGATCAGCTTCGAGCTGTTCGACGCCACGCACGCTGCGATCGGCTACCGCTACCCGCTGTCGCTCGCCTGGCTCTGCAACCGGATCGGCGTCTAGCCCGGCGGAACCGTTACTCGCGGCCACGCCGGACCGTGCGGCGCTGCCCGGTTTCCGGCCCGGATGAACGCAGGCGGCCGGCGCTACGTAGACAGGTTAGACAGCAGTCGACCGACAGTAACTTCTGGGAAACGGAGTCATTACGATGCGTAACCGATGGTGGGCCGGGGCTGGCCTCGCGGCTGCCGCGATGGTCGTCGCCGCCTGCGGCAGTTCGGGTGGCGGCGGAAACGCCAGCGCGGGCTCGGTCCCCTCTGGCAACGGGATCAAGGTCGTATCCACGAGCAGCGGCAAGGTGCTGACCAACTCGGCCGGCCGCACGCTCTACTGGTACGCCATCGACACGTCGAGCCAGTCCAAGTGCACCGGCCAGTGCGCCTCGTTCTGGCCACCCGTGCCGGCTTCTACCAAGGTCGCCTCGGGTCAGCACCTGACGGGCAACTTCGGCTCGATCACCGGCACTAACGGCCAGAAGCAGCTCACCTACGACGGGCACCCGCTGTACACCTTCAAGCTCGACACCAAGGCTGGCCAGATCAACGGCAACGGCGTCACTACCACGGGCGGGAACAGCAAGGACCTGTGGTGGGCGATGACCCCTGGCGGCACGAAGCTGGCGGGCTCGAAGCCGGCTCCGGCGTCGACCGGTGGCGGCGGCGGCGGCTACGGTTACTGAGCTGCACGGCCGCTGACCCGCGCTAGCGCGCGTCGCTGACCAGCGGCAGCCAGGCACCGGCGGTGCCTGGGCTGCCCGGTCCGTGTCGCGGTGCGCTGTCGGCATGACTGCGTGACGGCCCTCCCCGGCCAGGCCCCTGCGGCATGGCCAGGGTAAGGGCCGTCACGCATGCCGGGCACGGTTGTGGGCGCCGGGCGCAGACATGCGCGGCCGGCTGCGCCTGACCAGCACCCGCTGGGTAGGTACTCCGCATGGCGGGCAGTCGTGCGGCGGCGGTACCTGTCGCCCAGCCGCGGGGCAGGGGCCTGATCGTCATCTACGCGGCGCTGATGCTCGCCATCCTGCTCGCCGCGCTCGACCAGACCATCGTCTCCACCGCGCTGCCGACGATCGTCAGCGACCTCGGCGGGCTCAGTCACCTGTCGTGGGTCATCACCGCTTACCTGCTCGCGACCACGGCGTCCACGCCGCTGTGGGGCAAGCTGGGCGACCAGTACGGCCGCAAGACGCTGTTCCAGGCCGCGATCGTGGTCTTCCTGATCGGATCGGCGCTGTGCGGACTGTCGCGCAACCTGGATGAGCTAATCGCGTTCCGGGCGCTGCAGGGCCTGGGCGGCGGCGGCCTGATCGTGCTCGCGCAGGCAATCGTCGCCGACGTGGTGCCCCCCCGCGAGCGCGGCAAGTACCAGGGGGCGTTCGGGGCGGTCTTCGGCGTCGCGAGCGTGGTCGGGCCCTTGCTCGGCGGCTTCTTCGTCGACAACATCGGCTGGCGCTGGGTCTTCTACATCAACCTGCCGATCGGGGTCGTCGCGCTGGTCGCCATCGCCGTCGTGCTGCCTGGCACGTCGGAACGGGCCCGGCACACGATCGACTACCTCGGCGCCGCGCTGCTGGCCGGCGCGGCGACGTGCGTGGTCCTGCTGACCTCGCTCGGTGGTACTACCTTCCCGTGGGGCTCACCGGTGATCATCGGCCTGGCGGTGGCGGCGGTCCTGATCGCGGTCGCCTGGTGGTGGTCAGCAGGGCGCGCGGCCGAGCCGGTGCTGGCGCGGCGGCTGTTCCGCAACCCGGTGTTCTCGGTCAGCTCGGCTGTCGGGTTCGCGGCCGGCTTTGCGATGTTCGGCTCGCTGGCGTTCCTGCCGCTGTTCCTGCAGGTGGTCCGCGGGGTGTCGCCGACCGTCTCCGGGATCTACCTGCTGCCCATGGTGGTCGGCCTGCTCATCGCATCGGTGGGCAGCGGCCAGCTCATCTCCCGGCTCGGCCGGTACAAGATCTACCCGGTCATCGGCACTGCCCTGCTGACCGTGGCGCTGTTCCTGCTGTCACGCCTCGATGCGACGACATCGTCCGCGCTCACCGACGTGAACCTGGTCATACTCGGCTTCGGCCTCGGCCTGATCCTGCAGGTGCTGGTCATCGCCGTGCAGAACTCCGTCGACTACGCCGACCTCGGCGCGGCGACCTCGGGGGTGACGTTCTTCCGCTCGATCGGCGGGTCATTCGGCGTGGCGATCTTCGGCGCGGTCTTCTCTAATCAGCTCTCAGCTGACCTGCGCTCGTCGCTGCACGGCGTGCCGCTGCCACCTGGGTTCAGCATCTCGGGGGCCGAAGCCAGCCACGCCGAGATCACCTCGCTGCCGGGGCCCGTGCGTGACCTGGTGCTGCACGCCTACACCCACGCGATCGACCGGATCTTCCTGGTCGCCGTGCCGGTAGCCGCCATTGCCTTCGTGCTGACCTGGTTCCTGCGCGAGGTACCGCTGCGCACCACCGTCGCGGCGGCCGACCTCGGCGAGGGCCTGGGCGGGGGATCAGCGCAACGCTCTTCTGTCGACGAGATCGAGCGGGCGCTGCTCCGGCTCGCCGACGGGGATCTGCGCAAGCGAGGCTATGAGAAGCTCGCCGAGCTGTCCGGCCTTGGCCTGCCGGCCGGCAGCTGCTGGGTACTCACCAGGCTCGCCAAGCACGGCACGGTGGCACGCGCTGACCTAGCTCGCGAGGCCGGCGTGACGATGGAGCAGGGCAAGCCGTATGTTGACCGGCTGGTGCAGGCCGGGTACTGCCGGCGCACCGACGGGCAACTCGTCTTGACGCCGGCCGGCGGGGCGGCCGCTGACCGGCTGTGCGCGGCGATGCGGGACGGGCTTGCGAGCCTGCTGTCCGAATGGTCGCCCGAGCAGCACGCCGACCTGGCCCGGATGCTCGACAAGCTCTCCGTCGCGCTGCTCGGCGACGACGCCGACCGGCACCTGATCACGCGCTGAATCAGGCACACTGGCCAGATGCGGGCCGACATCGTGGTCATCGGGGCCGGGGCGCTTGGGCTCAGCACGGCGCTGCACGCCGCGCTGGCCGGGCGCAGCGTGGTGGTGGTCGAGCGGGAGTCAGCCGGCTCGCAGGCGTCGGGCCGGGCGGCCGGCCTGTTCAAGTCCGTGCAGGCCGACGAGCTGCGCACGATGCTGGCCCGGCGCAGCATCGCCAGGGCAGTGTCCTTCGGCGACTGGGCTGGCGTGCCGCTCGAGGTGCGGCAGACAGGCAGCTTCCTGGTGGCCAGGAGCGGACGGCATCAGGACCACCTGCGTCACGAGGCGGCGCAGTCGGCCGGCTGGGGCGCTGACGTGCGCGAGGCAACCGCGGCTGAGGTGGCCGATGCGGTGCCTTATTACCGCAGCGGCGGCAGCGAGCTGGCACTGTGCTGCCGCCAGGACGCCTACATCGAGGAGCCGGCCAGCCTGATCCGGGCGTACCTGGACGCTGGCCGGCTGCACGGCGTGCAGGTGCTCGAGGCCGAGCCAGCCACCGGCGTCACGCTGGCGGCTGGCAGTGTCGCCGGGGTCGAGACGACCGCCAGGTCGATCAGCGCCGCTGCCGTCGTGGACGCGGCCGGGGCGTGGACGCGGCAGGTCGCCGCGCTGGCTGGCGCCGACGTCAGCGTCGCCCCGGTCCGGCATCAGCTGCTGATCACCGAGCAGTCAGCGCTGGTGGACGCCGGGGCGCCGATCACCAGGGTGGTGGACGCCGCCGTCTACCTGCGGCCGGCCCGCGGCGGGCTGATGTTCGGCGGCTTCGAGACCGGCCCCCTGCACATCGACCCCCGCATGGAGCCGCCGTCGTTCAGCACCGGTGACGTGCCGCTCGACCTCGGGGTGCTGCGCAAGCTGGCGGGGCAGGTCGCGGCCGAGGTGCCGCTGGCGTCCGGGCTGCCGGTCGCCGAGCACCGCGGCGGCCTGTTCACGATGAGCCCGGACGGCGCCTTCGTGCTCGGCCCGGTGCCCGACGTGCCCGGCCTGTGGGTCGCCAGCGGGTGCAACGGCTCGGGCTTCTCGTCATCGCCGGCCCTCGGCGAGGCACTGGCGAGCTGGATCGTCACCGGCGAGCCGCCAGGCGCCGTGGCGGCACTGGCGCCCGGCCGGTTCGGCGCCATGACCGAGCCGGAGCTGGTGCAGCGCGGCCTTTGGCAGTACGAGCACTACTATGACCCGGCGCCCGCCGCGCAGCCCTGATGCTCGCGGCCCGGTCGGGCCCGTGCCCTGGTAGCCGGAAACGGTACTGCGGTGCGATGGTCGGCTCGTCAGCGTCCTACGATCCGGCGATCAGGGGCGCCTTGAGGGTGTCGAATTCCTCGCGGGTGATCAGGCCGTCCTCAAGCAGGGAAGCGAGCCTGCTGAGCTGGTCAGCGGCTGATGCCGCGCCCTGCTCAGCCTGGTCAGGTGGTGGCTGCCCGGCGCGCGCCGCCCGGATGGCCATGAGCTGCGCAGAGAGGTCTGCCCGCAGGGTGTGGGGGAGCCGCGCATGATGCATGAAGAAGTACTCGGCGTCCCCGGTATCGACCCGGATGGTTGTCTCGGTCCTGGTGAAGCCGGCCCCGATCAGTGCCCCCAGGGTGCCGCCGATCAGTGCCCCGAACCACAGGCCGACCCGGCCGTGAATGGCGAATCCCACCCAGGCGCCGAGCAGGCTCAGGGCAAGGGTCAGGGAGAGCACCAGGCCAGCCGGCAGGCCGAACGTCCCAGGGCCGCCGATCTCGACAGCGGCGGCATCCCGGTAGCGCACCTCGACGGCGACCGGCGCGCCAACCTGGCCCACGACCAGGCGGTCGTCGAGAAACCGCAGTTCACAGGAGCCGCCTTTGGCGAGAGCCGTGTCACCCGATCCGCCGCTGAACGTCGCCGGCAGCGGAGCGCCTTTCGCAACTCGACTGAGCGCGGCAACTGCTGCCGCTCGCCCACGCTGAGCTTCGCGCTGCGCGAGGGCCGCTGCGAGGGATACCGCGGCCCTCTCATCGGCATCCGACAGCGCACGCCAGGCGGCTGCCCAGCCCTGCTCGGTCAGCGGGAAGCGCTCGTTGACCCGGAGTGTTCCCATCCAGCTCTGCCTGATGATGATGAAGCTCGGCCCGGCCTTGCGGTGATGCTGCCAGCCAAGGCTGAGCCGCTGGCCGGAATCCAGGACCATTTGCGGATCCCGGTAGATCCGATCCTCCGGCACCTTTGGCATCGGCGGAATGGCTGGTAATTGGCTGACGCTGGCTGGCCCGGCCTCGTGCGCACCGCTGTCACTGACCACGCGCAGCCTCCCCGGTCGTCAAAGTGAGAGAACTCTAGCGCCCGGCTCGCCGGCCCGGCCAGCCCTCGCGGGGTTGCTCACCGCGGGCCGGTGTCGCGGCAGCCCGGATGGCTGCGGGCCAAGATCGGCGGTCATCGGCCGCCCGCTGGTCCCGGCCGCGGCGTACGATCGGGTGCCATGGCGGGCCCAGGCGCTGAGAACAGCGTCGATACGCGCGGGGCTGCGGTTGTCGCCGATCCCGGCGACACCGAGTACCTGCAGGTGCAGACCACGACCGACTCCAGGGCCGAGGCGATGGAGCTGGCCCACGACGCGGTCGCCGCGAGGCTGGCCGCGTGCGCTCAGGTAGCCGGGCCGATCGCCAGCACGTACTGGTGGGAGGGCGAGATCGAGCGCGCGGAGGAGTGGCTCATCATGCTCAAGCTCCCGGCCGATCGCTATGACGCCCTGGCCCAGTTCCTCACCGACCGGCACAGCTACGACGAGCCGGAGATCACCGCCACCGACATCGTGGCGGGCTCGGCTGGCTACCTGACCTGGATAGCGGAGGAAACCCGGCCGGAGTAACCGCTGGCTGGCCGGGCGCGGGAGGGAGGCAGCATGCCCCTGGGACCGGCCGCGCGGCTGGCCAGCGCGGACCAGGGGCTGTTCGGCCCCGGCTCGGTCACCTGGCGGATCATGGCCGAGCCGGTCGTCTGGGTGGCCGGCTTCCGCGCCCTGTACCTGCAGGCGCTGCACCCCAGGGTGATGCGCGCCACCTGGCAGAACACTTCCTTCGCCGACCGCAGCCAGGCCTGGGGACGGTTCGTCAGGACGGCGGACTTCGTGCGGACCCGCACCTACGGCAGCCGGGCGGAGGTTGAGCGGGCCGGGCGCCGGGTGCGCCGCATCCACGCGTCACTCACCGGGACCGACGCGGACGGGAGCACGATCCGGCTAGACGAGCCTGAGCTGCTGCTGTGGGTGCACTGCGCCGAGATCGCCTCCTACGCTGACATCGCCCGGCGCGGCATCCGGCTGCAGGCCGCTGATCTCGACGCCTTCGTCGACGAGCAGCGGCGCGGCGCGGCAGTGGTCGGCATCGATCCGGCCAGCGCGCCGGCCACCGTTGGGGAGCTGGACGCGTACTTCGGCCGGCTCAGGCCGCGCTTGCACGCGGGCGCGGAGGCAAGGAAGGCGCTGCTGGCGTCCTGGAACCCGCCGGTGCCGCCGGCCTACCTGCCGCTGAAGCTGGCCGTGCCTCCGCTCACCACGCTGGCGTTCGCCAGCCTGCCCCGCTGGGCCCGGCGGCTGTACGGCGCGCCTGGCAGCCCGCTCACCGACGCCGCGGCGACGGCTGCCCTGATCGCGGCCCATCAGTCGGCGACGAGGATCCCGCCGCGGCTGCTGTTCCTGCCCGCCGCGCTTGCGCCAGGGCCTGGACGCTTCGGCCAGTCCTGACCACCCGGCCAGTAGTCCTGATCGCCTCGGCCAGTAGTCCTGATCGCGTCGGCCAGTCCGGCCGGCCGGGCTAGCAGTCAGGCTGCCCGGCGGGCCGGATGTTCCAGCTGGCCAGCACCGGGTGGCTGTGCTCGTTCCCGAGCAGGCTCACCGTCCCGGTGTCGAGCCGCAGCAGCCGCCCGTCAGCGGGCGCCAGGCCAAGCCAGCGGGCTGCGAGCACGCGCAGTAGGTGGCCGTGTGCCACCAGCACGACGTCTCCCGAGTCCGGCTCGGCGAGCAGCGGCCTGACCCGGCCGAGCACCGCGTCGGCCCTGGCACCGACCTGCTCGACGGTCTCGCCTGGGTGGGCCTGGTCGCCCGGCGGTACTCCGTCCCGCCACAGGTACCAGCCGGGCCGGTCGGCCTGGATCTGCGGCGTCGTCAGTCCCTCGTAGCCGCCGTAGTCCCATTCGGAGAGGTCGGGGTCGATCACCGGGTCCTGCAGCCCGGCCAGCTCCGCGGTCCGCACTGCCCGCTTGGCCGGGCTGGTGCGGACGGCGACGATCCGGCGCCCAGCCAGCAGCGGAGTCAGCGCAGCGGCTGCCGCCTCGCCGCGCGAGGTGAGCGGGATGTCGGTCCGGCCGGTGTGCTGGCCGGAGGCGCTCCACTCGGTCTCGCCGTGCCGCACCAGGATGAGCTGTCCCATAGCCCACCATCATGGCTCACCTCATGACGAGGCAGCCGGCCGCAGACGCGCTCCCCGGCCCGTGAAATGGCCTTTGACAAGCCGGTGCGGTCATGTGTAAGTTCCTTCTTACAGGTGAAGGAGCCTGTAGATCACATGTAGGGGAGCCGGCACTTGACCAGTGAAGAGGAGCTGATCGGAGCTCTGACGGCGGTTGCACAGCCCCAGCGGCTGCGGGTGATCGCTGAGCTGGCGGCTGGCCGGGTGCACGTGAGCGAGCTCGCCAGGCGGCTTGGCATGTCCCGGCCGCTGCTGTACATGCACCTGGACCGGCTGGAGAAGGCCGGGATCGTGACCGGCCACCTGGAGCTGTCGGAGGACGGCAAGGCCATGAAGTACTTCGAGCTGGCGCCGTTCGAGCTGCGGGTGACCGCGCAGACCGTCCTTGACGTGCTGCGCAACGGCAGCGAGCCGCCGGAAGGCGGCACTGACTCAGCACACGACACGAAAGAGAGCGACACATGACCGGCATGGAGCTGGCCGCACACGGAACCAATTACACGGCAATCACCATCAGCGTGGGCATCGTCTTCGTCATCGGGGCGGTCATCGCGGTCTCGATCTGGTCCTACTTCCAGCTGCAGAGCCACCGCGCGGACGCGCTGGCGATGGCGAGCTACCGCAAGCTCGCTGAGGACGCGGTCGCGAACCAGCAGGAGCTGCGCGCGCAGCTGGCCGAGCTGACTTCCAAGGTGCAGGCCGTCGAGCACCTGATGCGGGAAGTCGGATGAACGCGGCCGGCTCCAGCCAGACCGGCCGAGCCGACGGGCACTCGGCGGGGGGCAACCGGATGAACCCCGGACGCAGCGGTGTTCCCGGCCAGCGGCTGAGGCTGCGGCAGAACCCGCTGCGCCTGGCGGTCACCTCCGCCCCCAGGGCGGCCTGCTACCTGGGCATGTACCTGCTGGTGAGCTGGCTCCTGTTCGCCATCGCCTTCTCGGCGCTCAGCACCGTCGCAGTGCTGTGCATCACGGTCATCGGGATCCCGCTGCTGGCCATGGTGCCGGTGCTGATTCGCGGCTGCGCGAACGTGGAGCGGGCGATGCTGCGGATGGTCTACCGCGAGCCGGTGCCCGCCAGCGAGCGGACCGAGGTGCCGGGCGGGATGCTCGCGCACATCAGCGCACGCTGGCATGACGGTGCGACCTGGCGCGAGATCGCCTACCTGATCGCGCTCTGGGCTCCGCTGTACTGCCTCGCCACGGCCGTGCTCGCGATATGGCTGAGCTTCCTCGGCTCGGTGACGATGCCCATCTGGTACTGGGCACCACGGCACTACAACCTCGGTTACGTGGCCGGCGGCCAGCCGGCCAAGGGCATCCCGATCGGCTACTTCCCGCACGGCGTGCACGGGCGGGGGATCATCGGCCTGTACGTCAACTCACTTCCCACGGCGCTGCTGGCCGCGGTGCTCTTCCTCGTCCTGCTGCTGGCGTTCAACTACGTCCTGGTGGCAACGGCGCGGCTGCACGCGAAGGTCGCCAGGTCGCTGCTGCACGCTCCCGATGACCCGCTAGCCCCCGCGAAGGAGGTGCTTGCCGCACCGGGCCCGCTGGGACCCCTCGTTCATCCGCAGAACGGGGTCGCCAGGGCCGGCCGTCCCGCGTAGCCGGCCTGGCTGGCGGGCCGGATGGCCGACCCGCCCAGCCTCAGCCCGCTCCGCCAGGTTTCAGTTCGCATCCGCCAGCCACGGCCAGTCGTGCGCCCGGCCCCAACCCGCCAGCGCAACCCGCCGCCGCAGATCCCGGCCTTAGCTCGCCGCCGTCATCCTCAGCCGCATCAGTCCAAGCGAGTCCTGGCACGCCACCCGCCGCTCGCTGTCCTCAGCACGCCGGAAACCGCCAGGCACGCCGGCAACTCACGGGGTGCCGCCCGATCAGCCCGCCGCCGCGGGCGAGTGCATCAAGGAAAGGTCACAGTCATGAGACAGCAGCTCAGCTCAGCATTGCCTGATGCTGGTCAGCAGGCCGCCCGCGGGGGCCGGCCTGCACCCCGGCCGCCGGTAGTGGAGCGGATCGCCGGCTGGAGCGCGAGGCACCGCAAGACCGTCGTCTTCGGCTGGCTTGCCCTGGTCGCGATCGTGTTCGTGGCCGGCCAGATGATCAGCTCGAAGAACGTGCCATCCAACGACCCCGGCCAGGCCGGCCGGGCCGAGCAGGCGCTGCAGCGGCTGAACATCAGCGGGCCGCCGCCTGCCGAGTCGGTGCTGATCCAGTCCAGGACGGGCGCCGGGTTCAGTGCCGACCAGCAGCAGCAGCAGGCAGCAAGGCAGGTCGTCGCCGCGCTGCAGGCGCTGCCGCGGTCGTCGGCCTCCGACATCCGATCCCCGCTCAGCCACGGCAGCCAGGGGCTGGTCTCGGCTGACGGCCGGTCGGCGCTCGTGAGCTTCGATGTGACCGGCTCTGACGAGGACCAGGCGGTGCAGCCAGCCCAGCGAGCGGTAGCCGCTGTCCAGGCCGCGCACCCTGGCCTTGTCGTCCGGGAAACCGGCGACGCAAGCACTGACCGGGTAGCGAACCAGCTGCTCAGCCACGACTTCCGCAAAGCGGAGTCGACATCGCTGCCGGTCACGCTCGTCCTGCTGGTGCTGGTGTTCGGAGCGCTGATCGCGGCCGGCATCCCGCTGCTACTGGCGGCGACGGCGGTGGTCACCGCGATCTCGCTGCTGTCGGTCGTCGGCCAGTGGCTGCCCACCGGGCAGAGCACCTCAGAAGTCGTGCTGATCCTGGGCATGGCGGTCGGCATCGACTATGCGCTGTTCTACCTGCGCCGGGAGCGTGAGGAGCGGGCCAGGGGGAGGGGTACCGGCCAGTCGCTGCGGATCGCTGCGGCGACCTCAGGCCGGGCGATCGTGGTGTCCGGGCTGACCGTGATGACCGCGCTCGCCGGGCTGTTCCTCACCGGCTATTCCGTCTTCAGCGGCGTCGCCATCGGCACCATCGCGGTCGTGGGCGTCTCGGTCATCGGCGCGCTCACCGTGCTGCCAGCGCTGCTGTCCTGGCTAGGCCCGAAGGCCGACCGCGGCCGGATCCCGTTCCTCGGCCGGCGCCGTACCGCCTCCCGGCCGTCCCGGCTGTGGGCCGCGCTGGTGCGCCGGGTGGTGCGCCGGCCGGTCATCTGGGGCGGCGTGGCCGCCGTAGCGATGCTCGCGCTGGCCGCGCCCGCGCTCGGGATGAAGCTGGACAACCCGCCGAACGGCGGCTTCGCGAGCAATCCGCCAGTGGTGCAGACGCTGAACAGCATTCAGCGCGCGTTCCCGCAAGCCCCTTCGCCCGCCGAGGTCGTCGTCACCGGCAGGAACCTGGCCAGCCCGGCGGTGCGCAATGCCATCGCCGTGGTGCGGCACGCAGCGTCGCCCAGCGGCCCGATCCGGCTGCCCGTCACCGCGGAGCCAGCGGCCGGCGGCCGGGCGATGCTGGTCAGCGTGCCGCTGTCGGGCAACGGCACCGACGCGAAGTCCGATCATGCCCTGGCAACCCTGCGCGAACAGGTGCTGCCCAGGGCCTTCGCGCACACCCAGGGCGTGAGCTGGGCAGTGACCGGGCTGACCGCTAACAACCACGACGACATCGCCGCGCTGCACAGCCGCACGCCCCTGGTGCTCGCAGTGGTGTCGGTACTCGCGCTGGTGCTGCTCCTGCTGGCGTTCAGGTCGCTGGCCATCTCGCTGGTGTCGGTCGGGCTGAACCTGCTATCGGTCGCCGCTGCCTTCGGCCTGATCACGCTCGTCTTCCAGGACGGCTGGCTGCATCAGAAGCTTGGCTTCTCCAGCTACGGCGGGATCGTGCCGTGGGTGCCGCTGTTCATCTTCGTGTTCCTGTTCGGGCTGAGCATGGACTACCACGTGTTCATCCTGAGCCGGATCCGCGAGCTGCACTCGCGCGGCGCGGCGACCAAGGACGCCGTCGTGGACGGCATAGCCAGCAGCGCCGGAGTGGTCACCAGCGCGGCCGTCATCATGGTCGCGGTGTTCTCGATCCTGGCGACGCTGTCGATCATCACGCTCAAGATGGTCGGCATCGGGCTGGCGGTCGCCGTGCTGATCGACGCGACCATAGTCCGCGGCGTGCTGGTTCCGGCCGCGCTCGCGCTGCTGGGGGAGCGGAGCTGGGCACTGCCGCGCTGGCTGGCCTGGCTGCCCGGCCGCTCGCTGCAGCACGTGCCCGCCCCGGCCAGCGCAGCCCTGGCCAGCGCAGCCCTGGCAAGTCCGGTCCCGGCTGGCCCAGTCCCGGCAAGTCCGCGCCAGGCTGGCTACGGCTCGGCCGGTCGCGAGCCGGGGAGGCCAGGTCCAGCGGGCTCTGGTGCGGCGCGGACCGTGGCGGGCCAGGCGCCGCAGTAGCCGCCGCGGCCCCCGGCAGCCGCACGGGCTGCCGGCGGCCGTCGGCCCGAGAGCACGCGCTGGCGGACTCCAGCCGGCGCGGCACGACCTGCGGCGGGGACGCGATTGTCGCTCCGCGTCCCCGCCGCAGCCGACCTGTTTCCGGCCGGCCAGGACGCAGCGAGCCGGCCGGCGCATCGCACCCAGAAAAACGGGTAGAGCTGCAGCAAATGGAGCTTGCCCGGCGCGCGTTGTCGTTCCACATCCTGCACCGCCGCGGTTCGGTGCTGTGGGCGCTATTCGCCCTTGCCACGCTGCTGGAGGTCGCCGCGGGCACTGGCCTTGCTTATCTGGCCGGCTTCGGTGTCGTGCGGAATGTTCTCAGCCATTTCGACTGGGTGTGGCTGCTGGTGCTGGCCGGAGCCCTGCCGATCTCGTTTGCCGGATATTACGTCGCCTACCGCGGGATCTTCCGCGCAGACGGCGGTCCGGTACTTGACCGCCGGCGGCTGGTCGCGGTCGCCGCCGCAGGCTTCGGCGGGTTTCTCGCCCATGGCGGCGGCAAGCTCGACCAGTACGCGATCCGGGCCGCGGGCGCAGATCAGCGCGAGTCGCAGGTCAGGGCGTCCGCGCTGGCAGGCATGGAGCAGGGAGTGCTCGCGATCGCCGCGACGGCCACCGCGATCGTGGTGCTCGCCTCCCCGCTACGACAGCCTTCTCTCGGCGTCACACTGCCGTGGGCGATCATTCCGGTGCCTGGCTTAATAGTGGCTTTCTGGCTGGCCGAGCGGTACCGGGCCAGATTCGGCGACCTGGACAGATGGCGCGGCTTGCTGGGACGGTTCCTGGATTCGATCCACATCATCCGGGAGATCTTCCTGCAGCCACGGCGCTATGGGTCGGCCGTTGCCGGGATGGCATTGTTCTGGGTCGCTGACGCGTTCGCCACCTGGGCGGGGCTGGCCGCCTTCGGCTTTGACATGAACTTCGCCGCGCTGTTCGTCGGGTTCGCGACCGGGATGATCTTCCCCCGCCGGACCGGGCCGCTCGCCGGGGCCGGCGTGCTCGCGCTGGTGCTGCCGCTGACGATCTGGGCGAGCGGCGCGCCGTTCGCGGCGGCCATCGCCGGCGTGTTCGCCTACCGGGTACTGGCCTTGTGGCTGCCGATGCCCGCCTCGCTGGCGGTGCTGCCCGAACTCCGCGAGATGAGCAGGAGGCTCAGGGAGCCGGCCGCGACGGCACGACAACAGGCAGCGCCGCCGCTCCGGGCGCAGCGCCGGGTACCGCGCGTGTGGCTGCCCGCTCGGCCAGCCGCCCGGCCGGGCGGGCCAGCCGCCAAGCCAGGCGAACCAGCCGCCCAGCCAGGCGAGCCGGGCGAGCCAGCCGCCCAGCCGGCCGAGTCAGCTCTCCAGCCGGCAGTGCCGGGGTCCTGCAGCGCTGGCGCTGCCGCGGTAGCGGAGCCGAGCACCGCCACGCTGGCGGGCCAGTAGTCAGGCGGGCCGGTAGTCAGGCGGGCCGGTAGTCAGGCGGGCCGGTAGCCCTCGGGCCGTATCGGCTCGGTCGGTTCCGCCGCGTCATAGCCCACCGGCGCGGCGGCGACCGCCGCACGGCCGATCGCCAGCGCCGCGAAGAACACGATCACGACGCCCAGCCCGTAGTAGAACCCGAGTCCCTCGAGCATCCGCATGACCGGCGTGCTGAATGCCGATCCGGAGCTGACCACCGGAACCCCTGGTCCATCCGGACCCGGGCCGACCACGAGTGTGAGGATCGGCACCCCGACCACGAACCAGGTGCCGGCGAGAGCTGCCAGCAGGCCACCCATGATGGCGGCCGGGCGAGATGCGGCCAGCAGCACCAGGATGCCGCCGAGGAAGGCGGCGCCGCCGGGCAGGATAGACAGCCAGAGCCTGCCGGTGGTGTACGTCCAGGCGCTATCCGGCGTGTACGCGTAGCCGAAGTACGGTCCGACGAACGGGACGATGGCCCCCCACGCTCCGAGCAGCATCAGCAGAAACCCGCTGATCCCGCCCCGGCTGCGGGGCATCGGCGACACAGCAGCCATAACGATTCTCCTTACCGGAGTCGATATGCCGCGGCTACCCGCCTGGCCTGGCTTTATGCCTGCCGCAGAGCGCCCATGACAGCCGGTCGCGGCAAGGCTGCGCCGCTGCCGGCATCGCTGCCAGGCAGCGCCGGCGGGGTTAGCTGAGCGCCGCGCCGCCGCAAGGTCCGGCCTGCCGCCTGGCTAGCGGGCTGCGGCCAGGCCGTGCAGGGCCGCCGCAGGGTCCGGCTTGACTGCCTGGCTAGCTGGCTGCGGCCAGGTCGTGCAGTGCCCGCGCGGTGCGCAGCGAGGTGTCCAGGGCGAGCTGGCGCGGCTGCTCGTTCCCGGTCACGGCCGCGTTGATGTGCCTGATGGCCGCGGTGAACGACAGCTCGTCCGGCGCCGCGGCAACCCGGCGCGGCTCGGCGCCCTCCGCCCTGACCACGTACTCGTCGGCCGGCCCAGGGTGGAACGGGTTGCTGATCTCGATCTGCCCGGCGGTGCCGAGCAGCCGGGAGAAGGTGTCGTAGCTGCGGCGCATGCCGCATGACAGCAGCAGTCGCCGGCCATCGGGGTAGCCGAGGCTGCCCCAGGTCTCAACGTCGACGCCGGGGCTGGCTTCCTCCCGAGCTGCCCACGCCGACTGGTGATCGCCGAGCAGCTCGCCGGCCAGCCGCACCGGGTAGCAGCCGACGTCGCGCAGGGCGCCGCCCTCGAGCTCGGCTGAGAAGCGGATGTTGCCGGCCGGCCGGCTGATGCGGAAATGGAAACCGGACTGGATCTCCCGCAGCTCGCCGATGGCACCTGCGGCGAGCAAGCCTGTGAGCTGCTCGAACTGCCGGTGGAACGGGAAGACGAAGGCCTCCCACAGCAGCGTGCCTGTCTGCTGGGCGACACCGAGCACCCGCCTGGTGTCGGCTAGGTTCCCGCTCAGCGGCTTCTCGCACAGGACCGGCTTGCCCGCCTGCAGCGCGCGGATGGTCCACTCGGCGTGCAGCCCGTTCGGCAGCGGGTTGTAGAGCACGTCAACGCCGGGGTCGTCGATCAGCCGCTGATAGCCCTCGACGGCCCGCTGCACGCCGTTCGCAGCGGCGTAGTCAGCCGCCCGCTGCCCGTCCCGGCCGGCCACTAGCGCGGCCGTCCCGCCCGCCTGGCGCAGCCCGGGCAGGAACGCGCCGCGCGCGATATTGGCGGTGCCGAGGATTCCCCACCGCACTGAACCAGGATCTGTCATTGGCAGCTTCCTCTCTGCGGAACTGGCGGCGGGCTGAGGGGGGCACGGTCACGGCGGGGCCGCGCTCACCCGCGGCCGTCCGTGCGGACTGCCGCGCGGGGAGCCAGGTCGGCGCTGCTCAGCCAGCGGCCGGGCTGTCCAGCGGCAGGTCGACCCAGCGCCGCTCGCGGTGCGAGATCTCCACCGCGTTGATCACTTCCTGCACCCACAGCGCATCGGCGAAGTTTCCCTCGTTCCCCTCGGTCTGGCCGAGCACCTCGCTGGCGAAGCTCGCGGTCAGGTTCGCATAGTAGAGGGTGCGCCACGACTCGCGCGGGCTGCCGCCGGGCGGGTAGTAGCTGGCCGGTATCTCGACCTCGGTGAACTCGACCTCACCCGGCGTGGCCACCCGCAGCGTCTCGCAGATCCCGCGCTCCTCGACAAGCCGCGCGATGGCGGCGCCCTCGCTGCCGTAAACCCGGACCTCGATGCCCGGGTAGTTGCCGACGGTCACGAAGCTTGACTGCACTGAGCAGATCGCGCCGCTGGCGAACTCGCCGAGGAAGATGTCGCCGTCGTCGATGTTCGTCCTGGCCATCCGGCCCAGGCTGGCGATCATCCGCTCCGGGATGAAGTTGCGCAGGACGCCGACGACGCTGGTCAGGTCGCTGCCCATGTACCAGTGCCCGATATCGATGACCGGCGCGCCGTAGCCCTCAAGCGACGCCACCCGCAGCGGGCCCTCGCCGTGCCGCTCGTTACTGCGCAGCGGGGTCCGCGGGTCGAGCCACTGGGAGTTCTGCTCGTAGGCGTTGTAGATGAACGGCGTGCCGAGCGCGCCGGTGCTGATCATGTGCTTGATGTAGCGGACCGCCGGGCTGTACCGGAAGGTGAAGCCGACCTTGGTCTTCAGCCCGCTGGCCGCTGCCTGGCCGGCGATCCGGCGGACGTCCAGGTGGTCGTGCGCGACTGGCTTCTCGCTCAGCACGTGCTTGCCGGCCTCGACGGCCGCGCAGTTGATCTCGAAGTGCTCGGAGTCCCTGGTGACGACGTCGACGATGTCGATGTCGTCGCGCTTGAGCAGCTCGCGGTAGTCGGTGGTGACGACCGGCGCGCCGAACCGGCCGGCGGCCTCCTGTGCGCGGCCGAGCTCACGGTCGCAGATCCCGACGACCGTGCACCGCTCGTCCCTGACCCAGCCGGGCAGGTGGGCCAGGCCAGCCCAGCGGCCTGCCCCGATCACTCCGATGCCGAGTCGTCCATCGCGCATGCCGGTGTCCCTTCCACCTCGTCGTGCCGCCAGCACCGGGCCAGGTGGCCGGGCTCAGTCGTGTCGATCAGCTCGGTCTGCCAGCTCAGGCACTTGTCAGTGGCCAGCCGGCAGCGCGGCGCGAACCGGCAGCCGGCCGGCACCTGCAGCAGGCTCGGCGGTGCCCCCCGGATGCTGCGCAGCTGGCCGGGCTGCCCGGCCTGCGGCAACGCGTCCAGCAGGGCGCGGGTGTACGGGTGCCGCGGGTGGCCGATGATGCTCGCCGTATCGCCCTGCTCGACGACCTGTCCCGCGTACATCACTAGTACCCGGTCGCAGACCTCGGTGATCACCGCCAGGTCGTGGCTGACCAGGATCATGCTCATGCCGGTGTCGCGCTGCAGCCCGACCAGCAGGCTGAGGATCTGGTCCTGGATGATGACGTCGAGCGAGGTAGTCGGCTCGTCGGCGAGCAGCAGCCGGGGCGATGAGGCGAGCGCGATCGCGATCAGCGCCCGCTGCAGCATGCCGCCGCTGAACTGGAACGGGTAATCCCGCATCCGCCTGGCCGGCGCGGCGATGCCCACCCGGTCGAGCAGCGTGACCGCGCGCGAGCGGGCCTCGGAGCGGGACAGCCGGGCATGCGCGGTGACCGCCTCGGTCAGCTGGTCGCCGATGCTGCGCACCGGGTTCAGCGCGGTCATCGGATCCTGGAAGATCATCGACAGGTGCGCGCCGCGCAGCGCCTGCAGCTCGGCCGGGCGCAGGTGGAGCAAGTTCGCGTCGCCCCGCGGATGGTAGATGACCTCGCCGCTGGTGTGCGTGCGGCCAGGCGGCATCAGCCCGACGATGCTGCGGCAGGTGAGGGTCTTGCCGCAGCCGCTCTCGCCGACGACGCCGAGGATCTCGCCCTCGCCGAGAGTGAAGGACACTCCGTCGACGGCCCGGACCACGCCCTGTCCGGTCGAGAGGTAAGCGCGCAGGTCGCTGACCGTAAGCAGCGCGGTCACCGGTCACCCGGCCGGAGCACGTCGGCGAGGCCGTCGCCGATCAGGCTGAACGCCACCCCGACGAACACGATCGCCAGGCCGGGGATGGTCGCCAGCCACCACGAGGACAGGATGTAGCTCTGCCCGTCTGAGATCATCGTGCCCCACTCCGGGGTCGGCGGCTGCGCCCCGAGCCCGAGGAAGCCGAGTGACGCGGCCAGGATGATGTTGCCGACCGCGTCCACCATCGAGAAGATGATCACCGCGGAGGCCGTGTTCGGCAGGACGTGCCTGAGCATCACCCGGATCCGGCTGTAGCCGAGCGCGCGGGCGGCGAGCACGTACTGCTGCTTCTTCGCCACCACCGCCTGCGCGCGCATGATCCGCGCGTAGCTCACCCAGCTGGTGATCCAGATCGCGACGAACATGTTGAAGTCGCTCGGCCCGAGCATCGCGATGATCGCGATGATCAGGACCAGGAACGGGAACGCGAAGAACAGGTCCACGATCCGCATCAGCAGGTTGTCCACCCAGCCGCCGAGATAGCCGGCCACGAGCCCGACGAGCGTGCCGAACACGAGCGTGACGCCGGTGGCGCCGAACGCGATGGCCAGGTCGATCCGCCCGCCGTACAGGATCCTGGCGAGCAGGTCGCGGCCGAACTGGTCGGTGCCCAGCAGGTGGCCGGGGGACAGCGGCGGGGCGAGCGGGTGCAGCGCGTCGATGGCGGTCGGCGAGACCGACACCAGCAGCGGCGCGGCGAGGATCGCCGCGATCGCGATGGCGAGCATCGCCAGCCCGGCCACCAGCACCAGCCGCCGGCTGGCCCTTCGCCGGCGGGCCGAGGCCCGGTCCGCTGCGCGCATCAGGATCTCGGACGGGCTGGCCGCCCACGCGGTGCTCACGTGCCGATCTCCTGTCCGACCCGCGGGTCAAGCGCCGACTGGGTGACGTCGGTGAGCAGGTTGATCAGCACGATGATGAGCGCGAACAGCAGCGTCACGCCTTGCACGACCGGGTAGTCGCGGTTGGCGACGGAGTTGACCAGCAGCGTGCCGAGACCGGGCAGCGAGAACACGTTCTCCACCAGCACGGTGCCGCTGATCAGGTAGGCCAGGTTGACGCCGTACACGGCGACCACCGACAGCACGGCGTTGCGGAAGACGTGCCGCCACAGCACCCGGGGCCAGCTGATGCCCTTCATCCGCGCCGTGTCGATGAACTCGGACTGCAGGGTGGAGATGGTGGCCGAGCGCAGGCTGCGGATCAGCACGGTGGAGAAGCCGAGCGCGATGGTGAGCGCCGGCAGGAACAGCGAGTAGATGTGACCTTCGAGTCCGCGGCCGAAGCCGCTGATCGGGAACGCCTGGATATGCACGCTGAAGATCAGTAGCAGGATGATGCCGAGCCAGAAGGCCGGCATCGCGAAGCTGAGGGTGAAGAAGACCCGCGAGGCCTGGTCGATCAGCCCGCCGCTGCGCAGGCCGGAGATCAGGCCGATGGGCAGGGAGATGACCGCGGCGAGCACGGCGCTGTAGACGACCAGGAACAGCGTGGGCGGCACGTGCTGGAAGATCACAGTCGCGGCAGGCGCGTTGTAGAAGAACGAGTAGCCCAGGCTGCCGTGGAACAGCCGGCCCATGAACAGCCCGTACTGGGACCAGATGGGCCGGGTCAGGCCAAGGGACTGGTCGATGGCGGTGGCTCGCTGGTGGGTGTAGCTGCTGCCCAGGATCGCCAGCGCCGGGTCACCGGGGATGAGCCGCAGCAGGAAGAACGTCACTAGCGTGATCCCGAACACGATCACGACCAGGTGCACGAGCCGCCGCGGCAGCATGCCGAACCGGCTCACTGGCCGCCTCCCTTCCTGTCGGGGGGCCTGCCCTGCCCGGCCCGCCCGGGGGCGCGGCGGGCGCCGTGACCGCCCGCCGCGCCGCCGCGCAGCCCTCGGCCGGGCCTGGCCGGCCTGCAGGTTTAGTGCTGGCTCACCGTCAGGGTCTCCAGGGACAGGTCATAGGCGCCGAGCGGCGAGACGTGGAAGCCGCGCACCCAGTCGCCCACGCCGTACCGGTACGGGCTGTAGTCCGTGACGATGAACGGTGACTGCTGGTAGACGATCTGCTGGACCTGGCTGTACATCTGCTGCCGCCTGGCCGGGTTGAGCTCGGCCCTGGCCTGGTCGACCAGGTTGTTCGCCTCGGTGCTGCACCAGTAGCTGTTGAAGGCGTTCGCGCCGCCCTTGCAGTCGGCGCCGAACGTCGCGACCTCATCGGGGTCGATGATGTCGTTGGTCCAGTACCGCTCGCCCATCTCGGAATGGCCGTTGTCTTCCTTGTCGTACGCGGTCAGCAGCTCGTACGACTGGATGCTGACCTTGATGCCGACGGCGGCCAGCTCGGACTTCACCACGACGGCCTCGGCCTGCCCCGCCACATCACCGCTGACGGTGATCAGGAAGGTATTGAATCCGTGCGGGTAGCCGGCCTGCGCGAGCAGCTGCTTGGCCTTGGCCGGGTCGTACGGGTACGGCGTGATGGCGGAGTCGTAGTACTGCATCTTGTACGGCATGAACGAGGCGCCCGCGGTGGCGTCGCCCTGGTAGGCGAGCTTGATGATCGCCTGGCGGTTGATCGCGTAGTTCAGCGCCTCCCGCACCAGCTGCTTCTTGAACGGCGCGTAGTGCTCGTCGAGCTGGATGAAGTCGACCCTGGTGGACGGGAACAGGTTCACGTGCAGGCCGGGCGTCTTGTCGATCTGGCTGGTCAGGTTGCCCGGCGGGTTCTCGATCACGTCCGCCTTCTTGCTCTGCAGCATCAGCACCCTGGTGTTGTCGTTCGGCACGATCAGCACCTTGACCTTGCTGATCTTCGGCTTGGTGCCGTAGAAGTACGGGTTGGCCGCCAGATCGACCTCGCTATCGGCGTTGTACGAGGTGACGTAGAACGGCCCGCTGCCGACCGGATGGTCGAAGAACGCCTTTCCCTGCGCCTTGACCAGCTTCTCCGGCACGACCGAGTACGCGTACATGGCCAGGTCGGCGAGCAGCGGCGCGTGCTTCTGTGACAGGGTCACGACGACCGTGCTCGGGTCTGGAGCGGTGATGTCCTTCACCGGGGTGAGCAGGAAGCCCCAGCCGCCCTTGAAGTTGCGCGACCGGTCGATGGAGTAGACGACGTCGCTGGCGGTGACGGGGCTGCCGTCGGAGAACTTCGCGGCGCGCAGGTGGAAGGTGTACTTCAGCCCCCCGTCCGAGATGTCCCAGGAAGCTGCCAGGTCGGGCACCAGCCCGGTCCCGTCCGCGTTGGGCTGCAGCAGTCTTGAGTACAGGTTCTGGTCCAGCCAGATGGACTCGTTGACGGAGTTGGCCTCGGGATCCAGCGTGTCGACCCGGACCGCGTTGGCGATCACCAGGGTGCTCACGGTGGCGGTGGTGCCTCCGCCCGTGCTGCCGCCGGCCGAGACGCCACTGGAGCAGGCTGCTGCCACCAGGGTGAGCGCTATCGCGCCGGCGGTCAGTGCGCGTGGCCGAAGAGCTCTGAGCATTGCCACACCCCACTTCGTCGATTGTCGACAACTTGGTGCTCACTCTAGAAACGGCACCCTGGAGCGTCAATAGGCTGCGCCTTTACAATCCAGTTGCAACGCGAAGCTGCTACAACGCCGAGATGACCGCGCATGGACGGCCGCCGGCGACTGCCGGCCACGCTTGACTGGCTATGCTGCGTGGAGATAATCGTTGATTGTCGACAATCCTTTGCACGATTGCGAGGCAGGATGACGCCAGGCGCGGTGCGCGTCCTGATAGCCACCCCTCTGGAAGCCGAGCTGGCCGCGGCGATCGCCGCCGCCGAGCCGCGGGCAACGGTGCTGTACGCACCCGACCTGCTGCCGGTGCCGCGGTACCCGGCCGACCACTCAGGCACTGCCCGGCAGCTGTCGGCTGAGCAGCAGCAGCGCTGGACCGCGCTGCGCGCCTCGGCCGACGTGAGCTTCGACTTCGACTGGCAGCAGCCGGGCGAGGTGCAGCGCACCAGCCCCCGGCTGCGCTGGGTCCAGGCGACCAGCGCGGGCATCGGCGGCTTCCTCGAGCGGACCGGGCTGGCGCGCGCGCCGATCGTGTTCACCACCGCCGCCGGCGTGCATGGCACGCCGCTGGCTGAGTTCACGCTGGCCGCGCTGCTGCACTTCATCAAGGACATCCCCGGCCTGACCAGCCGGCAGACCGCGAGGCAGTGGCAGCGGCACGCCACCGGCCAGCTGGCCGGCCGCCGGGCGCTGCTGGTGGGCCTGGGCGGCATCGGCCGTCAGGTCGCGCAGCTGCTGTCAGCCGCCGGGGTGGAAGTCTGCGGAGCCGGCCGGGCGGGCCGCAGCTACGACATCCCCGGCGTGCGCCGGTACACCGGCGATACCCAGCTCGCCGCCGCGCTGCCGGACGCCGACGCCCTGGTGCTCGCCTGCCCGCTGACCGAGCGCACCCGCGGCCTGATCGGCGCGGCCGAGCTGGCGCTGCTGCCGGCCGGCGCACTGCTGGTCAACATCGCCCGCGGCCCGGTCGTCGACGAGCAGGCGCTGATCGCCGCGCTGCGCTCCGGGCACCTCGGCGGCGCAGCGCTCGACGTGTTCGAGACCGAGCCGCTGCCTGCTGCCTCGCCGCTGTGGCAGATGCCGAACGTGCTGATCTCACCGCACTCCGCGGCTACCGTCGCCGCCGAGAACGAGCGGCTGACCGATCTGTTCATCGACAACCTGCGGCGCTGGCTGGCGGGCAGCGAGCTGCGCAACGTCTACGACCGTGACGCGGGCTACTGACCCGGCGGGCACCCGTCCCAGCCACGGGCACGATCCCAGCCACGGGCACCGATCCCAACCAGAGTCAGGAGCGCCGTCATGACAGCAGGCAAGGTCCGGGTGGCCGTCGTCGGGGCCGGCCGGTGGGCGCAGATGGCCCACCTGCCCGGCTGGCAGCGAGATCCGCGAGCCGAGCTCGTCGCGCTGGCCGACGTGAGCCCCGACGCGCTGAGCCGGGCCGCGGCGCAGTTCGGCGTGCCAAGGACCGTCAGCGACTACCGCGAGCTGCTCGAAGACCCGGACATCGACGTGGTGGACGTGGTGACCGGGAACGCGCCGCACTTCGGTGTCTCCTGGGACGCGCTGTCGGCTGGCAAGCACGTGCTGTGCGAGAAGCCGGTGCACACGGACTGGATGCAGACCGCAGCGGCGGCCGAGCTGGCCGCGTCGAAGGGCCTCAAGACCAAGCTCGGGTTCACCTTCCGGTACGCCCCGGCGGTCCAGTACGCGAAGGAGCTGATCGACTCCGGCTTCGTCGGCGAGCCGTACATGTTCAACGGCTACGAGCAGAACAGCCAGTGGATCGACCCGGCCACGCCGCTACGCCAGTACGACCCGGAGGCCGATCCGGCGCAGGTCGCCGTCTCGTCCATCGAGGGCTACGGCGCGCCGATCATCGACATCATGCACTGGTGGCTTGACGCGCCGATGCTCGCGGTAGTCGGCACCATGCGCAACTTCGTGCCCAAGCGGATGATCCGCGACACCGGGCGGATGACCAGGGCCAACATCGACGACGGCGACATGTGGATCGCCGAGTTCGGCTCCGGCGCGCTGGCCTCGATCCAGTCGTCGTACGTGACCGTCGGCAACTACCCGGGCATCGAGGCGCGGCTGTACGGCTCGGCCGGGGCGATTCAGGTCAGGCTCGTCGACGAGTTCGGCATCTGCCAGACGATCAAGACGGCGACTAAGGACGAGGTCGAGTTCACCGAGCGGGAGATACCGCAGCGGTTCTTCCCGCCCGGCGGCAGCTCGCGGGAGAACTGGGAGTACCTCTTCTACTCCAACCTGGTGTCGGACTTCGTCACCGAGATCCTCGGCGGGGCGCCGGCCAGCCAGGGCGACTTCGCCCAGGGCGCGCTCGTGCAGCAGACCATCAACGCGTTCGAGGCCTCCTTCCGCAGCAGGGCCTGGGTGGACTTCCCGCTGGACAGCGCCGCCGCGCAGCAGGTCGTGCGGTGAAGGTAGCCGCCAACGCCGACCGGCTCGTGCGGCAGGTGCTCACCGGCGAGGTGTGGCCGCCGCTGGCCGACCGGCACACCTACCGGGTCGGCCCGGACGGCCAGCCGTTCGTGCTGCCCGGCATGGGCGGCGTCACCCTCGGCGTGCACTGCGGCGACCCGGCGACCGGCCACGCGTCCGACCACCTGGAGCCCGGCGCCTCTGTCCGGCATCGCGACGGCGGCCCGAACATGGCGCTGCAGTTCCTCACCTGCGTCGGCAACACCGCGCGGGTCGAGTCCGGCCCAGCCGCCGGCGCCGTCGGCCACGTCATCGGCCAGCACGCGTACGTGCTGATCGACTTCGCCGACCTCGTTCTTGATGATCTGACGACCGGCGATGCGATCGCCGTCACAGCGTGCGGCCAGGGGCTGGCGCTCGCCGACCACCAGCGGATCGTCGTCAAGAACTGCGATCCCGGCCTGCTCGACGCGATGCCAGGCGGCACCCTTGCCGACGGCCGGCTCGCGGTGCACGTGGCCGCCCGGGTGCCGGCCGAGGCCATCGGGGCGGGCTCCGGGATGGTCTCCGAGTACGCCAACACCGACCTGATGGGCGCGTACGCCGGACTGGGCGAGGACCTGTCGCTGGGGCTTGAGGGCCTGCGCATCGGCGACATCGTCGCGCTGGAGGATGCCGACCACCGCTTCGGGCGCGGTTACCGTCCCGGCTACCTGACCATCGGGGTGATCTCCACCGGGCAGTGCATGCTGTTCGGCCACGGGCCGGGGCCGAGCACGCTGATGAGCGGCCCCGCCGACGCGTTCCAGCTAATCGACGACCCTGACGCCAACCTGGCCCGGTGGTACCACGACCAGCCGGACGGCTCGTCATGACCGCGCCGTCCCCGGCCGCTCAGGCGGCCCGCCTGGTCACTACCGCGCTACTCGGCTACGTCGAGCACCCTCAGCTGGCCGGCGGGCCGTACCGGGTAAGCGCCGACGGCGTGCCCTACGTGCCGGCCGGTGACGGCGGCATCGTGCTCGGCCTGCGGCTGGGCGACTCAGCGTTCTCCCTCGACGGCGACCACCCCGCGCCAGGCGCCTGCCTGGTGCACCCGGACCCGGCCGCGCGGCACGCACTCACTATTTACTCCTGCATCGGCAACCCGGTGGTCGTGCGCACCGGCCGCGCGGCCGGTGCACGTGGCGCGGTGGTCGGCAAGCGCGGTGAGGAAGGCCGGGTGATCACGGCGTTCCGGCAGCGGGACCTCGCGCTGCTGCGGCCGGGCGACCAGGTCAGCGTCCGCGCCTGCGGGCAGGGCCTGCGCCCGCCCCGCTTCAGCGACCAGGTCACGGTGCTCAACGTCGATCCAGCGCTGCTGGCCGCGCTGCCGGTGAGCGCCGAGAACGGCGGCCGGGTCAGCGCGCGGGTCGCCGCCGTGCTGCCCAGCAGCGTGGCGGGCAACGGGATCGGCAGGCCGGCGGCCGGCTGGGACCTGGATCTGCAGCTCCCTGGGCCGGCCGCCGGCGGCGGGCCTGACCTGCTGCTCGGCGACCTGGTCGCGGTCACCGGACTGGACGCGCGGCACAATATGGGCTACCGGCGCGGCTGGGTCACCGTCGGCGTCGTGGTGCACGGGTCGAGCCCGCTGCCCGGCCACGGCCCCGGCATCACCCCGCTGCTCACCGGCCCGCAGACCACGCTCAGCGTGCACGAGTACGGCACCCGGCACGGCGGGTTGACCGAGGCTGCACTGGGGCTACAGTGACCCTCGGGCCACGCGGACGAGTACCCGACGAGTAGAGGAGGCGGGGAGCATTCTCGAGCATGTCTCTCTGCCCGAGGCGGTCGGCAAGGCGCTGCGGCACCGGATCCTGAACAACGAGCTGCCGGCCGAGACCAGGCTGGTCGAGGCCAACCTGGCCGCCGACTTCGGCGTCAGCCGCGGCACCATCAGGGACGCCATGCGGATGCTGCAGTCCGAGGGCCTGATCGATATCGTGCCGCGGCGCTACAGCGTCGTCACCCGGATGTCAGCCGAGGACGCCGAGGACGTCTGCTACGCCCGCTATGTGCTGGAGGACGCCAGCGTCAGCGACGGCATCGGCGGCGGGCGCAAGGAACTGGTCAGGTCGCTGCGGCTGGCGATGGAGCACATGACCGTGGCCGCCCGGCTCGACGACATGGACGCGCTGGTGGAGAGCGACACGCGGTTCCACGAGCTGCTGGTCGACGTGTCTGGCCGTGGCCGCCTCAAGGACCTGTGGTCGATGCTCAACAGCCAGATGGGCGCCCTGATGCGGTCGGAGATCGAGCGGCAGGGGATCGGGCTCGCCGACGCGGCCGACCGGCACCGGGAGCTGTTCGACGCGGTGGTCAGCGGGGACTCCGGCCGGCTGCGCGAAGCGCTGCGCGAGCACTACCTGACCGGCTTCCCTGAGCGGGGGCGCGAGCCAGCCGGCCGGGTTCCCGGCCAGGTCCGCAGGATCGGCTAGCCGCTCTTTCCGGGTAACCAGCTTCCGGGCTACCCGGCCGGGGGTGGCTTACCGTATTTAGCCGACGGGCGGGGCGGGCGGTGTTGCGCCGTTGCTGGCCGAAGCGTCGTGCAGGTGGCAGGCAGCCCAGCGGTCCGGCGACACGGCGAGCAGCTGCGGCTCGCGCTCCCGGCAGACCGGTATCGCGAACGGGCAGCGGGGGTGGAAGTGGCAGCCGGACGGACGCTCGATCGCGCTCGGAATGTCCCCGGCCAGGGCCGGCTTGGCTGCCCGGCGCTGCGCGGTCAGCCGCGGCGCGGCGCGCACCAGTGCCTGGGTGTAGGGGTGCAGCGGCTCGGCGAACACCTCGGCCGTCAGGCCGTACTCGACCACCCGGCCCAGGTAGAGCACGGCGGTGCGCTGGCTGATGTGCCTGGCCACGTCCAGGTCGTGGGTGACGAACAGGTAGGTGATGCCGCGTTCCTGCTGCAGCCCGATCATCAGGTTCAGCACCTGGGCCTGGATCGAGACATCCAGCGCTGACAGCGGCTCGTCGGCGATCACCACCTCCGGCTCTACGGCGAGCGCCCTGGCGATCCCGACCCGCTGGCGCTCGCCCCCGCTGAAAGCCATCGGCCGCCGGGACGCCTGGTCCGGAGAAAGGCCGACGGTCGTGAGCAGCTCGGCCACCTTGGTCTCGCGCTCCTGCCGCGGGACCACCCGGTGCACCCGCAGCACCTCGGCCAGCGACTGGCCGATCGTCATCGTCGGGTTGAGCGAGGAGTACGGGTCCTGGAAGACGCCCTGCACCTGGCGGCGTACCGCCTTGGCCGCCGCGCCCCGCCGGTCCAGGATGCTGCTGCCGCGGTACAGGATGTCGCCGCTGCTCGGCGTGTACAGGCCGAGCAGCAGCCGCCCGAACGTGGTCTTGCCCGAGCCGGTCTCGCCGACCAGCGCCAGCGTCTCGCCGCGGCGGATGGCCAGGGATACCCCGTCGACGGCAGTCAGCGTCGCCCGTCCGGCCAGGCCTGAGTGCCCGGCCCGGAATTGCTTGCTGACGTCCCTGGTCTCGATGACCGGGACGTCGGTGTCAGCCGCTGGCATGATTCGCTCCCGTCATCGCCTGCCGTGGCAGGGCAAACCGGCCAGCTCCTGAGCCGCCGTCCACGTCGAGCACCGCGCCGGTGATGTGCGCGGCCTGCTCTGAGGCCAGGAACAGCACGGCACTGGCTACCTCGCGCGGGTCGCCGCCGCGGCCGAGCGGGATGCCGCCGGTCAGTGCGGCGCGCAGGTCGTCGCTGGCGCGGTCCGGGTAGGCGTCGCTCCACTCGCGTACGTCGATGTAGCCGGGCGCGACCACGTTCACCCGGATCCCGGCCGGCCCGAGCTCCATGGCGAAGACCTTGCTCATCGTCTCGACTGCCGCCTTGGACGCGGCGTAAGCGGCGCCGCCTGGCCGCGGGCTGCGCGCCGACCCGGATGTGATGCTGACGATCGAGCCGCCGCCCGCCCGATCGCCGCAGTGCCGGCCGAACGCCTGCATCATCATGAAGCCGCCGGTGACGTTCACCCGGAAGACCCGGTCCCACTCGTCTGGCGGCATCGCCAGCAGGGTGCCGTCCGGGTAGGCAGCCGCGTCGTTGACCAGGATGTCGGCCCGGCCGAACCTGGTCACTGCCGTGCCGATCACCTGGTCGGCGGCGCCCGCGCTGGCGACGTCCGCGAGCACGGTGACGACGTTGTGCTGTCCGTCGAAGTAACCGGAGTCCGCCAGGTCGCAGATCACCACGCTGGCGCCCTCGCTGGCGAAGCCGGCCGCAATCGCGCGACCGATGCCGTTCGAGCCGCCGGTGACAATGGCGACCTGGCCGTCGAACCGGGAAGCTGGCAACTGTCCTCCCCGCGGCTGCGCTGCGGCTGACACCGGCCAGCAGCGCGGCCTTACGGTCGCGTGCTGACCTATTGTCGATTGTCGACGAAAATTACTATAGACGGCGGGAGTCTGGCTGGCGATGGATGCCGGGGATCAGTTGAACCCCTCCGGGTCTTGCCTGACCGCGCCGGCCATTGATCCGGAAGGAATTTGGCTGTTCCGGCAACCATTTTCCTTCAAGATCATCGACGGGCCACGCCAGGCGAGCCCGCGCTGCGGTACGGCGGACGCGGGTCGCGGTCTGCGGGCGCTGGGCGGCGGGCCGGGCAGTAGGCGATGATGGGCACGGCCGCGAATGCGGCGATGGGCTGGGCCGCGAGTGCGGCGTCACCGAGTGCGGCGAGGGCCGGGAATGGAGCGGAGCCGGGTATGGAGCTGTTCAGCGGGGTCGGGGTCGCGCTGGTGACGGTGTTCTCTGAGTCGGGCGAGGTCGACACTGGCTCGACCGGCGAGCTGGCGGCCGACCTGGTGCGGCGCGGCATGCAGGCAGTGCTGGCCTGCGGCACGACCGGCGAGGCCAGCTCGCTGAGCCCCGCCGAGCGGGTCGCGGTCATCCGCGCTGTCCGTGACGCGGTCCCGGCCGAGATCCCGGTGCTGGCCGGTACCGGCGCCCCGGCCGCCTCGCAGGCCGCTGAGCTGACTGAGGCGGCGTGCGCGGCCGGTGCCGACGCCGTCCTGGCCTGGCCGCCGCCGGGCAGCGAGGACCTGGCCGGGTATTTCAAGGCGGTCGCTGCCGCCGCCGACGGCCGGCCGGTGCTCGCGTACCACATCCCCTGGATCTCCGCTCCCGGCGTACCGGTGCCCGAGCTGGCCAATCTGCCGGTGATCGGGCAGAAGGACTCCTCGGGCAGCCCTGACCGGCTGCTCGACGAGCTGGCGCACTACGACGGCGCCACCTACGTGGGCTCGTCCGCGCTGCTCGCGCTGGCCGGCCCGATGGGAGCCGCGGGCGCGATCCTGGCGCTGGCCAACATCGAGCCGGAGCTGAGCTGCCTCGCGTTCGGCGGTGATGCGGCCGCGCAGCGCGAGCTCGCTGACGCTCATCTTCGGGTCAGGGACGGCGGCCCGGCCGAGCTGAAGCGGGTGCTGGCGGGAACGCACGGCATCGCGGCCGCGAGCCGGGTCGGCTGGCCCGCCGACCGCTGACCCTGGCCGGGCCCGACCGCTGACCCCGGGCTCGCCGGCTCTCACGGCGATACGAGCCGCACCGCGAGAATCCTGCTGTCGTTACAGCAGGACCAGGGCTCCCAAGGTGTCGTCGCGGAGTGGACTGGCCGGAGGCGGACGCGGTTTAGGGGGCTGTCGTTATAGCAGCACCAGGACTCCCGGGGTGTCGCCGCAGCCCGGGCCGGCGGGAGGCCTCGCAGACTGGCCTGCGGGAGGCGGGCGCGGTTAGGGGAGGGTGAGGATCTCGTGGCCGTCGGCGGTCACCAGCACGGTGTGCTCGAACTGCGCCGTGCGCTTGCGGTCCCTGGTGACGGCCGTCCAGCCATCCGGCCAGACGTCGTACTCGATCGTGCCGAGCGTCAGCATGGGCTCGATCGTGAAGGTCATGCCAGGCTCCATGATCATGGTGGCGCCGGGGTCGTCGTAGTGCGGCACGATCAGGCCGGAGTGGAACGTCGTCCCGATCCCGTGCCCGGTGAAGTCGCGCACCACGCCGTAGCCGAACCGGCGGGCGTAGGACTCGATGACCCGGCCGATGACGTTCAGCGCGCGGCCGGGCACCACCGCGCGGACCCCGCGCATCATCGCCTCCCTGGTCCGCTCGACCAGCAACCTGGACTCCTCGTCGACGGCGCCGGCCAGGAAGGTCGCGTTGGTGTCGCCGTGCACGCCGTCAATAAAAGCGGTGATGTCCACGTTGACGATGTCGCCGTCCGCGATCACGGTGTCGTCGGGGATACCGTGGCAGATCACCTCGTTCAGCGAGGTGCACAGCGATTTGGGGTAGCCCCGGTAGCCGAGGGTGCTCGGGTAAGCGCCGTGGTCCAGCAGGAACTCGTGCCCGACCCGGTCCAGCTCGTCGGTGGTCACCCCCGGCGCCACGTGCCGCCCGACCTCGGCCAGCGCCTGCGCCGCGATCCGGCTGGCCACCCGCATCCGCTCGATGGTCGCCGCGTCCTTGACCGCGCTCTCGCCGGTCCTCGGGCGCTTCTTGCCGACGTACTCGGGCGCGGCGATGTGCGAGGGAACCGGCCGGGCAGGCGAGATCCGGCCGGGCTGGAGCATGGTGGCCATGATCTGCGAGTGTAGTTGCCATGGATGGTGAGCATCAGTGGTGGTTCTGCCTCAGGCACATGACCGTGGAGCCCGACGACGGCTGCCCGGCCAAGGACCGGCTCGGCCCGTATCCGACGCAGGATGCGGCCGCGCACGCGCTGGAGACGGCGAGGAAGCGGAACGAGGAGTGGGACGCGGCTGACGAGTGAACCGGCCGGTATCGTAAGCGGCAGCGGCCGAAGGGGGCATGCCAGGTGACCGAGGACCAGCCGGCCGGGTGGCTGCCACCCGCTGCTGAGTCCCGGCTGGCCGAGATTCGCCGCAGCGGGACCTGGGGGTCGGCCCTCACCGCGGACGAGTTCACCGCGATCAAAAGCGCCGGATTCGAGCCGGTCGGCCAGGTGCTGGGCGCCGCCGTCTACAACATCGGCTTCACCGGCGGTTACGCGTGCCCCGGTGCCTGGGCCGGCTACGGCGGGTTCGGCACGCCGTACCGAAGCGTCACCGCGACCTCGGGCATGGGCTCCTCGGGTGCTTTCGGCCCGATGGTGCAGGCACTTTACGACGCGCGGCGGGTGGCGATCAGCCGGATGACCGAGGAGTGCGCCGAGCTGGGCGGGCACGGCGTGGTCGGCGTGACGCTGAGCATCGGCGGCTTCCCGGCCGGCGGGCTTGAGTTCAAGGCGATCGGCACCGCAGTCCGGGCGCCGGGGGCGGCGTCATTGCCAGCCCCGTTCACCTCGGGCTTGTCCGGCCAGGACTTCGCGAAGCTGATCATGGCCGGCTGGGTGCCGGCCGGGCTGGTGCTCGGCATCTCGATCGGCTCGCGGCACGACGACTGGCTGACGATGAGCCAGCGCAGCTGGGGGACCGGGAACACCGAGGTGGCTGGGTACACCGACCTGGTGAACCAGACCAGGCACGACGCGCGCGGGCAGCTTGAGCGTGACGTCGCTCGCCTCGGCGCTGAGTCAGTGGTGGTGTCCAGCATGGACATGCGGGTGCGCGAGCGCGAGTGCACCATGCAGGAGCACGGCAAGGATCACATCGTCGAGGTCACCATCATCGGCACGGCCACGACGAAGTTCGCGACGGCCGACCGCCAGGCCCGCGGGCCGAGCCTGGCGATCATGTCCCTCGACCCGCAGCGGCGGCAGGCCGCCCGGGTGCGGCTGGGCACCGGCCCGGCGGGCAGCGAGATAAGTCAAGGAGAACGATGACCGACCAGCGAAGCGCCGACATCGATGTGCAGGGCGTGCCGCAGGACGCGATGCGCCGCCTCGCCGAGCTGCGGCCAGGCCGTCCCGGCTCGATCTTCACCTCAGACCTGTCGGTCAACGAGTTCCTGCTGGTCCGCGAAGCGGGCTTCCGTCCGGTCGGGCTGGTGCTCGGCAGCTCCATCTACCACGTCGGCGTGCAGATGCGGCGCTGGGGCCAGAACCAGGAGCTGGACGTGCTGTCCCAGGCGATGTACCACGCCAGGGAGCTGGCGATGACCCGGATGGAGGCCGAGGCGCAGACCCTCGGCGCCGACGGGATCGTCGGCGTCCGGCTCGACGTGGAGATGAAGGAGTTCGGCAGCGACATCGCCGAGTTCATCGCGGTCGGCACGGCGGTGAAGGCGGAGGAGGGCGCGGGTGGTGGCGGCGTCAGCAACTGGCGCAACAACAAGAACCAGCCGTTCACCTCCGACCTGTCCGGCCAGGACTTCTGGACGCTGATCAGGGCGGGCTACGCACCGCTCGGCATGGTCATGGGCTCGTGCGTGTACCACGTCGCGCACCAGCGGATCGGCGGCATGCTCGGCAACATCGGCAAGAACGTGGAGCTCGAGCAGTTCACCCAGGCCCTCTACGACGCGCGCGAGCTGGCCATGAGCCGGATGCAGGCCGAAGCCGAGGCGCTGCACGCCGAGGGCATCGTCGGCGTCCAGTTGCGGCAGCACAGCCACACCTGGGGCTCGCACACCACCGAGTTCTTCGCGATCGGCACTGCGGTGCGCCCGCTGCGGGCCGACCACATCATCGAGCGGCCCACGATGGTGCTCAGCCTCGACGCCTGACGACGATGCCGACAGCCGACCCACCCGGCGAGGAGCTCCCCCCGGTCGCTCGCGAGCGGCTGGCCGGCCAGCGCGCCACCCGCAGCT
>DASXMR010000124.1:0-36439 GCA_036495525.1 Streptosporangiaceae bacterium | reverse complement strand
CGCTGCTCGTCGCGCGGCCCGGCCTGGATAGCTACTTCGGCCGCGAGGTCATCCTCGGCGTCCGGCCGTCCGACTTCGAGGACGGGACGCTGGCCGAGGCCGCCTGGCCCCGGATGCCGGTCACCACGACCGTGACCGAGGAGCTCGGCAGCGAGATCAACGTCATCTTCAGCATCAATGCGCCGCCCGTGCAGCACCACAGCATCGCCCAGGCCGCGACCGACAACCCCGATGACGAGGCCGGCATCCCGCTGGAAGGCAACAAGACCATGTGGACCGCCCGCGTCGCTGCCCGCAGCCACATCAAGCCCGGCCAGTCCGCCGAGCTCGCGGTGAATAACGAGAACCTGCAGTTCTTCGACGCCGAGAGCGGCCTGTCCATCGGCCACCCCGCCGCCTCGTCAGTGGCCGACGACTAGTCCCGTGACCGGCCGGGCAGCCCCTCGGCCCCGTTCTTTCGTCGCGGTGGTGCTCGGGCCAGGTCAGCTGGCCCGAGCACCAGGCGGACTACGCACGGCTGCAGGCCGACCCGCACGAGTGGGCCAATTATGTCAGCGAGCCGGCTGAGTGGGATCACGCCGCGGGTGACGGGCTGGACGACTAGTAAGCCAGCCGCGGCGGCCTGGCGATGTCTGGCTGGCTGACCTGAATCCGGTGATCGGGTCCGAGCAGGCCGGCCAGCGGCCGGTCGTCGTTGTCTCAGGGCCGCTGCACCTAGTGCTGCCGCACGCGGTTGTCTTCGTGGTACCCGTCACCGGCGGGGACCGGGGCCTGCGTCATCAGATTCCGATCGCCTCGCACCCGAGTCGACTTAAGGGCAGAAGTTCTCCTTATAGACCTTATCCGGGCGCGCCATCCGCCGGGGTGGCCGACGGGTTACGGCAACGTTAAATTACCTCAGCTCGTGAACCGGTGACCCATGCCTATGCGTGTGGTGAGGGGACGCGGAAATGCCGCTGGTCGAAACGCCATCGCGGTTCTGCCTGAATTCCACTCGAAGGGACGTACTCTTGTCAGCTGTCCTGAATGAGATGCGCTCGAGCCAGGCCCTGCCGGGCGACCCCGCGCTGCGCGGCGTTACCGCGGTCGGCCTGGTGACGGTGGGGGTAATGCACGCGCTGGAGATCCAGGGCCAGCTCAGCGCGGCGGTCTGGCTGACTGTGGGGTTCTGCCTGCTGGCGGCCATCGCGCCGCTCGCCGGCCTCTGGCTGCTGGCGCAGCCGACGACGCTGTCCTGGGCGTTCTGCGGTCTGGTCAGCCTGCTGGCCGCGCTTGGCTACATTCTCACCCGCAGCGTCGCCGTCCCCGGCGACCCCGGCGATAAAGGGAACTGGCTGGAGCCACTGGGCCTGGCCTCGCTAATCGTCGAATGGTTCGTGGTAATCATTGTGGCGTTCGCGCTGAACAACCGGAATCGCAGCGCGGAGTCCGGCCCGGCGAATATCGCGGCGAACTCCCGCCAGCTCGCGCAGGGCGCGGGAAACTAGTCTCCGTTCACGCAGAATTAATAGCGGTGCCGCGCAAATTATCTGAATTCTCCGGCACCTCCGTACCGGGATAACACCCCGTACGGAGGTGCCGAGCACGCCTGGCAGTCATCGTCAGCGTGACGGCCGGCGCGACCGCTCAGGCGGGCACGACGACGAGGTCGCGGCTGCCGTTGTTCAGCCGCTGGACGCCGTCGGGCGTGCACACCACGATGTCCTCGATCCGCGCGCCGTCGGGCCCCCGGTAGATCCCTGGCTCGATCGAGAACGCGTTCCCGGCCACCAGCGGCTCGGTGTTGCCGTCGACGATGTAGGGATCCTCGTGAGTCTCCAGGCCGATGCCGTGCCCGGTCCGGTGCATGAAGTAGGCGCCCCAGCCGGCCGCGGTGATGGGCTCCCGCGCCGCCGCGTCCACGGCCTCGGCGCTGACGCCGGGCCGGACGGCGGCGCACGCGGCCTCCTGGGCCGCCTGCAGCACCGCGTAGTACCCAGTGAACTCGGCGGGCGCCGCGCCGATCGCGTAGGTGCGCGTGCAGTCCGAGCAGTAGCCGCTGGGCATGGTCCCGCCGATGTCGACGACGACGACGTCGCCGCGCTGCAGGATCCGGTCCGCCGGGGAGTGGTGCGGGCTGGCGCCGTTGGGTCCCGAGGCGACGATCGCGAAATCGGCCTGGGCGTGCCCCTCGGCGATGATCGCGTCGCTGATGTCGGCGGCCACCTCCAGCTCAGTGCGGCCTGGCACCAGCCAGCCAGGCACCCGGGCATGCACCCGGTCGATCGCCTGGCCGGCGGCCAGCAGTGCCGCCACCTCGGCCGGGGACTTGCGGGCGCGCAGCCCGCTGAGCGCGCGGCTGGCCAGCTCCTGGCGAGCTCCGGGCAGGGCGGCCTGCAGGGCCAGCACCATCATGGCCCACATCCGGTCGGCGAGCCCGACGGCGCGGACGCTGCCGAGCCGGGCCGCGACGATCGCATACGGATCCTCGGTCTCGCCCCAGCCGATGATCTCCAGGCCCAGGCCGCCGGCCGGCGATGCCTGCGCCGCGGGCAGCTCCAGGGCGGGCACCACCAGGAACGGCTCCCCGGCGGCGGGCACGGTCAGGCAGGTCAGCCGTTCTAGCTGGTGAGCGGCGTAGCCCGTGACGTAGCGCAGGTCAGGCCCGGGCGTCAGCAGCAGGGCATCCAGGCCCGCCGCACCGGTCGCCGCGGCTACCGCGGCCAGCCGGCTCGCGGGGTACAGGTCACGGTTTGCCTGCTAATTAGCGCTGCCGCCCACTATGCTCCCAACTGTGCCGCTTGCCGTGCTCGCCACTGCCGTGCCCTCCTCGCCGTCGGCCGGGCTCCGAGCGGGCGCCGTCGCCGGTGTTTCACCTATCCGATCATCTCATGCCGGAGTATTGCATCCCTATCTAGACACGGACGCCCAGCGTGCGTCACGCTTAGTGCACAGCCAGCGACCTGATGTGAACCGTGATGAGTTCTGAAACCGTTGAGGTTCCCGCCCCCCATCGAGGCAACGCCGCCCGGCAGCCGCGCGCCGGGTCGTCTTCAGGCATGACCGGCCCGGAGGTGCGTTCGCCGCGCCCGGAGGCGGACGACAACCGCAGCCGAGAGGCCCGGCTGTCGGCCGAGCTGACCCAGCAGCGACACGTCACCGTCGAGCTCCAGCACGCGATCCTGCCGCTGCACGACGAGCCATTCGACCTGCCCGGCCTGCGCGCCGCGGTCCGCTACCTGCCGGCCTCTTACGACAGCCGGGTCGGCGGGGACTGGTACATCACGGCCGAGCTGCCCAGCGGCCTGGTGCTGATCGCGATCGGCGACGTGGCCGGGCACGGGCTGGCGGCCGCGGCCGGGATGGCCCGGCTGCGCGGCGCGCTGGCGGGCCTGGCCATCACCGGGGCCCCGCCGCAGCAGCTGGTGGGCTGGCTGAACGAGCTGGTCCGCTTCGTCGACCCCGAGCACACCTCGTCGGTCATCGCCGGCTACTTCGACCCGGCCAGCCGGCTGCTGCGCTGGGCGCAGGCCGGCCATCCGCCGCCGGTACTGGTGCGCGGCGCGCGGGCCTGGGCGCTGCCGCAGCCCGACGGCATCCTGCTGGGCGCGGGCGACCGCGAGTACCTCGTCGCCAGTCAGCAGCTGCAGGTGGGCGACCTGCTGCTGCTCTACAGCGACGGCCTCGTCGAGCGCCGGGACCAGTCCATCGACGACGGGCTGAGCACGCTGTGCGCGGCAGCGTGCGGGGCCACCGCCCCGGACGCCGTCATCGGCACGGTGCTGCACGCTATGAGCAACTCGGCCACGGACGACGACACCTGCCTGGTGGCCCTGCAGGTCCTGTAACGGGCCCTCGGCTAGCAGTGGGCCTGGCGGGCGGCTCAGCGGCTCGCCAGGGCCGAGAGCAGCCGCCCCAGGGACGAGGACAGGCCCCAGCGCTCATCCAGTTCCGCGAGCCGCCGCGGATCGGAAGGGCGGGACGGCAGCTCGCCGTCGCCGCCGGTGACCGGAGCGTCCGTGGCGACCGCGACAACCTGGACACTGGCCGCCAGGTAGGACCGGCTGCCCGCGAGCTTGGCCCGGCTGCCCATCGGGAAGCCGCCGTGCCCGGCGTCCAGCGCGTCCAGGATCGCGGGCACCGAGCCGAACGACCGCACCAGCGCGGCGGCGGTCTTCTCCCCCACGCCGGGCACGCCGGGCAGGCCGTCGCTGGGATCACCGCGCAGGGCCGCGAACGCGGCGTAGGCGTCGCCGGGGATGTCGTAGCGGTCGGCGACCGCGGCCTCGTCGAGGATCTCCAGCTTGGCCAGCCCGCGCGCGGTGTACAGGACCCGGACGCCGCGGGCGTCGTCGACGACCTGGAACAGGTCCCGGTCCCCGGTCACCACCTCGACCGGCCCGGCGTCCCGGGCGGCCAGCGTGCCGATCACGTCGTCGGCCTCGAAGCCCGGCGCCGCGGCCATCGCGACCCCGGCGGCGGCGAGGACCTCCTCGATGACGGGGATCTGCGCGGTCAGCGCGTCGGGCGCCTGCTCGGTGCCGTCGGGGTTGGCCCGGTGCGCCTTGTAGGAGGGGATCGCGGCCGTGCGGAACGCCGGGCGCCAGTCGGCGTCCATGCACGCGACCAGGCGGCCCGGCGTCCGGGCGCGGACTAGCCGGGAGATCATGTCCAGCAGCCCGCGCACGGCGTTCACCGGCGTTCCGTCCGGGGCCGTCATGGTCTCCGGCACGCCGTAGAACGCCCGGTAGTACAGCGAGGCGGTGTCCAGCAGCATCAGCGTGCCCATCTCCGTCATCCTGCCAGGCGCGCGGGCCGCCGGCATGGCGTGCGCATTCATGGATTCCCTCTATGGATGTATGAATCTTTGGCATTAGATCGGGGAGCCGCTGGTCCCTAGGCTGTCGGTATCGATTCTGGCTGGCAGGGAGGGTAAGCATGACGACGATCAGTCAGGTTCGCACCCGATGTCCGGCGGATCTGATCACCGCCATCCGCGGTGCCACCGCGCAGCACGCGGACTGGGCAAGGACCGCCGTGCTGGTGGCCGGCGAACTGCGCCGTCGCCTGCCCGGCCCGCAGATCCTGACGGCGGAGGAGCTCGCCGGCGACCCGGACGGCTACCGCTGCCACATCCTGCACGCCGAGCCCGACGGGTCGTTCTGCGTCACGGCCATGGTCTGGCGGCCAGGCCAGGTGACCCCGATCCACGACCACGTCACCTGGTGCGTGTTCGGCGTCCTGCAGGGCGTCGAGTACGAGGAGCTCTACGCCGTCAGCGCCGACGGCAGCCACCTAGCGCAGGTCGGCACCAGCCAGAACGGCACTGGCGAGGTCAGCGGATTCGCCCCGCCCGGCGATATCCACCGGGTCCGCAACTGCGGCGACGGGGTCGCCGTGTCGCTGCACGTCTACGGGGCCGACATCACCCGCCTGGGCAGCAGCGTGCGCCGGATCTACGACCTGCCGGTCATGGCGCCAGCCCGGTAGCCGCCAGCCCGCTAGCCGCCGGGCCGCGCAGGTCACGGACCATCCGCCGCCCCCAGTGGCCAGGCTGCTCCGGCCGCACCAGGGCGCGCTCGCCCGTCTCCCGGAAGCCGGCCCGCCGGTAGAACGCCCGGGCCCGGTCACTGACCTCGGTCACCCACAGCGCGACCTGATCGGCGCCGTCGGCGCGGGCCAGGTCGCACACCGCCGTGACCAGGTCCGCGGCGACGCCCTGCCCGCGCAGCCGGGGGCTGACCCACATCGAGACCAGGTACCAGACTGGCGCGGCGCCCGGCCGGCCAGCCGGGCGCGCAACAGGATTATCCGTAACGGGGTCACCGGGTGCGAAGGCCCCGTAACGGGCTTACTGGACAGACGAGTACGCCACGACCCCGCGGCGCAACCCGTCGATGGCCGTCCGGGCCGTCTTGGCCAGCGGATCGCGCCCGGCCGCGCCGGCAATCTGGTCCAGCAGGTCGATCAGCTGCTTGACGGCGCGCACGAAGTCACCGGGGGTGCGGTCGCCGAGCGCCCGCTGCAGGTCCACCCCGCGGGCCCAGGCGTGCGCGGTCCAGGCGAAGCCGAGGTCGGGCTCGCGCAGGAACGACAGCCCGTGCTCGTGCTCCACGCCGTCCAGCTCGCCCCACAGCCGGATCATGTCGGCCAGGACCTCCGCAACCCGGCCGGCCGGCAGCCGCGGCGGGCTAGCGTCGTCCAGCCGCCGGGACTCGAAGGTCAGGGCTGACACGCAGGCCGCCAGGTCCGGGGCGGACAGGCCAGCCCAGGTGCCCCGGCGCAGGCACTCGGCGGCGACCAGGTCCAGCTCGGTATACAGGCCGGACAGACGGCGGCCCTCCGGCGTCACCGCGTCGCCCTCGATGTAGCCGAGCTCGGTCAGGACCGCGCACACGCGGTCGAAGGTCCGGGCCAGCACGTGCGACCGCCCGGCGACCCGGCGGTCGAGCGCCTGCACCTCGCGCTCCAGCCGGAGGTAACGCTCGGACTGGCGTAGGTGCGCCTCGCGGTCGGGGCACTGGTGACAGGGATGCTCGCGCAGGGCCCGGCGCAGCGCGGCGATCTCCACGTCATCGCCGCTGCGCCCCGCGGCGTCCCGGCCGCGGCGTGACCGGGACAGGTCGTGGCCCGCGAGCTTGTTCCGCACGGTGGCGGCGAGGTCGCGGCGGTGGTTGGCCGATCGCGCGCTGAACGAGGCCGGCACCCGGATCCGCTCGATGGCCTGCACGGGAACCGGGAAGTCGGCCAGGGAGAGCCGCTTGACCTGGCGGTTCTCGGTGAGCACGAGCGGCAGCGGCTGGCCGTCGGCGGTGCTGGGCTCCAGCACGATCGCGATCCCGGCGCGGCGGCCGCCCGGCACCTGGATGATGTCGCCCCGGCGCAGGGTGCCGAGCGAGGCCGATGCCTCGTCGCGGCGGGCCGCGGAGCGCCGGCGGGCCTGGTCGCCCTCGCGCTCGGACAGCTCGCGGCGCAGCGCGGCGTAGCCGGCGATGTCGCCGCGCTCGCAGCCGGCCGCGAGCTGCTTCGCCTCGGCCCGCATCGCGGCGGCCTGGCGGGCGAGCCCGACCACCCCGCGATCGGCCTGGAACTGGGCGAACGACGATTCGAGCAGCGCGGCCGCGCGCTGGCGGCCCACCTGGCCCACCAGGTTGACCGCCATGTTGTAGGACGGCTGGAAACTGGATCTCAGCGGGTAGGTGCGGGTGCCGGCCAGGCCGGCCACGGACGCCGGGTCGAGGCCGGGGTGCCAGAGCACGACGGCGTGTCCCTCCACGTCGATCCCGCGCCGCCCGGCCCGGCCGGTGAGCTGGGTGTACTCCCCCGGTGTCAGGTCGGCGTGCTGCTCGCCGTTCCACTTGTCCAGCCGCTCGATCACGACTGTCCTGGCCGGCATGTTGATGCCGAGCGCGAGCGTCTCGGTCGCGAAGACCGCCCGGATCAGCCCGGCGGTGAACAGCTGCTCGACGACCTCCTTGAACGCTGGCAGCAGGCCGGCGTGATGCGCCGCGATGCCACGCCGTAGCCCGGCCAGCCAGTCGTGGTATCCGAGCACCTGCAGGTCCTCGGCCGGGATCTCGGCGGTACGCTCGCGTGCGATCCTGGTGATCTGGCTGGCCTGGTCGGGGGTGGTCAGGGTGAGGTCAAGCGCGAGGCACTGCTGGACCGCCGCGTCGCAGCCGGCCCGGCTGAAGATGAACGTGATCGCGGGCAGCAGGCCGGCCGCGTCCAGCCGGGCGATCACCTCCGGCCGGCTCGGCGGCCGGAACCTGGGCGGGCGCCGGCCGCCGCGCGCGGGCCGGCCCGGTGCCCGGTACGAGCCCCGGTGATCATGGCGGGCAGCCCTGACCAGCTCCGCGTTGACCGCCGGGCCCGGCCGTTCCGTGCTGGCGCCGGCCGCGGAGAACAGGTCGTACAGGCGGCTGCCGACCAGCATGTGCTGCCACAGCGGCACCGGCCGGTGCTCGTCGACGATCACCGCGGTACCGCCGCGCACCTCGGCCATCCAGTCGCCGAGCTCCTCGGCGTTGCTGACCGTCGCCGACAGGGCTACCACGGTGACTGAGTCGGGCAGGTGAATGATCACCTCTTCCCAGACTGCGCCCCGGAACGCGTCGGCCAGGTAGTGCACCTCGTCGAGCACCACGTAGCCGAGCCCGGCGAGCGTCGGCGAGCCCGCGTACAGCATGTTCCGCAGCACCTCGGTGGTCATCACTACCACCGGCGCCTCGCCGTTGATGCTGTTGTCGCCGGTCAGCAGCCCGACCCTGGCCGCGCCGTAGCGCCGTGCCAGGTCGCCGTACTTCTGGTTGGACAGCGCCTTGATCGGCGTGGTGTAGAAGCACTTGCGGCCGCCGGCCAGCGCCAGGTGCACGGCGAACTCCCCGATCACCGTCTTGCCCGAGCCGGTCGGCGCGGCGACGAGCACGCCGTGTCCCTCGCTCAGCGCCCGGCAGGCTCGCACCTGGAAGTCGTCAAAGCTGAAGTCATATAGCTGGCGGAACGAGGTCAGCTCCGGCGGCTCGTCCGTCGTCGGGCCCATGTCGCCAGCGTACGGGTCCCCGGCCGTGCCTCGCGGCCGGCCGGGTGCCCGCTACAGCGCCTCGGTGCTGCTCCTGGAGTCCTGCTCGGCCAGCTCGGCGATCGCCTCGTCAGACAGCCCAGGGTAGGCCCCGACGCGCCGCGCCTTGCGCTTGTCGTGCTGCCAGGCGAAGATCTCGGCGCACTCCACCAGCAGCACGCACGGCACCGCGAGCAGCAGCATGCTGATCGGGTCTGGGCTCGGCGTGAACACGGCGGCAAACGCGAAGATCAGGAAGATGATCATCCGCCGCCACTTGCGGAACCGCTGGTGGGTGAGCACGCCGATGAGGTTGAGCAGCACGAATAGCAGCGGCAGCTCGAATGCGATGCCGAAGATCACCAGCATCGCGAGCGCGTAGCCGAGATAGTTGTTGATCGTGAGGATGATCTGCACGTTGTGCGGCACCAGCAGCAGCAGGAAGTGCAGGCCCTTGGTCATCGCGAAGTAGGCGATGGCGCCGCCCACGGCGAACAGCGGGAGGGCCGAGCCGGCGAAGAAGTACGCGTACCGGCGTTCCCTGGCGTATAGGCCAGGCGCCAGGAACGCCCACAGCTGGTACATCCAGACCGGCGAGGACAGCAGGAGGCCCGTGATGATCGCAATCTTGAGATGCAGGAACAGCGAGTCGAAGATCCCGGTGACGTACAGCGTGCAGGTCTGGGCCGGCTGGCCCGGAAGTTGGCTATACAAGTGCAGCCGACAGTACGGGTGCTGGATGAAGGCCCAGACGGGGTGGAAGGTGAACCAGCCGATGATCGAGCCGACGAGGGCCGCGACCAGCGCAACGATCAGGCGGTTGCGCAGTTCGCGGATATGGTCGAGCAGCGGCATCCGCCCGTCCGGGTTGCCGGCCCGCGAGCCGTGCAGCAGCTTCGCGGTTCTCGACGTGCCGTTGGTGGATGTACCGTTCGCGCCGTCCGGCGTTGCCATGACAGCGGGCGGCTAGAGCGGCTGGCTGCCCCGCTGGCCCTCGGCCACCGGTGCGCCATTCGCTACCCCGCCGCTACCGTTGCCGCCCGAGGACTGCTTCTGCAGGTCCTGGATCTGGCGCTGCATGTCGAGCAGCTGCTGCTGGGTCGCGTCCGGCGCGACCTGCTGGCTGGCGAGCTGCTGCTGGGCCTGAGCCTGCTGGACCGAGCCGGGGGCGATCTTCGCGTCAGCCGGCGGGTCGTCGTCGTGCAGCTTCTTGGCCTCGTGCTTGAAGACGCGCATGGACTTGCCGAGCGCCTCCGCAGCCCCCGGCAGCCTGGTCGAGCCGAACAGGAGCAGGACCACCACAAGCAGGATGATGATGTGCGGTGCGCTGGGATCAAACATGTCAGTCCCCATTCGTCGGCCGGAACGTCGGCGCGCGCTCGGTTGCCCGCCTCGCAGTCTACTACCAGTGCCTTCTCGTACTACCTTCGTAGCGGGCGGCCTGGTCGGGTTGGTGGCCCGGCTATGTCTAGCAGATTAACCGGACATAGATGTTCATGTCGCTCTTCTGCTGCCCGGGTCAGGCGTACTGGGCCAGCGCAGCGGCGGCATCATCCCTGACCTCGGCGGCCAGCGATACCGGGGCTACCACCCTGCCGTCCTCGCCCAGCCGCAGGGCAAGCCGGCGGACCCACTGGGTGTCCGGCGTCCGCAGGCTCGCCCGCAGGACACCGTCGCCGAGGTCGGTGACCTCCTCGCACGGGTAGTACTCGGCCACCCAGTGGCCGGCCGGGGACAGCTCAAGCACCACCCGGACATCCTGCGCCGACGGCCGGAACAGCCCCTGGTCGACGTCGCGCGGCTGGGCCCCGCCTGGCACGCTGGCCGGCACGTCGAGCACCTCGATGCCGAGCACCCGGTCAAGCCGGAACAGCCGCACCGCTTCCGCGCTGCGGCACCAGCCCTCCAGGTAGCTGCGGCCCTCGACCATCAGCAGCCGCATCGGGTCCACGTCACGCTCGGTGGCCTCGTCCCGCCCCGGCACGTAATAGGACAGGTGCAGCCGGCGGCCGCGGTTCAGCGCGTCGGTCAGCTCGGCCAGCACCTCGCCAGGCGCGCGGCCGTCGAGCTGCACCGCGAGCTGCTCGCTGACTGAGGCTGCCTCGCCCGCCGCCGCCTCGAGCTTGGCGATGGTGCGGCTGAGCGCCGACCGGTCGCCGAGCCCAGGTACCTCGGCCAGCGTGCGCAGCGCGACCAGCAGCGCGCTGGCCTCGTCGGTATCCAGCCGCAGCGGCCGCCCGATGGACTCTGCCTGGCTGACCACGATCTCGCCGCCCTCGTAGGACAGGTCGATCGGGCAGTACGGGTCAGGCGAGCGCAGTTCCACGCACCAGAGCATGTTCAGGTCGTCGACCAGCTGGCGCTCGCTGACCCCGAATGCGGCCGCCGTCTCGGCCAGCGATACCGCGTTCCTGCTGACCACGTACGGCACCAGGGCCAGCAGCCGCTGCAGCCGGTCGGTGGCGCTCGGCGGCCGGCCCGGCTGGCCAGCTGCTGCCTGCTGGCCCGGCTGCCCGGTCTGGGCTTGCCGGCCGGCGGCACGGTTGTCACCGGTCATGTCAGTGTCCCCTTGAGCTTGCCGATGACCGCGTCACGCAAGTCAGCTGGCTCCAGCGCGACGACGTCGGCACCGAACGAGGCAATGTACTCGGCGTGCCAGCCGGTGTCGGTGAATCCCACCGTGGCCACATCCCAGCCGGGGTTATCCGGGTCGGGCACATCCGAGGTCGCCTGCCGCCGCAGCCCGTAGGCCGCGCCCTGGCGCAGCCGCAGAGTGCCGGTGCGCTGCGGGGCCGGCTCGCTGTCCCAGGCGCTGACCAGCTTGCGCACGTCGGTGCCCGGCGGCACGGTGACCCGGCCGGCCGGGCCGCTGAAGGTGACCGCGCCCTCGATCCGGCTGAGCCGGAACACGCGTTCCTGGTCGCGGTCGATGTCGTGGCCGACGACGTACCAGCGGCCGTTGCGGTTGACCACGCCCCACGGCTCCAGGCGGCGCTGCTGCACCGCGCTTCGCCCGGCGGCGCGGTAGCCGAAAGCGACCGGCCGGCCGTCGCGGACGGCCTGCCACAGCGGCCCGAACGCGGCCTCGCCGGTGTTCACCCGCGGCTCGATGCCCGGCTGGGTGGAGTCCTGCGCGTCGATGCCGGCGGCGCGCAGCTTCTGCAGCGCCCCGGCGGCCGCGCCGGCCAGCTCCGCCCGCCGCCAGACCCTGGCGGCGAGGCCGAGCACGGCGGCCTCATCCGGCTCCAGGGTGATCTCCGGCAGCTGATACGCCTGCGGCTGGATGCGGTAGCCGATCTCGTCGTCCTGGCTCGGGTTGGCCCCGGTCTCCAGCGGGATGCCCAGCTCGCGCAGCTCATCTTTGTCTCGTTCGAACATGCGCTTGAACGCCTCGAACGAGTCCGGGTAGCCGGGCACCGCGTCGCGGATCTGGTTGGCGGTCAGGTACCGGCGCGAGGAAAGCAGGCAGACCACGAGGCTCAGCAGCCGCTCGGTTTTCCGCCTTGACATCACGCGCCCCCTTCCGCACTGAAGCTACCCCGGCTCGGCAGCCGCCGGGCGCTCTGCTGGCAGTTTCCGGCAGACACCAGCCGACGCTAACCTGCCGTGGTGATCAGGTGGCGCAGTGGCGTGGTGACCGCGGTGCTCGGCGGCTGGCCGGGCGCAGTCGAGATCGAGGCCGACGTGGCGGGGACCGCCGTGCCGGCGCTCGCCTACCCGGCGCTGACCGGCAGGCCCGAGCCGGGCGACCGGGTGCTGCTCAATACCACGGCACTCGACCTCGGCCTCGGCACCGGCGGGTACGCGCTCGTGGTCGCGCTGCCTGACCGGCTGCCGCCCGACCCGGATGATCAGGCCGGTCACCTGGTCAAGGCCAGGTACACGCCGCTGCAGGCATGCGTGCAGGGCGCCGATGAGCAGGGCTCGCCGCACCACGCGGTGCTGCGCGACGCCGACGACCTGGCCGGGATGCCGGTCGTCGTCGCTGACCTGCACTCCGCGCTGCCCGCCGTGCTGGCCGGCTACCGGGCCGCCAGGCTGCCTGCCGTGCACGCGCCAGCAGGGCTCACCGCCGGGCCGGTCGCGGCGTACGTGATGCTCGACGGCGGTGCGCTGCCGGCCTGGTTCTCCCGCACCGCCGCAGGGCTGCGCGAGGCCGGCTGGCTGGCCGGCACGATCACGGTCGGCCAGGCGCTCGGCGGCGACCTTGAGGCAGTGACCCTGCACACCGGCCTGCTCGCGGCCAGGCACGTGCTCGGCGCCGAAGTCGCCATCGTGACCCAGGGACCGGGCGGGCTCGGCACGGGTACCCGCTGGGGCTTCTCCGGCGTGGCGGCCGGCGAGGCGGTGAACGCCGTCTCGGTGCTTGGCGGCCGCCCGGTCGCGGCGCTGCGGATCAGCGAGGCCGATCGGCGCAGCCGGCACAGCGGCGTCTCTCATCACAGCCTGACGGCCTACGGCCGGGTGGCTCTGGCCGTCGCTGACGTGGCGGTACCTGATCTGCCGGGCGAGATGGGCGCCGCGGTGCTAGCCGCCGTCCAGCCGCTCGCCGCCCGGCACCGGGTGGTAAGGGTCAGCGTGACCGGGCTGGCCGAGGCGCTGCTAACCTGCCCGGTGCCGCTGTCCACCATGGGCCGTGACCTCGCCGCTGACCAGGCTTACTTTCTGGCCGCTGCGGCAGCTGGCCGCCACGCGGCGAGTCTCGCGGTTCAGCCCTAGCGTCCGGCCGGGCCCGCCCTGCCGCGAGCCGCGTGTCTAGCCTCGGCTTCCTGCCGGGCCGGACTGGCGAGATCTGCTGGCCCGGCCACTCCGTCCTGGGGGGGTTAGACGGCGGGAGCGCTCTGCGAGCCTGACCGCCGGAGCGCGATCAGGCCGGCGTTCGTCGGCCTGAAGCCGCAGCCGCGGAAGTAGAAGTCGCGCAGGTGGTCCTCGAAGTCCACGTGCAGCCACTCGCAGCCTGCCGCGCGCGCCTCCCGCTCGGCCACTGCCACCAGCGCGGTGCCGATGCCCTGCCCGTGCAGGGCCGGCGCCACGATCGTATCCAGCACGAAGGCGTGCACTCCCCCGTCCCAGATGACCTTCACGAAGCCGACCAGCGCGTCGTCCTGGCGGGCGCAGACCCAGCCCAGGCTGTGCCTCAGCAGCTGCCCCTGCCAGTCCTCGGCTACCGGCCGGTGCCCGAACGCAGCCGCGTGCAGGGCACTGACCTCGGCGTTCTCGAACGGACTCCGCCACCCGTAGCTCACCACCTGGTCACCGTAATGTCCGTGCTGCCGCTTCCGCAGCCGGAGATCCGGCCCTGTCCGGTCGCGCCGGCAGCGGCTGCGGGAGAATAACGGGAAATTACTGATCTGCGCCCTGCAAAGCGGCGCGCAGGCGATGAGCCGGCCAGCGGCAAGGCCGGGAAGGAGTAATGATGCGAATCGCGGCCAGGCTGCGGCGACTTCCGGCCAGGGCGGCCGCTGGCGCGTTCATCCTGAACTCGGGCATCGGCAAGTGGTCAGCCGATGAGCAGACGGCCGCCAGGCTGCACGGGATGGCGGTCGGCACTTACCCGTTCCTCGACCGTCTGAAGCCCGGCGACTTCGCCCGGCTGCTGGCCGCCGCTGAGATCGCGCTCGGAGGGGCACTGCTCGTGCCGGTCGTGCCGGCCGGGCTGGCCGGGGCTGGCCTGACCGCGTTCTCCGGCAGCCTGCTCGGCATGTACGTCAAGACCCCCGGCATGCGCCGCGAGGGCAGCCTTCGCCCGAGCCAGCAGGGCACGGCCCTGGCCAAGGACGTCTGGATGCTCGGCATCGGCCTCAGCCTGATCGCCGACGACCTCACGGATCACCTGGCGCGCCTGGGGGTCCGCGGGGGTGTCCCCCGCGACTGACGGTCGCGACGGCCGACCGGAGGTCGGCCCGGGCGAACGGCATGCGGGAGGCTCGGGGGGTCGCCCCCCCCGAGCAGCACGGCTCAGCCTGCCGCAGGCTCTGCGTCCAGGATGTCGAACACGAACACCAGCGTGTCCGTCCCCTTGATCCCGGCCTGGGGATTGCCCTTAGAGCCGTAGCCCTGGGCGGGCGGTATCACGAACATCACCCGGCTGCCGACCGGGATGCCGACGAGGCCGGTGTTCAGGCCAGGCACCAGGCCGCCCATCTTGAACGAGAACGGCGTGCTGGTCGGCGTCTGCGGGGACGGCCAGGTCGTGCTGAACACCTTCCCGTTGCGCCAGAGCAGGCCGGTGTAGTTGGCGACCACCTGCTGCCCGGCAGCCAGCGGCTTGCCGTGGCCCTTGATCAGCGTCTTGACGATCAGCTTGGACGGCGGCTGACCGCCGGGAACCTTGATCGCCGGGCCCGCTCCTGCCTTGCCGGGCGTCACCGTCGGCAGGCTGCCGCCGCCATTGGACACGCGCGTGCCGGTCGCCTGCGCGCTCGGGCTGAAGCCCTTGATCACGTCGATGACCCAGACCAGCGTGTCGGTGCCGCTGACGCCGAGCTGCGAGTTGCCCTGCGAGCCGTAGGCATACTTGGGCGGCAGCACGGCGAGGATCCGGCTGCCGGCCTTCTGATTCTTCAGCGCCGTCGCCAGGCCGGTCAGCGGGATGTTGGCGGGCAGGATCTGCGGGCCGGTGGTGTACGTGCTGTCCAGCAGCTTGTTGGTCGTGCCGCTCCAGAGGTACACGGAGAAGTTGCCGAGGACATTGTCGCCGGTCGCGAGCGTCGGCCCGCTGCCCTGCACCTCGGTCTTGACCTGCAGCGCGGTGCCGGGGGTGGTCGCCGGTATGTGCACCGTCGGCTGCGTGTTGAACTGACCGGACACCTGCACGGTGCCGCCGCTAGCCGGGGGGCTCGCGGGGGGCTTGGACGCCGAGGACGGCGAAGATCCGCCGCAAGCAGCGACGGTGATGGCGGTGATCAGCGGAACAATGACCGCAACTGCGGTGCGTCGCATGACAGTCCTCAAGGTGGGCGTGCGGAGCGCAGTCAGCCTACCCGCTGCGGCTGGCCGTTCCGGCGCCAGCGCCCGCCGGGGTCACATGCCGGCGATGAGCTTGTCGACCCGCTCGTCGACGGACCGGAACGGGTCCTTGCACAGCACTGTCCGCTGTGCCTGGTCATTGAGCTTGAGGTGCACCCAGTCCACCGTGAAGTCCCGGCGCCGCTCCTGCGCCCGGCGGATGAACTCGCCGCGCAGCCGCGCCCTTGTGGTCTGCGGTGGCACCGACTTGGCGGCGAAGATGTCCAGGTCGCGGCAGACCCGGTCGACCGCGCCGCGCTGCTGCAGCAGGTAGTAGAGGCCGCGGCCGCGATGCACGTCGTGGTAGGCGAGGTCGAGCTGAGCGACCCGCGGCGAGGACAGCGGCAGGTCATGCTTGGCCCGATACCGCTCGATCAGCTGGTACTTGGTCACCCAGTCCACCTGCCGCGCGACCATGCCCAGGTCGCCGGTGCTGACCGCCTTCAGCGCCTGCTCCCACAGCGCCAGCACCCGGCTGGTCATGGGGTCGGCGCCGCGCCGGTCGGTGAAATCCCTGGCCTTGGTCAGGTACTCCTGCTGGATGTCAAGGGCGCTGACCTCCCGGCCGCTGGCCAGCCGGATCTTGCGCCGTCCTGACATGTCATGACTGACGTCCCTGATCGCCCTGATCGGGTTTTCCAGGGTCAGGTCGCGCATCACCGTGCCGGCCTCGACCATCCGCAGCACCAGGTCGGTCGCACCGACCTTCAGCAGCATGGTGGTCTCGCTCATGTTCGAGTCGCCGACGATCACGTGCAGCCGCCGGAATCGCTCCGCATCCGCGTGCGGCTCGTCCCTGGTGTTGATGATCGGGCGGGACCTGGTGGTCGCCGACGAGACGCCTTCCCAGATGTGCTCGGCGCGCTGGCTGACGCAGTAGACCGCGCCGCGCGGCGTCTGCAGCACCTTGCCTGCCCCGCAGATGATCTGCCTGGTGACCAGGAACGGGATCAGGATGTCAGCCAGCCGGCCGAACTCGCCGTGCCGGCCGACCAGGTAGTTCTCGTGGCAGCCGTAGGAGTTGCCAGCCGAGTCGGTGTTGTTCTTGAACAGGTAGATGTCGCCGGCGATGCCTTCCTCCCGCAGCCGCCGGTCGGCGTCGACGAGCAGGCCCTCCAGGATCCGCTCGCCCGCCTTGTCGTGCGTGACCAGGTCGATCAGGCTGTCGCACTCTGGCGTCGCGTACTCGGGATGGCTGCCGACGTCCAGGTACAGCCGGGCGCCGTTGCGCAGGAACACGTTACTGCTGCGGCCCCACGACACCACCCGGCGAAACAGGTACCTGGCCACCTCGTCCGGAGACAGCCGCCGCTGCCCGCGGAAGGTACAGGTCACCCCGTACTCGTTCTCCAGCCCGAAGATCCGCCTGTCCACGCGTCAGCTCACCGGTCCGCCGCGCTAGCTGCCTGGTCGGTCGTCATGTGCTGCTCCCCCGTTGCTGCCCGGCTCGCCGGCCGTGCCCGATGCTGTGCCTGACTCGCCGGACTGCTGCTGCTGCTGCTCGCCGCCGCCGGAGCCCGCTGCCCCTGCCTCGGCGGCAGCTGCCTGGCCCGCGTCCTGCTGCCCCTTGACCTCTGCCAGCATCGCATCGAGCCGGGCGCCAGTCAGCCGGCGGAACGCCCGGTGGTCCCTTGACCGGTCGAGGACAGCGACCTCAAGCTCGGCCGCGGTGATCTCCGGCCGCTCCCCGTTACTCTGCCCCGACAATGCGGTCACCGCGAGGCTGAGCGCGCTCGACAGCGACAGGCCAGGCGTGTACTGCTCCTTGATGACGCCGGAGACCTGATCGGCGTGCCCGCCCATGACCACGAAGTCGTGCTCCTCGACCACCGAGCCGTCGAAGGGGATCCGGTAGATCTGGTCTTCCTGGGCGGTGGCGCCGACCTCGGCAACCAGGATTTCCACCTCGAATGGCTTCTGGCTCTCGGTGAAAATGGTGCCGAGCAGCTGCGCGTACCAGTTGGCGAGCCCGCGCGCGGTCACGTCCTGCCGGTCGTACTGGTACCCGGTCATGTCGGCGTAGCGGATCCCCGCCTTGCGCAGGTTCTCGAACTCGTTGTACCTGCCGACGGCGGCGAACGCGATCCGGTCGTAGATCTCGCTGAACTTCTGCAGTGCCTTCGACGGATTGGGCGCGATGAACAGGATCCCGGCGTCGTAGGCGATCACCAGGCCGCTGCGGATGCGCGTGATCGCCTTGCGCGCGAAATCCGCCTTGTCCCTCATCGCCTGCTCGGGCGACACGTAGAACGGCATCGTCACCGCTGGGGTTTCCCTTGCTGCTCGTCGGGTTCTGGGGGCACCACCGCGGTCAGGTGCTGCGGCGGGGGCTTGCGGCTTGCCTGGCGGCAGGCCGGGCACTGGCGGGACACGGTCGTGGCGGTTATCCGTTCTGGCCGGTGGCCTGGTGCAGCGGTGCTGCCGGGCCGTCTGGCTGGCTCATCCTGCCGTCGACCACGCTCTGGGCGTACCCGGCCGACTCGTCCTCGGTCAGCTTCTGGAAGCCATCCGCGGTGACCGTCGTGACGATCGGGAAGATCCGCCTGGTCAGGTCGGGCCCGCCGGTCGCCGAGTCATCGTCTGCCGCGTCGTACAGGGCCTGCATGCAGGCCAGGATCGCGTCGGCGGCCTGCATGCCGTCGGCGTAGAGCTTCTTCAGCGAGCCGCGGGCGAACGGCGAGCCGGAGCCGATCGAGTGGAACCGGTGCTCTTCGTACCGGCCGCCGGTCACGTCGTAGCTGAAGATCCGGCCCTGGCCGCGATCGTCGTCGTACCCGGCGAACAGCGGGACCACGACTAGGCCCTGCATCGCGGCGCCCAGGTTGCCGCGGATGATGGTCGCGAGCCGGTTGGCCTTGCCTTCCAGTGACAGCGCGCGGCCTTCCAGCTTCTCGTAGTGCTCAAGCTCGACCCGGAACAGCCGCACCAGGTCAAGGCCCACGCCGGCCGCGCCGGCGATGCCGATGCAGGAGTACTCGTCGCTGCGCATGACCTTCTCGATCTCGCGCTGCGCGATCATGCTGCCGGCGGTCGCACGCCGGTCGCCGGCCATTACCACGCCGCCGTCGAACGCGGCCGCGACGATCGTGGTGCCGTGCGGCAGGTCGGCGGGCAGCGTTCCGCCCGCCGCGCCGCCGGCCGCTGGCGAGGATGGCAGCAGGTCCGGCGCCGCCGCGGCGAGGAAGTCAGCGAACGACGACGTGCCTGCGCCGAGGTAGGCGGGCGGGAGCTGCCGTCCAGGCAGCCGGCCAAACGCATCGGTCCCCACGCGGATCCTCCTGGTAGTGCACCCGGTGTACGTTGCTGACCCTACTGCGGCGCCGGCTGTCGCGGCTGTGCCCGGCGCGCTGATTCGCCCTGGCCGGTCACTCGCCGCCTTTCTGCACGTATGACCGGACGAATTCCTCGGCGTTCTCCTCGAGGACCTCGTCGATCTCGTCGAGGATCGCGTCGACGTCGTCCGTCAGCTTGCCCTGCCGCTCCCTGACCTCGTCAGCAGCCTGCTGATCCTGCTCCTGCTCGTCCTCGCTGCGCTTCGGAGCCTGCCGCTGTCCGCCGGTGTCTTTCGTCGCCATGCCTGACCTCCGTGATCCGCGGTCGTGCCCGCAGCTTCAACGCTATCCTCGCCGCGCCGCGGTCTGCCCAATCCTGCACGCCGGCATCGGTATTTAACCGGGATCCTGGCCCGTGAGTTCCCAGTGGGAGCGCCAGTGAGGCGCAGTCGTCAAGCACGGGCGGTCAGGCACGGGCGGTCAAGCACGGTCGGCCAGGCACGGGCAGGCCAGCTGGCCGCCAGCCGGCGCTAGTGCTGCCCGGTGAGCGCGGCGACCAGGTCTGCCGCCGTGTCGCAGCGGTCGATCAGGTCGCCGACGTGCGCCCTGGTGCCGCGCAGCGGCTCGAGCGTGGGTACCCGCTGCAGCGACTCGCGACCGGGGATGTCGAAGATCACCGAGTCCCATGAGGCTGCGGCGACTGACTCGGGATACTTCTGCAGGCAGCGGCCGCGGAAGTAGGCCCTGGTGTCGTCCGGCGGGTAGTCGACCGCCCGGGCGACGTCCCGCTCGTCGGCCAGCCGCGTCATCCGGCCCCTGGCTGCCAGCCGGTTGTAGAGCCCGCGCTCGGCCCGCACGTCGGAGTACTGCAGGTCGACTAGCTGCAGCCGCGAGTGCCCCCAGCTCAGCTGGTCCCTGGACCGGTAGCCCTCGAGCAGCTCGAGCTTGGCGACCCAGTCCAGTTCCCTGGCGGTGAGCATCGGGTCCTCGGCGAGCCTGGCCAGCACCGACTCCCAGCGGGCGAGCACGTCAGCGGTCTGCTCGTCGACGTCGACGCCGTACCTGTCCTCGGTGTACTTCCTGGCCAGCTCCAGGTACTCCATCTGAACCTGCACGGCGGTCATCTTCCTGCCATCCCGCAGCGTCACCAGGTGGCGGCAGGATGGATCGTGCGAGACCGCGCGCAGCTCGCTGATCGGCGCCTCGATGCCCAGGTCGGCGGCCAGGAAGCGGTCTTCGATCATGGCGAGTACCAGTGCGGTGGTGCCGAGCTTGAGATAGCCGGAGATCTCGCTCATGTTCGCGTCGCCGATGATGACGTGCAGTCGGCGGTACTTCTCCGGATCCGCGTGCGGCTCGTCCCTGGTGTTGATGATCGGCCGCTTCAGCGTCGTCTCCAGGCCGACCTCGACCTCGAAGAAGTCGGCGCGCTGGCTGACCTGGAAACCCTCGTCACGTCCGTCAGCGCCGCGGCCGACCCGGCCCGCCCCGCAGATCACCTGCCGGGTCACGAAGAACGGAGTCAGATGGCGGACGATGTCGGCGAATGAGGTCGCGCGGTTCATCAGGTAGTTCTCGTGGCAGCCGTACGACGCGCCCTTATTGTCGGTATTATTCTTATAAAGCTGAATTGCAGGGATTCCCGGCGTGGCGCTCGCCCTGGCCGCCGCCTCCTCCATCACCCGCTCGCCGGCCTTGTCCCAGATGACCGCTGACATGGGGTCGGCGCACTCCGGGGCTGAGTACTCCGGGTGGGCGTGATCCACGTACAGCCGCGCCCCGTTGGTCAGGATGACATTCGCCAGCCCCAGGTCCTCGTCGGTGAGCTGGGTCGAGTCCGCGGCCTCCCTGGACAGGTCGAAGCCCCGAGCGTCGCGCAGCGGGTTCTCCTCCTCGAAATCCCACCGCGCCCGCCGCGCCCGCGCCGACGTCGCGGCCTGGTAGGCGTTCACCACCTGAGACGAGGTGACCATCGCGTTCGTACCGGGCTGGCCGGGCACGGCGATGCCGTACTCGGTCTCGATGCCCATCACCCGGTGCACGCTCATGGTCGCAGCCTAATGCCGGCCAGCGTCAGGATGAGTAGCCGAGTCATGGCGGCCCCCGCTCCCGCGCTGGCCGGAGCTGCCGGTATCCGGCTAGAGGTACTGGCCAGTGTTGGCCACCGTGTCGATGGACCGGCCGGCCTCGGTGCCGTGCTTGCCGGAGATGAGTGTCCTGATGTAGACGATCCGCTCGCCCTTCTTTCCGGAGATCCGTGCCCAGTCGTCCGGGTTGGTGGTGTTGGGCAGGTCCTCGTTCTCCCGGAACTCGTCGACGCACGCGGTCAGCAGGTGCGCGACCCGCAGGCCCTTCTGGCCCGTCTCCAGGAACTCCTTGATCGCCATCTTCTTCGCACGGTCCACGATGTTCTGGATCATCGCGCCGGAGTTGAAGTCCTTGAAGTACAGGACCTCCTTGTCCCCGTTGGCGTACGTCACCTCGAGGAACTGGTTCTCCTGCGTCTCGGCGTACATCCGCTCGACGACGCGCTGGATCATCTCCTCCACCGTCGCGTCAGCCGAGCCGCCGTGCTCGGCCATGTCATCGGGGTGCAGCGGCAGTTCGCCGACGACGTACTTGGAGAAGATGTCCCTGGCGGCCTCGGCGTCGGGACGCTCGATCTTGATCTTGACGTCGAGCCGGCCTGGCCGCAGGATCGCGGGGTCGATCATGTCCTCGCGGTTGGACGCGCCGATCACGATGACGTTCTCGAGGCCTTCAACGCCGTCAATCTCGCTCAGCAGCTGCGGCACGATCGTGTTCTCCACGTCGCTTGACACGCCGGAACCGCGGGTGCGGAAGATCGAGTCCATCTCGTCGAAGAAAACGATCACCGGCATTCCCTCGCTGGCCTTCTCCCTGGCCCGCTGGAAGACCAGCCGGATGTGCCGCTCGGTCTCGCCGACGTACTTATTCAGCAGCTCGGGACCCTTGATGTTGAGGAAGAAGCTCTTGCCCTCCCTGGCGCCCTGGCCGTCCTGGGCAGCCTCGCCGCTCTGGCCAGCCCGCTGGCCGGCGCCATCCCGGCCCGCCAGCGACTTGGAGCCTTCGGCGACTTGCTTGGCCAGCGAGTTCGCGACCGCCTTGGCGATCAGCGTCTTGCCGCAGCCGGGCGGGCCGTAGAGCAGCACGCCCTTCGGCGGCCGCAGCTGGTGCTCGCGGAACAAGTCCGCATGCAGGTAGGGCAGCTCAATGGCGTCCCTGATCTGCTCGATCTGGGGGCCGAGACCGCCGATCTCGCGGTAGGAGATGTCCGGCACTTCCTCGAGGATCAGCTCCTCGACCTCAGCCTTGGGAATCCGCTCGTAGACGTATCCGGAGCGCGGCTCGAGCAGCAGCGAGTCGCCGGCCCGCAGCGTGGCGGCGCGCAGCGGCTCGGCCAGCCGGGCCACCCGCTCCTCGTCGGCGTGCGAGATGACCAGCGCGCGATCGCCGTCCTCAAGGATCTCCTTGAGCATGACGACCTCGCCGATCGTCTCGTAGCCCTGGGCGATGACCACGTTCAGCGCCTCGTTGAGGACCACTTCCTGACCAGGCCTGAGCTTGTCGAGCTCGACTGACGGGCTGACGCTCACCCGCATCTTGCGGCCGCCGGTGAACACGTCGGCGGTGCTGTCCTCGCACGCCTGGAGGAAGATGCCGAATCCGGAAGGCGGCTGCGCGAGCCGGTCGACCTCTTCTTTGAGTGCAACGATCTGATCGCGTGCCTCGCGCAGCGTGCCCGCCAGTCGCTCGTTCTGCCCGGTGAGCGCCGAGAGGCTGGCCTCGGTCTCCCGCAGCCGCTCCTCGAGCAGCCGCGCCTGCCTGGGCGAGTCCGAGAGCCGACCGCGCAGCGCAGCCACCTCCTCCTCGAGGAAGGAGATCTGCGTGGTCAGGACCTTGATCTCATCGTCAGAACGACCAGCGCGGGCGCTGTCGTCGCGAGATGCCATGTTCCTCACCCCCTCCCAAGAGCGGACTTACCTAGACCCTACCTATCGCAGGTCGTTACGTAACCTGGCGACGACGGCGGGGCACTGCTTTCCGAGTTACGATCCGGCCTACGCCGGATTGCGTTACTCACCGGGCACGCTTGGCCGGTGGGCGCCCTTGGCCGGGCGGCGGCGCCGGGGCGGCGAGGTAACGCCGTCGGCGAGCCGCCTGGCGGTCACCAGGAACCCGGTGTGCCCGACCATCCTGTGCTCGGGCCGGACCGCGAGCCCGTCCACGTGCCAGCCGCGCAGCAGCGACTCCCAGGCGGCCGGCTCGTCGAAGCTGCCCTGCTGGCGCAGCGCTTCCACGGTGCGCGACAGCTGCGTGGTCGTGGTGAGGTAGCAGCACACCAGGCCGCCGGGTGCCAGGCAGCGCGCCGCCGTGCCCACGTACTCCCAGGGCGACAGCATGTCGAGCACTACCCGGTCGAGGTCGTCAGGGGTCCAGGCGGGCCCGCCGGCCTGGCCTGCGTCCTGGCTGGTCGCCGCATCGGACCGTTGCCCGCGGTCCGCGGCCGGGGCGCCGACGGCCAGGCCTGCAGGTCCGAGCGCCTCCTCGCCTGGTTCTCCAGCCGCCGCGTCCTCCTCGTCGGCCTCCTCCTCGTCGGGCGCCTCGCGGCTCGCGGCTGCCGCACCGGGAACCGGCTCAGCCGGCAGCGCTCCGACGACCAGCTGCCAGGCGGGGTGCGGCCCGCCGAAATAGCGCTCGACGTTCTGGCGTGCCACCTCGGCAAAGTCGGGCCGCCGCTCGTAGGAGACGACCAGGCCGGACTCGCCGACCGCGCGCAGCAGCCAGCAGGTCAGCGCGCCCGAGCCGGCCCCCGCCTCGAGCACGCGGGCGCCGCCGAAGACATCGGCGAGGCCGACGATCTGGGCAGCGTCCTTCGGGTACACCACTGCGGCGCCGCGTGACATGGACACCGTGTAGTCGGCGAGCAGCGGCCGGAGCGCGACATACGCGGTGCCGCCGGCCGACGTGATCACGCTGCCCTCGGGGCGGCCGATCAGGTCGTCGTGCGCGAGCGAGCCGCGGTGCGTGTGAAACTGGCGCCCGGGCTGCAGCACGAGCCGGTGCCGGCGGCCCTTGGGGTCGGTGAGCTGGACCTGATCGCCGGGCATGAACGGCCCGCGTGGCTGCTTGGTCACGGCCGCAAGATTAGTGGCGGGCTCAGACGCCAGCGAAGGCGTGGTCCAGGTCCGTGGCGGCGAGCACGCCGTACACCTGCCCGGAGGGCTCGATCAGCAGGTACTCCGAGGCCGGGGACTTCTGCACCGCCTCAAGCAGGTCCATGCCGGTCAGGTCGGCTGACAGGACCATGCCGGGATCCAGCGTCCGCGCCAGCGAGCCGACGTCGATCCACGGCCTGCGCTGCTCGGGGGTGGCCATGACCGCGCTCTCGTTGACGATCGCGATCGGCGTGGACTCGTGGTCGACCACCACCAGCGCGCGCGCCCTGGCTTCGTCGGCTCGCCGGATGGCCTCGGCGAGCGGCAGGTTGGGCGGGATCGGGATGGCCCGCCTGGCCAGCGTCCTGGCCCGCAGATTGGGCAGCCGCTCGCGCACCTTCGCCGAGCGCAGCGCCTGGCCGGATTGGATCCAGATGAACGCGGCGATCACGGCGAGCCAGATCCAGTACGAGATGGCTGTGCTCTGGATCGATGTTCCGTCCAGCGCCAGCGGCCCGAGGATGATCAGCGCGGCCAGCACCCGCCCCGCCCACGCGGCAGCGATCGTCGCCTGGGCAGGCTTGCCGGTGAAGCGCCAGATGGCGGCCCGGAACATCCGCCCGCCATCGAGTGGCAGGCCGGGCAGCAGGTTGAAGATGCCGACCAGCAGGTTGGCCCGGAACAGCTGGTCGGTCAGCGTCTCGGGCAGGCCAGGCCGCAGCACGTAGGTGAGCCCCAGGCCGAGGCCGGCCAGCGCCAGTGAAATCAGCGGCCCGGCGACCGAGACGAGGAACTCCTGCAGCGGCGTGGGCGGCTCCCGCTCTATCTCGGAGAACCCGCCAAGCGGGTAGAGCAGCACCCGCCGCACCGGGAGCTTGAACGCACGCGCGACGACGCAATGGCTCAGCTCGTGAATGAGGACCGAGACGTAGAGCAGGACGACGAACGCGGTCGCGATGCCGTACCGGGTGCCAGTGCCGCCGAGGGACGCCTCCAGGCTGCTCGCGTACACGAAGACGAGCAGGGCGGCGACGACGAACCAGTAGGGCGAGATGTACACCGGGATGCCGAACGGGCGGGCGATCACGATCCCGAGCCGCGGATCGCGTCCGGGCCCGCCAGAAGGCTTGCCCGGCTGCTGGTCCGGCGGCTGCGGCGGCGCCGCGGTCGCGCCCGGATCGCCGCCGGGAGTAATGCCTGCCACGTAATGATGCTACGTGCTGGCCGCTCCATTCCGGTGGTGTTGGTGGGCGGCACGCCCCGTGCCAGGCTCAGGCCCGACGCTGTCGCACGCGCCGTCAGCTGGTCGCTCGCGTAAGGCGGGCAACTGTCGGTGCTGTCCCCTAGGGTTGGCATCCGTGAGCCAGACGCAGGTCACCAGCGCCGACGCGGCCGGCGAAGGCACCGGGGACCATCTCCCGGCGCCTGCAGCCGGTGCCAGTGCGCTGCTGGACGGAGCCGCTGGCCAGGCAGCTCAGCCGAGCGGCGAGCCGGCGACGCCAGCCAGCGGCGCCGGCGGCCAGCAGCAGCCTGCTACCGCCGTCCCGGCGGCGCCGGGCGGCTCGCCTGCGCATGTCAGTGCCGAAGGGCAGGCGGGCACCGGCGAGCCGGCTGACCGGCAGCCGGACTCCACTGAGCCAGCTGAGGAGCCAGCCGAGCCAGCTGAGGAGCGCCGCCCGGGCCTGTCGCCGTCCAGGGCCGGTGACTTCATGACCTGCCCGTTGCTGTACCGGTTCCGCGTCATCGACAGGCTGCCTGAGCCGCCGAGCCCGGCTGCGGCACGCGGGACTCTGGTGCACGCCGTGCTTGAGCGGTTGTTCGACGAGCCGGCCAACGGCCGGACACCGCAGGCCGCACGGGATCTGATCCCGGTGCAGTGGGAGCGGCTGGTGGCCGGGGAGCCGGAGCTTGCCGGGGTCTTCGGCCAGGGCGAGGAAGAGGCGGGCTGGCTAGCTGAGGCTGGCCGGATGCTCGACCGTTACTTCACCCTCGAGGACCCGACCCGGCTCGAGCCGGCCCACCGCGAGCTGTCGGTGCAGACCATTCTGGAGTCCGGCCTGCTGCTGCGCGGCTACATTGACCGGCTGGACGTCGCCCGCACGGGTGAGATCAGGATCGTCGACTACAAGACCGGCACGGCGCCACGGCAGGAGTACGAGGCGCAAGCGCTGTTTCAGATGCGCTTCTACGCGCTGGTGCTGTGGCGCAGCGGCGGTACCGTCCCCCGGCTACTGCAGCTGATCTATCTGGGCAACGGGGAGATCGTGCGGTACGCGCCGGACGTAGCCGATCTGCTCGCGACCGAGCGAAAGATCAACGCGCTGTGGCTGGCGATCGAGCGGGCCAGGACGACGGGCGACTGGCGGCCGCGGCCGAGCCGGCTGTGTGACTGGTGCGCGCACCAGGCGCTCTGCCCGGTGTTCGGCGGCACTCCCCCGCCGCTTCCGCCGCTGCCCGAGCCCGCCGACGCGGCCCCCGCACCAACCGCCGCCGACGCGATATCGCCAGCCAGCGGCTAACCGCCCCATGCCTGAGCGCCGCGGCTAAGCGCCAGGACCAGGCGGTCGCCGGTGACGTCGCGCTGCCTGCGCGATGGCAGGCGGCGGATCCGGCTGAAGGGCGCGCCCGCCGCTGCCTGGCGTGCCTGCTGCCTAGCTGATGCCGCGGCGGCGCAGGATCTCGGCTACCTCGGCGAGGTCGTCGTCCCCGGGAGCGGCAGACTTGGCCTTCCGGCCGCCCTTGGGGGCACCGGACGTCACTGCGGCACGGCTCTCAGGCTGACCGCTCGCTGGCTTGTCAGGCGCGGCGCCAGCCTGCTTGCGGCGCTTGTTCCAGCGCAGTACAGGCAGTCCGCCGGTGGCGAGGAACAGCACCACGGCGAGCCCGAGGAAGATGACGCCGAGCCACGTCTTGGGCGACCAGATGAAGGCCGCGGCGAACTTGGCGATGGCTGAGCCGATCCGGCTGAGCAGCGTGGAAGCCCCGGCCAGGTAGACCCCTAGCGGGATCAGTGACCAGGCGACGGCGCGGATCCCCCGCGCCGGGCCGCTGCGCCGCCAGACAAAGAAGCTGATGACGAACCCGGCAACCGCCAGCGCGATGCAGACCGCGCTCCAGACTGACATGCCGCCTCCCCTCGTGGGTCGCTGCGCGCTGAGCGCAGCGCCAGGCGCTCTGCTTTCATCCTCGCACAGGTCGGCAGGTGCCAGATCCAGCCGTTTCGCCTGGATCCGGCCGCGTCAGCGGGCTGACCGGTCCCCAGCTGGTCGCTACCGGCTGGTGACGAGGCTGCGCAGCCTGGCCAGGTCGATCTCGGCGAGAGACGAGACGACCAGCCTGCCAGCGGCCGGGGGGATCGGCACCAGGCCGGGCACGGCGACCACCTGGCAGCCGGCCGCCTGAGCCGACGAGACTCCGTTGGGTGAGTCCTCCAGTGCCACGCAGCAGGCCGGGTCGGCTGCCAGCGTGGCGGCGGCGAGCAGGTACGGCTCGGGATCTGGCTTGCCGTGGCGTACGTCCTGCGCGCACACCGTGACCGGGAAGCGGACTCCCAGCTGCGCGGTAACCGCGTCCATGATCTCCCGTTCGGAGGAGGTGACCAGCGCGTACGGCAGCCCGGCCGCGATCACCTCGGCGAGCAGCTCGCCAGCTCCCGGCAGCACCCGCACCTGGCGGCTGGCCAGCAGCCGCACCATGCCGCCGGTCAGCCAGCGGGCGACCACCTCCCGCGGCTGCGGCCGCTGCGCCCTGGCCAGCAGGTAGTCGAGTGATCGGTCCAGCGACCCGCCGACCAGGGCCTGCTGGTCGGCCTCGCTCCAGCCGCCGCCGAGCCGGGCCATGACCTCGTTCTCGACCTCGAACCACAACGGCTCTGTATCGACCAGCAGCCCGTCCATATCGAACAGCACGGCCTGCAGTTCGCTGCCGGGCACAGCGTCGCGCGGGACGTCAGCACGGCCGGGCCTGGCACGGGGTGGCTCGGTGGTTTGCGACATGATGGCCTTATCCTAAGGGGCCGCTGGCAGGCACATAGTCTGGAGCTGTCCGCGGGTGGCCCAGGCGGTCGGAGGTGGTGGCATATCGAGCTCGACGGCATCGGCAAGCTCAGCTCACCAGCGCTTATTGCCGCATTCGAGGGATGGAACGACGCTGGCGAAGCGGCCAGCGGCGCGATCGAGCACCTGAGCACCGCCTGGGACGCCACGGCGATCAGCGAGATCGACCCGGAAGACTTTTATGACTTCCAGGTGACCAGGCCGGTCATGGAGGTCACCGAAGGCCGGACCGAGAAGCTCGTCTGGCCGACGACCCGGCTAACGCTGGCCAAGGCTGAGGGCGTCAGCCGCGACCTGATCCTGGTGCACGGGATCGAGCCCAACATGCGCTGGCGCGGCTTCAACGCAGAGCTGGTGCGCCGCTTCAGCGACCTGGGCGTGGAGCTGGTGATCCTGCTCGGCGCGCTGCTCGCCGACTCGCCGCATACCCGCCCGGTGCAGGTCTCGGCAGCGGCGTCCGATCCCAAGCTGGCCGCGGAATTGCATGTCGAGCCCGTCGACTATAAAGGCCCGACTGGCATCGTCGGCGTGCTCCAGCACGCCTGCTCGGCGGCCGGGATTCCCGCTGTCTCGCTGTGGGCAGCGGTCCCCCACTACGTAGCGCAGCCGCCAAGCCCGAAGGCGACGCTCGCGCTGCTGCGCGGGGTCGAGGACATCCTCGACATCTCCGTGCCGCTCGCCGACCTGCCCGACGAGGCGCGTGCCTGGGAGCGTGGCGTCGACGAGCTGGCTGAGCAGGACTCCGAGGTCGCCGAGTACGTCCGGACGCTGGAGGAAGCCAAGGACGCGACCGACCTGCCGGAGGCGAGCGGCGACGCGATCGCCCGCGAGTTCGAGCGCTACCTGCGGCGCCGCGGCGACCGCGGCGAGCACGGCGGCAGCCGCTAGGCGGCGTCCCGCCTCGCCTGGCCGCGCAGCCGCCCGGCTGGCACTCCCCCGGCGTGCATGATCCGGAAGAAGCGAAGGGCACGCCCCCGGCGGTCCCCAGGGGTGCATGGTTATCTGGGCTGGTAAACCGTGAGCTGGAACGAGGCGCTTACCGGCAGCGGAAGCCGCAGCGAGCCGGCCAGCCCGGCGATGTCGGGGACGTGATGCGCGCTCGGGCCCATCGTGAGCAGGCTGATCACGTCGGGTCCTGACAGCTCCAGCTGGTAGCTGATCTCGGCCGAGTGCTGCTCGCTGAAGTAGCCCGACAGCGCCTGGCTGGTCCGCTGCCGCTTGACCGGGTCGACTGACGGCATGCCAGGCAGGCCGCGCAGCTCAGCCAGGTGCTCGTCAGCTGGCGTCACCACGATCAGCGCGCCAGCCGGCCGCAGCACCCGGCGGAACTCGGCGCCGTTGCGCGGCGCGAACACGTTCAGCAGCAGGTCAGCCGCGCCGGTGCTGACCGGCAGTCCCTGCCAGGTATCACACGCAGCCGCGGCCAGCCGCTGGTGCGCCCTGGCGGCCCGGCGCAGCGCGTAGGGCGAGCTATCCAGCGCGACGCCCGCTGCCCGCGGCAGCTCGTCCAGCACGCGGGCCAGGTAGTACCCGGTCCCGGCGCCGGCTTCGACCGCGATGCCATCAGAGCGGCACAGCCGGGCGGCCAGCGCGCTGAGCTCAGTGGCGAGCGGCGCAAAATGGCCGGCGGCCAGGAAGCCGGCGCGGGCGCCGACCATTGCGGCGTTATCGGCGGTGCGGGGGCGCCGGCCGGGAAGCAGGCTGGCGTAGCCCTGCCGGGCGATGTCGAAACAGTGCCCGGCCGGGCAGCGCAGCGACGCGGCGGCCGGCCGCAGCGACGCTGCGCAGAGCGGGCAGCTCAGCACGCCAGCGAGGCGTTCCCAGATGGCGTGGCCCGGCTGGCCTGCCGTCTTCGCCGTCATCGGGTGACTGGCCGCCTAGATCGGCGGCCAGGGCACCGCCGGCCAGTCGTCTGGCGGGTAGGGGTGCACCCGGTGCTTCAGCAGTGCCTCGATGCGCCTGCGGGTGGCGGTGATCTCGCTGGCGGTGAGCAACTCGGCGAGCTGCCCGGCCAGCTCGCCGGCCCGGCCCAGGTCCTGCTGGAGCGTCCGCAGCGCGCCGACCGCGCGGCCGGGCAGGTGCCGTCCCCGCCACTGCCAGAGCACGGTGCGCAGCTTGTAGTCCTCGCCGAAGCACACGCCGTGATCGCAGCCGTACAGGTGCCCGTCCGGCGCGGGCAGCAGGTGGCCGATCTTGCGGTCGGCGTTGTTCACCACCGCGTCGAACACGGCCATGTCGCGCAGCGCCGGGTGATCGGCACGGCGAGAAAGCGCGACGATGTCCACCGCCTCGTCGCAGTCGATCCACAGCTGGCACATGCCAGGTCCGAACGGGCCGTCGCGGTAGACGGTCGGCGGCACGACGTCCCATCCGGCCGCCCTGGACACCTGGTAGGCGGCAACCTCACGACCGGCCAGGGTGCCCTCGGGGAAGTCCCACAGCGGCCGCTCCCCGGCCACCGGCTTGTAGACGCAAGCGGCCTCGCTGCCGTCGTGCGTCACGGTGCAGTACAGGGTCGCGTTGGAGGCGTCGACCAGCCTGCCCTCGACTTCCAGCGTGCCGTGGCTGAGCAGGGTCAGCGCAGCCTGCTCAGCTGTCACGTCGATGCCGCCGGAGCCGGGCCGCGAGATGCGCCCGGTCTTGGCGCCGTCGGCCGGATCAGGAATTGCCAACTCGATGCCCGTTCTGCCGCGGGCAGATGTGCCCGCTCGCGTCGAGCGGCAGGCCGCACAGCGGGCACGGCGGCCTGCCAGCGCTGACCAGGCGCAGCGCCCGCTGTGAGAAGGCGCGGGCGGCAGCGGCGGTGATCCGGACCCGCAGCACAGCCGGCCCGTCTTCCGGCACGTCCTCGGCCAGCGGCTCGATCGGCTCCTCGGCCTCCTGCTGAGCCTCGATGATGACTCGCTCGTCGTCGTGATCCCAGGCCAGCGCGATAGCCCCGACCCGGAAGTCCTCCATCAGCGGCAGGTCAAGCGGACCGTCGTCGGCCATTCCGGCGGGCGTCGCGGCTGGCACGGCCGCTGTGCCCCCGCTGCGTCGCAGCACCTCGTCAAGCAGCTCATCGAGCCGCTCGGCGAGCTGGCTGACCTGCGTCTTCTCCAGTGCGACGCTGGTGACCCGGCCGCTGGAACTGGCTTGCAGGTAAAACGTCCGCTGCCCCGGCTGGCCGACTGTCCCCGCGATGAACCGCTCCGGGGGGTCGTACATGAAGACCGCCATGACCCTTATCCTCCTGCGCCGCCGCCGACCTGCGCGTCGCCCTCGTTACTTGCTGGCTTTCCTGGCCGCTTCAGCAGGCCGGTCACGTCTGTGCTTGCGTCGTTCATCCGGAGTACGAACGGCCGCAGCGGGGTGTACCTGATCACGCTGAGCGAGCACGGGTCGACCTGGATGCGCTGGCACATGTCCAGGTGCATGCCAAGGCTATCGGCGAGAATGGCTTTGATCACATCGCCGTGCGAGCACATCAGGTAGATCGCGTTGCGGTCCAGGCGGCTGTTCCAGTCCCGCACCGCCTCGACGGCGCGTGCCTGCATGCCGAGCATTGTCTCCCCGTCCTGGCCGGGGAACCTGACCGCGCTTGGATGGGCTTGCACGACGCGCCAGAGCGGCTCCTTGACCAGCCGCCGCAGCGGCTGCCCGGTCCAGTCGCCGTACCGGCACTCGCCGATCCGCTCGTCCTCCTTCACCGCTGGCACCGGCTCCTGCTGCGCGGCCGCGATGATCTCCGCTGTCTGCCGGCAGCGCTCAAGCGGGCTGCTGATGATCGCGTCCATCCGGACGCCGGCGAGCCTGGCGGCCAGCGCGGCGGCCTGCGCCTGCCCGCGGTCGTCCAGCGGGATGCCAGGCGTCCAGCCCGTGAGCGCCGTCCCGGTCGAGGCGGTCAGGCCATGGCGTACCAGCAGTACCAGCGTCACGCCCCGACTCTACGTGGTCCGGCCGCCGCGGATCATCCGCTGCCGGGGCATTCCCGGCAGCCGCAGGGGACCGCCGACCGCCGCCGGCGACCGCCTCAGCGGCTGCGTCCGGCAGGCCGAGCTGACCAGCAGGATCGGGTCACCAAGGTGACCTCAGCTGGCAGGCAGCGGGGCCGGCTGTCAGTGAGCTGCGTGCCGACGATCCCGGGTGACAGCGGCGGAAAGAACAGTCAGCCCCCGGCGGCGCGGGCCGCCGGGGGCTGACTGTGCCGTGCGGGTCGTCTACTGGGCGCCCGCCGTGGCTATGACTCGGTCCTTCTCCGCGAAATGGCAGGCGACCGGGTGCCCCTGGCCACGCTCGACCAGCGGCGGCTCCTCCTCTGCGCAGATCGCCTGGGCCTTCCAGCACCGGGTGCGGAACCGGCAGCCGGAGGGCGGCGCTGCCGCGCTCGGCGGGTCACCCTTGAGCACGATCCGCTGCCGTTCCCGTTCCACGGCGGGATCGGGGACGGGCACTGCCGACAGCAGCGCCTGGGTGTAGGGGTGTGACGGGCTCTCGTAGATCTCGGACTTGGTGCCGATCTCGACGATCTTGCCGAGGTACATCACCGCTACCCGGTCGCAGATGTGCCGGATGACCGACAGGTCGTGCGCGATGAACAGGTAGGCAAGCCCGAGCCTGTCCTGCAGTTCCTCGAGCAGGTTGACGATGCCAGCCTGGATGGAAACATCCAGCGCGGACACCGGCTCGTCCAGCACGATCACCTTGGGGTCAAGCGCCAGCGCGCGGGCGATGCCGACCCGCTGCCGCTGCCCGCCGGAGAACTCGTGCGGGAACCTGTTGCGGTGCTCCGGGTTGAGACCCACGATCCGGAACAGCTCGGAAACCCGCTGCGGGCCCTTCTGCCGGTCCCAGAGCCCGTGGATTCGCAGCGGCTCGGCGATCACGTCACCGACCGGCATGCGCGGGTCGAGGGAGGCGTACGGGTCCTGGAAGACCACCTGGATCTGCCGGCGCAGCGGCCGCAGCTGGCTGCGGCTCTTCTCGGTCAGTTCCATGCCCTGGTACTTCACTGACCCGCCGCTCGCCCTCAGCAGCTGCAGTACGGTGCGCGCGGTCGTGGACTTGCCGCAGCCCGACTCTCCGACCAGGCCGAGCGTCTCCCCCTCCTTGATGTCGAAGGAGACGCCGCAGACCGCGTGCGCATCGCCGATCTGGTGCCGGACCAGCTTCCCGCCCCGGATCGGGTAATGCTTGACCAGGTCCCTGACCGTGATCACGGTGCCATCGGCCGCGGCGGCGCCATTTTTGCCCGGCTCGGCCGCCACCTCACCGTTCACCGGATGGCTGTCGGCCGTACTGGTAGCCGCGGCGATCAGGGACTGCTCGAGCGCCGCCTCGCCGGTGTCCGACCAGGTGGGCTGGAACAGGTCCGTGCCGATGCTTGCCAGCTCGCCCGACCGGTGGCAGGCGGCGTGATGCCCGATCCCGACGGTCTCCAGCGGCGGCTCGAGGTCCAGGCAGCGCTGCTGCACCAGCGGGCAGCGCGGCGCGAACGGGCAGCCGGCGGGCATGTTCAGCAGCGACGGCGGCGAGCCGGGAATGGGCCGCAGCGGGCCCTGCCGGTCCATGTCCAGCCGGGGCAGCGAGCCGAGCAGGCCGAGCGTGTAGGGCATCTTCGAGTGATAGAACACCTCGCCGGCTGCCGCTGTCTCGACCGGCTTGCCCGCGTACATGACCACGATCCGGTCGGCCATGCCGGCCACCACGCCCAGGTCGTGGGTGATCAGGATCAGCGCGGCATGGGTCTCGTCCCGCGCGGCCTTGAGCGCCTCGAGCACCTGCGCCTGGATGGTCACGTCGAGGGCCGTGGTGGGCTCGTCGGCGACCATGATCTCCGGGTCGTTCGCCATCGCGATCGCGATCACGACCCGCTGGCGCATGCCGCCGGAGAACTCGTGCGGATAGCTGGACGCCCGCTCGCTCGCGCGGGGGATGCCGACCAGGTCGAGCAGCTCCACCGCGCGCCGGTTGGCAGCATCCTTGGAGATGCCGCGCTTGCGTGTCCACAGCGCCTCGGCAATCTGCCATCCGACGGTAAACGCGGGGTTCAGCGAGCTGAGCGGATCCTGCGGGATGTAGGCGATCGTGCTGCCCCTGATCTGGCTCATCGCCTGATCGGACAGGGTCAGCAGCTCCTGCTCCTTGCACCGGATCGAGCCGGTCGTCTTGGCATTGCCCGGCAGCAGCCCGAGCAGCGCCTGGGCGACCGTGGATTTGCCGGAGCCGGATTCGCCGACGATCCCGACTGTCTCGCCCGGTTCAAGCCCGAGGTTCAGGTTCCGGACGGCCCGGACCTGACCCTCCCGGGTGCTGAAGCTGACGGACAGGTCAGAGACCTGCAGCAGCGTTGTGGTCATGGTCATGTGCGCACCCGCTGGGTCGGGTCGAGCGCGTCGCGCAGGCCGTCACCGATGAAGTTCACGCACAGGATGACGAGGACCAGCACGGCCGCCGGGGCGTAGAACAGCCACGGGAACACGCTCGACTCACCCTCGCCCTGCGCGATCAGCAGGCCGAGCGACACGTGCGGCGGCTGGACGCCCAGGCCGAGGAATGACAGCGCGGCCTCGACGAGGATCACCTGGCCCAGGGTCAGCGTCGCGTTGACCACGATCGGGCCAGCCGCGTTCGGGATCAGGTGCCGCAGGATGATCCGGCGGTCGCTGGCGCCGATGGCCCACTCGGCCTCGACGAACTCGCGCTCGCGCAGGCCGAGGAAGGTGCCGCGCACCAGGCGGGCCAGGTAGGTCCAGAACAGCGCGGCGAGCACCAGCGCGAGCAGGAGGGTGCTGTCGGCGAACGAGTTCACCCCGTTGGCCAGCACCAGCAGGAGCGCGATCGCCGGCACCACAAGGACCAGGTCGGTGAATCGCATCAGCGCCGAGTCGGCCCACTTGCCGTAGTAGCCGGCCAGGGCGCCGATCAGCGTGCCGAGCAGGGTGGACAGGACCGCCACGATGACGGCTACCTGCAGCGAAGTGGCGGTGGCCGACAGCACCTGGGCGAACATGTCGTGCCCGATGGTGTCGGTGCCGAGCGGGTGCGACAGGCTAGGACCGCTGGGCCCGGTGAACTGGCTGGCCGACAGGATCTGCGAGTACTTGTAGTGCCATAGATGCTGGCCGATCTCCGACACGAGCAGGAACACCACGAAGACGCCAAGACCTGCGAGCGCGACCTTGTGGTGCAGGAAGCGGTCGAGCGCCATCCGGAACTGGCTGCGTGCCTCGATGGTGATGCCCTCGCGGGCAAGGAGCAGGGCCTCCTGGTCGACCTGCTGCTGAGCCGCGCCCGGCGGCGCCGTGACGGGCGCGGCCTGGTACGGATTCCCGACGTCGGCGGTGACGTAATCTACCGGCTGGCGCGATTCAGGCATAGCGGATCCTCGGGTCGAGCAGTCCGTATGAGATGTCTGCGAGAATATTGAAGATGATCACGGCGCTGGCGTTGACCAGCAGCCACGCCATGACCGTGTTGATGTCAGGCGAGAACTGGCCGGTCAGGGCGTTGAAAAAGAACTTGCCCATGCCGTTCCAGCCGAAGACGATCTCCGTGATGAGGGTGCCGCCCAGCAGCGCGGCGAAGTCGAGCGCGATCACCGTCGTGACCGGGATCAGCGCGTTGCGCAGCGCGTGGACGTACAGCACCCGCCGGCGAGACAGGCCCTTCGCCCGGGCGAGCTTGACGTAGTCGGAGTTCAGGACGTCGAGCATTGACGCCCGCTGGTACCGGCTCCAGGTCGCGTACGTGATCACGACCAGCGCTATCACCGGAAGCACCGTGTGCGCCGTCTCGTCGACGAGCAGCCCCCAGCCGCCGGGCGTGCCCGGGTTGCTCTGGCCGAGGGTGTACAAGATGGTGTGGCCGGCCGCCTTGTTGACGTCGACCGCCAGGAAGTCCTTGAGCAGGATCGCGACCACGAACACCGGCGTGGAGAAGAACAGGTATGCCAGCCCGGTGTTGACGTGGTCCATGATGCTGTACTGCTTCACCGCCGTCGAAACGCCGAGCAGAATGCCGATGATGATGGACAGGATGACCGCGGGAATGACCAGGTGCAGCGTGACCAGCATCCGCGGCCAGAGCTCCGACCCGACCACCTGGCCGGTCGTGCTCGTGCCGAAATTTCCGTGCAGGACGCCGGTGAACCAGAGCCAGTAGCGCTCAAGGATCGGCTTGTCCAGGCCCAGCTGGTGCCGGGCAATGGCGATGGTCTGGGGGCTGACCTTGGGGTTGGCCTTCAGCTGGGCCAGCGGATCGCCGGACACGGCGACCAGCAGGTAGAGCAGGAAAGTGGCAACGTACAAGACAACGATTCCGGCCGCTATCCGGCGGAGGATATAGGCAGCCATCGATCACCTTCCTTCGGCCGCGGGTCGGCGGCCGCCCGTTGCCGGGGCGGCC
>DASXMR010000123.1:0-101393 GCA_036495525.1 Streptosporangiaceae bacterium | reverse complement strand
CGGGCGTTTTGTCCTCCGGCTTGCCGTCGGCAACGCCCGTACGACCGAGAACGACGTCCGGCTCGCCTGGGAGGTCCTTCGCCGCGAAGCGGATCAGCTCACCGGCCGGTAGCGCTACTCGCTGACCGGCGCCGGAACGGTTGTCGCTCTTCCAGCTCCAATGGAGCCCAACCTATGAAAACGTCGTGCCGGCGACGGCCTCGGCGGCCCGGATCGTGTCCTCTCCCAGCGGCTGCAGGTGGATTTGGGTGCAAAGAAGTCCGCTCGCCAGCCGCTCGATCACGCCCCACTCCCACGTCGCTACGGGATCGAGTCCGGTTCGTGCGGCTAGCCAATGGGCCCTGTCGAAGGGGTCGCCCTCCAGCAACTCGACTGGGTCTCCGCGCATGAGAACTCCCAAGTCGTACTCAGCCTCGGCGAGGAGACCGTTGGGATCGACGAGCTTGAACCCGCTGTCGCTCTGAAGGGCGTTCAATTGGTGCACGTCACCGTGCACCAACAGAGCCTTCTCGTCGCGGTGCGCCTCTTCGCGCCGGCGAGCACAGGCCCGGGCGTGATCGACCGCCTCCTCGGAGCATGGGTGGTCGAGTTCCTCCCACAACTTCACGATGAAATCAGAGAGCCACCGTGCCCTCTCGGCACCCGTCGGTAGCCCGCAGTCCGACGCTGGCCGCCAGATACGTGCAGCGGTTGCGCAGAGAATCTCGAGACGCTGCCAGAGCGGCAAGCCGAGCTCATACATAGGGCGACCCAGCCGTTCCATGAGCAGAGCGCCCCGGTCGGGGTCGAACCGGTCGAGGGCCGGACACCCTTCCCCGCCAGCGAGCCGGAGCACGGTCGCTTCGTTGGACGGGCCATTTCCCTCGCCGGGCATCAGCAGTTTGAGAACCGCAAGGGTCCCGTCCGCCTTGGTTGCGTCGGCCACAAAGGCCTCCGACCCGCCTTGATACGGGCGCCCGACAGTGATCGACCAATCGGCCTCCAGACTCGAGACAAGCGCGGACAGCCCGTCGAGCCAGTCCTGGGCGCCAGCAGAGCGAGCCATGTTGCGTACGACGTCTGGAACTTCGATCACCGCACCAGTCTCCACCAAAATTGAAGCCACGAACCGATCTGGCAAGCCGTCGCTCGCCATCCAGTGCGACCCGAAGCTCTGACCCCTATGAAATTCGATTTGCCCCTGGATGTTCCGCCGCGCGCTGGCCAAACCTGTTGCCTGGCAGGCACCAGGCACCTAGCGTTGCGTCCGCTTGGAACACCAGCAGGTGCCAGCCTTCGGCTATTGAGTCAGCAGATCGGGGTGCAGAGCGGAATGACCTGTCAGCTCCATGCACTCTGCTTCGACGCGAAAGAGCCGCTCCGCCTCGCGCGCTTCTGGGCCGGCCTCCTGGGCTGGGAGGTGAAGGACAGCGGCCAAGCCGGCGATGCGCTGCTGCCGAGCGACGACACCGGGTTCGGTTTCCGGTTTCTGCAAGTTCAGGAGCAGCACCTCGGCCGGGACCCGATGCACTTCCATCTGACGAGCTCGTCCCTCGAGGACCAGCAGCAGACCGTGGCGAGGGCGCTCGAACTGGGTGCGCGGCACTTCGATGCGGGTCAGCGGCCGGACGAAGGTCATGTCGTGCTCGCAGACCCCGAAGGTTATGAGTTCTGTGTCATCGAGCCCGGCAACCGCTGGCTGGCCGGCTGCGGGTTCTTCGCAGAGGTCACCTGCGACGGCTCCGTGGAGGTCGGGTACTTCTGGAGCGCGGCGCTTGGCTGGCCGCTGGTCCTGGATGAGGGGCTGCAGACCTCGATCCGCTCGCCGCGCGGCGGTCAGAAGATCAGCTGGGACGACTGGGTCCTACCGCGAACCGGGAAGAGCCGGCTGCATTTCGACCTCGTCCCGTCCGCCGGCGATAATCAGCAGGCGGAGGCCGACCGTCTCATCTCGCTAGGTGCGACTCGCATCGACGCCGCCTCGGGCGAGGCTGACCGGGTGGTCATGGCCGATCCCGATGGGAATGAGTTCTGCTTGCTCAGCCCGCGCTAGCACGGATCCAGTCTTCTCGCGGCCGCACGCACGCCGCGAGCGAACACCATGGACGCGCTGCGTTTCGCCCGTGAACTTTCGAGGAGCAGAAATGGCGCTGGATCTGTTCGCTGGCCTTCCCGTCACCGACTACGCCGTCGCATTGCCGTGGTACGAGCAGTTCTTCGGCAGGCAGCCCTCGTTCCGGCCGAACGACACCGAGGCGGTCTGGGAGGTGGCAGAGCACCGGTACATCTACATCGTGCAGCAGCCAGAACGGGCGGGGAACGCCCTCGTGCTGTCGTTCGTCGACGACCTCGACGACCTCGACGAGCGCGTTGCCGAGCTCGCCCGGCGTGGCATCGAGCCCGCGAGGCGCGAGACCTATGAGAGCGGCGCGACCAAGGTGACCTACCGGGACCCGGAAGGCAACGAGATTAGCCTGGGTGGCGCCCAGCGCTGAGATTTGACCTCGAGCGCGCCTGAGGTACGAGGATCGGCGCATCGTCGATGAAGGAGCAGCCATGGACCCGGCCCGCAGCCTGCAGCAGCGCAAGCAGGACACGCTCCGCCGGCTCGAAGCCGACGTGGACGCCTGGATTGGCTCCGCGGACGACGAAGGCAACGCCTACCTGCTGCCGCTCTCGTTTCTCTGGGACGGCGCTGGCGTCATCATCTCCACGCCGGCTGACAGCGTGACCGGCCGCAATCTGAGCCGGCGGGTCCGTGTGCGGGTGGGCGTAGGAGACCTGCGGGACGTCACCATGATCGACGGGACGGCCGAGCCGGTACGCCAGGACGAGGCGAAGGACGCGTTTGCCGCCAAGCACGGCTGGGATCCCCGCAACGAGACGGGTGAGTACGCGTTCTTCCGGATCGTCCCCGACCGGATCCAGGCCTGGCGAGAGGTCAACGAACTGGCAGGCCGCACGCTGATGCGCCGTGGCGACTGGCTCGCCTGACCGGCCCCTGCCTAGGCCAGATGCGCCCGGCCGTCCGGTGACTTTAGCGGACGTTAGCGGGGGAGCAGCTCCTGGATTATCCAGGAATTGCCATCGGGGTCACTGAAGCTCGCATACCTTGCCCATGCTGTCTGCTGGATCTCTTCCGTCATGGTGACGCCGCGCGCTGCCAGGTCCGCCACCGTGGACGCCAGATCGGTGGAGCGCAGGATCAGGCCCTTTGCCGATCCGGCCTTCGTGGTGTCGTCCGCCAGCGTCAGGGTTATCGCGGTCTGGCCACCATGCGGGCGAACTTCAAGCCAGCGGAGCTGCTGCCCGCCAGGAAGCTGGTAAGCGTCGTCGGACATGAGGTCCCAGCCAAGGCCATTGACATAGAACTCCCTGGCGCGGTCCTGGTCGCCGACCGGCACGCTGACAATCTGCAGGTATTCGATGGGCACTGAGGTCCTCTCCGGCCGTCATGATGTGCGGCAATATGGCACCTGGCCGGGCATGACCTTACCCTCGCGACTGGCCAGCGGCTGGCAGGCATCCGCCCGGACGGCCAGGCGATCAGGATTGGAGAAGCATCCTTCGCGCCAGGCTGGTCATACTCCTGACGAGTAGTACACCGGCAGCCGGGGGACCGGCCGCCGTTTCGTCCCGTTCGTCATGCGGCCCGGCAGTCCTGCCGGGGCGACACAACCGGCAACTCAGGAGTGATCATGACCGGCTCTGGCTCTGGCACCGAGGGAATCAAGACCGTACTGCATCCCGTCTCCGACCTGGCGGCGGCAAAGGCGGTGTACACCGCGCTGCTCGGCATGCCGCCGCAGCATGACGCGGACTACTACGTCGGCTACGACGCCTCAGGCCAGCACATCGGGCTGGTGCCGAACGGCCGCCAGCAGGGCTTGACCTCGCCCGTGGCTTACTGGCATGTGCCCGACATCGAGGCGAAGCTCGCTGAGGTGACCGCCGCTGGTGCCACCGTGAAGGACTCACCGCGCGACGTCGGCGGCGGGCGCCTGGTGGCGACCGTCACCGACCCTGACGGCAACGTCCTCGGGCTGCTCCAGGACCGCTGAGTCGTGCCGTCCCCGGTGCGTTCCTAGCAGGCGTCAGCTGGCAGGCTGCGTCGCCTCGACCGCAGATCAGGTACACAGGAGTCACCGGACCTACGCCGGCCTGACGGATGGAGAAAACGAGCATGGCCACGAGGACGGACCCGCGGGCGCCTGAGCGGCTCGCAGCCGACACTCACGACCTGATCCGCGTGCACGGCGCTCGCGTGAACAACCTCAAGGACGTCAGCGTCGAGATCCCGAAGCGCCGCCTGACGGTGTTCACCGGCGTTTCCGGCTCGGGCAAGAGCTCGCTGGTGTTCGGCACGATCGCGGCGGAGTCGCAGCGGCTGATCAACGAGACGTACAGCGCCTTCGTGCAGGGCTTCATGCCGACGCTCGCGCGGCCCGAGGTCGATGTCCTCGAAGGGCTGACGACCGCGATCCTTGTCGATCAGGAGCGGATGGGCTCCGATCCGCGCTCGACGGTCGGCACCGCGACCGATGCCAGCGCGATGCTGCGGATACTGTTCAGCAGGCTCGGCCAGCCGCACATCGGCCCGCCCAATGCCTACTCGTTCAACGTCCCCTCAGTGAAGGCAACCGGCGCGATCACGGTCGAGCGCGGCAACCGCAAGGCGGTGCGGGCGAGCTTCAGCCGGCTCGGCGGCATGTGCCCGCGCTGCGAGGGCCGGGGCGCGGTCACCGATTTCGACCTGTCCGCGCTTTACGACGACAGCAAGTCGCTGAACGAGGGCGGGCTGCTGATCCCCGGCTACAGCATGGACGGCTGGTACGGCCGCATCTTCCGCGGCTGCGGCTTCTTCGACCCGGACAAGCCGATCAGCAAGTACACCAAGCGAGAGCAGCAGGACCTGCTCTACAAGGAGCCGACGAGGATCAAGGTCGATGGCGTCAACCTGACTTACGAGGGACTGATCCCGAAGATCCAGAAGTCGTTCCTGTCCAAGGACGTCGACGCGATGCAGCCGCACGTGCGCGCGTTCGTGGAGCGCGCGGTCACGTTCAGCACCTGCCAGGAATGCGACGGCACCCGGCTGAGCGAGCAGGCCCGCTCGTCGAAGATCGGCGGGATCAGCATCGCCGACGCCTGCGCGATGCAGGTCAGTGATCTCGCCACCTGGGTGCGCGGCCTGGCTGAGCCGTCGGTCGCACCGCTGCTCGCCGCGCTGCAGCGCAGCCTGGACTCGTTCGCGGAGATCGGGCTCGGCTACCTCTCGCTTGACCGGCCGTCGGGCACGCTGTCGGGCGGCGAGGCGCAGCGGGTCAAGATGATCCGCCAGCTCGGCTCCTCGCTCACCGACGTCACCTACGTCTTCGACGAGCCCACCGCCGGCTTGCACCCGCATGACATCCAGCGGATGAACGAGCTGCTGCAGCAGCTGCGCGACAAGGGCAACACGGTGCTCGTGGTGGAGCACAAGCCCGAGGCGATCGCCATCGGCGACCACGTCATCGACCTGGGCCCCGGCGCCGGGACGGCCGGGGGCGAGGTGGTGTTCGAGGGAACCGTCGAGGGACTGCGCGCCAGCGGCACGCTGACCGGGCGGCACCTGGACGACCGGGCCTCGCTCAAGCCGTCGGTGCGGGCGCCGTCAGGTGTGCTCGAGGTGCGCGGCGCTGACACCCACAACCTGCGGGAAGTCGACGTCGACATACCGCTCGGGGTGCTCGTCGTCATCACCGGCGTCGCCGGCTCGGGCAAGAGCTCGCTGATCGGTGGCTCGGTCTCCGGGCGTGCCGGGATGGTATCGGTGGATCAGGGTGCCATCCGCGGCTCCCGGCGCAGCAACCCGGCGACCTACACCGGGCTGCTGGACTCCGTTCGCAAGGCATTTGCCAAGGCCAACGGCGTAAAGCCGGCGCTGTTCAGTGCCAACTCCGAGGGCGCCTGTCCCAGCTGCAACGGCGCCGGCGTCCTCTACACCGACCTGGCGATGATGGCTGGCGTCGCAACCCCCTGCGAGGACTGCGAGGGGAAGCGGTTCCAGCCGGCGGTGCTCGAGCATCACCTGGCCGGCCGCGACATCAGCGAGGTGCTCGCGATGCCAGTGACCGAGGCCGCGGAATTCTTCGGCGGCGGCGAGGCGCACACGCCAGCTGCGCACGTCATCCTCGGCCGGCTGGCGGACGTCGGCCTCGGTTATCTCAGCCTCGGCCAGCCGCTCACGACCCTGTCGGGCGGCGAGCGGCAGCGGCTCAAGCTGGCGACCCGCATGGCCGAGAAGGGCAGTGTCTACATCCTCGACGAGCCCACCGCCGGCCTGCACCTCGCCGACGTCGAGCAGCTGCTCGGGCTGCTCGACCGGCTCGTCGATGACGGCAAGTCGGTGATCGTCATCGAGCACCGCCTGGCGGTCATGGCACACGGTGACTGGATCATCGACCTCGGCCCTGGTGCTGGCCACGACGGTGGCCAGGTTGTCTTCGAGGGCACGCCCGCCGACCTCGTCGCAGCCCGCTCGACGCTCACCGGAGCGCACCTCGCCGCCTATGTCGGCGGCTGACCCCGCGATCGCTTAGCTAGCTGTTCCTGGTCAGCCGCAGGACCGGGATCGTCCGGATGCCCGCGGTCTTCTCCGCGTACTCAGCGAAGCCGGGATAGCGGCTGGCCTGCTCGGCGAATATCCGGTCGCGTGCCTCGCCAGTGACTTCGCTGACGGTCACCTCGTAGGTCTCGGCTCCCAGCTCGATGGTCGCCGAGCCAGCTGCGGTCAGGTTGTAGTACCAGGCAGGATTCGACGGTGCTCCGCCCTTGGAGGCGAACACGTAAACGGTGCCATGGTCGGTGGCGTCGGGCAGGTACATCACCGGGGCCACGTATTCCCGGCCGCTCTTGCTGCCCCGATGGTGCAGCAGGACCAGCGGCGCGCCTTCGAACTGACCGCCGACCTTGCCCTCGTTGGCCCGGAAGTCCGTGATGATCTTGTCGTTCCAGCTGTTTGCAGTTGTCACTTGGCTCCTTGCCGGATCGCCGGTTCCTGGCCCCGAGCGGACAGCCGAGAACACCGCGGCTGGCCGCAATCCTGATATAGCAGCGCGCCGTGGCTTACGGGGGTGACTCGTCGGCGGCCGCGAGCAGCTGACGGGCTGCGGCCTCGTCAGCCGGCGGCACCAGTACCCGGACGCCCTGAATCGTCTGCAGCTGCGGCTCCTGTCCGCCCGCGTCGTCCGCCGAGACGGTGGCCCCGATCCCGTTGCTGCGCAGCATGCCGACGATCAGGTCGGCCTCGAGCCGGCTTCCGGCGACCGCCACCGCAACGCTTGCACCGCTCATTGACCTCACCTCGCTGGCCGGTTCGTACCGGCACTGACAGTAAGAACTGGCAGCCGGGCGCCGGGCATTCCTTGGCGCGGCCAGCTAGCCGAAGGTAAAGGCGAAGGCGCGGCCGCCGGGGTCAGCGAAGGTGATCTCGAAGGTGCGGTCGGTAATCGGGCCCGGCTGGCGGATGAGCTGGTAGAGCCGGGGGTCGGCGACAATGCCGTTGCCCTGGGCGTCGACGTCAGCACCGCTGGCCGCGCCGGGCGGCCGCCCGTCGAGCAGCACCCTGAAACGCACCGGCGCATCGCGCGCGGGCGGTCCCATGACCAGGTGAAGGTCCCTGGCGCGGAAGCGGCAGGAGATCTGCCCGCCGGCCTGATCGAGGGCGACAGCTTCTTCTCCCATCGTCCAGTTGCCGGTCAGCGCCCACTGGCCAGGCCGCAGTTCGTCCGGCGCGGTGTAGGGGTGGCTTCGTTCCGGCAGCACGCCACCGCCTGATGCGAAGCCTTCCGCGCGCTGGTAACCGAGATAGGTCTCCGCGGAGCGCAGGCTGGCCCAGTCAGCGGCCGCCTCGATGCCGCGCCCGTGCACGCTCACCGGCTGATGGCCGGCCTCGTGCCCGGCCTCAGCCAGCAGCTGCTGAATCACCATCTCCGACTGCTGGTACTCGCCCTCGCCGAAGTAGTGATGCCTGATGCGGCCTTGCGCGTCAGCAAAGTACAGGGCCGGCCAGTAGTGGTTGGCGAAAGCACGCCACACCGCGTACTCGCTGTCCAGCGCGACCGGGTAGCCGACGTTCATGCCCTGCACCGCCCGGCGGACGTTCTCGGGATCGTGCTCGAACGAGAACTCGGGCGTGTGCACGCCGACCACCAGCAGCCCCCGGCCGGAATACTTCTCCGCCCAGGCGCGGACGTACGGGAACTGGCGCAGCCAGTTGATGCAGGTATAGGTCCAGAAGCTCACCACGACGACGCTGCCGCGCAGGTCGGCTCGCGTCAGCGGCGTGGAGTTGAGCCACCCGGTGGCGCCGTCCAGGCCGGGCAGCTCGCCCTCTACCGGCAGCCGGGCTGAGCCCGCGTGCAGCCCGACCGGAGCGGGCCCGTTCGTTTGCATAGAGATTGTCTTCCTGTGGCTGGATGCACTGGCCGGCAGCGGCCGCTCCACCTGGCCCCAGCGGGTCAGCGCGGGTCACCCAGCGGTGATACCCGTTCTGCCCGGAGGGCACCTGACGGACGACCGGATCCGTCGGCCGGCTCAGTACCGGATCAGCCCGCCGAGCGGCACCTGGTCGACGTGCCCGGATGGCGGCTGCTCGCGCGCCAGCGCGATGCCCACGTCGACAACGGCAGCCCTGGGCAGGTCGCCGATCTGCTCGAGGGGCAGCCAGGCGGCCTTCTCGGTGCTGCCGCCGGTCTCGAACCGCAGCTCGCCGCCGGTGATCCGGATCTGGTAGAAGACGCCAATGTGGTGCAGGTCCGTGCCGGGTTCGCGGCGAAACTCAGCCGGGCTGGCGCGCGGACGTTCCTCAGCACGCCAGCATCTTCTGCACGGCCTGCCTGGTGACGCCCAGCTCCCTGGCGATCTCGGCTTGCGAGAAGCCGGCCGCGATGAGGCTGCGGAGCAGGTCACGGCGCTGGGCGGCCAGCTGCCTGGCTTTGCGCACGTGCTCTAGCGCCTCGGCACGCAGCTGCCTCAGCTGACGGAAGCTCTCCTGGTGCGCTGAAACATCCATTACCACAGAGTGACAACCCCCAGTTGTCGTTGTCAACTCCCAGCTGTCGACACGCCGTGCTGCCAGCTGCGGACGACCCTGGCTGCCGGATACCGCGAAGCCTATGATGACCCCGAGGAAACGCGGGCGCTCGCCCCCGCCTGCCACGGTACCCGCGCCGAGGCGTGAGCCATGGGGGAACCATGCACGGTGACGGCCCTGCCAGCAGCCAGACCACCGCCAGCCTTCCCGAGCACACCAGCGTCCTTGAGCGCCGCGGCTTCCTGGCCATAGCCGGAGGTGCCGCCGGGACCAGTGCGCTGCTGCCGCACCGCGGCGTCGCTTGGCTGCTGACCCGCGCGGCCGGGCCGACGGGCGCAGACTGGGCGGCGCTGCGCGGCAAGCTCAGCACGCACCGGCTGCTGCGGCCTGGCCAGAACGGCTACAACACCGCCAAGGAGCTGTTCGACCCGAGATTCGACGGGCTCAGGCCAGCCGGTGTCGCGTTCTGCGCCGTCCCGAGAGACGTCGCGACCTGCGTCAACTTCGCCCGCAAGTTCAAGCTGCCGGTGCGGGCCAGGTCCGGCGGGCACAGCTACGCCGGCTGGTCAAGCGTGACCGGCGGCCTGGTCGTGGACGTGAGCCGGCTGAGCTCGTTCAGCACCCGCGGCGGGGCGGTGACCGTCGGCAGCGGGCTCGGGCTGCTGGAGTTCTACCGGCACCTGGCCGGCCACGGACTGGCCGTGCCCGGCGGATCCTGCCCGACCGTGGGGATCGCCGGGCTCGCACTCGGCGGCGGCGTCGGCGTGCTGTCCAGGCAGTACGGCCTGACCAGCGACCACCTGCAGTCGGTGCAGCTCGTCACCGCCGACGGCAGCGTGCTGACCTGCAACGCGAAGCAGCACAGCGACTTGCTGTGGGCATGCCGCGGTGGCGGCGGGGGGAACTTCGGCATCGCTACCTCGTTCACCTTCAGCACCCACCGGCTCACCGACCTGGTCCTGTTCTTCCTGTCCTGGCCATGGCAGCAGGCAAGGCACGTGGTGGCCGGCTGGCAGGACTGGGTCGCCATGGGCCACGGGGCGCTGTGGACGAACATGCACCTGTCGGCGCCGGCCGGCGGCGGGTCGCCGTCGATCGGCGTCGGCGGCACCTACATCGGCAGCGTCAGCCGGGCCGGGCAGCTGCTGCGCGAGCTGTACCGGCTGGTCGGCAGCGCGCCCGCCTCCCCCTTCCTGGCCCGCCGGTCCTTCCTTGACGCGATGCTGATCGAGGCGGGCTGCGGTGACCTGACCGTGCCCTCGTGCCTGTCAGGGCCCGGCGCCCAGCGAGTCCACTCGTTCGCCAAGTCGGACTTCTTCAGTAAGAAGCTGAACTCGGCCGGGATCACCACGCTGATCAACGGGATCAGCCAGCTCAGGAACGTGCACGGGACGGCCGGCGGAGCAGGTGGCATCGCCTTCGACGCGCTCGGCGGCGCTGTCAACCAGGTCGAGCCCCACGCGACCGCGTTCGTGCACCGGACCGCGCTGTTCAACGCCCAGTACCTGACCGAGTGGACGAGCCCGGGCACGGCCGCCGGGGTAGCGAACCAGCACGCGTGGCTGCGCTCGTTCTATGCCAGGCTGCATCCGCACGGGAACGGCGAGGCCTACCAGAACTACATCGATCCCGAGCTGACGAACTGGCAGCAGGCCTATTACGGCGAGAACTACCCACGGCTGCAGCGGATCAAGGCGAGGTACGACCCGGCGGACCTGTTCACCTTCCCGCAGGCGATCAAGGCTCCCTAGCTGCCGGCCGCCAGCGGGTGGCACGGGCGGCCGGCTGGCGTGCGCTCAGGCAGTCACGCGATGAGCGTGCCCGTAGCGGCTGGGCAGTGGCCGGCCGATGCGGCCGGTCACCGCGGCCGGCTGGCTCAGGCCACAGTGAGAACGCGGGGTCCGTCGTCGGTGATGGCCACCGTGTGCTCGACGTGCGCCGCCCGGCTGCCATCAGCGGTGCGCAGCGTCCAGCCGTCAGCGTCGACCATGTACTCGTCACCGCCGCCTGCCATGAACCACGGCTCGATGGCGATAACCAGGCCGCTTTGCAACCGCATGCCCCGGCCGGCCCGGCCCTCGTTGGGCACCGATGGCGACTCGTGCATCGACCGGCCGACCCCGTGCCCGCCGTACTCGGTGTTGATCCCGTAGGCGTGGCCGCGGCCGATGACCCCGATCGCGGCGGAGATGTCCCCGATCCTGCCGCCAGGCACGGCCGCCGCGATCCCGGCTCGCAGCGCCATCCGCGCGGCGTCGATCAGCCGCTGGTCGCCGCCACGCGGATCACCGACGGTCAGCGAGACGGCCGCGTCAGCGGCCCAGCCATCGAGCACCGCGCCGCAGTCGATGCTCAGCAGGTCGCCTTCGGCGAGCCGGTAGCCGGTCGGGATGCCGTGCAGCGCGGCGTCGTTCACCGAGGTGCAGATCACGGCGGGAAACGGGGTCGAGGCGAAGCCCGGCTGGTAGCCGAGGAACGGCGAGCTGGCGCCAGCCTTGGCGAGTACTTCGCGGGCGGCCTCGTCGAGCTCGGCCAGCGAGACTCCATGCTCAGCACGCTGGCTGGTCACCGCCAGCGCCTCGGCGACGACCTGGCCCGCGGCGCGCATCGCCTCGATCTCGCCGTCGGTCTTCAGCTCGACCACAGGTCCACTCCCGCGTCTGTTCCGCGCCCTGGGCAGTCTCATCGCCCGCATCCGCTCTTTCCCGCTCATGCCACTGCGCGCCGCAAGCTTAGCCGCCCGCCAGGCCGCTCCCACCTCAGCGCTCTGCGGCCGGCTCGAGGTCAGCACCGGTCAGGTGGCAGCCGCCGAGCAGCAGCTGGTCGCCTGCCGGGCGACTGCCGGTGAGAATCCATTCAGCGAGAACGGCTAGCTGGTAGCTGATCAGCGGCGGCACCGCGTCACCGACGTGCCGGTACATGTTCGACAGTGATCCGCGGAACACGTAGTCACGCGGGAACCCCTGCAGCAGCGACATTTCCCGCACCGTGCAGAGCCGGTCCTGCTCGGGGTGGGCATAACGGCCGTTGCCGACGTGGCCGCACTCGCGCTTGATCGTCACGGCTGGCCGGTCCCAGCGCAGCCGGCCGTAGATGTCCGGATGGCTGCCGAACTGGCCGGCCGCCGCCCGCCGCCGCATCGCCGGCGTTAGCAGGTGCATGCGCCCTGGCACCGCGGCCAGGTCGCGCCAGCTGCCGCCGTCGCGCGGGATCGCCGCTAGCCGCGTGCTGTTGACGCTGGTCAGGGCCGGCGAGACGTGCAGCGGGTCGGCTGGGTCGGCCTGCCCGGCGGCGACTGGCGGCAGGTCCCAGATCGCGCGCCGAACGTGCGTCGCCTTGGGGCTGACCCGCAGGCCGGACCACAGGTCGGCCAGGCCGAGCAGCGGCAGCGGCTCGCGCACGGCGATGACTAGCGCCCGCTCGCGCCGCTGCGGCAGGCCGAAGTCACTCAGCAGGTGCGTGCTGGCCAGCGTGCGGTAGCCAGCAGCGGAGAGTCTGGCCAGCAGGCCGCTCAGGTGCCAGCTGAACCGGCCCATGATCAGCTCCCTGGCGTTCTCGACCAGCACGATCTGCGGCCGCAGCAGGTCGGCGTAGCTGCCGACGACGCCGACCAGGCCGTTGCGCGCGTCGTCGGTCAGGTGGTTGCCCGGCGTTGTCCGGGAGAAGCCGGTGCACGGCGGGCACGCGGTCAGCACCGTGACCTCGTCCAGCCCGAGCGACCGGCACACGGCCGCCGGATCAGCCCTGCCCAGGTCTGCCTCGGCTGGCCTGATGCCGACATTGGCCCGATAGCTGTCGTTGCACCCCAGGCCACCTCGTTTCGCGCTTGGCTTGCCCAGCTGGGCGTCGACCGCGCCGGCGATGGCGAACCGAGGGTGAGCGCGGAAGCCGAAGCTCATCCCGCCCGCACCGGAGAACAGGTCAAGCACGGCCCAGCGCGGGCCGCTGCCCTGGCCGCTGGGGGGGCGGGCCGGTGACCTGCCCTGGCCGGCCGGCGGCGTGCCGGGCAGGGCGTGCATGGCCTTACCGTAGCTGCAGGGGGCCGGACAGTACGGTATTCCGTGGCCCGGCGGCAGTGTCCGCGCCGCGGCGGGGTCAGCCCGGCCGCCAGCAGACCAGGAAAGGTTGCGCGTGAAGGTCCTGATCGCCGGCGGCGCCGGCTATATCGGCAGCACGATCGCCTCGGCGTGCCTGGACAACGGGATCAGCCCGGTGATCCTGGACAGCCTGGTGACCGGGCGGCGCGAGTTCACCGCCGGGCGGGAGTTCTACCAGGGCGACATCGCCGACGGGCAGCTGGTGGACCGGGTGTTCGCCGAGCACCCGGATATCGCCGCGGTGATCCACTGCGCCGCGCTGATCGTGGTGCCCGACTCGGTTGCCGACCCGGCCGGCTACTACCGGGCGAACGTCAGCAAGAGCCTGGACTTCACCGGCCACCTGCTGCGCAACGGCTGCGAGCGGCTGATCTTCAGCTCCTCCGGCTCGATCTACCAGGTCGGCGACGACGGGAGCGTCGATGAGGACTCGCCGATCGCGCCGCAGAGCCCCTACTCGCGGACCAAGGCGGTGTGCGAGGCAATGTTCGCCGACATCGCCGCCGCCGAGCCGGTCCGGGTGCTGTCACTGCGGTACTTCAACCCGATAGGCGCCGACCCGAAGATGCGCACCGGGCTGCAGCTGCGCCAGCCAAGCCACGCGCTGGGCAAGATGATCGAGGCGTACCGCAGCGGCGAGCCGTTCCTGCTGACCGGCACCTCGTGGCCGACCAGGGACGGCTCGGGCATCCGTGACTACATCCACGTCTGGGACCTGGCCGCTGCTCACCTGTCGGCGCTGCGCGAGTTTGACAAGGTCCTGCCCCCGGGCGCCGCAGCTACCGCGATCAACCTGGGCACCGGCACCGGCACGACAGTGCGCGAGCTGCTGGCAGCCTTCAACAGCGTGGTTCCGGTGCCGGTCGCATCGGTCGACGGGCCGGCCCGCCCCGGCGACGTGGCCGGCGTCTACACCCGCAGCACCAGGGCGCGGCAGCTGCTCGGCTGGCGGGCACAGTACTCGATCGCCGAGGGCATCGAGCACTCGCTGCGCTGGGCCGAGATCCGCGACGAGGTGCTGACGGGCTGACGGCTGACCGGCAGGCTCAGCTGGTCAGCCAGTCAGCTGGTCAGCGCGCGTTGGTCGGAGTCCTTGTCGCCCACGATCAGGTTCAGCAGCCAGCTCACCACGCCGATCAGGATCGCGCCCCAGAATGCTGGCCAGAACCCGGTGACGTGGAACGGCACCGACAGCTCGCCGGCCACCCAGCTGGTGAGCCAGAGCAGCAGCCCGTTGACGACCAGCGCGATCAGCCCGAGCGTCAGCACGTAGAACACGCAGCCGACCGTCTTGATGACCGGCTTGAGCACGGCGTTGACCAGGCCGAAGATCAGCGCGACGACGAGCAGGGTCAGTACCTTCGATCCCGTCGCGGTGGTCTGCAGCTGGATGCCGTGGATCGCCAGCGTGGCCAGGTACAGGGCAAACGCCGCGACAACGATCCTGAGCAGCACTTTCACCCGGTCATCATCGCACGGGCGCCGCCCGGCTATATCAGGCTTTTATGACCCTGGCCTGCCGCCAGCCGCGCGGCAGCTAGTGCCCGCAGGATGCGCGGAACACCCAAGCCGGTCACTGCGCCTAAACACCGGCCGAGTCGACGGCTGGCCGTATATGGGCGACTCAGTTCTGCTAATGCGGATAAGTCATCCGGCCCTAGATAATGGCTTGGTGACATAAATCCAGGCTACGGCGAGGTCACTGGACTTGGACTATCGCTGCTGAAAACCTGAGCCCCGGAAAAGAGCAGTTGCCAGCGGGGGAAGCTGGGACCTCGGTTCGGGGGAAAACGCGCATGGGCATTGCCTGGGTATCGGCCGATGCCAACGACTACTGGCTGCTCGAGACGCTGCAGAAGCCGGCGTTCCGGCCGCGGCACCGCAAGCCGCCACGGCTGGCCAGCGCCGTCCGGGTGGCCGCTGACCGGCCGGTCGTGCTGGTCCTGTCGCCGGGCACGCACATACGACGCCGCTCAGGTGGCCGTGCCTGGCCAGCTTTCGCCGGGCATGGCAGACAGCGCCAGTAATCATCGTTTATCGCAAAATGACCAGCGCCAGTGTAGTAAACGACGCTGCCTCACTAATGCGGCTGAGCCAGCCGGGCATTGCAGCCCGAGTGCATGGCGGGCTCCTGGCGAAATGGGCTGCGAGCCGGCCGCCACGCTACTTATGCCGGAAGTGGACAAATATCCGGCCGAAATTCTTGGAGTCTTTCTCGACCCGGTGGTAAAGCTGCTTGATTTCCTTCTGCTCCAGGAAGCGGAGCACGTGCTTTTTCAGCTGCCCGGAGCCCTTGCCAGGGATGATCTCGACCAGCGGAGCCTTCTTCCGCACTGCCTCGTCCATGATCGCCCGCAGCGCCCGGTCGATGTCCTGGCCATGGTTGTAGATGTCGTGCAGGTCAAGCTTCAGCTTCATTGCGCCGCCCTCCGCCGCGCTCTCACGCTACCCGCGTCGGCCAGCCCCGTCCCGGTCACCAGACATCGAAGCTGACGCCGCAAACGGCGTGGCTGCCACCCATCCGCGCGGCTTCGTGCCACGAATAAGGGCATGAGCTCAGCCGACCTGCCAGCGCGCCGGCCAGCGCCTGGCCCTGGCGGCGACGACCGTGACAGTGACCTGGACTGGCTGCTGCACCGGGTCGCGCGCGGCGACATGACGGCGTTCGAGGCCGTCTACGCCGCGCTGGCCGGCCCGGTCTACGGCCTGATCTGCAGGGTTGTCCGCGATCCAGCGCAATCCGAGGAAGTAGCGCAGGAAGTGCTGCTCGAGGTGTGGCGCACTGCCTCCCGGTTCGACCGGTCCAGGGGCTCGGCACAGACCTGGGTCATGACCATCGCGCACCGCCGGGCGGTGGACCGGGTCCGGTCCGCCAGCGCGCAGGCGCAGCGGGAGCAGAAATCGGCTACGGCTGCAGCGGCGCCGGCCGACGAGGTCGCCGACGAGGTCGAGGCCAGCCTGGACCGCGAGCGGGTGCGCCGCTGCCTTGAGTCACTGACCGAGCTGCAGCGCGAGTCGGTCACCCTCGCCTATTACGGCGGCTACAGCTACAAGGAGGTGGCCGGGCTGCTCAGCGTCGCCCTCGGCACGATCAAGACCCGGATCAGGGACGGGCTGATCAGGATGCGCGACTGCCTGGGGGTGAGCTGGTGAGACTGCTACGTCACGAACTGCACATCCTCACGGGTGCCTATGCCCTCGACGCCGTTGACGGGCGCGAGCGCGACCGGTTCGAGCGGCACTTGCACCGCTGCCAGCCGTGCGGCCAGGAAGTGCTCGGCCTGCGCGAGACCGCGACGAGGCTCGCGGTCGCCGTCGCCAGGGTGCCGCCACCGCGGCTGCGCGAGCGGGTGCTGACCGCGGCCGCGGCGACGAGGCAGCTGCCGCCGCTGACTGACCTGAGCCCCGCCTCGCGGCCGTCCCGGCGCTGGGTCCCGCGGCTCGCCGCCGGGCTTGCCGCGGCCGCGGTGGCCGTGGCGATCGTGCTGGGCGTCGTCCTGGCCGGCCGGCAGCATCAGCTGGACGCGGCCCAGGCCAGGCAGCAGGCCATCGCCGAGGTGCTGAACTCGCCGGGGGCGAAGATCGCCAGCCGTCCGACCTCCCTCGGCGGCTCGGTAACCGTGGTGATCTCCCGCCAGCTGGGCAAGGTTGTCTACACCACGGCCGGACTGCCGCCGCTGCCGCGCTCGAAGGTCTATCAGCTGTGGCTGCTCGGCCCGCCGCGGACCAGGTCAGCGGGGCTGCTGCCGCTGCCGGTCGCTGGCCGCACCGTGCCGCTGCTCGCCGCCGGGCTGGCCAGCGGGGACAGTTTCGGGGTGACGGTCGAGCCGGCCGGCGGGACAGCCCAGCCGACCACGGCCCCGATCGTGGACATACCGCTGCTGCCCTGACGGCGTCCTGCCATGGGCCAGGGGCTGAGCCGCGCCAGGCGGCCTGCCTGCCCTGATAGCGTCCCGTGCGTGACCAGCCAGCCTCGCCAGGACGCAGCGGCGCGTCAGTGGGTTGCCGAGACCGAGGTGTCCGCCGAGCTTGCCGCCAGGCTGCTCGCGGCCCAGTTCCCGGCCCTGCGCGGGGTCCAGGTCCGGCTGCTGGGGGCTGGCTGGGACATGACGGTATTCGTGGCGGACGGGCAGTGGATCTGCCGGTTCCCGCGCCGCGAGATCGCGCTGGCCGGGCTGAGCCGGGAGATCAGCCTGCTGCCGCGGCTCGCGCCGTTGCTGCCGCTGCCGGTGCCGGTCCCCGAGCTGATCGGCAGCCCGTCAGCTGACTATCCGTGGCCGTTCTGGGCCGCCAGGCTGCTGCCGGGCATTGAGCTAGCTGAAGCGGGGCTGCCGGAGAGCCGCCGGGGGGCTGCCGCCGAGCGAACCGGCGAGTTCCTGCGGGCGCTGCACGACCCGGCGATCTTTCCGACCGGCGGAGCCGGACTCGCGGTCGACCCGATGCGCCGCGGTGACAGCGTCACCAGGGCGGCCAAGGCCGCTGAGGTCCTGGCCAGGCTGGCAGACCGGGGGCGCTGGCAGCCAAGCCGGCCGGTCGGCGAGCTGCTCGAGCGCGCGGCCGCCACCAGAGCGCCGGACGCCGGCGCCGCTGACCTGGTTCTGTGCCACGGTGACCTGCACGTCCGCCATCTGCTCGTGGACGAGGCCGGCCAGGCATGCGGCGTCATCGACTGGGGGGACATGTGCCTGGCCGACCCCGCCGTCGACCTGTCAATCGCCTACGCGGCCTTCTCCGGGCCGGCCAGGTCACGGCTGCTCGCCGCGTACGGCCCGGTCAGCGAGCGGCGTGAGCTCGCCGCCCGGGCGCTCGCCGTCTCGCTGTGCGCGTTGCTGGCCGAGTACGGGCTGACGAGGACCGCGCGGCCCTGCTCAGCGAGAGCCTGCGTGGCCTGCACCGCGCGGCAGAGTAACCGGAGCCAGCGTGATCTGCGTCCTCGGTGACGCGCACCTGGATGTCGTGGTCCGGCTGCATGCCGCGCCGGCCGAGGAGACCGACACCCCGGCGACGACCGCGCTGGGCGTCGGCGGCCAGGCTGCGAACGTCGCCGCATGGGTGGTCGCTCTTGGCGGCAGCAGCCGCCTGCTCGCGGCCCGCGGTACCGACCCGGCCGCCCAGCTGGTCGCCGGGGAGCTGCAGCGTCGCGGCGTCGAGCTGACCGGCCCGGTCATCCAGGGCCGGACTGGCGTGGTCGTGTCGCTCGCCGACGGGACCAAGCGCTCCATGCTGACCGACCGGGGCGTCGGCCCGCTGCTGACAGCGGAGCACGTGCCAGCCGGCTGGCTTGACGGCTGCGACTGGCTGCACCTGCCTGGCTACAGCCTGGTCAGCGAGCCGATCAGGGAAGCAGCGCTGGCCGCCGCCAGCACGCTGGCTGCCAGGCCAGCAGGCGGCGCCAGCCGGGCGGCTAGCCCGGCGACCGCCATGGCCAGTCCCGCCGGCCTGGGAACCGGTCCGGCGCGCCGGTCCCGGCTCAGCATCGACTTGTCCTCGACGGCGGCATTGCTGGCTTTCGGCGTTGGCAGGTTCCGCCAGCTCATCGCGAGCCTGCGGCCCGACCTGGTGCTGGGCAACGAGGCCGAGGCGGCGCTGATCGGCGAGCTGCCAGGAACGGAACTGGTCATCAAGCTCGGTGCCGCCGGGGTACTGGCCGCCGGGCGCCGCCATCCAGCGCTGCCGGCCAGCGTGGTCGACGCGACGGGCGCGGGCGACGCCTTCGCGGCCGGGTATCTTCTCGGCGGGGTGAAACTAGGCCTGAGCGCGGCGGCGCGGGCCGTGGCCACGATGGGGGCGATGCCGTGACCCTGGCGCTGCGGGTGAGTCCTGAGGTCGCCGACGCGCTGCGGCGCGGCGAGCCAGTCGTCGCGCTGGAGACGACCCTGGTCTCGCATGGCTTCTCGGCAGGGCGCGGTCTGCTGGCCGCGCTGGAGTCCGAGCGCCGGGTCAGGGCGCAGGGCGCCGTTCCGGCCACCATTGGCGTGCTCGCTGGCGCGGTCCGGGTCGGCCTCGAGACCGCCGAGCTCGAGCAGTTCGCCGAGGCGGGGCCGGCTGCCCGCAAGCTAGGAGCGCGTGACATCGCGGCCTGCGTGGTGCAGGGCGCGCTCGGCGCGACGACGGTCGGCGGCACGCTTGCGGTCTGCCGGTCAGCCGGCATCCGCTTCCTCGGCACCGGCGGGATCGGCGGCGTGCACCGCGGCTTCGCCGACAGCCTGGACATCTCCGGTGACCTGCTGCAGATCGCCCGCACCGCGGCCATGGTGGTGTGCTCAGGTGCCAAGTCCATCCTGGACGTGCCGGCTACCGGCGAGCTGCTCGAGACCGTGGGCGTGCCGGTGCTCGGCTGGCAGACGGCCACGCTGCCGCTGTTCTACCGCGCGCAAGGCGGCCCGCCGGTCTCCGCGATGGTCTCTGACAGCGAGCAGGTCGCGCGGATAGCCGCGGCGCACTGGCAGCTGAACGCGTCCGGCGGCCTGCTGCTCGGCCGGCCGCCGGCCGACAGCCTGGACATCGAGGCGCTGGTCAGTGACGCGGTCAGCCAGGTGCAGCAGGCCGGCGTCTCCGGCCAGGCGGTGACTCCCGCGGTGCTCGCGCTGGTCGAGGAGCTCAGCGGCGGGCGCAGCGTCGCTGTCAATCAGGCGCTGATCGCCGACAACGCGGCGCTGGCCGCGGATGTCGCCATCGCGCACGCCAGGCTGCCTGGCCAGCCGGAGGCCGGCAGCGGCAGCTAGCCAGCGGCCAGGCGGCCTCGCAGGTCGCTCTGCCCAGGTCCGGGGCTTTTGCGTCGTGCGCTTCGCGTGTTTGGAATATCACGCCGGGTAGTAACCCCCGGACAGCGTCCGGCGGGGTGCGCCTTTGCCGCCTGAACGGGCCGGGCGCCAGATCGGGGGACCATATGAGCACCATGCCTGAGGGCGGCGAGACCGCCGGACCTGAGCGGGGCGCGACGCCCCAGGGCGGCGCCGGTCATCAGGGACCGGGCAGCCCTGGGCCGGGGGGTGCGCAGGCCGCGCACGGTCAGGACAGCAGCGCCGCTGGCCAGCCGCAGGTGGGCACCGAGCGCCCGCCAGAGCGGCAGTGGCAGCAGCAGTGGGGTGCCGGCATGCCGGCCGCCGCCGCCGAGGCGGTCTACATGGAGCACGAGACCAGGGTTACCGGCCGGCGGGCCATCCAGTTCATCATCGACGCCATCCTGTCCAACCTCGTCCCTGGCATCCTGTGGGGGCTGGCCGGCCCGGCGCACGGCCTTGCCGCTGCGCTGCTGTGGACGTTCGGGGCGATCGCCTGGGTCGTCATCATGATCTGGTACTGGGTGGTCAGGCCGAAGCAGGCTGACGGGCAGACGTTCGGCATGCAGCTGCTCAAGCTGCGGGTCGTCAGCAAGGACGGCAACCCGGCCAGCACGGTGCAGCTCTTCATCCGCTGGATCTTCCTGATCCTGCCCCTGGAGAGCGTCTTCTTCGCGATCGTGGACTGGATCATCATCATCTGCTCGCGGTACCGGCAGCGCTTCGGCGACCACATCGCCCGGTGCGTGGTGGTCAAGGCCGACAGCGGCTTCGGCGGCTACGGCGTGCCGAGCGGCGCCAGCGCCCGGATGAGCACGCCAGCCGGCCGCGGCCCGTCCGGGCAGGCCGGAGACACCCGCTAGAACAAGGCGAGGGCGGCTGGCGGCCGGGTTACCCGGCCGCCAGCTGCGCGCGCAGCCGCTTGCGGTCGGTCTTGAGCACGCTGGTCAGCGGGATCGCGTCGACGACGTGCACTTCCCGCGGGTACTTGACCGCGGACAGGTGGGCCTTGGCGTACGCCACCAGCTCGTCCGGCGTAGCCGTGGCACCGTCACGCAGCTGCACGAACGCGACGACCTCCTCGCCGTAGACCGGGTCGGGCCGGCCCACCACCGCGGCGGCGGCGACGGCTGGGTGCTGGGTCAGCGCTTCCTCGACGTCGCGCGGGTACACGTTGTAGCCGCCGCGGATGATCAGGTCCTTGATCCGGTCCACGATGAACAGGTAGCCGTCCTCGTCGAGACGGCCGACGTCGCCGGTGTGCAGCCAGCCGCCGCGCAGCGCCTGCGCGGTCTCGGGCTCGGCGTGCCAGTAGCCGCTCATCAGCACCGGGCCGCGGACGCAGACCTCGCCGTCCCCGCCCGGCCCGGCCGCCGACCCGTCAGGCAGCTCGATCCGCACCTGCACGCCGGGCGCCGGCTTGCCGACGCTGCCCTGGCGCAACTGGCCGAGCGGGGTGGTCGAGATGATCGCGGCGGTCTCGGTGCAGCCGTATCCCTCGGCGACCTCCAGCTGCGGCAGTCGCCGTGCGAACTCCTGGTACACCGCCGGCGGCAGCGGCGCAGATCCGCTGGTCAGCCGGCGCAGCGCGGACAGGTCGTAGTCCTCAAGCGGCTGCCGCAGCAGCAGCTGCAGCATCGTCGGGACCGTGGCGCCGACGCTGACCCGGTGCTGCTGGGCCAGCTGGAGCCAGCCGGCCGGGTCGAACCAGCGCATCAGCACGGTGGTGCCCGGCTCGGGGGCATGCAGGCCCATGACGCTGACCATCAGCCCGTAGACGTGGGACAGCGGGAGCGGCAGCAGCGCTGAGGTCAGCTCAGCCGAGTACGAGGTCGCTGTCGCCGCCCAGGCGGCTGCCGAGAGTGCGTCGTGGCTGATCATCACGCCCTTGGACCGGCCCGTCGTACCGCCGGTATACAGCAGCGCAGCCAGGTCGGAGGGATCACGGTCGGTCAGCTCGCCGTCGGGCGCCGACTCCAGCTCGGCGAACGGCAGCAGCGGCAGCGCGCCGTTGGCGGCGGGCAGCTCGCCGACCAGCACGACCGCGCGCACCGCGTCGATGCCCGTCGCGGCGGCGGAGACCTTCGGCAGGAACTCGGGCGTCGTCACCACCAGGACAGCGCCGCTGTCGCTCAGCACGTGCCGCAGCTCGTCTTCGCTGAGCAGGAAGAGCACCGGGGTGGCGACCGCGCCTGCCCGCCACACCGCGTTATAGGTGATGCCGACCTCCGGGCAGTTCGCCATGCAGATCACCACCCGCTCGCCAGGCATCAGGCCCGCCTCGCGCAGTCCTCCGGCCACCCGCCGGATCCGGCTGGCCAGCTGGCCGCCGGTCTGCCTGCTGCCCTCGAAATAAAGCTCGGCGGCATCGCCGGCGCGCTGCCAGGAGGTCTCGGCGAGCCGCTGCAGGCTCGTGCCGGTTGCCTCAGTCACCATCGGTGCGGTCATGCCGCGCTCCCCTCGGGGCAGGCACCCTCGCGGAGCGGGGTGCGCTCATCCTGTCTGACCTGGCCGGCTGGCTGCGCTCAGCCTCCGAGCCGCCACCTGCCGATGCCGTCCGCCTCGGTGCACGCCGCCCCGCCGTCGCCCTGCAGCTGCCGCAGGTGCGCCAGCACCTCGCCGAGCGCTGCCTGGCGCGGGAAGCCGGACAGCTGGTCCCAGCCGCGCGACCAGGTGACCCGCGACGCCACCTGCCATGCGGTAGCGCCGTCGGGGAAGGCGGCGAGCACCTTGCCAACCTCCTGCAGCCGCAGGTCGTGGTGCTCGGCGATGGCCTCGAGCCGGGAGTCAAGCCCGGTGAACCGGTACTCGTGCGCGGGCAGCACCTCGGCCGGCTCCTCGCCGTGCAGCGCGCGCAGCGAGCTGAGGTAATCAGCCAGCGGGCGGGCATCCGCGTCGTAGGCGGAGATGTTGGGCGTGATCCGCGGCAGCACGTGATCACCGGTCAGCAGCAGGTCCCTGGCCTCGTCGCGGAAGCACAGGTGGCCGGGCGTGTGACCTGGCGTGTGCACCGCGCGCAGCCGCAGCCCCGGCGCGTCGATCAGCTCACCGTGCGCGATGGTACGGTCAGCGCGCGCCATCGGCCCTGGCCGCCGCTGCGCCCGGCGGGCGGTCAGCACTTCCTCGAGGTGTTCGGCTGGTGCGCCGCACCAGGTCAGGAACTCCAGCCAGTGCCGCTGGTCGTCGCGGCCGGCCATCCGGGCGACCATCTCGTCCTCGCGCTCGTGCATGCCGATCCACGCGCCGGATGCCTCGCGGACAGCGGCCGATAGCCCGTGGTGGTCCGGGTGCATGTGGGTGACCAGCACCGCGGTCACCGTGCTGATCGGGATCTGGCAGGCGTCGAGGCCTGCCTGCAGGGCGCGCCAGCTCTCCGGGTGATCCCACCCGGTGTCGACCATCACGAATCCCGACGCGTGCTCGATGAGGTAGCTCAGCACGTAGCGCAGCGGGTTGTCCGGGATCGGCACGGGCACCGACCACACGCCGGGGGCGACCTGCTCGACCGGCGGCAGCTCGCGCTGCCGCCATGCCTCCAGCTGCCTGATGCCGGTCACCTGCATTCGCCCCGGCTCCTTCCTGTGCGCCGTTCCTGCCCCGATCCAACCAGAATGGCATTCGGCCCGGAATGTCAGGCTAGCCGGAAAACAGGTACGGCCTCCGCGTCCTCGCTGCCGGCCGGCCGCTCGAAACTCACCGTGACCGGCTCGCCGCCAGTCAGCACGGCAGGGTCGGCGACCGCGAGCAGGGCGTGCAGCCAGGGGCCCTCGGACAGCCCGACGATGGCCACCACGGCGGGCGGCGGCTCGGTGCCGCCAGACGGCCTCGCGTGCACCACCGACCAGCTGACGATCGTGCCAGTACCGGCCGCGGCGACCCAGCTGAGGTCAGCTGACTGGCAGCGCGGGCAGCTTCTGGCCTGCGGCCGGCTGACGGCGGCGCAGCCGCCGCAGCGGCGCAGCAGCAGCTCGCCGCGGCTAGTTCCGGCGAAAAACTCGGCCGTCGCCGGGTCCCGCCTGACGGTGCCCGGCCGTGCAGCCGGCCGCCCGCTGGTCATCACGCCGTCCGGCCGAGGACAAGCGCGGAGTGATAGTCGAGCACGCCGCCGTTGCCGCTGACCAGCTGCAGGTCGCAGCGCGGCAGCTGGCGCGTGCCCGCCTGGCCCCTGGCCTGCAGGATGGCCTCGGACAGCGGCGTCATGCCCCACATGTAGTAGCCGGACAGCTGGCCGCCGCCGGTGTTGACGGCCAGCGAGCCGCCAGGCCCGAGCACGCCGCTGGCTGCCAGCGAGCCGCCCTCGCCCTTCGGGCAGAAGCCGTAGTCCTCCAGGGTGAGCAGCACCGTGTAGGTGTAGCAGTCGTACAGCTGCGCTGCGTCGATGTCAGCCAGCGTCACTCCGGCCATCTTCAGCGCGGCAGGCCCGGCTGTCGCCGCACCGCTGACCAGGCCGAAGTCCGACCCGGCCGCCATCGGGTAGCCGGGGTGCGCCTGCGCCCAGCCGAGCACGTGCACCGGTGACTGGCGCAGCCCTGACGCTCGCTCGGCGGAGGTCACGATGACCGCGACGCCGCCATTGCTGACCAGGCAGCAGTCAAGCAGCCTGAACGGCTCGGCGATCCACCGCGAGGCGAGGTAGTCGTCCAGGCTGATCGGCTCCCGCTGCTGCGCCAGCGGGCTGAGCGCCGCCCAGCCCCGCTGGGCGACTGCGATCGCGCCCAGCTGCTCGCTGGTGGTGCCGTAGGCGAGCATGTGCCGCCGCGCGGCCAGCGCGTACAGGGTGTTCGCCGAGGCGACGCCGCTGGCGATGGCCAGCCCTGCCCACCCGGTGCCGCCGCCGCCCCGCGCGTACGCCGACCCGCCAGGCTGCTCGGGCCGCAGCGGAGCGTCGGCGAAGACGCAGGCGATCACGTCGGCCATGCCCGACTGCACCGCCATCGCCGCGTACTGCACCATCGCACCAGCGCTGGACCCGTATGCCTGGATTTCCGACAGCAGCCGCAGGTCGCGCAGCCCTAGGTCGCGCTGCAGGCCGAGGCCGACCCCCCCGGACATCCCCGAGCTGGTCAGCAGCCCGTCGATGCCGGCCAGCGGCACCCCGGCGTCGTCGGCGGCCAGGCGGACGGCACTGGCCGCGAACCGCGCCGCGCTGCTCCCGTAGACCTTGCCAAGCTCGGTCATGCCGAGCCCGGCGATCACCGGCTGCCTGGCAGTCGGGCTGGCGTCCGCGCGCGTCACAGGCTCATCATCGCCGCGGCGTGAAGTTCAGAACAGGATGAACGGGACCACGGCGCCGGCCATGTCCGTCCGCAGGCTCGCCCCGGCTGGGGCTTCCTGCTTGATCTGCGCTGCCAGGCCAGCGGCGTCGTCCTCGGTGTTCGCGGCGACGATGAGGTACCGCCAGCGGCGGATGACCGGCTTGCCCTCGGCCCGCAGCCGGTCGGCGAGCTGCGCCGCCGCCTGATGCGACGGCAGCTCGACCCGGACTTCCCACTCCGCGTAGCCGGACGTCTGCGACTCGCGAGCCTCCTCGGCCTCCAGCCGCTGATGCTCTGCCTGCCGCTCAGCCTCGGTGCGCGGCAGCAGGACCGAGGCGTCCTGCCACTCTTCCGCGACCGGGTGCCACCGGTCGAGCGCGAAGCTGGCCTGCAGGCCGTGCTCGCCGATCAGCCCGCGGACGATCTGGTCAGCGCTCCGCGCGGCGTCCTCGCTGCCGGCGTACAGGAAGATCCGCTGACCGTCCTCGCTGACCGCGACGCGGTGGCCGAGCCGGCGGCGCACGTCGTCCTCCACCTCATGCTCGCGCAGCGCCAGCGGCTCGGCGGAGCTGCCGCCGTCCTGCACGGTCACGGTTACCCGCCAGTCATCGTTTGCCACGGGCCGACCCTACCGCCCGCCCGGCCGCTGCCGGCAGCGACCGCATACGGGGCGCCGCAGACCATGCCGATCAGCGACGCACTCCGGCGCTCCGGCAACCGCTTGCTGGCCGGCCTGGCTTACCGGCCGGGGCCGCGCCGGGAGTCGCGGAACGGGACGCCGCGGTCGGGCGCCTGCTCGCGCGGCAGACCGAGGATGCGCTCGGCGATGATGTTCCGCTGGATCTCGTCGGTGCCGCCGGCGATCGACTGGGCGGGCACCGAAAGCAGCACCTCGGCGATCACCCCGTCGAGCCTGCTCTGCGGCCCGGCGAGCAGGCCTGCCGCGGCCGCGATCGCGGAGTGGGCGCGGGCCGACTCGCGGGCCAGCTCGCTGGCCGCGAGCTTGCCGATCGAGCCCTCGGCCCCCGGCCGCTGCCCGGCCGCCCGCGCTGCCCTCGCTCGCTCGGCCGTCCACCTGCTGGCCAGCTGGCTGGCCAGCACGCCGGCGACGGCCTGCCTGATCAGCGGGTCGTCGCTGACCCCCGCGGCGCTGGCATGGGCCGCAGCCAGGTCGGCCCGCCCGGCGCGCTGCGGGTACCACTGGTAGGTGGCGAAGTGCTCGTCAGCCTCGGCCCGCGCCTCGTCCAGCACCCGGCCCGGCGATGCGGCGTAGCCGGGCTTGCGCACGTGAGCGAACCTGCGCTCGTAGGCGAGCGTTGTCAGCGCCGCCGCCCAGCCGCCGCCGACCTCGCCCACCACGTTGCCCACCGGCACCCTGGCGTCGGTGAGGAAAACCTCGTTGAAGGACTGGCGGAAGTTCATCTGCCGCAGCGGGCGGACCAGCACGCCGCTCTGCCGCATCGGCAGCGCCAGGTAGGTGAGCCCCTGATGCTTCGGCACCGACGAGTCGGTCCTGGCCAGCAGCATGCCGAAGTCAGCGTGGTGCGCGCTGGTGGTCCAGACCTTCTGCCCGTTGATCACCCACTCGTCGCCGCTGCGCACCGCCGAGGTGGTCAGCGAGGCCAGGTCGGATCCCGCTCCCGGCTCGCTGAACAGCTGGCACCATGTCTGCTCGCCAGTCAGGATCGGCAGCAGGAAGCGGTCGCGGCAGCTGTCCGGGCCGTGCGCCAGGATCGTCGGCGCGGCAAGTGTCATTCCGCTGCCGACTGGAGTGCCGACCGCGCCCAGGGCGATCAGCTCGTCCGCGACGAGATCGCCGGCCCAGTCGGGCAGGCCCAGCCCGTGCCAGCGCCGCGGCCAGGAAGGCACGGCCCAGCCGGCGGCTGCCAGCATCCGCCGCCACTCGCTCAGCGACAGGTCAGGATCCCAGCGGGCAGCGACCCAGCTCGCCAGCTCGGCTCGGATGTGCTCCGGCGTCACCTGCTCGCCGTCGGCTGCCAGAGGCGAGGTCATCTGACCCTCCTATTGCTGCTTGGTCAGCTGATCTGGCTGCTGCGTGACCTCGTCAAGGAACGAGCAGGCGTGCGCGGCGAACTCCTCCGGCTGGGCGATATTCGGCGCGTGACCGGCGGCCCTGATGACCACCAGCCGGGCGGCCGGCATCTTGCCAGCCATGTACTCGGCCGGCGCCAGGAAACGCGTGTCGTCGGCCCCGACGATGATCAGGGCCGGCACGGTGATCCCTGACAGCCCGTCGATCACCCGCGAGTCATGCTGGCTGAGGATGCCGCGAGCCGCCCTGGCCAGCCCGGCTGCGGTGCGATGGCCGGCCGCCCGCACCTCGGGCCCGCCGCCCAGTGCCGCCAGTCCGTCCCGCTCAAGCCGGGCAGCCTGGCGCGCGGCGCTGTCGTTCCACTGCGCCCGAGGGGCGTCGCTGCGGAAGCCGGGGCCGGTGCCGATCAGCAGCAGCCCGCTGACCCGGTCAGGATGGGCGAGCGCGAAGGCCAGCGACAGGTAGCCGCCCAGCGAGTGACCGCCGATGACCGCGCGTTCGATGCTCAGCTCGTCCAAGATCGCTGTCATGTCGTCCAGCGATGCCTGCGCCGAGTAGCAGGCTGGGTCTGCCGGGTCGCCGCTCGCGCCATGCCCGCGGATGTCCCAGGTCACCACCTGGTGGCGACGGCTGAGCGCCGGCAGGTCCCCGGCGAACATCTGCGCGGACGCCGAGAATCCGTGCGTGAGCAGCAGCGCCGGGCCGGCCCCAGCCGTGCGATAGCTGACGAAGGTGCCTGGGCGTTCCAGCAGGGGCATGACGGTCCTTTCCGGCGGGCGGCGGCCCGCGCTGGGCGGTGCAGCGCGCTAGCTGCCGGTGAAGGTGGGCACGCGGCGCTGCGCGGCGGCCGCTACGCCCGCACGGAAGTCAGCCGTGCGGGTGAGCTGTTCCTGCTCGGCCCGCTCGTGGCTCATGGCAGCGATGGCCTGCGCGGCGAGCTGCCCGCGCATGGTCTGCCTGATCGACCGCACCGCCAGCGGCGCCGAGGCAGCGATCTCGGCGGCGAGCGCGCAGGCGCCTGCCCGCTCCTCGCCCGGCGCGGTCAGCCGGTCGCACAGCCCGAGCCGGTGTGCTTCCTCGCCGCCGATCCGGCGGCCGGTGTAGAGCAGGTCGAGCGCGGCCTGCTGGCCGACCACGCCCGGCAGCGTGACAGTGATAGCGAAGCCCTGGTGGATGCCGAGCCGGGCGAAGTTCGCCGCGAACCGGGAGCTGGCAGACGCCACCCGGAAGTCGGCGGCCAGCGCCAGGCCGAGCCCGCCGCCGACCGCCGCGCCGTGGACCGCGGCCACGACCGGCAGCGGCTGCCCGAACAGCCGGGCTGCCATGTCATACAGGTGCGGACCATCTCCAGGCCCGATCGGCGACGCACGGCTGAAGTCCGCGCCGGCGCAGAAGTGCCGTCCCTCGCTGCAGAGCACGACCGCCCGGCAGGCCGGATCGCTGGCAAGCTCATCGAGCGCGTCAGCCAGGGCGCCGATGAGCCCGGCGTCGAAGAAGTTGTTCGGCGGCCTGCGGATCTCGACAATGGCGACATGATCGGCCCGCAGACTCACCGAAATGTCGCGCCCCGCCTGGCTGTCACGCCCGGCCTGGCTGTCGCGGCCGGCCTGGTCCGGTCCGGCCTGGTCGTGCGCGACCCGGTCCCTGGCCGGCTGGTCCTGGCTGGCAGCCGGGCGGCCAGCGTCCTGGCCAGCCTGCTCATCGCTCACGAGGGGATCCTCTGTCCGGCGGGTGGTGGTCTGGTCGGCCGCGGCCGGGATGGCCGGGCACTCTCATGAGACCAGATGACGCCTGGCCGGCGGAAGTCACCGGGGACGGACGTGCCCAGCCAGCACCGCGCGGAGCCGCAGCACGACAGCAGCCGGCCGAGGCTCGGCCAGCGCACGGCGCGCCCGCGCTGGCGCATTCCCGTCAAGCGCAGCCTGGTCACACGCAGCCCGGTCAGGTGCAGCCCGGTGGGGCGCAGCCCTCGGGGGCTCAGCCGGGCGGGGACGTCGCCGCTGCGGCTGGCGGCAGTCTCGAGCGGTTTTTCTCGCCGCGCAGCATCGCGATCATCGGGGCGTCAGGCTCGCCGCACACGCTCTCGGCGCGCCCGCTGCGGATACTCAAGCAGCACGGCTATCCGGGCACGCTGTACCCGGTCAATCCCCGGTACGCCGAGCTGGGCGGGCTGACCTGCTATCCGGACGTCGGCTCGCTGCCCGAGCCGCCGGACCTGGCGCTCGTGCTGGTCAGCGCCGCTGCAGTGCCAGGCGTGCTTGACCAGTGCGGTGAGGCCGGTGTCGGTGGCGTGGTGGTGATCAGCTCGGGTTTCGCCGAGCAGCAGGAAGGCGGCACCGAGCTCAGGGCACGGCTCAGCGAGGTGCTTGACCGGCATCAAGGGCTGCGCCTGGCCGGCCCGAACTCTGAGGGCTTCATCAACGTCTACGGCGCGGTGCCCGCCACGTTCTCCCCGGCGGCCGATCCCGATCGCGGCATGCAGCACCTGCTGCCAGGACCCGTGGCCGTGGTGTCCCAGTCAGGCGGGCTTGGCTTCGCCCTGTTCAACGATGGTCAGACACGTGGTCTGGGCTTCAGTTATGTGATCAGCGCGGGCAACGAGGATGACCTGTCGCTGCTCGATTACGTCGACTACCTGGTGACCGACGAGCGGGTCGGCGTGATCTTGCTGTTCGTCGAGGGGCTGCGGCATGCTGGCAGGCTCGCGGCCACCGCGGCCAGGGCGCGGGCTGCTGGCAAGCCGCTGGTCGCGGCCAAGGCTGGCCGTTCCTCGGCCGGGCAGCGCGCCACCTGGTCGCATTCGGCTCACCTGGCCGGCCGGGACGAGATCTACCAGGCGGTGCTGCGGCGCTGCGGAATAGCCACGGCGATGGACCAGGAGGAGCTGGTCGACCTCGGCATGGCGTTCGCCAGGGCGCCGCGGCCGGCTGGCCGCCGGGTTGGCGTGCTGACCTATTCCGGCGGCGCCGGGGTGTGGGCAGCTGACGCGCTGGAAGCCGAGGGCCTGCAGGTACCCGAGCTGTCGGCTGCCCTGGCCGGCCGGATCCGCGAGCTGATCCCCGCCTACGGGTCAGCCGCTAACCCGGTCGACGTCACCGCGCAGGTGGTGCAGACCGCTGGCGGCCTCGCGCCCGTGCTCGAGCTGCTGGCCTGCAGCGATGAGGTAGACGCCGTCGTGGTCACCACGACGCTTTCCAGCGCCGCCCTGCTGGCCGCCGAGGAGGCAGCGCTCGGCCAGGTCGTGCGCAAAGCCGGCAAGCCGGTGCTGCTGTACAGCTACACCCGGCCAGCCGCCGAGTCGGTCGAGATCCTGACCCGGATGGGCCTGGCCTGGTTCACAAGTGGCAGGCGGGTGGCACGTGCGCTGCGCGCGCTCACGGACTACGGCAGCTTCACCGGTGCCGATCGCGCCGCCGCTGGCCAGTCAGCCGGGCCGCGGCCGACGGCACCGCGGACCTGCACGGAGCAGGCCAGCCTGGCCGCTATGCCGCCGGACGCGCTCGCCAGCGTCCAGGCCGCGCCGGTCGGTCCGCTGACCGAATGGCGGGCGAAGGCGCTGCTGCGCGCCGCTGGCCTGGTTGTGCCCGAAGGCGAGCTGGCGTTCGATGTGGCGGCGGCACGGGCCGCGGCTGACCGGCTCGGCTATCCAGTGGCGGTCAAGGCGCAGTCCGCGGCCCTGCCGCACAAGACTGAGGCGGGCGCCGTAGCGCTCGGGCTTGGCAGCCCGGCTGAGGTCACCGCCGCGATATCGCGGATGACCTCCCGCGTCAGCGCGGCGATCCCCGGCGCCGAGCTTGACGGCTGGCTGGTGGAGCGGATGTGCCCGGCCGGAACCGAGATGATCCTCGGGATCGTGCGCGACCAGGCGCTCGGCCCGGCTGTGGTGGCCGGGTTCGGCGGCATCTTCGCGGAGATACTGGCTGACGTCGCCTGCCTGCCAGCCCCGATGACCGAGGCCGAGGCGCTGGCCGGGCTGGCGGGGCTGCGCGGCTGGCCGCTGCTGGCCGGCGCCCGCGGCCGGCCGCCTGCCGACGTAAGCGCGCTAGCCCGCCTCGTCCAGGCACTGGGCGACCTTGCTGACCAGTGCCCGCGGATCACCGAACTCGATCTCAACCCGGTGATCGTCGGCGCGGCTGGTCAGGGTGCCTGGGTGGCCGACGCGGCGGGCTGGCTGGCTGAAATGGCGACCGGCTAGTCCCGCGGCCGGCCAGTGAATCGCAGCTCGCAGCCTCTGCCGTCTCTGACGTCCGCCTGGTCGGGCCAGGGACTGCCTGATCAGTCCAGCAGCCGACTGCCTGATCAGTCCCGTAGCCGACTGCCTGCGCCGAGAATCGCTGCGGCTAGCGGATCGCTGAGACTAGTGGTGCGGGGGATGCGGGATCGGCGCGTCGTTGAGCTGCTGGTCGATGTCGACAAGGATCGCGTCGTCTTCGACCTTGCAGGCGTAGACGGGAATCGGCGCGACCGCCGGGACCCCGATGGCTTCTCCTGTGGTCAGGTCGAAGCGGGAAGCATGCGCCGCGCAGACCAGCGTGTCATCTGGCTGGAGGGACCCCTCGTGCAGCGGCTGCTGCTGGTGGGTGCAGGTGTTGTGGATGGCCCGCACGTCGTCGTCGTCGAGGCGGATGAGGCAGATTGGCTCGCGAAGCTCATCGACCAGCAACGTGTCGCCGACGTCAAGGTCATCAAGGTTGGCCACTGCTACGAAGGTCATGTGCGTGTCCTTCCGTTCGTCGGCCGCCGGGCAGCTGACTGGCCTGCTCGCACCTCTATCCAGTCGTCGCGGATCCTGGTGCGCAGCACCGGCTGCGGCTGGCTGGCCGGACCGCGGCGCACGCAGCCGTCGGTGAGCGCGAAGCGTGACCCGTGCAGCGGGCAGGTGACGGCCAGGTCCCCGACGGTGCCCCGGCTGAGCAGCCCGCCGGCGTGGCTGCAGATGTTGTCCACGGCGTAGAGCCGGCCCTCGGCCCGGTACAGCAGAACCTGCCGCCCCTCGGCGACGACGGCTGTCGGCGTCCGGTCCGGCAGCTCAGCTTCGCGAAGCGCCCGCGTCCACCGGCGCGGCTCCAGTGCCCAGGCGACCCGGCTGACCATGACGCCCTTGGTGAAGACGAGGTGACCGCCGAAGTAGGCGGCAATGCCGGTGACGGCGAGGCTGGCTGCGCTGAGGGCACGCGCCGTGCCGCGCCGGCCGGTCATCCTGGCGCCGAGCGAGGCGCCCTGCAGCCCGATGGCCACGGTGTTGAGCAGCCCGTGGAAGAGGCCCACCCGCCGGTCCTGATCGTTGCTGACCGTCCAGTCGCTGAGCCCGGTCAGGGCGGTGGCTCCGGCGGCGGCGAGTCCGGCCGCGCTGAGCAGGCCTGCCCCGTCGACTCTGCCGGGTGCAGGTGGCCTCGTTTCTGCTGCGTCGAGTACCAGAGCGCCGGTCCACAGCCCTACGGGCAGGTCGCTCAGGGCCGGGTGCACCGGATGGCCAGCCCAGCGGCCGCCGTGCAGCAGCTCGAGCGCGAGCTTGTCCTGGTGACGCTCACGGAACGGCCCAAGCCACGCGGTCAGCCAGGTGCTGAGCGAGCGCAGCCAGCTGAGCTGGTCGACCCGGGTCGTGAGCTCGCTGTGCCAGGTCACCAGCCTGGTGCCGGCTGAAGGGGAGCTGCCTTCCGGCTCAGCGTCCGTGCTAACCGCTGTTCCCCGAGTGCCTGCCTTGCTGCCAGTGCCCATGAGTCCTCCCCCTGGTGCCAGCGTTCGGTTTCGACCTCGAGCAGAACCAGGTGCCCCCGGTTTCATTCTGCGCGCAGCCGCAGCTCAGCCAGCCAGACGGGTAGCTGATCACGTCAGTCGCGCGCCGAGGCCGAAGAAAGTTTCAGCCTGACGTCGATCTGGTCGGGTGTTATCCGACGCATGGGCAAGAGGCAGTCACCGAGACTCGCCAGGTGCCCGGCCAGTACAAGTCGCCGGGCCGAGCAGAGGAAGGAACGATCATGCGATTCCTGGGATACACCCTCGCCGACCCGACCATCCCGATCCCGCCGCCGAGCGAGGAGCTGATGACGGAGATGGGCGCGTTCCTCGAGGACGCGGACAAGGCAGGCGTGCTGGTCGCGACCGGCGGGCTCGGACCGCTCGACGAGGCCACCAAGGTCAGCTACTCCGGCGGCAAGTTCATTGTTCGCGACGGCCCTTTCACCGAGGCCAAGGAGCTGGTCGGCGGCTGGGCGCTGATGGAGGTCAGGGACCGGGCCGAGGCGATCGAGTGGACCAAGCGGTTCCTGGCCATCGCCGGGCAGGGCGAGAGCACGATCCGGCCCGTCTACAGCTAGCCGCTGGCCGCCGGCCGCCGCGGCGCTCAGCACCCGGCAAGGCCAGCGGCCGGCCTCGGCCAGCGCGGCCGGCCGTTGGCGGCGGTGGCGGGTATGCGCTTGCCGGCCTGGGGGAGCGGTGCTGTGATCGGATGTCATGGCCAGCTCCCCGGCTCACGCCGCCGTCGAGGCGGTCATCCGGATGGAGTGGGCCAGGCTCGTCGCTGGCCTGGCCCGCTACACCGGCGACGTGGGCACCGCCGAGGAACTGGCCCAGGACGCGGTCGTGGCCGCGCTCGAGCAGTGGCCGGCCGAGGGGGTCCCGCGCAACGCGGGCGCCTGGCTGATGACCGTGGCCCGGCGCCGTGCCGTCGACATGATCCGCCGGGACCGGCAGCGGCAGGAGAAGTACGCGCAGATCGGCCGGGAGATGCAGGCCGGCGGTGACCAGTCGGCTGCTGAGTTCGACCGGGTGGCCGGTGAGCACATCGACGACGACATGCTCCGGCTGGTGTTCACCGCTTGCCACCCGGTGCTGACCGTGCCGGCCAGGGTAGCGCTGACGCTGCGCCTGCTCGGCGGCCTGACCACCGCCGAGATCGCGCGCGCTTACCTGGTACCGGAGAGCACCATCGCGCAGCGGATCGTGCGGGCGAAGAAGGCGCTTTCGGCGGCGGCGGTGCCGTTCGCGGTACCCGGGCCGGACGAGCGTCCTGCGCGGCTAGGCGCCGTGCTCGAGGTCATCTACCTGATCTTTAACGAGGGTTACTCCGCCACGGCCGGGCAGGACTGGATGCGCCCGGCGCTGTGCACGGACGCCGTGCGGCTCGGCCGGGTGCTGGCCCAGCTCATGCCAGGCGAGAGTGAGGTGCACGGTCTGCATGCCCTGCTGGAGATCCAGGCATCGCGGGTTCGTGCCCGCACTGCCGCCTCGGGTGAGCCGGTGCTGCTCGCCGACCAGGACCGCTCGCGCTGGGACCGGCTGCTGATCAGCCGCGGCCTGGCCGCGCTCGCCAGGGCCGAGCAGCTCGGCGGCCGGCACGGGCCGTACGCGCTGCAGGCCGCCATCGCCGCCTGTCACGCTCGCGCAGCTCGGGTCGAGGACACCGACTGGGCGCGCATCGCCGAGCTGTACGGTGACCTCGCGCGGGTGATGCCGTCGCCGGTGGTCGAGCTGAACCGGGCTGTCGCGGTGTCCAGGGCTTACGGTCCGGCCGCCGGGCTCGCCCTGGTCGATGCCCTGGCCGTCGGCGGCTCACTGCGCGGCTATCACCTGCTGCCCAGCGTGCGCGGTGACCTGCTGGTCAGCCTGGGCCGGACAGCCGAGGCGGCGGCGGAGTTCGACCGCGCCGCGGAGCTCACCGGCAACGCGCGGGAGCAGCAGTTGTCACGCCAGCGGGCTAGCGAGGCTCGCGCGGCCGGGCAGCGGCGGAGCGACAGCTAGGCCGGCCGGAGCATCCGGGTGGCGGCAGCCGAGGGCCGTTGATCGTCGGCGCGGCGTATCAGCCGCAGGCAACCCCAGGCCCGCCCGGGGGTACCTATGCAGAGCCTGCGGCCAGGCACCACGCGATCCGGACTGCGGCGCCGCCCTCACGGTCGCGACGCCCCGTCCGGATCCGCTGTGCCGGGACCGGCCGCGCTGCCCAACTGGGCGTCCCCCGCCGCCACCGCCGGCCTGCCGGCCGACAGTGGGTGGCCGGGGCCGGTCGTCACCGGTCGCGGCCGGTCTCCCGACACTGGGCCGGCCGGATCCCCCCTGAATCCGGCCTGCCCGCGGTGCGAGCCGGGTCCCTCCGGAGTCCGGCCGCCCTCCCTGCGCGAACCGAATCCCCCCCAGAATCCGGCCGCTCGCCCCGTCGCTCTCGCTCCGGGCCTGGCAGCATGCCATCAATCAAGTGTGAAGGCGCGTAGCTCGGCTTGTGGAGACCATGTGGAGGCTGCTGCCGCCGGCGATCGGGCCGGCTGGCAGCCGCTCCTGGCGCGCCCTCCGAACAGTGACGTACCGTAGCCGGGTGATTATGAGCTGGCCAGGGAACAGCCAGGTTAATGGCCATGAATGGGCAGCTCAACGGCGCGGCCGCGGGCCCGGCTACTGCGCGCCGGGCTAGCTGCTCGCGCGCCGTGCGGCGACAGCCGCCTCGATGGCGGCGATGACCCGCAGACTGCGCAGGTGGGCGTCGCCGGACGCGAGCCACGGCGGCTGCTGCACGGCCGCGGCGACCAGTGACCGGCCCTGCCGCGTCCGGATCACCAGCCCGCGCAGCCCGGCCCTGACTTCGGCGATGTCGCAGAGCTGGACCGCGCGCTCACTCCACAGCTGGTTGCGTATGGTCACCCGGTCGCGCTCGATGCGGATGAACATCGACGGCACGCTCACCGCTGCCAGGGCGCTAACCAGGCAGGCCAGCCCGAGCAGGATGCCGAACACGTCATCTACCTGGCCAGCACGGCGCAGGAACGCGGCAGTGACGAACAGTACGGCCAGTGCGCACAGCGGTCCGGCGAGCCTGACGGCGCCGATGCTGCTCGCCAGGGCTGGCCGCCATTCCGGCGCGCGCATGCCTCCACCATAGGCAGCATCCGCGCCTATCAGGTAACGGCCAGCCGAATGCCGGGCTACGAGCCGCCCACCCACACCGACTTGATGTTGCAGAACTCCCGGATGCCGTGGGCTGCCAGCTCGCGGCCGTAGCCGGACGTCCTGACGCCGCCGAACGGCAGCTGCGGATACGAGGTCACGTTGCCGTTGATGAAGACCATCCCGGCGACGAGGTCTCGCACGAAGCGGCCTCGTTCTTCCTGATCTTCAGTCCAGGCGTTGGCGCCGAGCCCGAACTCGGTGCCGTTGGCCAGCTCGATCGCCTCGTCGATGCCCGCCACCCGGTAGAGCGTCGCCACCGGGCCAAACACCTCCTCGGTGTGCACGCGCATCTGCGGCGTGATGCCGGCCAGCACCGTCGGCGGGTAGTAGTAGCCGGGCCCGCCGGGCGCGGTGCCGCCGCACAGCACCCGCGCGCCCTTGCCCGCTGCGTCGTCCACCAGCTCGCTGATGTCGGCCAGCTGCTGCGCCGACGCGAGCGGGCCGACGTCGGTGCCGTCCAGCATCGGGTCACCGACCCGCTTGCCTGCCATCTCGGCCGTGAACAGCCGCTCGAACTCGTCATAGACGTCGGCGTGCACGATGAAGCGCTTGGCCGCGATGCACGACTGGCCGTTGTTCAGGCACCGGGCGAACGCGGCGACGCGGGCCGCGTCCGGCAGGCTCGCCGACGGCATGACGATGAAGGGGTCGCTGCCGCCGAGCTCGAGCACAACCTTCTTGATCTCACTGCCGGCGATGGCCGCGACCGACTGCCCGGCCGGGCCGGAGCCGGTCAGCGTGGCGGCCGTCACCCGGCTGTCCCGCAGCACGGACTCGACCTTCGCCGAGCCGATCAGCAAGGTCTGGAACACGCCTTCACCGAACCCGGCCCTGGCGAACAGCTCCTGCATGAACAGCGCGGTCTGCGGCACGTTCGACGCGTGCTTGAGCAGCCCTACGTTGCCGGCCATCAGCGCCGGGGCGGCGAACCGCATCGCCTGCCACAGCGGGAAGTTCCACGGCATGATCGCGAGCACCGGGCCGAGCGGCTGGTAGGTGGCGTACGCCTGCTGGGCGCCGACCGCCGCGGCGTCGGCGGGCTCGTCGGCCAGGTAGCCCTCGGCGTGCTCGGCGTAGTACCGGCAGGCGCTGGCGCACTTGGCGACCTCCTGCCTGGCCGCGGCCAGCGCCTTGCCCATCTCGGTCGTCATCATGGCGGCGACCTGGTCCTGCTCCTGGTCGAGGATCGCCGCCGCCTCGCGCATCCAGCCGGCCCGCTGGCTGAAACTGGTCAGCCGGTAGCTCGATGCCGCGCGCGCAGCAGCGGCCAGGCAGTGCTCGATCTCCGCGCTGGTCAGCTCCTCGAAGGTCTTGAGCGTCTCCCCGGTCGCCGGGTTGATGGTCGCGATGGCCACGTGATCCCTCCCTCAATCCGCGGCGGCCGAACCGTCGCAGAACTGCGCCTGTCCTGCTCCTGCCCTGGCCCGGCCACGGCACACGCCTGGCCAGAATCAGCGGCAGCACGAGAATATGGCCCAGCGCCCGCTGGGCAGCTCAGGCCGGCCTGACCAGGGACACGCGCAGTCCGCAGGTGACGGCTGCTCAGCCCTGGCCGGCCTCGCGCGCGGTGCGCTCCAGCCGGTCGCGGTAGACGGCCCACCACTTCTCGTCGGCAGGCTCCGGCAGGTTCGATGCGTCCGCTCGCATCCCGGCCGACCCGTCGATCAGCTCGCGCACGATGTCGGCGTGGCCGGCATGCCTGGCCGTCTCCGCGATCATGCGTACCACCCGATCGCAGCGTCACCTCGCTGCGATCGGGTGGCCACCAGGGCACATGGCCGATGGCGTCCAGCGGCAGCTCGCTGATCGTCTTGTCAGCGAACGCCCACGCCCGCCGGTAAAGCCCCTAGCATGCGGCCACTCGCGCCCGGAGGCAGCGCAGCCGCCACGCTGACCGCGGGCGGCCCGGCAGGGCAGTTACGCCTGGCCAGCCTCGCTCGCGGCGCGCTCCAGCCGGTCCCGGTAGTCGGTCCACCACGCCTCATCCTGCTCGGGCATGCTGCTGCTGACTTCGCGCAGCCCGGCCGTGCCGTCGATCAGCTCGCGCACGATGTCGGCGTGGCCGGCGTGCCTGGCGAGCTCCTGCAGCACGTGCACCATGATCCGGTGCAGCGTCACCTCGTTGCTGTCCGGCGGCCACCACGGCACATGGCCGATGGCATCCAGCGGCAGCTCGCTGATGGTCTTGTCGGCGAAGGCCCACGCCCGCCGGTAAAGGCCGGTGATCAGCTCTCGCGACTCGCCGGGAGCTGCCCACATGTCGGCGTTCACCCCGGCGTCGGGGGCGTCCCAGGCGAGTTCCTCGCGCGGTCGGCCGAAGCAGTCGCCGAAGTAACCGAGCACCACCGAGCCCACGTGCTTGACCAGGCCGAGCAGGTTCGTGCCGGTCGGCGTCAGCGGCCGGCGGATGTCGTACTCCGACAGGCCGTCGAGTTTCCACAGCAAGGCGTCGGCGGTCGCCTGGAGATAGCGCTGCAGGTCTTCTTTCGGGTCTGATCCGGTCATGCCTTGCAGTCTGTCAGCCGCCGGCGACACTGGCGCGGGGCCCGCCGGTCCCGGCCAGCGGTGCCGCGCACCTGGTCCCGGGCTCAGCGGTCAGGTCGGCCGGCTACTGGAGCGGGAACTCAGCGCCGCGCTCGCTGTCCGGGCGAGGGCCGAAGATCCGGCGCTCTGCCTGGCCGATCGGCACGTCGTTGATGCTCGCCTCGCGCCGGCGCATCAGGCCGTGCTCGTCGAACTCCCACAGCTCGTTGCCGTAGCTACGCCACCACCGCCCGGCCGCGTCATGGCACTCGTACTGAAACCGGACGGCGATCCGGTTGTCGCTGAAGCTCCACAGGTTCTTGCGCAGTGCGTAGTCCAGCTCCCGAGCCCACTTGCCGCGCAGGAACTCGATGATGGCTGGCCGTCCGCTGACGAAGCTGTCCCGGTTGCGCCAGACCGAGTCGACGGTGTAGGCGCCGGCCACCCGCTGCGGATCGCGGGTGTTCCAGGCGTCCTCGGCGGCCTGCACCTTCGTCAGCGCGGCCGTCAGATCGAACGGCGGCAGCGGCGGCCGGTCAGTCATCTCAGTCCTCCAGCGTCGGTGGTCAGTGCTCGCGAGCAGGTCGGCCTGGCGCGGGCTCTGGCTTGCTCGCAAAGCCATCATCGCGCGCGGCCGGCCGGAGCCGTGCGGGAGTCCGGCGGGTGGACGCTCGAATCACCGATCAACTTGACCACGGCGAACGATCCGGCTGGGCCTTATCTGATCCTGCTGACGCGCAGGCAACGTGCGCGTGGCGCAGCCAGGCCAGACACTCCCCTGCTGGAGTGGTACTGTATCTGGTACCGGTCTAGGAGGCTCTCGGACATGTCAATCACGGCAAGCGAGGCGCGGAAGAGCCTCTTTCCGCTCATCAAGAAGGTCAATGAAGATCACGATGCCGTCGAGATCGTCTCTCGGCATGGCAATGCGGTCCTCATCTCCGCCGAGGACTTTTCCGCGCTGCAGGAAGGTGCCTACCTGCTCCGTTCGCCAGCGAACGCTCGCCGGCTGCTCAGCGCGTACGAGAACGCTCTCAACAATGCCGGCCTCGCAGAGCGTGAGCTCATCGATCCCGATGCAGACCGGCCAGGCCAGACCTGATGAGGCTAGTTTTCGAGGAGCAAGGCTGGGAGGACTACACCTCCTGGCTCAGCACCGACCGCAAGATGTTAGCGAGAATCAACAAGCTCATAGAGGCCATAAGCCGGGATCCATTTGCCGGAATAGGCAAGCCCGAGCCGCTCAAGTATCACCTGCCGGGCGCCTGGTCCCGAAGGATCGACGAGGAGCACCGCCTAGTCTACCTGGTCACCGCGGAAGCGGTCGTCATCCTTGCTGCTCGCTACCACTATTGACGCACTAGCGCGGCGCGCTCCGGTGGTGCCACTGCCCGTCAGCAGCTGCCTATGACCGCCTCGGCGACGGGGGGCGGTCATAGGCAGCGCCGTCGGGCTAGCGGGGCGCTCGTTCAGGCCGCCGGGGCTCAGCTGCTGGCAGCAGTGGTGAGCGCGGCGCGGGCGCCGCGGGCGGCGCTCACGATGGCAGTTATCGCCGTGCCGGTCACCGCGACGAGGTACGCCGCGGTGATCGAGCCACTGAAGTGACCGGGAAAGCCGCGCACATACACGAAGGACCTAATGAAGTTGCCGTTCTGCGCCGTCCTGAAATAAGGCGTGGGCAGCGTGGCCACAAACGGCCAGGCGTGCAGCCCGATCACCGCGACCGCGCTCGCCGCCGTGGCGGCGACCAGTGTCGCTGCCGCGAGGCAGGCGGCGATCGTGGCCAGCCGCAGGGCGGGCCCGCGCGGCCGGAGGCTGCGCAGAGCCAGACCAGGGCCGAATGCCGAGACGGCCGCAGCGGCGAACCCGCTCACGGTCAGCGCGAGGAACCACCAGGTCCCGACGCCGTCGGTACCGCCGGCCAGCGTGCCAGCAGCCACCAGCAAGAGGACGAACGCGACCGGTACGACAACTGGCAGCAGCAGCCAGGCCAGCGCACGCGCGCGGTGCTCGCGTACCGCGCGGCGCAGCATTACCAGCCACAGCGGCAGCGCACCAGCGCCGGCGATCAGCACCGATGCTGCCAGCGCTACATCGAAGACCCGGTAGGCCACGCCGACTACCGGGTGGCCGGGCACCCAGTAACCCTGGAACTGCGTCAGCTGAGCGAAGACCAGGCCGAGCCCGGTCAGTACCCCGCCGGCCAGCAGCAGAGTCGACAGGCTGGAGCGCATCCTGGCCGGCTGGTCATGCAGCTGCCGTGGCGGCCAGACCCATGCGGGCAGGGCGTGCCCGGCCAGGCTGAGAACGGTGCGGGGTCCGCCGCCGGCCTGGTCGATGAGCGCGCTGACCTCGCCGCCGTAACGGGCTCGCCAGGCAGGCGGGTACAGGCCGAGCGTGGCACGAGCCAGCCACGCCCGCTGCGGCCGGGGGGCCGGGGCCAGCCGGGCATCCTGGGGGCTCATGCGCCGGCCCAGCCTTGTGCCGTCAGCCGGCTGCTGGCCACGAGTGCGACCTTGCTCATCCGATCTGCCTCCCGTTCCAGCGCGTGCGCGCCGGCCGCCGTGATCTGGTACGGTCGCCGCCGGTCCTCGGACTCCAGCGGCTCGATGAGCCCGCGAGACTCCAGCCGCGCGATCACCGCGTACAGTGTGCCGGCGCTGAGCCGCACGCCCATCGTCGCGTCCACATCCTGCGTAATGGCGTAGCCGTGCTTCGGCCCTTCGGCCAGGCTGGCCAGCACCAGCAGCGGCGGATCGGCCCACCGGTCAAGTCGTTCTGCCACGTCACGCTCCCCGCTCGTCAGGCGGCACCCTCGATGTATCGCCTGACAGTATATCGGGCTGCGGTATAGCGCAACTCACTACAGCGGTTGCATCGCGTGGCGAGAGTCAGGCGCCCACGCCGCGGAAACCGTCGAATGCGTAGCGAGGCAGCTCGAGTAGCTGCGACCCGGCCGATGACCGCGGCGGCGCCACGGGGTGACCGCTGTCCGCCGGCAGCCGGTCGGTAGCTGTGCCGGCCTGCGCACCGGCCCCCACTACGCTGGCCGGGATCGGGGCAGCTGCGGCTGCTGGCGGCTGGGCGTCGGCACCGCGAGGCCGCCGGGGCCCAGGCGGCGGGGCGAACCTGGTCCGCCGCAAGGCCCCGCTCCCGGCGTGCCGCCGCCTGCCGGTAAGAGTAAGCGTGCCTGCCCAGCCCCAGCAACAGCGCCAGCAGGCCCGCCGCGTCAGCGGAAGCGGCTGATGACTGCCGGGCGCTGTGCGGGGCTGCGGGTCAGACTTCGCGCCAGCGCGCTTCGCAGAACGAGAAGACGCCGAACAGGATCAGGCCAATCGCGACGATGACCAGCAGGAAAGGACCGAGCGGCGTGTGCGCGAGCGCGCGCAGCGCTGAGTCGATGCCCTTGGCCTTGTGCGGCTGATCGCTGAGCGCGGCGACCACCAGGAAGACCCCGACCGTGCAGAACACGGCGCCGCGGGCCGTGCCGCCGACCTGGCCGAGCCGCCGCACCGACGTGCGCGTCGCGGGGCTCGTGCCTGCCATCCGCAGCCGCTTGCTGAACTTGGCGGTCAGCGCCCGGTAGGCCACGTAGAGGCCACCCGCGATGAATCCGAGGCCGGCCAGGATCACGATGATCTGACCGCCGGGGTGGTGCAGCGCGGTGGCGGTGAGGTCACGCGAAGTCCGGTCGCTGGACGACGGTGAGCCGATTCCCAGCGCGTACTTGAGAATGCCGTAAGTGACGAACCCGTAGAAGATTCCGCGGGCCAGATTGGCCGCGCGCTTGGCTGGCTTGCTGCCGTCAGGTCCCGCTGCGCCGAACGCGGCCTCCGACAGCCGCCACAATGTCATTCCGGCAAAGCCGATCACCAGCAGCCAGAGGATGAGCGTGCCGAACGGCGTGGCCGCGACCAGCCGGACGGCACCGCTGCGGTCGGCCTGATGTTGGCCGGCGCCGACCGCGATCTGGATCGCGATGATGCCGATGAGGACGTACATCGTGCCGCGGGCGGCTAGCCCGGCCCGGGCAAGGCCCGCCATGAACCGGCCTCTCGGCGCCCGGCTCGTCCTGAAACTCCTGCGGACCGAACCGCGGCGCAGCTGATGACCAACCATTTAAGGCCTCCTTGACCCCGCACGCCTCGAATGCAATGCGCCGGCGGCATTCGAGGTGCCCGGCTAAAGGCGTCGCAAACGGCCGGGCCAAAGCCGCCCGAGATTGCTCAGCTATCGGCGCGGGGCCGGTAGACGAGCAACGCGGCCGCCAGCTTGCTGATCTGCACATCGTGGCCGAACCGGGTTGGCTCGCCGTCCAGCGACAGTTCCAGGGGCTGCCCGTCCGCGGCAGCGATGCGCAGTGACGTGGCGGTCCAGGCCCGGTGGACGCGGGAGCGGCCGAGCGTGCCGAGGACCATCGCGGCGACCAGCCTGGTCCTCGCCAGCGGGTGGCTGCCGTCGATGACGCGCACGTCCAGCTCGCCGTCGGCGAGGTCAGGCCGGTAGGTGGGCGCTGCGCCTTTCGGCTCGTACCGGCCGCTGCCCACGAACAGCAGCCACAGCAGCCTCGCTTTGCCGTCGACCATGATCTCGACCGGCCTGCCCTGCCGCAGCACCCGCAGGAGGGCGACCAGCACCGCTGGCCACTTCCCCAGCTTGTCCTCCAGCTCCTCGCGCGCCTTCACCAGCTCGGTGTAAACGCCGACGCTGGCCGTGTTGACGAACACGTCGTCGTCGGCCACCGCCACGTCGACGAGCACGCTGTCCCCGGCTCGCACGGCAGCGACGGCGTCCTCGCGGGATCCGACGCCCAGTTCGGCGGCAAAATGATTGAACGTGCCGGCCGGCACCACGAGCAGTGGCAGGCGCGCGCTGATCGCCGCCTGCACGGCCGCGCGCACCGAGCCGTCGCCGCCCGCTACGCCGAGGATGCGAGCCTCGGCGGCTGCCTGAACGAACAGCTTGTCCAGATCGTCGCCCTGGTCCGCGATGACAAGCCGTGCGTCAGGCAGGCTGTCGCGCAGGTAGTCGGTGAGGTCCGCCGAGGCCGTGCCTGACTGGCTGTTGACGACCAGCGTCAGCCCGGCCCCGGTCGGAGCCGCCGGTGCCTCCCGCCGTGGCCGCGCGGCCGCGGCCGGCGTGGCTGGCCGGAGCGGCCACCAGCGCAGCGTGACCAGCCCGGCGGTGCTGCCCAGGGCGAATCCGGCGAGCACGTCGGACGGATAGTGCGCGCCGGTGACCACCCGGGACGCGCCGACGGCAGCGGCCAGCACGCCGACGGGCACCGCCAGGGCCGGTACCTCAAGCGCGACCGCGGTGGCGAAAGCGGCGGCCGAGGTCGCGTGGCCGGAGGGGAAAGACGTGCTGCGCGGCATCCGGACGAGCCGCCGGCCGATCGCGACCTCCTCGGTCGGCCGGAGCCGCCGGGTCAGCCGCTTTCCGACCTGATTGGCGGCCAGGCTGCCGATCGCGATGCCTGCCACGCCGCGCAGCGCCGCCCGCCTCGGCGCCTTGCCGCCGGTGACCGCCAGCCCGGCGGCGATCGCCAGCCAGAGCCGGCTGTTATTGGCGGCGACGCTCAGAGCGGGCATGACGTGGTCGAGTACGAAAGAGTCGGTGGCCGCGACGCGTGCCGTCACAGCCCGGTCGGTCGCCGTGATAGCGCGGCCGATTCTCACCTGCTGCCTCCAGCCGAAACTCGTCCTGAGCACCAGGCGCGGGTTTCCCTGGGCGAGGGTGCAGATACCACCGCACAGGTTCGCTACACATCCGCTTGGTGCGGGCAGCCAGGCCGGCCGCGTGCATGACGCGGCCCGGAGCGGGCAGCAGGGCGGGATGGAGGAGGAGAGGGCCCAGCAGAATGAACGCGGTCAGCGAAGGCCGGTCCTACTGGTTACCGGGATCACGCTGCTGGCCGTGGCGTTGGCGGCCGCCGTCTTTGTCCGTCAGGAACTACCCAGCCTGCCATTCGCCGGAATGGACCGCGACTGGCTAGCGGCCGTCAGCACACTGCGGGACGCGGCGCTGACCGCTGCCTTCAAGGTGATCAGCCTGATCGGCGGCCCGCTCGGCGCGACGATCCTGATCGCGGTGCTCGCGGTGTTCCTGCTGCTGGCCAGGCGCTGGCGCACGGCCCTGTTCCTCGCGCTGGTGCAGGCCTGCGGCTCGACCTGCTCGACCCTGATCAAGCATCTCGTGCTGCGGCCGCGGCCTGCGCATCCGCTGGTGAGCGCCGATATCGGCTCGTTTCCCTCCGGCCACGTCATCACCACTCTTGGCGTTGGCATCGCCCTGGCGGTCGCGCTGACCCGGCCGGGCTCCGGCCGTCGCCTGGCGCTGGCCGCGGTGGCCGCCGCGACGGCGCTGATGATGCTCGTCCGCACCTACCTCGGCGCGCACTGGCTGAGTGACACCTTCGAGGGCCTGCTCGTCGGCGCCGGGGTCGCGTTCCTGCTCTGGTGGGTGTTCGCTCCGTGGCTCGCCAGCGACCGCGCGCGCGGCTGGCAGCTGCGCCTGCCCCGGCCGCCGAGAGCGAAGGCCGAGGCCGCCGCCGCGCAACCCGCCGCCGATCCCGAGCGCTCACCTGGCCGCTAGCTCCATGGACAGCTGGCCGGCCGGCCGCGTGTCAGGCTGCTTCGTTGCCGGGCTCACCGAATGCAAGGCGTTGGTCGCCGAAGTCGGCGATGATCTCCAGCCGCCCGCCCAGGGCCTCAACATAGGCAGCCAGGGTCCGCAGTTCGGTCGCGCCTGGCTTGGCATGCTCGATAGCTGAGACACGACCCTGCGTGACGCCCATGCGCTCGGCCACCGTCGCCTGAGTGACGCCCAGCCGACGGCGCATGTCCGCAAGCCGCCAGGCACGCTGCTCGGCGCGAAGTTGCTCCATCCCGGCCGCGATCTCTGCCCTGTCAGCCGAGTCGGGAAAGAACTCGCCGAGGAACTCCTGATCGCTGTAACGATGAAACTCGCTGCTCATTTAGCTGCCTTCTTGCTTCAGGTAATCCTCGTATCGTTCCTCGGCCAGGCGAATCGCGGTTCAGCCGAGAGTGAGCGATGCGATCAGCGAGGGGGCGACCCAGCTCGGGCCCGGCTTCCAGGAGCAGGCCGATAGCCTGGCCGACCAAGATCGCACTCCGTCGGTCTCGATGCCGCAGGTCGTGAAGCCAGGCTCACCTCTGGCGTCATGATCAGGGCATAGCTCACGCGGACCTCCTCCGTACCCACAGGTATTACTTATGCATGATATCATGCGTGCATAATATTTACCCAGTTCTGACGGCGTGCTGTCCTTGCGCTGATCCTTAACCGCCGTGGCTTGGTCGGCCGGGATGTTGAGGCGAACCCCGGTCGATGGCGGAGCGGCAGGCCGTAAGCACGAACGAACCCCTACGCGTCAGGCGGCGCAAGAACGGAGGCCTGCGAGCCAGGGATGGCTAGTGTTGTCCTCGATTCAGGGAGAGAGGTCGGGGTGACTGAGAACGCGGCAAGGCTCGCGGTGCTGATCGATTCGGACAACGCCCAGCCCGGCATCATCGAAGGGCTGCTCGCCGAGGTCGCCAAGTACGGCACGGCGCACGTCAAGCGCGCCTACGGCGACTGGACCGGGACAAGCCTGAAGGGGTGGAAGGATCAGCTGCTCGCGCAGTCCATTCAGCCCATTCAGCAGTTCGCGTACACGACCGGCAAGAACGCGACCGACTCGGCGATGGTGATCGACGCGATGGACCTGCTGTACTCGGGCCGGTTCGACGGATTCTGCCTGGTGTCCAGTGACAGTGACTTCACCAGGCTCGCTGCCCGGCTGCGCGAGTCGGGGCTGACCGTGTACGGGTTCGGCGAGCGCAAGACACCGAAGGCGTTCGTCTCGGCCTGCGACAAGTTCATCTACATCGAGAACCTGCGCCGTGATCGCGCCGCCGCCGAAGGGTCAGCAGATGCGGCGCCCGCGGCCGCGCAGCGAGCCTCGGCGGCGCAGCTCAAGCGGGACGCCGCACTGGTGGGTCAGCTGCGTGACGCGGTGGAGGCGGCCTCGGACGACGACGGCTGGGCCGCCCTCGGCGTCGTCGGCTCGCTCGTCACCAAGCAGCAGCCGGACTTCGACTCGCGCAGTTACGGCTACGCCAAGCTGAGTGACCTGATGGCCGCGACGGCCCTGTTCGAGCTGGAGCGCCGCAGCGCGGGCGACGGCAGGCAGGGCACCATCTACGTCCGCGACAAGCGCCGCCGCCAGCCCGCCAGGAAGGCCCAGCGCGCCGCGGCCGGGTGAGCAGGCGCCAGGTGACCGGTCAGGCACCAGGCCGGGTCGCGGCGACCGCGGACACGGCCGGCCGGGGCGTGGCCCGCGGCTGCGCGGCTTGCAGCCGGTCGGCCGGCATCCTGAAGTGGTGCCCGGCGGCGCAGTGCAGCACGACGTGATCAACCGGGCCGTCCGTGCTCGGCAGCCGGAAGCGTTCGGTGATCTCGGCCGGAAAGCTGCAGGCCGGGCACGATACGAGCGTCATGGTTCTTCCTCCGGATGAGTGCTGGCTGGTAGGCCGCGGGTGAGTCATGCGGGGGTGAGGGGCACCTGGCTGGCGGGCCGGAGCTGGCCAGTGTCGCGGTGCCGGATCCGGTACCAGGGTTCTGGCGAACCCCGGCCGCTGGCGATGGCGGCCACCGCGGCTACGGCCTGGTCGACCTCGGCCGGGGTGTTGTACAGGTAGAAGCTGAGACGGCAGCTCGCTGGCGGACTCAGCCCGAGCGCGCGGTGGGCGAGGGTGGCACAGTGGCAGCCGGCGCGGGCTTCCACCCCGGCGTTGTTCAGGGCTTCCGCCACTTCGAAGGGATCAAGACCGGCCAGATTGAACGCGGCGAGCGAGGTGCGCAGCGCCGGATCGCGAGGGCCGTAAAGGGTGATGCCGCTGAGGCCGCTCAGTCCGTCCAGCGCCCTGCTCGTCAGCCGCCGGTTCCAGAGCGAGATGCAGGTCATCGCGGCGCGGACATCGGCTCGGCTCTCGAGGATGCCGGGGCGATCCGTGGTTGCCCGCTGCCGCCGTCCTGAGCCGCGCAGGATCGCGAACTGCGCGGTCACGCCAGGGCCTTGCGCTTCCAGGCGCTGACCAGTAGTGGCCAGAGCACCGGAAGGTCGGGGTTGCTGGCCGCCTCGCGGTCGATCGAGCCGAGCGTGGCCGCCGCGCCGGCCCCGGTGGTGATGCCGCGTGCCAGCGCCAGCGGAAGCAGGCTGCGGAAGGTGCTCTCCAGGATGACCCGGCCGGTCGCGATCGGCTCGAGCCGCCCGGCCACGTCGGTGCCATCGGGTGCTCCGGCCCCTGCCTCAGCGAAGAGCCGGGGGAGCCGCAATCCGACCGATGAGTCGGCGCCAGCCGCCGCGAACGACTCGGTGATCACCCGCATCACCTCGCCGGCCCAGTCGGGCTCGGGCAGCATTCTGACCACCCGCACGTCGTAGTCCTGCACGAGCAGGACCCCGCCGGGCGCCACTGCTTCCCACAGCCGCGCGAGGACGTCGACGCGCTGGGGCAGGTGGAAGAGCAGCAGCCGCGCGTAGACAAGGTCGAACGGCGCGGCGGGGATCGGCTCACTGGCCACGAGTTCCTGCGCGCGGAACGAGCACTGGCGGTAGCCGTCGCCGTGCAGCATCGCCAGCGTCATCGCGCCCAGATTGGCGTCGGCGTCGATGCCCAGGACCCGGCCGGCCGGACCGACCCGCTCGGCCATCAGGCGCATCGTCTCGCCAGGCCCGCAGCCTGCGTCGAGGCAGCTGGCGCCAGGACCGACGCCGAGCTGGTCAAGCAGCCGGCCGGTTACTGCCTGCCACGCCCCGGCCTGGCGGCGCAGCCGCTCGTACTCCTCCGGCGTATGCCCCAGCGAATAGGCGGCCTGCGGCCGCTCGGTCTCGGTGGCGCTCATCGCGTATGCCCCCCTGTGTGCCCTTGCCGTCCGAAGTTCGCGTTACGGCAAGCCTCTGCGCGCGGGGCCGCGCTGTCGTTGGGCTAGAGCGCAGAGCCCTTCGCAATGCGCGCAGACATGCGGTACTCGGCCGGGGGCAGTCCGTGCACGGCGCGGAACGCGCGGCTGAAGTCGCCCGCGCTGGTGTAGCCCCACCTCGCCGCGATGGCCGCGACCGGCCTGCCGGAAAGCTCCGGGTCGGAAAGATCGCGGCGGCAGCGCTCAAGCCGGCGCTGCCGGATCCAGCCGGCCACGGTGACGCCCTGGTCGTGGAATAGCTGGTGCAGCGAGCGGAGCGACATGTGGTGCGCCGCGGCGATCATGGCCGGTGACAGCTGCGGATCGCCCAGGTGCTGCTGGATGAACGCCTGGATCGTGGTGAGCAGCGCGTTCCTGCGGGCCTCAGGCCCGCTCCAGTCGCTGGCGTCCAGCTCGCGGGCCAGCCGCGTCGCCAGCACCTCAAGCGCCGCAGTCGACAGGCGCGCCGCCTCGGCCGGACTGTAGTGGTCGACGTTCCTGGCCAGCTGCAGCAGGAGCTGCGAGGTCAGGTCACCAAGGCCCGCGCTCGCCCCGAAGGGCACCGCGAGCAGCCTGGTGACCTGGCACCGGGACAGCGGCAGCAGCGACGGGGGGAACATGAAGGTCATCAGCTGCATGGGCCGGGCTCCGTCGGCCCCGCAGGTCACCTCGTAGGGGCGCCGGGTGTCGTATATGGCGAACTCGGTGGCCGACACGCGGGCCTGCCGGCCTTCCTGGCTGACGACGCAGGTGTTGCCGCCACGCACTAGCACAACCTTGATCAGGTCGGGATCGGCCTTCGAGATCAGCCGGGGCGTGCGGCGCACCGTTACCGGCATGACGTCCATGACCACGACCTGCATTGCCCCGAGGCCGCTGGCGCGAAACTGTGCCACCTGGTCCAGGTGCTCGGTGTGGCACTCCATCGGCACCCAGGTCCTGGCCACGAGGTCGTGGACGAAGTCGAGCCGGTCGCCGAGGGGAACGGCGTCGGTCGTGATCAGCGTGCTCACCGCGACCAGCCCCCAGGGGCCACCGGAAGCGCGCTGCCCATTCTGGCGCCGGCGGCGCGCTCGGGCCGGCGCGTGCGCCCACGCCGACCGGCCAGGCGCCCGGCCGGCAGATCGCAGCGCTCCAGCGTGAGATTGGGTGAACCACCCACCCATGCGTGCCCGCCTCCCCCGGCGGATCCAGCCTAACGCTCGGTAGAGCAACAGTCTAGTGCAATGCTCTAGATCACCGCTCTTATACTGGCCAGGTCGCATCACTCGAGAATCAGGTAGCACACCCGGCACGCCATGACCGAACCAGCACGGATATCTGCGCCTGTCTCACGGCGCCGCGGGCCAGCCAGCACCGAGGGCGGGCAGCGCAGCCGCGACCGCGTCCTCAGTGCGTCAGCCGACCTGATTTCCGAGGCGGGCATAGATCGGCTGCGCGTGGCCGAGATAGCCCGGCGGGCCGGGATGAGCTCGGGTCAGGTGATGTACTACTTCACCAGCAAGGAGCACATCCTGCTGGAGACGCTCGCCTGGCGGGATCAGCAGGACGTCATCGAGGCCCGCGCCGGGCTGGCAAGGCTCACTGGTGCCTGGCGGCAGCTTGAGGGCTTTGTCGGCTTCTACCTGCCGGCCGGGCCAGGCGACCCGAGCTGGACCAGCTGGATCCTGTGGATGGAGGCCTGGGCGCGGGCGCCGCACAACACCGAGGTGAGCCAGTTCCTCGAGGCGCTGCTGTCGCTGTGGCGGGATGAGCTCGCCGCGATCGTCACCGGTGGCGTCGAGGAAGGGCTGTTCGCGCCGCCAGCCGACATCGATGACTTCACCCTGCGCTTTACTGCCATGCTTGACGGGCTGGCGGTGCTGCGCCTGCGGCAGATGCACAAGCCATCACGCAAGCGCCTGATCGAGCTCGCCATGACGACGGCCCGCTTCGAGCTCGCCAGGGACACTCCCGCGCCGGCTGGCTGATGAATGACGAGGTACCCGGTGACAACTGGCAATGCGCGCGCCGAGTCAGGTCCACGCGCATTTCCTGACCGCCCGGAGCGATTGCCCCAGCAGGCCCAGCAGCGCTGGCCAGCGCGCGAGGCACGTGGCCAGCGGCGGACCTGCTGATCCAGCGGCGGGCTAGGCGGTCCAGGCGGCTAGCAGCCGGTCAGCCTCCGTGGCTGCCTGACGGACGCCAGCCTCGTACGCGCCCGGCACCCTGGCCGGGTTCATCAGCTCGGCGCCCCAGCCGCTGACCTCCAGGAACTCCGCGCCCGGACCGACGACCTCGACCTTGGCCCCGCCGTCGCGCAGCACTGCGAGCTCGGCTTCGATCTCCGCCGCCATGGCGTCGAACACCGGGTCGCTGAACCCTTCTGGCAGGCTCAGCGGCAGGCACGAAACCACGATGACCGCGGCGTGCCCGGCGGCCAGGTCGGCGTTGAGCGGCGTGCGCATGCCGCCGTCCATGTAGCGCGTGCTGTCGATGGTCACCGGCGGGAACACCGCGGGGACCGCGCAGCTCGACGCGACGGCCAGGTCCAGCGGAGCGCCGGAGGCGGCGTCCCACACCCGCAGCGCCCCGGTCTGCGTGTCGATCGCCGTGCAGCGGAAGGACTGCGGCCAGTCACGGCCCGCCAGCTGCGCGAACACCGGCGCGCCGGTGAAGTCGGCTTCCGGCACCGTGTCGGCTGCCAGCGCGAGCTTGGCCAGCTCGATCCGCGTCTGCTCGGGGCTCTGCGCCCTGCCCGCCGCATCCGCCAAGGCCGTCATCAGGTCGCCGATCGTGCCGCCAGCGACCCCGGCTGGTAGCGGCTGGCCCACCGCGCTGACCGCCCCGGCCGGGTCAAGGCCGAGCGCCAGAGTGGCCCCGACGATCGAGCCGGCTGAGGTTCCGACGACCAGGTCGGCCGCGCCGAGCGCGACCCCGGCCGCGGCAAGGCCCGTGACCAGCCCCGACTCCCAGCCGACCCCGACCGGACCACCGCCACCTAGCACCACTGCTCGCGTCATGGCGACACCTTATCCGTGCGGGCAGGGCATTCCCCGCGACAGCCTCGTTCTTCTTCTTGCTGTTGAAATCCCCGCAACCACGACCATGGTGAACGCGGTGTTTCCGGCCAGTCAGGCAGGTAACGCCGGTCACCGCCCGTGGTTGACGCGCTGGCGCTACCGCCACATTCTGGACGGGCCAAGGGATCGGGCGATGCGCGCTCAGAAAGGGACCGTCCTATGCCGCTGCGACTTCCTGACGGGAAGCGACTCGCCGTCAACATCGGGGTGGACTTCGATGCGATGTGCGCGTTCAGCGGGCACATGGCCACGCTCAGTCCGTCGATCCTGTCCCGCGGCGAGTTCGACGCGGAAGTCGGCACTCCGCGGCTGCTGCGGCTGTTCGCGAAGTACGACATCCCGACGACCTGGTGCACGCCGGGGCACACGCTCATCACCTTCCCCGACCGCATCAGGGAGGTGATCGACTCCGGGCACGAGATCGCGGCGCACGGCGCTTACCACGAGTCGGTGCCCTCGCTCGGCGAGGCCGAGGAGCGGCGGCTGATGGAGGTCCAGCTCAGCCAGCACGAGCAGATCACCGGCCGCCGGCCACGCGGTTACCGGTCGCCTGCCTGGGACTTCTCGCAGTGGACACTGAACATCCTGGAAGAGCACGGCTTCGAGTGGGACAGCTCGCTGATGGGCCGCGACTTCGAGCCTTACCGGCCCCGGCAGGTCACCGTGCACCGGGAGGAGCCCAACGAGTTCGGCCCGGCAAGCCCGGTGCTTGAGCTCCCGGTGTCCTGGTTCATGGATGACTTTCCGGCGCTTGACCACGTGCCGGGGGTGCTGGCCGGGCTGATGTCCACCGACCACACGTTCGCGCGGTGGCGGGACAACTTCGACTACGCCTACCAGAACCATCCCGGCGGCCTGCTCACGCACACCGTGCACGGGCTGGTCAGCGGCCGCGCGCACGCCATCATGATGCTGGAGCGGTTCATCGTGCACATGAAGCAGCACGACGACGTATGGTTCGCGACTCTCAGCGATATCTACGACTGCTGGCGCGACGACTGAGCCGCGCAGGCTGGCGGCCCCGCTTACCCCCGCAGCTCAGAGCGCAGCTCATGGCTGCCGTACTCAGTCGCGCTCTCGTAGTAGAGGCGCAGGCTGCCGTCCGGCAGGGTGACGACCGAGACGTAACGCAGCGCGCCGCCGCCGAACGGGCTGGAGACGGGGCCGGCGACGGGGATGAACCGCGATCCGTCCCACCTGGCGACGCCGGTCCGCTCCTCGAAGTTCTGCGCCGCCGAGGCCCGGCCGTCGAAATACGCATGGTCTGCCAGCACCGCCGTTATCCGGGTGCCGCGGCTGTACCAGGTGCCGGGATCCGGTGCCATGACGGTCTCGCAGCTGCCGGCGTCCACGCTGGTCATCTGGTCCGCGTTCGCATCGCCCTCGGTCAGCGGGTGCAGCGTGGCCCAGATGCGCAGGTCCTGCCCGCGGACGAGCACCGGGTCCTTGATGCCGAACGCCGCGCTGCCAGGAAAGACGGTCTGCCTGGTGGCCGGGCTGAGGTCCTCAGGACGGCCAGCCCGCAGCCGCTCGATGCGCCAGTGCTTGGTGCCGAAGGTCGCGCAGCTCAGGTACAGGTCCCAGGCGCCGTCCTGGGTGACGTCAAGAGCGGGGCGCTCCAGCGACTCAGCTTCCATGTCCTGCTTGTCGATGACGCAGAGCGTCTCGAACTTGATGCCGTCGTCAGCGGGGGAGCGGGCCACGTAGCAGCGGTTGCCCCGGCCCTTGTCGACCGGATGCCGGTCGCGATACGCCAGGTAGATGTGGTCATCGTGCAGCATCGCGCTGGCAGCACCTATCCAGTTGCCGCTGCCGTGCGCGGTGTGCAGCACGGGCTCGCTGTTCTCCCACCGTGGCAACATGAGGCAACGTCCTCGCTGTCAGCTGCGCGTGCCGCTCCGGCAAGCTCGGCCGGGCGACGCGGCCCCCGATCCGCTGGCGAGGCTGACCTCGCCGCTGGCGCCCGTGAGGGCTAGCACAAGGCTAACAAGCAGGCCGTGACCGCCCGGCTCCGCTCTGTCGGGCCGCCGGGCCTGGCCCGGTGCCGACGTCAGCCGCCGGGGCGACGTCAGTGGTCCTCAGGCCCCCGGTCCGTAGGCCGCCGCGATGGCTTCCGAGCCGTTCCACCGGCTGTAGGTGGGCGACTTCGGCCAGCCCTCAGGCGAGTCCTGCCACTCTTCCTGCCGTCCGTAGGGCAGCAGGTCGATCAGCCCGAACGCGTGGCTGAGCTGCTCGGTGCCACGGCCGCTGGTGTGCCAGGTGCGATACACGCTGTCGCCGTCGCGCAGGAGCACGTTCACGGCGAATCCGCCGCCGGGCGGCGCGCCGACGTCGGCGCCGAAGGAGCTGTTCGCGGTGGAGTACCAGGTCATCTGGTTGCCGACCCGCCGCTTGTACTCGAGCGCCTCGTCAATGGGCCCCTGGGTGACGATGACGAACCGCGCGTCGTAGTCGTCAAGGAACTCAAGCCGGGTGAACTGCGAGGTGAAACCAGTGCAGCCAGGGCACTGCCACTGCTCGCCGGGGAACCACATGTGGTTGTAGACGATCAGCTGTGACGTGCCGCCGAAGATGTGGGCCAGGGCGATCGGTCCCTGCTCACCCTCCAGGGTGTAGTCGGGCATCCTGACCATGGGCAGCCGCCTGCGCTGCGCGGCGATCGAGTCGAGCTCCCTGGTCGCGGCTTTCTCCCTGGCACGCAGTGTGTCCAGTTCTCGCTGCCAGGCGTCGGCGTCGACAACGGGCGGTAGTCCGGCGGTGGTCATAAGCCCTCCTCAACGGTCGGTTTCACGGCCTGCAGCTGACGTTTACGACCGCGCCCGCCCGGCTAACTCATCGGCGGCCGGGCGCACGCGCACCTGCCGCGGAGTGCGCCGCCGCGAAGAGCGCTGTGAGACGCTTGGCTGCCTGGCGGAGCCCAAGGCTGCGGTGAAGCTGATCGCAGCGGGTAACGAACGGGCAGGCGTCGCTGAGCTGAGGAGGGTGCATGCCGGTGGAGCCGGTACTGAAGGACACCGTTGCGCTGGTGACCGGAGCATCCAGCGGCATCGGCGCGGCAGCCGCGTCCGCGCTGGCAGCGCGGGGCGCGGCGGTAGCGCTGGCAGCGCGGCGGCGGGACCGGCTCGACGAGCTGGCCGCCGCGATCAGGGACCAGGGCGGTACCGCGCTGGTACTGGAGTGCGACGTCACAGATCAGCAGCAGGCAGCCGCCGCGGTCGAGCGGACGGCCAGTGAGCTTGGCCGTCTCGACACGCTCGTCAATAATGCCGGGGTCATGCTGCTCGGCCCGGCAGCCGAGGCGCCGCTGGCTGAGTGGCAGCAGATGGTGCAGCTCAACGTGCTCGGCTTGCTGTACTGCGCGCACGCGGCGCTGCCGCATCTGCGCCGCGCGGCTGGCGAGGGTCCGCGCCTGGTGGCCGACATGGTGAACATCAGCTCGGTGGCCGGGCGCCACGCCCGCCTCGGCAACGGGGTCTACGCGCTGACAAAGTTCGGCGTCGGCGCGTTCAGCGAGTCGCTGCGCCAGGAGCTAGCCGGGCAGTACGTCCGGGTGTCGCTGGTCGAGCCGGGCGCCACTGCCACGGAGCTGGCCAGCCACAACCGGCCGGAGGTGCTGGCAGCAATGCAGAGTCAGTTCGGGCAGCGGATGGAGGCCGACGACATCGCGGATGCCATCACCTACATCGTCACTCGTCCCAGACACGTGGCGGTCAACGAGATGCTGATGCGCCCTACCGAGCAGCAGCGGTAATCGCCGCGGCTCGAGCACGTTGCCGGCTACTGCAGCCGGCCGGAGAGGATCAGGTTCTCGAAGCGGGCCTGCTCCGGCGTGCAGGTGGACTGAGTGGCGGCAAGCCGCTGCTGAATCTCAGCGACGGTGCCATTGACGTTGCTAGCCAGGTCAGCGGACCGGCCGGTGAGCTCGGAGTTCCAGGAATCGGCCGCGTAGCCGATCCAGACGTCGGCGCCGGCCATCCGCTGGCAGGTGTCCTTGAGCGCGTTCGCCATCGTGGCCTGGTCCTGCTGGATGCTGCTGTACAGCTCGCTGAGGGCCTCGTGCAACGGGCTGGGCACCTTGCTGGCGCTGGCGGCCATGGGATCCTCCGGACGGGTGGTTGGGGTGCTAGCGGGAGGAATTGCACCTGCTGGTCACGTGGCTGCTCTCCTCATCCGCCGGCCGACGTCGAGCTCGGATGTGGCACCGGGACGTCGCTCCCGTGCGCGGCCAGGCTGTCGGCCGCCGAGCCGGCGTTGAAGCACGGGCTCGAGAATCTCAGCAGCGCGATTCGCCCGGCCACGGCCAGGTCGCCCTTCACCGGGCCTTTTGACAGGTCGTAATGGGAGTCCCAGTTCCCTTTGGGCCTATCTGCGTTGTTCAGCGCGAACTTCCAGCCGCCGGAGTGAACGAGGGCCAGTATGCGCTGCCGGAAGCTGGCCGGGGTGAGCCCCTGAAAGCCGCGGACGTAGGAAATATTGCTGTGATAAGCCACCTGGGTCGTGCTGTTTCCCCTGATGCACCGCAGATAGCTCGCATCTATCGCGAACGCCCAGCCCGCCCGCGCGTTATAGATCTGCCGGTAGAGGGCGCGGACCTGAGGCAGTACCTGGCCGCGCGCCTTTGCCGCTGCGGTCCTGCCCTGGCTGGCGCTGACGCCGCTGCTGCACCCGGCGAGCGTGATGGCGGCTGCTGCCAGCACGCCGGCGAGCATGGCCAGCGCCCGGCCAGGGGGCTTCACCTGTCAGCCACCGCCGAACTGGTTGGTGTAGGTCTCCCACAGCCGCTTCGGCCCCTGGCCGGGGACGTTGGTACCGGGGACAGTTGACTCGGCGATCGCCGGATCCTGCAGCCATGCGTTGTACGCGGCAAGCTGGTGCGGAGACATGTCGGATGGGTCCTTGATATGCTGCCCCTGGCTGTCGAAGAAGTTCGCGTTACCGGGGCCGGTGGACCCGCCAAACTCATTGATGTAGGTATTCGGGTCCCCGTTGCTCTGGTGACCATCGAACTCGACCGGGGATTTGAGGTTCGGCCGGCCGCCTTCGGCGTTGTACCACTCCCTGACGATGCGGCTCCAGTTGGCATTCGCCTGGGTGATCTGATCCAGGGTGTTCTTGATCTTGTCGGGCGGCTCGTCCAGCTTGCTGTCGCCGGCACCGCCGAACGCGCTGTCCAGGGCGCCCTCCGCGCCAGAGTTGAAGGTGTCCTTGGCCCCTTCGGTGATGGCGCCGGTCAGCAGCGCCCCCGCGGTGGCCACGTCCGCCTCCGGGAACACGATCGCGGTCAGGAACGCGGCGCCGCCGGCTACCAGCGCCTTGGTGATGTCGTCGTTGCTGCTGCCGGCGGTGGAGCCAGCCGTCTGGTACTGGTGCACCATGAACAAGTCCATGAGCTTGAACTGCTCGTCCTGCCACGGGCCCTTGCTGTCGGGGAACTCCTGCCGCCACTCCCCGTAGAACGTCATCAGCCGCGCTGCGGCAGTCTTGTCCTTCATCGCCTGCTCGACGAAGTTGCCCCAGGCCTGGCTGGACGCCGTCACCTGCCAACCAGGCAGGTCGCGCCCCCCGACGCCGGGCGCGGCCGAGCCGACGCTGTTGCGCAGGTCAGCGAAGTAGTACATGGCCATGGTGGCGAACACCTGGCGGACGGGGCCCGAGGTGTCCGGCGACCCGTCCTGGAACAGCTGGACTGTCTGCTCGGCGTTGCGCGCGAACTGCACGGGATCCATGCCAGGGAACCTCGACGGGTCAGGCGGGATGGTAGCCGCCTGCACCATGTCGGCGAACGCGCCGTCGATGATCGAATGGGAGAGCATGGGGTTGGTCATCAGGTCCGAGAGGCTCCCGTTGTCAAACTCGGACTTGCTGAAGTTGTTCTGGAAGAACTGCGCGTCGTAAGCGGGATTGTGCGCGATCGCCTCCCAGATTCCGTCAAGCGAGGGCGGCGGCCCCATGAGGCCCGGATCCATGCCCTGCAGGCGGGCCTCGTTCATCGCGTACTGGCCGAGCGGCTTCAACCAGTCCGGCGAGTAGACGCCGTTTTCCAGGAACGGCTGGATCAGGTCGAGTTCCGGCTCCGTCGCCTCGCTCTCCGGCAGCCGGATGTCGTTCAGCCAGGAGTAGCTGAACTTCATCTGGTAGCTGGCCGTCGCGAGCCCGTCGCCGACCAGCGCCGACCAGCCGTCGTACTTGCCGTCGTCGCCGCTCTGCTTGAACCCGTTGACCTGCAAGCCGAGCTGGGCCAGCCCCTCCGGTCCGAGGGCCTTGAAGAACGCGGCCAGGTACGCCGGGTCGTCGGCGTGCGCCGCCAGGTCGTCGGCGATGAAGTTGGTGTCGCTGCGGTCCTGCAGCGCCTGCGCCGCCTTGCCGCCGTCCGATGCGCCCGCCTTGCCGGCCGCGGCGTCGGTCGGGAAAGCCAGGTACCCGGCGCCGGCGGCCACCATCTGGCCCAGGCCGGGATCCTGCCGCTCGGCGGCCAGCCCCAGCTCCTGCCTGCGGCGCAGCATCGGCAGCTGGCCGGTGGCCCACGACAGGTCCTGCCCTGCCTTGCTGAGCCGGCCGGTGTCGATCCCGCACCGGGAGGCTTTCCCGATGTAGATGTTCACCAGGCTCTGCGCGCTGCTCGCGCTCCGGCTTAAGGTGCCATTCAGGTCGGCCAGCTTGGCTGGGTCGATCCCGACTTCCTCGCCGCCCCCGGGGTCCTCACGCATGTGTAGCCGCCCACTCGTCGTCCGGATTCGTTCGGCCGCGGCTCAATGATAGAGGCGGGGCGGGTCCTTTTGGTTCCGTTATGCCCAGCCGGACCGCGGACTCGGCCAGCGGCCAGCGGGCACTTCCGGTCAGCCGCCGAACGTGCTGCGGGCCATTTCCCTGGCGTAGAACGAGCTCAGCATGCCGAGCTCGGTCTCGCGCGCCTTGGCCGCATTGGCATTGACCACGGCAGGGTCCTGCAGCCAGGCATTGTAAGCGGCTAGCTGCAGCGGGTGCATGCTGAGCGGGTTCTTGAGCTGGCCCGCCAGGGGTCCGTCAGTGACTAGGAAGTCCGCCTTGTGCCCGCCGTACCTTTTGATGTATGAGCTCGGATCGCCGGGCTGACCCGGCTTGATGGTCGGGCCGGGCCACGGGCTGCCGTCGTTCCACCACTGCTGGACGGTCGTGGAGTAGGTCTGGGCGACGCCGGTGAGACCCTCGAGCGTCGAGTCTGGAGAGTCGTACTGCTGCGGATCGCCATTGAACGCATTGTTGAGCAGGCCCTCCACGCCTGTCTGGAATCCGTCCTGGACCCCGGCGAGCGCAGCATCGGCGACGCCCGCCTCCGGGCCGAACAGCAGGCTGCTGAGGAACGCCGAGCCGGCCGCACTGGCAACCTCAGCTATCTGGCCGGAAGTCTCGCCCGCAGACGCGCCGGCCGTCTGGTAGGCAGCGGCCATGAAGTCGTCCAGCACCCCGAGGCTGAAGTCGTTCCACCAGCCCTGGTGATCGGGCACGTCCGCGTTCCCCTGGCCGCGCCAGTCCGGGTACTGCGTATGCAGCCAGGCGCTGTAGAACATCAGCAGCTGTGCCGAGGTGGCCTGGTCCCGCATGGCCTCGGTCACGAAGGCTGCCCAGTCACCAGACATCGCGCTGATCTGCCATCCCGGCACCATCTTTTTGCCGATGCCCGGGGCTGCCGCGCGCACACTGCTGGCGAGGTCGCTGAAGTAATTCATGGCGATGACGCCGAACACATTCCGGACGTCGTCCGACGTCCGCGCGCCGGCGTGGTCGCCGAAGTACTTCACTGTTCGCTGTGCGTTGAGCGCATACGCCATGGGCGACTGGCCGGGGAACCGCGCTGGATCCGGTGGAATGGTCGCCGCCTGCACCATGCCCGCGAACGCGCCGTCCGCCACCCAGTACATGATCTTCTGGTCGGTCATCAGATCGCTGAGGCGGGGAAAGTTGCCGGCGTAGAACTTCACGTCGTAGGCGGGGTTGTGGGCGATCGCGGTCCAGACGCCGTCCAGGTTCAACGGCGGGATGAGCGCATCCTTACCGGCGTAGCCGCCCGCATGGGCTTGGGCGTCGGCCTGGCTCAGCGCGTACTGGCCGAGGGGCTGCAGCCAGTCCGGCGAGTACACGCCGTTGTCTAGGAAGGGCTGGATCAGGTCGAGTGGCTGCGTCGACTGGCCCGGCAGCCGGATGTCGTTCAGCCAGGAGTCGCTGAACTTCATCTGGTAGCTGGCGGTGGCCAGCCCGTCACCCACCAGGCTTGCCCACTTCTGATACTTACCCGTGTCGCCACTCTGCTTGAACGCGGTGACCTGAGAGCCGAGCATCGCTAGCCCGTGGGGGCCGAGGGCGTGGAAGAACGCGGCCAGGTACGCCGGGTCGTCGGCATGCGCATCCAGGTCAGCAGTGATGAAGTCGTCATTACTGCCGTTCTTCAATGCCTGTGCTGCCTTGGTGCCGTCCGAGTTGCCAGCCTTCTGCGCGGCACCGTCGGTGGCGAAGGCCAGGTACCCGGCGCCGTCGGGCACCATCTTGCCCAGGCCGGGATCCTGCCGCTCGATGGCCTGCGCCATCGACTGCCGACGCCACAGCATCGGCAGCTGGCCAGTGGCCCACGACAGGTCCTGGCCTGCCTTGCTGAGCCGGCCGGTGTCCATGCCGCACCGGGATAGCTTCCCGATGTAGATGTTCACCAGGCTCTGCGCGCTGCTCGCGCTCCGGCTTAAGGCGCCATTCAGGTCGGCCAGCTTGGCCGGGTCGATCCCGACTTCCCCGCCGTCCCCGCCGCCAGGTGCATCGCGCATTCGTGGCCGCCACTTGTGATCCGGAAATGAACCAGCTGATGCGGCCGGCGCGCTCCCCGAAGCAGCGCGCCGACCGCAGTCTTGCATCAGACCAGCAGTTACCCGCGACGACCAGCGCGCGAATGTCGCACGAATGTTGCAGCAGCCCAGCTGGCCTGCGCGAGCACCTGCCCGCCGGCGACGCGCAGACAGGCGCGAGGTGCTTCCGGCAGACCCTGGGCGGCAGTCGGGCGTATGCTGAAAAGGGTCGCTAACGGCCATTTCGCACGGTGGGATGCTTGCTATGCCGGAGGGTGCCGCTAGAAGCGGGGCAGCCAGGCGGGGGCGCCTGGCCCAGCGCCGTAAGGCGGTGGGCCTGACCCAGGAACAGCTGGCCGGCCGGCTGGGGGTGGAGCGCACCACCGTGGTGCGGTGGGAGCGGGGGGATACCCAGCCGCTGCCCGGGATCTGGCCCAGGCTGGCCGAGGCCCTGGGGGTTTCCGCTGACCGCATTGAGGAGCTGCTGGCTGGCAGCATGCCGGTCGACCAGCCAGTGCCGCGGCAGCTGCCGCGTGCCGTGGCCGACTTCACCGGCAGGGCCGCCGAACTTCGGGCGCTTACCCAGATGGTGGACCAGGCGGGCCCCGCGCACCCGGGCACGGTGGTCATCTCTGCGATCGGCGGGACTGCCGGGGTGGGCAAGACCGCCCTGGCGCTGCGGTGGGCGCACCGGGTCGCCAGCCGGTTCAGTGACGGGCAGCTGCACGTCAACCTGCGCGGCTTTGACCAAGCGGGTACCGCGACTGCGCCTGAAGCGGCCCTCCGCGGATTCCTGGATGCCCTCGGCGTGCCGCCCGAGCGCATCCCGCCTGATCTGGACGCTCAGGCAGGGTTGTACCGCAGCCTGCTGGCGGATCGGCGGATGCTGGTCGTGCTGGACAACGCCAGGGATGAGCAGCAGGTCCGGCCGCTGCTGCCGGCCAGCCCCGGCAGCCTGGTGCTGATCACCAGCCGCAGCCAGCTTGCCGGGCTCGCTGCTGACGGGGCGCGGCTGCTGAGCCTCGACGTGCTGAGCCATGGTGAAGCTGTGCAGCTGCTGGCTGCCCGGCTTGGCGCCGCCCGGGCTGCTGCAGAGCCCAGTGCTGTGAGCCGGATCGCCAGTCTGTGCGGGTGCCTGCCGCTGGCGCTGGCCGTCGCGGCCGTCCGCGCCGCCGCCCGGCCCTGCTTCCCCCTGACGGCCCTCGCCGACGAACTGCGTGACTGGGCCGGGCGGCTGGACGCCCTGGATGGCGGTGATCCGGCGGCCAGCGTACGGGCGGTGTTCTCCTGGTCCACCCGGCAGCTCGATGATGAATCGGCGCGGATGTTCCGGCTGCTCGGCCTGCACCCTGGCCCGGACGTTTCGGAGCCCGCCGCTGCCAGCCTGTTCGGCTGCTCCTGGCCCAAGGCCCGCCGGCTGCTGCATGAGCTGGGTCGCGCGCACCTGATCACCGAGCACCGCCCTGGCCGGTACGTCGTCCACGACCTGCTGCACGCCTACGCTGCCGAGCAGGCCCGCCACGCCGACTGCGACACCGATCGACGCGAGGCCATCGGCAGATTGCTCGACTATTACCTGCACACCGCCGCCCATGCCGCCCGCCTGCTGAACCCGGGAGGAGAGCCGGTTGTCGTCGCCGCGTTCAGGCCCGGCGTCGCGGCCGCGAAACCCGCCGACTATTCGCAGGCCATGGCCTGGTTCGAGGAAGAGCATCAGGTACTGCTCGCGGCCACCCGCCTGGCCGCCACAACCGGGTCCGACAGCCACGCGTGGCAGCTTCCCTGGGCCATGACGGCCTTCCTCCAGCCGCGCGGCCGCTGGCAGGAATCGGCCGCGGCACAACGCACCGCCGTGGCCGCCGCGACCCGCCTGTCAGACCCAGCCGCGCAGGCTCTGTCCGGTCGCCTGCTGGCGACCGCCTGCGCTGTCCTCGGTGACCATGATCAGGCCCGCCGCCTTTACGCCAGCAGCCTCACGCTGTGCCGGCGGCTCGGCAGCCGCCTCGGCGAGGCCAAAGTCCAGCAGGGTCTCGGCTGGCTATCCGAACGTCAGGGCCGTTACGACGACGCGCTCGGTTACTGTGCAGAGGCGCTGGGCCTGTACCAGGCCGTCGGTGACAAGACCGCAGAGGTTCAGGCACTCAACGACATCGGCTGGTGCCATGCCCGTCTCGGCGACTATCAGCGGGCCCGCGCATACTGCCGGCGGTCTCTGATGCTAGGTGCGGAAGCCGATGGCAGAACCAAGGGAAATACCTGGGACAGCCTGGGGTACGCCGAGCACCATCTGGGCAACCTCGCCGAAGCTGCCGCCTGCTACCAGCAAGCGCTCAGCCTCTTTCGCGATTCCGGCTACCGCTTCTTTGAAGCGACCGCCCTCACTCACCTCGGCGACGTCCGTTCCGCCGCCGGCGAGCTGACTCAGGCATGCGACGCCTGGCAGCAGGCACTGGACATCCTCGACGACCTGCAGGACCCCTGCGCCGACCAGGTCCGCGCCAAGCTCGCCAGCGCCGCCGGCCCTGAGCACACCTCCGCGTAGCCCGTCTGCGCAGCCAGCCGCGCTGAAGCTAGCTGAGCGGCCCCTCATCGCAACGCCGCGCGAGCCATGTCTTGCCGTCCAGGTGAAGGACGACCGTCAGCCGGCCGTCTGGCAGTTCGAGGAAGACGCTGCCGGAGTCGGTGATGTGGCGCGCAATGGCCGCGATGACCGGGTCTGGCTGGCCCGAGTCCCTGACCCGGATCAGGGCGGCGTCGGCTGGGTAGAGCGGACTGGAGTGGGTGGTCCCGGCAAGGGTCGTGATCTCGGGCAGCGTCGGGGCGGCAGGCTCGGTCATGGTTCTCCTTCCGGGTCAGGGGCCCTCGCGCTTACTTCGTAGCGCTGGCCGCGGAGTTGCATCAAACCAATTGCTGTCCGAGACAGCCAGAGCACGGATGTTGCATGAATGTCGCAGCGGATCAGCCGGCCTGCACTGACCACCGGCAAATGATTGAGAGTGCGGACCGATAGCGGCCGGCGTCAGCCGCGGGAGCCGGGCTCGCGCCACATCCGCCAGATGGTGGGCCCGTGACCTAGCGCTTGCAGCTCGCCGACGACGTGAAAGCCGTTGCGCTCATAGAGCGGCAGGTTGCGCTGGCTGGAGGATTCGAGGTAGGCCGGCACGCCATCGGCGTCCGCGCCCGCCAGGACCTCTTGCAGCATCTGGGTGCCAAGTCCCTGACCCTGCCGGCCGCTGCGGGTACCCAGGTAGCCCAGGTACCAGTGCGGCTGAGACTGCCTGGCGTGCAGGCTCGCGATCTGCGATTGCGTGCGCAGTGCCCGGAGCAGGCCGCCGCGGAACGCCAGCCAGCTGGGCGCCGCCTCCAGGATGACCTGGCTGAGCGGCATCCCCCAGGCCCCCGGCGCAGCCCACAGCGCGGCGGCCGAGGCGTCGCTGCTCAGATAGCAGGGCTTGCCGTGACGCAGGTAACCGCGGCTCATGCTGGTGAAGAACGTGCGCATGCGGCTTTCCCGGCCGGGCACCGTGGGCGGGATCAGCCACTCGAACACCGGGTCCCCGGCGAAGGCGTCGGCGAGAACCTCGCCAAGCAGGGCCGCCTCGTCGCGGCGGGCGCCGCGGACGGGCCGGGACTCACCGCCCGGAGTCGTCGGCTCCATGGGCACAGGAACTTCCTCTCAGCGGATGCGCTGGTAGCAGCGCGCTGCTCGTGGAGCGACCTGCGCACTGCACGGGCAGCCTGATAGCTACCCAGATTTGCCCTGGCAGGCTAGCGGCTTTCCAGATTCAGTGCCGGCCGGGCTTGTCCGGGTTGACGACCGACCGGATTGTCTGCATGGCTCAGCGGCTGCCACTTGAAGCCGCCGCTGAGCATTAGCTGCCTCTGCTGCCTGGTGACATATGTCATTACCCCGGCTGCAACGTCTGCCGGCCGGCCGCAAGCGCGAATGTCAGCCCTGGCTGGTGATTTCGGTATCTGGTGCCAGCGATGCCGGCTGAGTGACGCTTAATCGCCTGGTCAGCGGACCGGCAGCCGGCGCAACGGGGCCACGGCAGGAGCGGAATCCATGAACGATGCGATGACCAGGCGAGCCGGGCGGCGAGAGTGGATCAGCCTGGCGGTGCTCGCGCTTCCCTGCCTGCTCTACGCGATTGACCTGACCGTGCTGAACCTGGCCGTCCCGCATCTGAGCCAGGACCTGCGGCCGACCAGCACCGAGCTGCTGTGGATCGTCGACATCTATGGCTTCATGGCCGCCGGGTCACTGATCACCATGGGCACGCTCGGCGACCGCATCGGCAGGCGCCGGCTGCTGCTGATCGGGGCTGCGGCGTTCGGCGTCACCTCGCTGCTGGCCGCGTGGTCGGTCAGCGCGCCGATGCTGATCGCCGCGCGCGCCCTGCTCGGCCTGGCCGGTGCCACCGTCGCGCCGTCGACCCTCTCGCTGATCCGCAATATGTTCACTGATCCGCGGCAGCGGACGGTCGCCGTCTCGGTATGGATCACCAGCTTCTCGGTCGGCGGTGCGATCGGGCCGCTGCTCGGCGGTGTGCTCCTGGAGTGGTTCTGGTGGGGTTCGGTGTTCCTGCTGGCGGTGCCCGTGATGGCGCTGCTGCTGGTGCTCGGGCCACTCCTGCTGCCGGAGTTCCGTGATCCCCTGGCTGGCAGGCTGGACCTGGTCAGCGCGGCGCTGTCGGTGGCCGCGGTGCTGGCTGTCATCTTCGGGCTCAAGCAGCTCACCCGCGACGGGCTCGGCTGGCTGCCTGCTGCCGCCATCCTGGTCGGCCTCGCGGCCGGGACGGTGTTCGTGCGCCGGCAACTCGTGCTTGCCGACCCGCTGCTTGACCTGCGGCTGTTCCGTTCTGCGGCCTTCACGGCCGCGCTGACCACGAACCTGCTGAGCTTCTTCACCGGGTTCGGCACGCTGCTGTTCATTACCCAGTACCTGCAACTCGTGCTTGGCCTGTCGCCGCTGAAAGCCGGATTGTGGATGCTGCCCTCGTCGGCTGGGTTCGTCGTCGGGTCCCTGCTCACTCCCTTGCTCGCCCGCCGGGTGCGGCCCGCTTTCCTCATGGCGGCATGCATGACCCTGGGAGCGGCTGGCCTCTGGCTGTTCACCCTGATCGGCCCGGCCGGCCTGGCGCTCCTGGTGACCGGCTCGGTGGTGTTCTCGCTCGCGATGGCACCGGTGGACACCCTGGCCACCGACATGGTCGTCGGGGCCGCGCCACCGGAGCGAGCCGGGGCGGCGTCCGCGCTGTCGGAGACCAGCGCCGAGTTCGGCGGAGCCCTCGGCATCGCCATCCTGGGCGTCATCGGCGCTCGCATCTACCGCAGCCAGCTCACCGGCGCGCTGCCGGCCGGGTTCCTGCCGAGAAGCGCGGCGGCCGCCAGGGACACCCTCGGCGGCGCGGTGGCCGCGGCTGCCCGCCTGCCCGGTCAGACGGGGGACGTTCTGGTCGGCGCGGCCCGTGCTGCCTTCACCAGTGGCCTGCACGCGGCGTTCGCCGTCAGCGCCGCTGCCGTGCTCGTTGCCGCTGTGCTGGCCGCGGTCCAGCTCCGTCACCTGCGCCCGGGCTCAGCGCCCGGCGACCAGGAAGCGGATGCCGCCGCGCCCGATGCCGCCGAGCCGCTCGCCCAAGTCTGACCGCGGATGATCACTTTGCCGCCGGCACCTCGCGAACCGCGCGTGTCCGCCGTCATCGGCCGCAGAGGGCCGATACCTGGTGACAGATGAGGGACGATGGCCGGCCCCGTGCGGCCAGTGCCACAATGCGGAAGGGTGAACACCACCCAGGCACAGAAGGTCGGCACCGGCCGCGGCTTTTTCGCCGCGCTTGACCAGAGCGGCGGCAGCACTCCGAAGGCGCTGGCCGAGTACGGCATCGGGAGAGATCGCTACAGCTCTGACACCGAGATGTTCGACCTGGTCCACGCCATGCGGACCCGGGTGCTGACCAGCCCGGCGTTTGATGGCTCGCGCGTTCTCGCTGCGATCTTGTTCGAGCAGACCATGGAGCGCGACGTCGGCGGCGTCCCGACGGCTCGTTACCTGTGGGACTCCAGGAACGTGGTGCCGTTCCTCAAGGTCGACAAGGGCCTGGCGCCCGAGCAGGACGGCGTGCAGCTGATGAAGCCCATCGACACTCTCGATGACCTGCTTGAGCGCGCTCAGCGGCACCAGATCTTCGGCACCAAGATGCGGTCGGTGATCCACGATGCCAGCGAGGCCGGGATATCCGCGATCGTCGACCAGCAGTTCGGCTATGCGAACCGGATCCTGGCCGCCGGCCTCGTGCCGATCATCGAGCCCGAGGTCAGCATCTCCAGCCCGCACAAGGAGGAGGCCGAGACGCTGCTGCACGACGCCATCGCCAGGCACCTCGACGCGCTGCCCGACGGCGCCACGGTCATGCTGAAGATCACCATCCCGACTCGCCCCGGCCGATACGGCGACCTGGCGTCGCACCCGCGGGTCCTGCGGGTCGTGGCATTGTCTGGCGGCTACAGCCGTGACGAGGCCTGCGCCCTGCTCGCCCGCGATCCCACCCTCATCGCCAGCTTCTCGCGCGCGCTTCTCGAGGGCCTGACCGAGAGCCAGACCGACGAGCAGTTCAACGCCCAGCTCGAGTCGTCGATCGAGCAGATTTACCAGGCCTCAGTCAGCAAGCAGCCAGCCAGCGCCTGAGGCGGCTGCCGATCAGGCCGGCATGTACCTGCCGAACCAGGTGACGAGCCGGGTGAGGTAGTCAGCGACAGCAGGGTGCTGCCTGACGCCGTGCCCCTCGCCGGGGTAGATCACCAGTTCCGAGTCGACGCCGTGACTGATCAGCGCCTGGTAGAACTCCCTGGCCTGGCCGGCCGGCGTGCACCGGTCCTTCGCGCCAGCGGTCAGCAGAGTCGGCGTCGTGGCCTTGCTCGCGTGCATGACCGGACTGCGCGCGTGCACCTGGTTGCCCGTCTCCTCAGGATCGGCGTTGTCCAGGAACCACAGCCCCCAGCGGGGGATGTTGGTCGTGAAGGTGAAGCTGTACCACTCGGTCACCGGCGATCCCGCCACGGCGGCCTTGAACCTCTGATCCTGGGTCACCAGCCACGCCGACATGAACCCGCCGTAGCTGACGCCCATTGTGCCGATCCGCTCCGGATCGGCGATCCCGCGCTCGATCATCGCGTCGATACCGGACAGGTAGTCATAGGTGTCTGCCCCGCCCATGTCGCCGACGACTGCGGCGGCGAACTCCTGACCCCGGCCTGAGCTGCCGCGCGGGTTCGGCAGCAGCACGGCGTATCCGCGCGAGACCAGCAGCGGTACCGCGGCGTCGCCCATCGACCAGTTCCGCTGGTAGGCCCCGATCGGGCCGCCGTGGACGTGCAGCACCAGCGGGAACGGCCCGGTCCCGGCAGGGGTGCACAGCACTCCCTCGATCGCTGTCCCGTCCGGTGCGTTCCAGCTGACGCTCGCCGCCGTGCCAGCGACCGACCGGAGATAGTCGGTGCCGGCGTGGGCCAGGGTTGCCAGCACCTGGTCGGTGCCGGCGCCAGTGATCGCGATCTGCTGCGGCGTTTCGTAGTCGTCGCGGATCACGACGAGCCGGCCGTCGGAAGTGAACGCGCCGGCCGGGTAGAACCAGTTCGCCCATGACTGCCCGGACGCGACCAGTTCCCGGCCCGCGATCTTCTCCGGCAGCGGTCCCGCCCCGGCTTCAGCGATTCCGGCCACGCTGTCCAGGTGACGCAGGCCGACGTAGCCGAGCTGCGTCCGGTCAATCCACTGGACGGCGGTGACATCTGCCCCGGCGGTGTCCACGGCACATCTGGTGCCGGTTACCAGGTCCAGCAGGATCAGCTCTCCGGCCACGATGAACCGGTCGCTGCATACTGCCTGCACCACGGCGGCCCTCGTGCCATCGGAAGTCCCTGCCGGCAGCCCCAGCTGGACGTCGCTGCTGAGCAGCTCGGACACCTCTCCGGTCGATATGTCGAGCCGGCTCAGCACAGCGGAGTACCAGTCGTCCTCGGTGGGCTTGCTGCTGGTGATGGCCAGCACGTGCGCCGGGCCGGACCAGGCCGCCTCCCAGATGTTGAGACCGTCCGGGGAGACCCTGGCGAGCTCGCCGGACGCCGGCGTATAGACCCACAGGCTGCGCCAGGAGTCATCCGGCGTCCCGCTCTCGACCTCCGGGTACCAGGCCGGCAGCCCTGCCTCGCCCGCGCCGGCCGTTCCCGATCCCTGCGCGTCAGCCATCTCGGCGCCGAGCCCGGCGACCCCGAGCAGGATCCCGGTGCCGTCCGGTGACCAAGCGAGATACTCGACCGTGCCGGGGACGGCAGGCGCTGGCGCGGCCTCGCCGAGCTGCCCGCCGGACAGCAGGTAGAGCTGGAACACATCGGCCTTGGCCCGGTCGGACAGGAAGGCCAGGGCGGACCCGTCCGGCGCGAGCCGGGCGTACCTGGCTGAGCCGCCGCCCGAAGTCAGCGCGCGGAGCGTGCCGTCCCGCACCTCGAACAGGGCGGTGCGCGGCAGGCCGTCGAGTTCGTCATAGACCGAGCCGGTCACCACGATGCGCCCGGCATCAGGTGTCGCGACGAGATCGCTGACATGATGCGGCCGGCCGAAAACCGGCTCGTGCAGCCGCCGGAGATGCTCGGCGACAGCGGCGTACTCAGGAGTTTCCCGCAGGTCCTTGCGCATAGTCCCGGATAATCTCACGCATCGCGAGGACGCGGCGCGTCAGCCGGCCGGACCGTCAACGCGGCTCCCACCTAGTCCGCTGATCGATGACCCGGTCAGGATTTCCTCGCGCTCCACGATCCGCCGGCCGACCCGCTCTGGGTCTTGATCTGGTAGCTGCCGGACATGGAGTGACCGGAGACTGAGCCCGAGTACGTGATCTCGGTCGACCCCACGGTGCCGAACTTGATCCTGCTGCCATCAACTGTGCCGTTGATCGGCGTCGTGCCCCCGGCCTCCGGAAGATTGATGGTGCCGGTCAGCTTTGACCCCGACTGCTGCCAGTGCAGCGTGAAGGTGCCGCTGAACGATCCGCTGTACTGGCCCTTCCAGGTGCCAGAAAGCCGGGCGCTGGACTTTGTCGCGGCGGCGGCCGGCGATGCGGCGGCCGTCGATGCTGGCGCGGAGGTCGAAGCGGCTGCTGGCGTGGCCGCCGACGCCGGCGAAGCGGTGGGCTTGCTGGCCGAGCTGCAGGCTGCCAGCAGTAGCGCCGCGGGCACGATGACCGCGGGCACAATGATCGGTGCAATCCTGGTGCGCCACATGGTTGGTCCTCCCCAGAAGGCCTGCTTGGATGCGCGATGAGGACCGAGGGCACGCTGGCCACGGACGGCCGGATGGCGGCACTGCAAGTCCCACAGAGCCGACTATCAGGGTCGTGCTTTGACTGGCCTGAAGGTTGGCTTAAGGCCGCCAGTCCGCGGCATCCGCCAGCGCCACCGGCACGACATCGAGCTCGTCCATGCGCCGCGCATATGTGGCGTAGTGCCTGCGCGCCTCGCCGTGACGACGCAGCCGGAGCTGGTTCGCGACCAGCGACAACCATGCGTCCTCGTCGTACGGCTCGCGCTCGAGCAGCTGACCCAGGTACTGGGCGGCGGACTCGTGGTCGCCCCGTTCTGTACCAAGCCTGCTCAGCGCGCGCAGGACGGCGAGCAGTCGGGCTCGAGCTTTCGCGCGCGCGTCGGTGGCCCATTCCTCGTAGAGGTCTTCTTCCAGGAAGTCGCCGGCGTACAGCTGCCTGGCCCGCCGCAGCGGTGCTTCGGCCGCCTCGGGCTCGCCACCGGTCAGCAGCTCGGTGGCACGGTCGGCGAGCCTGAGGAACTCGATGAAGTCGATGTAGATGTGGTCGGTCCGCAGTGCGATGGTCCGTGCGTCAGAGACCAGGTAGTGATCGGCCGGGTGCTGGCGGTCGGGATCCAGCACCTTGCGGATCGTGCTCAGCGCTACCGAGAGCCGGTTGCTCAGCGCGTCCGGTTCGACGTCTGGCCACATCACCTCGGCGGCTGCCTCGCGAGTCAGCGGCCGGCCCCTGCGGGCTACCAGTAGTTTCAGCAGGTCGCGGGCCTTCCGGGACTGCCATGCTGCCAGCGGCACGGGCTCGCCGGCGTGCAGCACCGCGAATCGCCCGAGGGCTACCACCGCCATCTCACGCGCGTTCCTGGATGCCGACGCCAGCAGACCCGGAGCCCCGAGAGACGCCGTGACGCCCATCTCCCCGAGCTGCTGACGGCGCGTATCGGCCGCCTGCTGATCGTCGCTCAGAACAGCGAGCGCCAGCCGTGCCCTGGCAGCGGCCACCGGATTCCCGACGTCGTCCCAGAGTTCGATTGCGGCGCTGAGCCGCCGCTGGCCGCCCTCGCCCTGCGCTGCCGCTTGCAGTTCGAGCGACTCCGCCAGGGCTGCCCGGTCGCCTGTCGCGCGGGCCTGCGCCTCGGCCTGCCTGGCGAACACTTCGGCAGCGAGGTTGTCGCGGCCTCGCAGCTCGACTTCGGCGGCCGTGCACAACGCGGTCGCGCGCTCGAGGCCAGATGCCCGCGTCAGCGCGTCGGCTACTGCCTTGCGCGCGGCGGCAAGGTCTTCCTCGACCAGGATCCTGGCCAGACCGCACAGGGCGGACACCAGCGTGTGCGCGTCGTCGCCCTCCGCGGCCAGGGCCACGGCCCGCTCGAACGAGTTGCGGGCCCGCACCTGGTCGCCCCGCTGCCGGTACAGCTCGCCGGACAGCACCTGCGGAATTGCGGCCAGCAAGGTCCCGAGGGCCGCGCAGATCGCGTCCGCGTCCGCGATGGCCGCGCTAGCCGCGCCGAGCTGACCGGTTCGCAGGTGCGCGTCGGCCTTGTTGATCAGAGCGAGCGCCGAAAAGAACCGGTGCCCCGAGCCGGTCTCGAGTGCCAGTTCCGCTTCGGCGATAGCCAGCTGGTAGTCCCCGTTCTCAAGGGCTCGCGAGCTCAGGTTCGCGTGAATCCTGGCGAGCTGGACCCGGTCGCCGCCTTCCCGCGCAGCCGTGAGGGCCAGCCGGTATTCCAGCTCATTGCGTTCCCGCTCACCACGGCTCGCGGCCACCAGGGCGAGAGCCACGTGCGCCGCGGCCAGGGCACACGAGTCACCGCTCGCGCCCGCCTGATGCAGGGCCTTCCGCGCGAGATCGTCCGCAGCGTCGACCTGGCCCTGGCTCCAGTACGTGTTGCTCAGCGACGCGGACACCATCGCGTCATCCGCGCCCAGCGCAGCCGGGTTGTGGGCCGCCGTCAGGGACGCCGCGGCAGCGGCCGAGTTTCCCCGCAGGTACAGCAGCACTCCGTAGCGCCAGGCGACCGCGGCGGCGAGCCCGGCTGCCCCGCTCGCGCGCTCGACGCGGGCGAAGAGCTCTATCGCCGCATCCCAGTCACCGACCGCCTGCAAGGCCTCTGCCAGGACCGCATCCAGGGCCGGATCACCGCCGGTGCCGTGCGCGCGCTGCACGTCGATCAGGCGGGACGCCGCTCCGGTGCGGATCAGCGCGGGTCCCCGCCGGAGCAAAAACGCCTGGGCCGCAGCCCGGTCCGCCGCGGCATGACACTCAAGGGCTTCCTCAAGCCGGCCGTGCGCCTCCAGCCAGCCCGCCAGGCGGCTGCGCAGCTCGCCGGCCTGACCGGGCGCGGCAGCGCTTTCGGCGGCGTCAGCGAGCACCGGAGACAGCCGGTAAAAACCAGGCTCGCCGGCTTCGACCAGCAGCCCGCGCTCCTGCATGCTCGCCAGGTCATCCACGCTTGCTGGCACGTCAGCGCCGGCCAGCAGGCCGGCGTCGACACGGGGGGCGGCGGAGGCGACCAGCAGCACCTGCCGGACCGATTGCTGCTCATCGCCGATCAGGTCCCTGGCGAAGGCGCGCCACGGCTGGCCACGGCTGAGCCGAAGCCGCTCGAGCGCGCGGGCCCGGTCACCAGGTTCCAGGCGCTCAAGCCGGTCAAGCAGCAACTGCAGCGCAGCGGGCCAGCCCGCCGTCAGCGACCAGCAGTCAGCGGCCAGCGGGACACCGGCCGCGCCGAGCCGCATCTCGACGAGCTGCGTGGTCTCACCGCGGGTGAAACTCAGGTCGGGGGCCGTGACCTCCAGTAGCTCGCCTCGTCCTTGCGCACCGCCGAGGCCGAGTTCCGGCAGGCTGCGGCCGGACAGCACCAGGTGCAGCTGCGACGGCGCCTGGAGCGACAGCACCCTTAGCAGGTGGCTGGCCGCCTCGTCGGCACCAAGGTGCTCGGCGCCATCGAGGATGAGCAGCACGTCGTCCGGCAGCGCCTCAGCGAGCTCGCAGAGCTGGGCGGCGCGCCGCTCGGCGAGGACGGTCCGATCGTCGGAACCGGTGGCAGCGGCGATGGCCGAGCCGCCCGGCGACGGCGGCTCGCCGAGCGAGGTCGCGATGCGGGCCGACAACGACTCGGCCTGCGCATCGGCTGGCCGAAGCCGGACCCACCGTGACGGGATGGTACTGGCGATCTCGGAAAGCGCGGTGGTCTTGCCGTACCCGGCACCGGCCACGACGAGCATTGCCCGGCGATGCAGGGCACCGGACAGCAGCGTGGCGACGCGGGGTCTGAGTATCAGTCCCGGACTGCGCCCGCTGCGTGCTGGCGGCATCTGCGACGGGGCGCTCACGGGGGGAGTTTAAGTCGTCACCGTGGCATTCCGGAATCTTGTGCCCGGAGCCACGAGGCCCAAGCAGCGGCCGGATTGGAGGGCGGCAAATGCTCGATAATTGGGGCTTGACCCGGAGCGCGCTCCAGCCGCTTGGGTGGTGGCACGAACCAGTAAGGAGAGAGCTGTGAGCAGGACTCTCGGCCGGAGCGGCATCAAGGTCAGCGATGTCGGCTTCGGTTGCTGGGCCATCGGCGGTCCCATGACGGGCGGCGGCGAGCCCATCGGGTGGGGCGCTGCCGACGACGAAATGTCCGCCGCCGCGATCCGGCGGGCGCTCGACCTGGGCATCACGTTCTTCGATACCGCGGACGTCTATGGCGGCGGGCACAGCGAGCGAGTCCTGGGCGAGGCTCTGGCCGGTCACCGGGACGAGGCAGTGATCGCGACGAAGTTCGGTTACACCTTCGATGCCGAGGCGAAAGCGGTCACCGGTGCTGACGCGTCCCCCGGCCACGTCCGCCAGGCGTGCGAGGCATCCCTGCGCCGGCTCGGCACTGACCGCATCGACCTGTACCAGCTGCACCAGGCCGAGCTCCCGCTCGCCGAAGCCGAGCCGGTGATCGGGGCACTGGAAGAGCTGGTCGCCGGCGGCCTGATCCGGTCCTATGGCTGGAGCACCGACGACCCGGTCCGCGCGGCGGCGTTCGCGACCGGAGCGAACTGCGCGGCGATCCAGTTCGGCGCGAATGTCTTCGTTGCTAACCAGGGGATGTTCGCGCTCTGCGGCTCCCGCGATCTGGCCGGCGTCATCCGCAGCCCGCTGGCCATGGGGCTGCTGACGGGCAAGTACACGGCGCAGTCGCAGCTCGCCGCCGATGACTGCCGGTCCGGGGATATGGGCGGGCCGGCCTTCACCGGCGGCCGTCCGACACCGGAATGGCTCGCCCGGCTCGACGCCGTCCGCGAGGTGCTCACCAGCAGCGGCCGCACCCTGGCCCAGGGAGCGCTTGGCTGGCTGCTCGCCCGCGATCCGCGCGCCGTTCCCATCCCCGGTATCCGCACGGCCGGGCAGGCAGCGGAGAACGCCGGGGCCCTGCTGACCGGGCCGCTGACAGCGGCGGAGATGACGCAGATCGCCGCGCTCCTGGCCGCCAGGCATGAACCAGGAGATTGACCTGGAGCGCACTCCAGGTGCCATTCTCTGGACATGACCGGGAGCTTCTCGCCCAGCCAGGCGGCCGAGCAGTCCGGCTTCAGCCTGGACACCCTGCGGTACTACGAGCGGATCGGACTGCTCGACGCGATCGAGCGCACGCCGAGCGGGCACCGGCGCTTCGACAGCGCCGACCTTGACTGGCTTGGCATCCTGCGCTGCCTGCGCGATACCGGCATGCCGATCGCCCAGATGCGCAGGTACGCCGAGCTGAGCCGCGGCGGGCAGGCCACGATGGACGCGCGCTTGCAGCTGCTCACCGAGCATGACCAGCGGGTGCAAGAGCGGATGGCCCGGCTGCGAACTCAGCAGAGGCAGCTGCAGGAGAAGATCCACTGGTACCGGACAGCAATGGCACATCCCGGCGGGCCGGATTCTGACTGCCTGGCGGCGGCCGGAACTTAAACGTCCGGGGATGCTCGGCTCAGCTGGCCGGACCGCCTACCTGCGCCATGATGGCCAGCGGATTGCCGTCGGGGTCGTCGAAGAACGCCATCCATTCCTCCATCCCCGACTCATGCCGGAAGATCATGTGCGGCGCGCCGCGGAACTCAACGCCCCGGCCAGTGAGCGCCTCGCAGGCCCGGTGGATCTCGCGGACCCGGAAATACAGCACCGACGGCTCGGCCGGGGGCCCGTCCGACTGGCTCAGGAACAACCGGACGCCGCCGCAGTCGAAGAACGCCAGATCGCCGAAGGTATACAGATGGCGCAGGCCAAGCACCGTGCCGTACCACGCCGCCGCCTGGGCAACGTTGCCGACGTGCCGCGAGATCTGCCCGATCGGCCCGAGGTCAAGATCGTCATCGGTCATGCTTGCTCCGGTGCGTCTCAGCTGCGCTTGAAGGACGGTGTCAGCAGGCACCCCCGGCCAGCGCCGGATCTCGGCCCGGCTGGTCAGGCCCAGCTTGGCCAGCACGTTCGCGGCATGGAACTTCACCGCGTCCTGGCTCACGCCCTGGCGCCGGGCAATCTGCGGTGCTGACAGGCCATGACGGACGGCATCGACCACCCGCCATTCGGCCGGCGTCAGCACGTCGGGATGCCGGGGCCGTCCGCGTCTGCCTGCCACGCGGCCACCATAACGATCAGGGTCGTGAATTACCCTCCCCCATGTAGCCGGGCTGGGGCAGCAGCGCGATGCGACATTCGTCATCGAGTCGCCGGCCCGCGCATGCGGGAGGGCTGAGCGGTGACTGGTGTAGTCGTGGCCTGCTGTCAGTTCGCGCCAGTGCTTGGCGACCTGGCGGTCAACCGGCAGCGCAGTGCGGAGCTGGTGACCAGCGCCGCCGCGCGGGGCGCGTCGATTGTCGTGCTGCCGGAGCTCGTCTCGAGTGGTTACGTCTTCGAGAGCGCGGCGGAGGTCAGCGCCAGCGCTGAGACAGCCGACGGTGAGACCGTTACCGGCTGGGCCAGGCTTGCGGCCGAGCACGGGATCGTCATCGTCGGCGGCTTTTGCGAGGCGTCCGGCGACGAGGTCTTTAACAGCGCTGCACTGGTGGATCCGGACGGGATCCGCAGCGTCTACCGCAAGGCGCACTTGTGGAACGACGAGAAACGGTGGTTCAGCCCTGGCTCAGCGGCGCCGCCGGTGGTGGCTACGAGATTTGGCCGGATCGCGATGGTGATCTGCTACGACCTCGAATTTCCCGAATGGGTCCGGCTGCCGGCCCTGGACGGCGCGCAGCTACTATGCGCCCCGACCAACTGGCCAGCTGCGTATGGCCGGCCCGATGGCGAGCGCCCGGCAGAGGTCGTAAGGGTCCAGGCCAACGCGGCCGTCAACCGCATGTTCATCGCGGCATGCGACCGCACAGGCGAAGAACGCGGAGTCGGCTGGGTCGGCGGCTCGGTCATCGTCGACGCCGACGGGTGGCCTCTCGCCGCAACCGGCCAGGCTGCCGGGCACAACCCGGCCACCGTCACCGGCGGGCCTGTGACCATTGCCGCCGAGTGCCAGCTCGGGGAAGCAATGGATAAGAGCATCGGCCCGAAGAACGACGTCCACGCGGACCGCAGGCCCGAGCTATACGGCCGTGTCGCCGGGCCGCCGGCTCCTTCAGCCACTTCGGATCACGCTATTGACTCCGTGACCCAATCTCCCCCACCGTTGCGGTAACACCAGAGGCACCGTCGCGTGACGCGGCCCTGGCTGGCCCGAGTTCCGCGAGAAGAGAGCTCGCCGTGTCTGCTGAAAGCAAGGCTGCACCCGTAACCGCGCAGGTCGCTGGCATCCGCGGCATCGAGACGCGCTCGATCGACTGGGTCCCCGATACCGAACGGCACGGCAAGGTATGGCATCAGGCACCACTGTGGTTCCTCGGCAACTTCCAGTACTTCACGATCCCCATCGGCTTCATCGGGCCCTCGCTTGGGCTCTCGCTGCCGTGGACGATCGTCGCTGGCACGGCGGGCATCCTGGTGGGCACCTGCTTCATGGCTCTCCATGCGACGCAAGGACCAACCCTCGGGCTGCCGCAGATGATCCAGTCCCGCGCGCAGTTCGGATACCGCGGCGTCATCGTCGCGCTTTTCGCAATGGTGTTTACCTACATGGCGTTCAACGTCGCCGACCAGGTGCTCCTCGCACAGGGCCTGCACGGTGCGTTCGGCTGGAACGCTGACCTGGTCGCGGTCGTGGTCACCATCGGCGCCGCCTTGCTGGCGATCTACGGCTACGACTGGGTGCACCGCGTGTTCCGCTGGAACCTGTACATTCTGCTCCCGCTGGTGGCCATCGTCACCATCGGCGTGATCGCCGGCAAGGCCGGCGGAGTGGTCAGCCATCACGCCTACGGTTTCAACTGGACGGCCTTCATGTCCCAGCTGTCCGCCGCCGCCGCCTACAACATCACTTACGCCGGATATGTCTCCGACTACTCGCGTTACCTGCCCAGGAACACATCTCGCGGCAAGATCATCGGATTCGTTTTCGCCGGTGCCTCGACCCCGGCGATCTGGCTGATCGCCCTGGGCGCATGGCTCGCCATCCGGCTCGGCGCGACGGACGGGCTCGTCGGCCTGCAGAGCGCCGGCAACAACGTGATCAGCCATCTCGGCGGACTCACCGGGTTCCTGTCGGCTTTCGCGCTGGCGGCGACCATGGGCATGAACGCTTACGGCGCCAGCCTCACCGCGCTGGCCGGCGTGGACGCCTTCCGGAAACTCAAGCCAACCCGCAACGCGCGCATCATCACGATCCTGGTCCTGGCCGTGATCTGGTTCGTCATCGGCAAGCTGATCACGACCAGCGCTGTCGGCGTGGTCGACACCGCGCTGACGCTCATGCTCTACCTGCTGGTGCCGTGGACCGTGACCAACCTGATCGACTTCTTCTTCGTCCGCCGTGGCCACTACGCGATCCTGGACATCTTCGAGCCCAACGGGATCTACGGCGTCTGGTCTTACCGCGGCCTCGTCGCCTACGCCTGCGGATTTGCCGCCGAGATCCCGTTCATGGTCCTGCTCAACTTGTTCAGTTTCAAGAGCTATTACACCGGCCCGCTTGCTAGAGACCTGGACAGCGTTGACATCTCGTGGATCGTCGGAGCCGTGGTGACCGGGGTGGTCTACTGGCTGCTGACCCGCAGTCTCAATGCCGGGGCTGAGCAAACCGCAATAGCGGAAAGCGACGCGGGCCTGCGCCAGATCGACTCGTCCACCAGCACCTGATCTTGTTCGACGACGGCAGCCGCCTGGTGCTCAGGCGGCTTCGGTGGTGGTGACGGTGAGGGTGTGGTCGGCGAAGCTTGCGATGAGATCGAGCCGTCCGCCGAGAGCTTCGACGTAGCGTGCGACGGCTTCGATGGTGGCTAGTTCGCCACGTTCGATCTGGGAGACCCGGCCGGGGGTCACCCCCATGGCATCGGCGAGCTGGGCCTGGGTGAGGCCTTGGCGCTTGCGTTCCTCGGCGAGCCGGTAGCCGGTCTGGCGGGCCATGAGCTCCTTGCGGCGCCGCTCAGCCTCTTGCAGACCGCCGACGCGTTCGATGTAGGCCTCGCGGTCCCACTTGGTGTATCCGCTCATCAGCTCGTCTCCTCTTCCGCCCGCTCCGTCAGGTACACCTCGTAGAGCTGTTCGGCCCTCGGGATTGCGTCGGCGTACCAGCGGTTCCACTTGCCTTCCTTGTTCCCGGCCATCGCTGAGCCAGGCGACCGACCTCGTCGGTCTGGTAAATGTCCCATTCCCGCATACCATGACTATAGCAAATCCTATAGCCATGCTCCTGTGCCGCCCAGACGGAGGTCCGGGTTCCCCGAGCTACTGGCGGACACGGAATGATGCCGGCAACTGCATGGCTAGGTTCACGTCCGCTGGGCTGTCATGTGGCATTGCTTCCACTTCCGCCCGCCTCCGCACGGGCAGGGGTCGTTCCGGCCGCGCCGGGAGTCCGCAGCTGCGTAGGAGGCCATGAGGTCGGCCGGCGCCCGGCCCGAGAGCAGCAAAGCGGACATCGTCTGCATGGGCTCGCGGACGTGCCGGAAGAACGCCTGGTAGCCAGGGCAGAGGTAGTGCAAGCCGCCTTCGCCGTCGGGGGCGGACGTGAAGCGGTCTTTGGGGCACCCGCCGTTGCACGTGTCCAGCACGTCGCAGCGACGGCAGTAGCCGGTGAGGGTATCCCGCTTGTCCTGCCCGAACTTGCGCTGCTGGGGCAGGACGATGAGGTCGAGCATGTGCTTGTCGCGGACGTTGCCGAGCAGGTAGCCGGGTTCGACGTAGTGGTCGCAGGAGTACAGGTCGCCGGTGTGCTCGAGGGCCAGCTGGGTGCCGCAGGTTTCGGCGTGCACGCACATCCCGCCCGGCGCGCCGTGAACATTGGCCAGGGTTGTGTCGAACATCTGCACGTACACCGTGCCGATGTCGCGGCGGACCCACTCCTCGAACACGTCGATCAGGAACCGGCCGTACTGGACGGGGCCGATCGAGCGGCGGGTGACGAGCCCGCCCCGCTGGGTGTACAGCGGCCGCCCGGCCACTCCGTGCCCCCACCCGGCCTCAGCGATCGGAAGGGTCTGCTCGGTGGCGCGCTCGATGATGGGGATGAACTGCATGAAGGTCGCGCCCAGCTCGTCGCGCAGGAACGTGTACACGGCCCTGCCGTGGTCGCCGTTGGCGGCGTGCATCGTGGTGAGGACGTTCCAGTCCACGCCGTGCCGCTTGAGCACGTCAAGGCCGCGCATCACCCGGTCGTAGGTGGGCTTCCCGCCCTTGTCGACCCGGTATGCGTCGTGCAGGTCGCGCGGCCCGTCGATGGAGATCCCGACGAGGAAGTCGTGGGCTTTGAGGAACTCGCCCCACTCATCGGTGAGCAGCGTGCCGTTGGTCTGGATCGTGTTCAGGATCCGCTGGCCGGGGCGAGCGTACTCCCGCTGCAGGTCGATCGACCGGCGGAAAAAGTCCAGGCCCATCATGGTCGGCTCGCCGCCTTGCCACGCGATCACGACCTCACTGCCGCGGCGGTGGCCCTCCAGCAGCTGGCGGATGTAGGTCTCGTGGAGGTCCGCCGCCATCCGGAACCGGCTGCCCGGGTAGAGCATCTCCTTGGACAGGAAGAAGCAGTACTCACAATCCAGGTTGCAGACCGCGCCGGTCGGCTTGGCCATCACGTGAAACGCTGCCGGGGCTTGCGATCGCGTCAGCACCGGCCCGGCAGCTTCGGCGTTGGTGTCAGTCATTCTCAGCTCCATGTGACTGGTTCACAGCCCGAACACGGCACAGACGATGGTCTCCACGGGTGAAGCGTTGCGGCCGTGCTACTAGCACGAAGGTGCCGACGAACTCGATGATCAGCCGAATCCACAGCGGCCGTTCCCTGGCGTGTCCTCTTCGAAATCGACCAGGTAGCGGCGCGCCACCCCGAGGCGCCGATCGGGGCCCGCGTCGCGGTCAGGTGCCGCCGCCATCCAGTCCTCCGCGGCCATCGGTCACAGGCATCGGCCCAGCAGAGCCCACTGCCGATCCGGCCGCATCGCCCGCCGCGGATGAACTGCCGATGTACTCCTGTGCCTGCGACCTGCCCGCGACGCTGACATCACCGCGCCGACGCGGGCGAAGTCCAGGAAGTCACGGTGCACTGCTTGCCACGGCTGCCTGATGCTTTTACTATTACACCATCATCATAGAATAATGTCATGATGGAAAGAGGCTGATGTTCCGCTTCCGGCTCGACGGTTCCTCTGGAGTGCCGCCCTACCTGCAGCTGGTCCACCAGGTGCGGCAGTCGCTGCTGCTGGGCTACCTCCGGGAGGGCGACCGCCTGCCGACGGTCAAGGACGTCGCCGCCGACCTGGTGATCAATCCGAACACGGTCGTCAAGGCCTACCGGCAGCTCGAGCACGAGGGCCTGGCCGGCGGTCGGCCAGGCCAGGGAACGTTCGTCACAGCCACTGCCACTCCGGTACCGCCGGAGGTGAACCAGGACCTGCGCGGCTCTCTGGAGGCGTGGCTGCGGGACGCCGGTGAGGCCGGGCTCGATGACGAGGCGGTGACCGCTCTGATCGCCGTGGCCCGCCGCGACCTGAAGAGAGAAAGGGAGAAGGTCAGATGACCCAGGATGACGCCGACGGCGGCGTCCCGGCGCTGCGGACCGACCGGCTCGGCCGGCGCTACGGCCGGGCGTGGGCGCTACGGGACTGCACGCTCGAATTGCCGGCCGGCGCGGTGGCCGCCCTGGTCGGCCCGAACGGCGCCGGCAAGACAACCCTGCTGGAAATGATCAGCGGGCTGCTGGAGCCCACGGAGGGCCAGGTATCGGTCTTCGGCGAGACCCAGCGGGCCGGCCCGGCGCAGCTACTGGCCCTGGTCGGCTACGTCGCCCAGGACCACCCGCTGTACCGCGACTTCACCGTCGCGGACCTGTTCCGCCTGGGCCGGGCGATGAACCCCGGCTGGGATCAGGAACTGGCGGCGGCACGGGCTGAGGTCCTGGGCATCCCGGTGAAACGTAAAGTCAAGAGCCTGTCCGGCGGGCAGCAGGCCCAGGTCTCACTCACCATGGCGCTGGCCAAGCGAGCGCCGCTGCTCTTGCTCGACGAGCCCCTCGCCAGCCTCGACCCGGTCGCCCGGCTTGAGTTCATGCGGGACGTGATGGCTACAGCCGCCGACGCCAACCTGACCTGCCTCATCTCCTCGCATGTGGTCTCGGAACTGGAGCGGTTCTGCGACTGGCTGATCGTGCTGGCCCACGGCCGCGTGCAACTGGCCGGGTCGGCCGACGACCTGATCGCTGCGCACCGGCTGCTGACCGTCCCGCGCGCGACCCAGGACGCCGAGCTGCCCGGGCCGGTCATTCAGCGCACTGACAGCGACCGGCACTCCGCCGTGCTGGTCCGCACCGACCCGCTCCGGCTGGCGCTGCAGGGGCACGCCAGCTGGCAGGCGGAGCCGGTGAGCTTCGAGCAGCTCGTCATGGCCTACCTGCAGCGCCCGGCCACCGCAACGACCCAGGACGATCCTGCCCCGGCTGCGGCGCGGCCCCGGCCGAGCACGAAGGCGGTTACCCGATGATCTGGGTCAGCTGGCGGCAGCACCGCGGCCAGGCCATAGCCTGCCTGGCCCTGCTCGCCGCCCTCGCGGTATACGCGATCGTGGAAAGCACGTCGATGCGCTCGGCCTTCAGCAACGATGACCTCGCCGCGTGCCTGGCCCGCAGCCAGGGAACCGGCTGCGCGGCCGAGGCGCGCGCGTTCATGGGCGAGTTCAGCTCGGCGGTCAACATCGCATTCTGGTCCGTGTGCCTGATCCTCCCCCGGGCTGATCGGGGTTCTCGTCGGCGGCCCGCTCGTCGCCCGGGAACTCGAATACGGCACCTGGCGGCTGGCCTGGAGCCAGACCGTTCCCCGGTCCCGGTGGCTCGCCGTCAAACTGGCGCTGGTCACCTGCGGGCTCATCGTCGTCGGCGCCGCCATGACCGCGGTGATCATGTGGTACCGCGCGCCGATGGACCGGCTCACCGGGCACCTCCAGCCGAACGCCTACGACTACGAGGGCCTGGTCCTCACCGCCTACATCCTGTGCGCATTCGGTTCGCCGTGCTGGCCGGGCTGCTGCTGCGCCGCAGCATTCCAGCCATGGTCGCCGCGTTCATCCCGTGGCTGGCCATTCGCCTTAGCGTCGAATTCGTGTTCCGCCCGCACTTCATGACCCCGCTGACAATGCGCCCGGTGAGCTGCCCGCCGCCGAATGTATGCGGCTATGGCATCACTAGCGTGCCGCAGCTCACCGGCCGTATCGGCGACTGGGTGCTGGGCGTGCAGCACGGCGTCAACTACCAGCCAGCAGACCGGTTCTGGCCCTTCCAGTTCATCGAGGCCGGGATCTTCGTCGCCCTCACCACCGCCGCGCTCGGGCTCACGATCTGGCTGCTGCACAGACGCGTCTCCTGGACCGGCTAGCGGCCTTCAGGGTCGGCGATGAGCGGCTCTCTGTGTGTCACGCTAACCTCCGCGGCCGCGGACTGACCCCGGAGACTGGCGCGACGCGGGATCCACGCCCACAGGGCAGCCGCAGCCGCGAATCCGACAAAGCCGCTGGCGATGATCCCGGTAGCCAGCCCGGCGACGGCCGTAATGCCAGACAGGATGACCGGGCCAATGCCGATCCGGCATCGCCCAGCTCGCGCCAGAGTCCCAGAAATGTGGGACGTCCGATCGCCGGAGAAATGTCAGCGGCCAGCGTCATGACGATGCCTGAGCCGATGCCGTTGCCAAAGCCCATGATCATCGCAATGAACGCCAGGGTGAGGGGACCGTGGGTGAGCGGGATGAGGACAAAGGAGATTCCCAGAATGATCACGCATGGCACGGCGACCCACCGGCGGCCGTAGACATCCATGACCTTGCCCGCGGGGTAGAAGGTCAGCACATCAATCGCGCCGGCGACACCGTAGATGATGGAGTTCGCCGTGGGAGACAGCCCGATATGCGCGGCCCACAGCGGGATGACTACCTGCCTGGTCTGACGGATGGCCGACAGCAGCAGGACGCCAGAACCAAGGGTGACGAAGGTGCGCCAGTACCGCGTCAGGATGCCCCACGAGGTCACCCGCGCAGAAGCCGCCTTGTGCTCGCGGCTCGTCTCGAGGTCACGAATCCGGAAGACGATCACGGCGGCGGCAGCGATCGCGACGAGGCTGACGTAGTAGGCGCCCGCCAGCCCCCATATCTCCACCGCGCCAGCGGCGAGGAAGGGGCCAAGGAACATCCCGACGCGCAGCGTGCCGCCAAGGGTCGACAGTGCCCGGGCACGCATGAACGGCGGCACCATCTCCGTCAGGTAGGACTGCCGGGCCAGGCTGTAGACAGAGCTGGCCGCGCCGATCAGCAGGATCCCGAAGCCGTACACCAGCAGCGAGGCGGGGCCGTGGCCGAGGTTGACCACGCACAGGACTAGCCCCGCGGCGGTGGCGACCGCGGCCGCGAGCATCGACTTCCGCTCGCCGATCCGGGTGGTCAGGATCCCCGAGGGAATGTTCGTCACGATCGAGCCCATGCCGAGCAGCGCGCCGATCAGGGCCGCGATCGAGGTGCTCGCCCCACGGTCAATCGCGCTCAGCGTGATGACCGGCAGCATGGCCCCCTCAGCGAGACCGAACAGGGTCGCTGGACCGTAGGCGGCTACTGCGATCGAACGGAGGCGGAACTCCTCGCTCACGGCAGCAACACATTCCGCACGATATCGTCCACGTCCGCGCGAATCTGGACGGCCTAGCGGAACCATGCTGCTGGCCGGATAGCGCGACGGTGCGGGGTGCCTGGCGGCAAGCTAGCGTGATCGATCGTCGCACTGACCGCCCGAACGGTCTCGTTTCTGCACATGCACCTGCTGGTGGAACTGCATGGTCAGCCTGGCTGGCTAGGCCCCGGTTGACCTGGGAGCTTAGGGATGGGCAGGTACTGCGCCTACTCCTCCATGGCTCCACCGATCCGCCGAAGATGGCGCCGGAAGGTGTAGGACGGCTCGGCTGCCCGCTGCGCCAGGTACTCCTCGAAGCTTGTCTGCCGGCGCAGGGTCTCACCTGCCCGGATTTTGCGGGCCTGTTCCCGCTCGGTCTGCCTGATCTCACCCGCCGCCGCCAGCACTTCCGCGGCCTTATCTGAAGCGACGAACAACACCCCGTCGGCGTCGCCAAACACGATGTCGGCCGCGGTGACAATGCACGACCCGAACCGAGCGCTGGCCAGCGCGGTGGGCTCCCGCTGGTCCAGGCGCACCGGCCCGGCCGGGCAGCTGCCGTAGCTGAACACCGGAAGGCCGATCTCCGCCAATTCCGGCGTATCGCGGTGCAGCCCCCACACGACCAGGCCGCTCACACCCGCCGCTAGAGCCTCCAATACCACCAGGTCGCCGACGCACGCCTCGTCCGTCCGTCCGCCATTGTCGACGACCAGCACATCCCCCTGCCCGGCGCGGCTGAGCGCCTCCAGGAACACATCAACACTGCCGTAGTGGCGCGCTGGCAATGCGCGTCCCGCGATCTGGCGGCCTGCAACGACTGCTGCGATGCCGGCAGGCGCAGCGCGCAGCGGCACACCGCAGCGAATGCAGGCATCGGCAATCAGCGGCGAGGACAGATCAGCGAAGTTCTCCAGCACACCTGCTCCTTCTGACACGATCCCGTTCACCCGGAAACGCTACCCGCCGTCGACGGCGCCATCTTGAACGGTTGTGCGGCGGCCGACCCACTTCTCATGGATCGGGTCGCCCGAGCCGAGGGTATTGCCCGCGAATGCCCACCGGCCGATCGCCGGGGCGTAGCGCCAGCCGGTTATCTCTCTGGCCTGGACACCGTCACCGTCGCCGACGGCGAGCGCGTTGCGCTCGCGCTTGGCTCTATCACCGTCGCGCCGCCACCAGCTCCGAGCAGCGTCACAGAGCTCTGCCGGTGTCATGACCGAGGGTCGATGGCTACCGCAAGCTCGGGATCCGTCTGACCCGCCATCCATCCGTCCCTCTCATCCGCGCGACAGCCGATCCGCAGTCGAACAAGGTAGGCAAATGGTTGGTGTCCGAGGGGGGACTTGAACTCTCGGAAATCCGGACACACAGGATAGCGACCGGAATCCTCCGCAGCCATTCTGAGCTGCGCGTTCACCTCGTAAGTCATTCGCCGGGCGGCATCGAGGCGCGCCCGGATTCAGGGGCACCAGTGCCACGGGAAGTGCCACGAACCCAGTTAGCAGGGCGGGCCGCCGCATGCGCTCGTAACGCTGCGACGGCCCTAGGCAACCCATCTCGGCGAAGGAGACAGGAACCATGGCAGGAACGGTAGACGACAGGATCACCCAGGCGCAGGAGTACCTCGCCGGGTGCCGCAAGCGGAAGCTCGCCGAGCTTCCCCCTTCCCTGCTGCTGAGGGAAGCCGCGGAGCTGCGCCGCCAGCTCGGCCAGGTCCTCGACGTGCTCGGCGAGATCCGCACCGTGCTCGCCGCGTTCGACTGGGAGACCGACGACCGGCAGTACGCCCTCGAGCAGATCGAGCAGATCGCCGGTGCACCTGCCGGTGTGCCTGCGGCCAGCCAGCCTGAGCCGGGCGGCGGCCGCCGGCTGTGCGCCCACGCCGATCTGGACGGCGCCGGGATGCACTGGCTGGAGCCGGGCGAGGTCTGCCCGCGAGCTGGCGGTGGGTCATGAGCGCCGACCTGGACGCACTGGACCGCGGCCTGATCGAGGTCGGGCTCACGGCGGCTGAGGCGATGGCCAGGGTGGACTCCCAGGAGGAGATCATCGAGGTCCTACAGGCCAGGATGGACCGCCTGTTCGACATGCTCGGCGAGGCGGTCGAGGCGGCAGGCCTCCCCGTTCCCCAGCCCGACCGTCCCCTCCGGCTGGTGACCTCATGAGGCGCTGGCCGCTCTTCCTCATCGCTTCCCCGGCCGCCGTCGCGGTCTGGTCCGGGTGGGTAGGGCTCGGCGGTCTGTGCGGCTTCGGCCCGGTCCGGCTGCTGCCGGGGATCTCCGGGTTCACGATCAACACGGCGATCACGCTTCCCATCGGAGTCGAGGCCTACGGGGCGTACGCCCTCGGAGCCTGGCTGTCGGCACCAGCTGATAGCCCAGCGCGGACGTTCGCCCGCCGGTCGGCGATCGGCGCGCTGCTGCTGGGGATGCTCGGCCAGGTCGCCTATCACGTACTGGCGGCGTCGCACGCGCACCGGGCGCCGTGGCCGGTCGTCGTGCTCGTCTCGTGCCTGCCGGTCGTGACCCTCGGGTTCGGCGCCGCGCTGACGCACCTGCTGCGCGCCGTATCTGAGCCCGCCAAGGTCCGCGCTGCGGACCTTGCCTCGGCCGTACCGGGCCCGGGTGCACCGCACCCGCCCGCACTCACCAACGGTCACAGCGCACCCGAGGGAGGGAAGGAAGCCGCCGCCCTGTTCGCCGGGGAGCTTTCCCGCGGGGAGCTTCCCTCGGTGCGTGCCGTCCGCAGGGAGATGCACCTGGGACAGCCGCGAGCGCAGGAGGTGCGCGCCTACCTGGAAACCCTCACCCGCACCCAGTAGTAACCCGGCGGCGGGAAGCCCGGACAAGGTATCCCGCCGCCGGTCTCCATCCCTCGCAGGAAGGAAGTTCCATCATGTCAACCGATCAGATCGGCAGCCCGGCGGACGCCGGAGCCGACGTCATCGAACTGCACCCCAGGCCCGCACTCCCCGTACCGGTTCCCGCACCCGCCCGGGAGCCGGGAACCCGGCAGCCGGTCATTCCCCCGCCGCTGCACCGCGCCAACCTCAGGGGAACGGTCACCCGGTCGGCGGCCCTGACGTGGCACCGTACCCGCTACCACGGGTCGCGCACCCCGTGGTACCTGCTGCTGTACCTGTTCCACTCCTGCCGCGGCGCGGTCGTCCTGGCCGGGCGGCTGATGCGCTGGTGGCACGCGCCGCAGCTGTGGCAGCTCGAATCCATCGCCGTGGCCGCTGGCCGGTCCGGTCATCACGACGCGGTGGGCGTGCACAAGCTCGGCCAGCAGACCCGCGGCCGCCGCGGCCGGATCGTCGCGGTGTGCGCAGTGCTCGCGCTCGCCCTCGTAGTGGCTGCGAGCCTGCTGCTGCCGCCGTGGGCGCTGGCGGGCGCCGGCCTGGGTGCCGTGGTCGTGCTCGCCAGGCACGGCCGGCCAGAAGGCGCCAAGGTGGTCGGCGCGGCGGTGGTCAAGCCGGAGTACCAGACGCCGACGCACCCGATCATCACCCGCGCGCTCGGCGCGCTGGGGATCCCGGCGATCAACGAGGTGATCAAGGACGGCCGGGCGCTGGCCTGGGTGTCCGACGTGCACCGCGACGGCGAGGGGTGGGGCACCGAGCTGGACCTGCCCCACGGCGTCACCCCGAAGATGATCCTGGCCAAGTGCGCCGAGCTGGCCTCCGGGCTGCGGCGGCCGCTGTCGGCGGTGTGGCCTGAGGGAGTGCCCGCCGAGCATGAGGGCCGGATGCGGCTGTGGATCGGCTTCCACGACATGTCCAAGGCCAAGCCCGTTGCCTGGCCGCTGGCCAGGTCGGGGCAGGTCGACGTGTTCGCCGGGCTCCCGTTCGGCACCGACCCCCGCGGCCGGGTCGTCAGCGCGCCGCTGTTCGAGCACAACTGGCTGATCGGCGCGCAGCCCGGCCAGGGCAAGACCGCCGCTGTCCGGGTGCTCGCGTGCGCTGCCGCTTTGGACCCGCTGGCGGAGCTGTGGGTGCACGAGCAGGCCGGCAAGGGCGACCTTGAGCCGCTCGCCAGGGTGTGCCACCGGTACTGCTCGGGCCTGGACGACGAGGCGGTCTGCTACGCCGCGGCGTCGCTCGCGATGCTGCGCCGGGAGCTGGACACCAGGTCGCGGAAGCTCAAGGCGCTGGACAAGTCGCTGCGGCCGGACGGCAAGGTCACCCGCGACATGGCCGGCCGCCGGTCGGCGCGGCTGTTCCCGCTGGTCGCGGTCTTCGATGAGGTGCAGAACGTGTTCATGCACCCGCAGTACGGGGAGCAGGCCAAGGACGACGCCGCGTACGTGATCCGGCTCGGCCGCGCTTACGGCGTGGTGCTGATCCTGGCCACGCAGCGGCCGACCGCCGACTCGATGCCGACCTCGGTCAGCGGCAACATCTCGGTCAGGTTCTGCCTGAAGGTGCCGGGCCAGCCTGAGGTCGACAACATCCTCGGCACCTCGAGCTACAAGAACGGCTACAACTCGGCGGCGTTCCGGTCCGGCACTGACGCCGGGCTGGGCTGGCTGCGCGCCGAGGGAGACCCGCAGGTCGTCCGGACCTTCTACCTGGACCTGCCGGCCAGCGAGAAGATCGCCGACCGTGCCCGGCAGCTGCGCGGCCACGCCGGGACGCTCACCGGGTACGCGCTCGGCGAGGACACCAGCGGCGAGCAGCCGCGCAGCTTCGCCGCCGACGTCCTGTCGGTGTTCGGCGACGCTGGCCGGCTGTACACCTCGACGATCGCGCAGCGCCTGGCCCGCGACCTGCCCGGTGTGTACGCCGACATCACCGCCGCCGCGGTCGCGGCGCAGCTGCGCGGCCTCGGCGTGGCCATCAAGAACGTAAGGGAGCCGTCCGGGACGCCCGGCCAGGGCGCCGAGCGGGCCGCGATCGAGGCGGTCACGCCGTGAGATCCGTTACCGATGTCCTACACCCCGCTGACCTGCGCCGGTGCTCTGGCGCTTCCTACGCCGTTACGGCCTTCCCCGGCGCTGACCTGCGCTGTTACCAGATTGCGAGCCGATGCCCAGCACACGCGCCCGGAAGGCCGCTAGGAACCTGCTCGGCGGCACCCCCGGCGAGCATCACTACAGCGACTGCTCCGACGGTGACGACTGCCCTAGGTTCCCCTGCCGGGTCTGGCGTGAGGGCTACGCCGCCGGGGTCGGCGCGGGCTACGCAGCCGGGCAGGCAGCCGGTTTCGCCGAGGGCTACGCCGAGGGCGCGGCAGACGGCGCGGCAGCAGCAGCGGAGGGCTGAGCGGTGATCCACCTGATCCTGCTCGGCTTCGCGCTCGTGGCCGGCTACCTGATCCTGGTCGCCTCGGCGCCGACGTGCCGGTGCCGGCGCTGCCACGGCAAGCGCGTCGTGCAGCACTGGCTCACCCGCAAGATCATCGCCTGCCCGCGCTGCCGGGCGACGGGCCGCCAGTACCGGCCCGGCGCCACCGCCGTGCACCGGTTCATCGCCGCCCTCAGGACCGAGACGAAGGACAAGTAGATGCCTGAGTTCCACCGGCCGAAATACGTCTACGTCGAGCCGGGCGGCGGCGCGCCTGTCGCCCTTATCGCCGCCGGGGTCGCCACGGTGGCGGCTGTGGTCTGGCTGCGCGCGCATCTCGGCGAGATCGAGTTCGTCGCCGCGGTCGTCGTGGCATCCGCGGTCGTATCCGTGGCTAGCTGCGCGGTCGCATCCCGGCTTCTGTACAAGCGGCTGTGCAAGCTGGAGACACAGCCCGTGTCAGCCCGGCACAACCCGGCACGGGTCATCCGGCCCGGGTCAGCGTCGCGGCCCGTACAGGCCCGCACAGCGCCGCGGGCGCTCCGGGCCCGGTCGGCCATCACTCCGGCGATGGTCGAGCTGGCGCAGGCGATCCGCGCGGTGGAGGACAGCCGCTGACCATCTGCCGGTACGAGCAGAGCCCCCGTCGCCACCCAGGCTGGGACGACGGGGGCTCTGGCTTTGAAGGTCGCGCCTACCGCGCCCAGCCCGGCACGTCAGGTGCCGGCTTGCCCGGCATGGCGGCGGCGCAGATGCGGTGCGCCTCGTCGCCGGTGATCTGCCCGCAGGCCAGCAGCTCGGCGGCGAGCGCGTCGATCGCCGGCCGGGCGCTGGCAGCGAACCGCTCGCTGTCCCGCCATCTCTGGATGCGCAGCGCAGGAGGCCAGCGCTGCGCGTCCATCAGTGCGGTGATGCGCTCGAGGTCAGCGCCGGGGGCAACCGCCGGGAGCCTGCTCACCCGCTCCGCCACACTGCCCGAGGCGTCGTCCAGATCGAACATGTTGTCCTGGCTGCCCATCAGCAGATGCACGATCGCGAGATCGCGCATGCGGAGGCCGCGGCGCTGGTAGTCGGCGATGGCACCGCAGGCCTGGATTAGCCAGGACTGGCCGGCACGCAGCTGAGCGCCGGGTACCGGCCAGGTGACAGAGCCTTGCGGCCCGTCGAGCTCGATGCGGAGGATCGGAATGCCGAGGGCCCAGCGCGCAGCGGCGTGACCGCTCTCGTGCTGCGCGCTGCGGGCCAGCGCTTCGGCGTCCGGGGCCGCATCTGTCACGACGCTCACCATGCCAGCACCTGGGTTCCGTCGAGGAGGGAGTGGACAGGATCATCCGTCATAAGGGCGTTCTGCTGGGGGGCGGCGTCGATGAGGCAGGTGATCTTGCCGCTCACCCCGCTGGTCGCCGAGTAGGCCAGGTCGCGCTGCGTCTGGCTGATCCTGCCGGTCAGGGAGATCGCCGGCTGCCCGTAGCCCACCGGCCGCCGGTTGACTGTCACCGTGTCCGCGACTGACGCGCCGAGGACGAACGGCCACAGCGCAGGGTTCGCGGCCGCGTCGACCGTGACCTGGGTGAGCCGCAGCCCTGGCTCGGCGAGGGTGGTGGCCAGGTAGTTGGCGTAGTCGGCCAGGCCTGGCCCGGCGTTCAGCGGCGAGGAGGCGTCGTTGTCCAGGTAGCCCGTCGACAGGTTGCTCACGGTGCCGAACTGCAGCTGGGAATCCAGCTCGGTGTCCTGCGCCGAGGGGACGGTGACGGTCTGGTCGTCCAGCTGGGTCAGCTGGACCTGGTTCTGCAGCCGGGAAGGGTCGAAGTCATACCGGATATCGCTGCTGTAGGGGATCTCCCCGGCCGAGACGTCCTCGCCGAGCGTCCAGACGGGCTGCTGGTTCCACGCCGCCGAGCGGGCCTGCATGACCATGTCACCGGTCGGGGCGATGTAGAAGACGCCAGGCAGGAGCTGCTGGGTGATGTTGCCGATCGACCCGGAGATGGCCTGGCCGGGGATGTCCTGGCAGGACACCACCGGGGTCACGTCCGCGGCGATGTCCGGCAGGATCAGCCGGCGGCCGATCTGCGTGCTTCCGGCCTGCAGGAGCCGCTCGATGCGGTAGTTCGACGGCTCCCCCGCCATGCCCGCGATGCCCGCCTGCCAGTGGGTATTGATCCGCTCGGCGGTCAGGATCTGCGGGAAGACCGCGATGTGGCCGAAGGACCCGTTATAGACACCCGGACCGGGCAGGGTCGCGAAGAACGGCGCGGAAAACCCGGACAGGACCAGTTCGTGGAAGGTGTCGCCGCCCAGCCCGCCGCTGGTATAGGTGCCCGACGCGGCCTGCGCGCCGTCCACGTAGACGGTGTAGCTGGTGTGCGTCGTGGTGATGACGACCTGGCTGACCTGCCCGAAATTGAAGCTGCCGAAGTTCACCTGGGCGCCGAAATTGGGGCCGGTGTTGTTGCCCCACTGCAGGACGTAAAACCCGTCTGTGCTGGTGTTCTGCTGGGCTATGACAGCCAGCAGCGGGAAGGGCCCGCCGCCGCCGGAGACCGCCAGGTTGCAGGGGAACTGGTTGTTGCCGATCTGCAGGACCATCCCGCCGATAGCGGCGGCGCCGCCGTCGACAATCGAGTCGATCTGCGTCCACAGTTCGATCGTCACCCCGCCGGACAGCGGCGGGAAACTCCCGTCGATGCCGTCGAGGTACCAGCCGGCGAAGTTGTCAGCCGCCGGCGCGTTCGACTGGCCCCACATGCCCGCCTGGTTGGACACCTGGAACCCGCCAGTCACCGTGACGGAGGACACGGCACCGAGGATCGCCGAGCCGTCCTGCTGGAATGCCTGCGTGGCTCCCTGGGAGCCGTACTTGGACCGGGTGACCACCAGGGGTGTCGTGCTCGCGCCGGGGACCTGCGTGGCGGTGAGCGGGTTCGCGGCGATGTTCGACGCCACCGGGGACGCCGCCCCGTCGGAGCACGGCCAGTACCAGCCCGGCTGGTCGCTGAGGCGCGTCATGGTCTCGCCGACATCAGATTCCCGAAGCCCTGCGGGAAGGTCTGACCTGGGATTCCAGGCTCGACGGCGCCCTCCCCGGCGCCGATGCCGGCCCGGGCGCCGAGGACCGGCAGCGCGCCGTCAGGGACGGGCGCCAGGTGCTGCTCGGCTTCGCGCCGGGTGGGGATCATCCGCTGCGGGGTCTGGATGATCGTGCCGTCCGGGAGCATCTGCGCCGGCGAGTCGGGCTGGCCGATCTCGGCGCGGACGCCCTTCTCGACGCGCTCCTCGATTTCCCGGCCGAGCCCGGTCTGGTGCAGCGCGAACATGATGATCTCCCTGACGGCGCCGGCCTCCTCGCTGCCCGGCTCCGCGCCCAGCCAGCCGAACCACGTCCCGGAGTACAGCACCCACCCCATCCAGGCGCCCGTCGCGCGGCCCAGCGGCGAGGCGAACACGTCACCGGCTGCCGCCTCCTCGACTACTGCCACGTCCTCGGCGGCCCGCACGGCGGCCTTCACCGCGGCGGTCACCTCAAGCTGGCGGGCGTGCAGGGCTTCCCGCTGGGCTTCCCTCGCGGCGATGGCCTCGGAGACTTCCTGCGCCGCCGCCGCAGCCGACCCCTTGGCCCGTAGCCGGGTCATCCGGTCCTCGCTGGCCGCCTCCTCGGCGATCTGCGCCGCGGCCGCCTCCGCCAGGTCGACCTCGCGCTGGCAGCGCGCCAAACCATCCCGCTCCGGTCCCACTGCGGCCTCCGCTGCGGCTGCGGCATCCCGCGCCGCCTCCAGCGCCTCCCTGCGGTCAGGCAGGAGATTGCGCAGCTGCGCCGCAGCCATCGCCTCCCACCCGGCGCGGGTCAGCTCGTGGCCTTCGCCCATCTGAGTCAGCCCGGTCTCCGACAGCGCCGCGGCGATGGCCTCCGCCGTCACCGCGGTCACCGCCCGCTCCGGCGGGAAGCTTCCACAGGGCTCCCATGGAAATGCGCGGAACCGTGGGGAAGACTCATCCCCGCCGCGCCCTGCCGCTCGGGAGTGATCGGCGTGACGCCCTCCGGCGGCGCGGCGAGACTCCCCAGCGCCGAAGGAAGCCCCGCAGCGCCAGCCATGGACCTGTAGTCGAACACGTCAACCTGCACCGTCACCGGCGCACCGCAAGACGACTCCGGGTGATCACCCACGCCGAACTCCACGCTGGCTACCTCCGCCGGCGCGGTCACGTCCGCCGGGCGCTCCTGCATTCCGCTCACTGTCATCCCCTTACTGCGCCGCAGCGGACACGGCGACCTGTGCCGTGCCGGCCTTGGTGATCCCGAACATGCTCGCCGTGGCCCGCAGCGGCCCGATCTGCTCATCAGCGCGCAGCGGCGTCCCCGTCGACGCAGTCACCCCGGTCTGCCCGACGAACACAGTCGCCGGCCCGCCGTTGAAGATCACGAACGAGTCCCGCAAGTCACCGCGGGCCGTGTAAAGCAGCACCGACGAAGTGCCCACATTCGTCGTGACGGGATAAGTGCTCACTTACCGTCCTTCCTGGTCAGCTCGACGTCGTATCCGGCGGGGTCGAAGGGCTGAAAGCGGCCCGCGATACATGCGGCCAGTCACCGCCCCGTCCGGCGTGTAGGTCCCGTGCGCGATCTCGTCCAGGCGCCGCTCGTTCTCGGCCAGCCCGGCCTGCAGCTCAGCGATGCCGCGGCGCACCTCGGCGAACAAGTCGGCCACCGGCGCGCACACCGGCCGCAGCCGCGTGACGTACTCGCGCCTGAGCTCAGCAGCAGCTGAGCTGCCGCCCGCCGACTTGCTAAGCACCTGCCGGGCTACCAGCTGGTCAGCGATCAGCTCAGCGAGCTCGCGCGCGCTATCCACGCCGCAGCCTCTCCCGCTCACGCTCGGCAAGCATCCGCAACCCCGGATCCGGGCTGTCGGCCGCCTCGCTGAGCCAGGCAGGCTCAGCCGCCTTGGCGTGCTTGCGCACAACCCGGGCCATCGGCGGGTTGGCCCGCGCGAACTCACGCCATGCCCGCCGCGCCGGCCAGTCACCCAGCGCGGCCATCTTGAAAACCGCGACCGCCGAATCCGCGAACTCCGTCAGCGACGGCCCGCCCGCAGACTTCGCCACGCTGCCACCAGTCAATACACGCGCCATTGCGGGCGCCCTTCACTAGGCGCAGCCAAGCCGCGCAGCCGAACCGAAGTAGGAAATGGGATCTCCGCACGCCTGCGCGGCTGCCTCGCCGAGGCCCTAGCCACACGCCACGCGCGCTCATTCGCGTAATCCAGCCGGCGGCCGCCACGCCGGGCCCGCCGGTGCCCGCGCGACCAACTCACGATGCCCCACCGCCGGCGCCGCCAGCACCCAGAGCCTTCGTGATCAGCCGCTCCACGCCCTCCGCCGGGACACGCACCGCGCTCCCGATCCGGGCAGTAGGAAGATCACCCTGCCGCTGCAACTTCCGCACCATCGACACGCTCACGCTCAGCCGCGCCGCGGCCTCAGAGCGAGTCAGCAGATGGGCGATGCAACCTCCGGCAGAAGATGTGCTCCAGAACGTACAACGTGTCACCCGCTGCCACAACCGGCCCTAAGCGCGTCCAAAAAACGGCGCACAAAAATCTCGGCAGCACCCCTGGGTAAATGATCTTGGTCTATGCGGAAGGCACGGGGGTCGAATCGGGGCTGGCCGGGACTGGTCAGCAGCTCAGGGATCGTGGCGGAGGGTTACCGGATTGGCGTGGCATGGGACTCTACATCTCCCACGCCTAACGCTGTGACCTGCGCATCGGCAGGAATTCCCCACCTGTGGCACCGGCTGCGGCACTTAGCTACTGCTCACCTGGCTGCTGGTGCTGGCCTCGGCGGCAGCTTGCCGACCAGTGCACAGCTCCTAAGGTCCCGGCTCCGGCGCGCACGCTTACGGGTGCAGCCAGTTCGGATGAGCGTTTGTCGTGTACCAGGCGGTATACGACACAGAGTCGGTGACAGGCTCCGGCTGCATCCGGCCGCAGCAGAGGCTGTGATGATCTAATTGCGCATTGCGCAATTAGCGAGTTCGGGGAGTTTCCAGGGGTTCGCCTCGCGCGGGTTGTCACCACGGCTTGTGTCACCACGGTGCTGGCCGTAGGCACGGTCTGGGTAGTCACGGTGGGAGCTTCCCTGGGGAAGGTGGAAGGCCCGGCCGTCGTGGTGACAGCCGGGCCTTCGGTGGTGGTGGCTGGTGGTTAGTCGGCTGGTTGCGCCGACGGACGCTGCCGCGGTGCCTGGGGAGCGTCGCGGAGTTTGTCTGCGTGCCAGCTCGCGTGCTCACGCAGCCTGGTGCTGCCGACGTGGCAGCTGCAGACCTCGCAGCTGAACGGCGGGTCGGCGACGTGATGCATGCGCACGTGGGTGCCGGTGGCAGTGTCGGTGAACTCGACCACGCCGTCGCTGTTGCGGGAGAGGATCAGGTTGGGACTCATGGGGGCGCTAGTCTCCTTGTGGTTGTCGTTGACGAACGGGTGCCCTTCCGGTGTGCGGCCGGGAGGGCATCGCGCATGTTAGTCGTGCTGCTGGCCGTCGTCTGGGACGGCGGCAAGGCGCCGCGGGGGCACGTGCGGGTCGTCGCCGAGGATGCAGACGGGGCAGCCGATGGCGCCGGGTGTGTAGGTGAAGCCGTGCTCGGCGCAGTCGAGGGCCTCGTCGCCGGCCATGCGGCCTGGCGGTGGCCCGGCGAAGCCGCTGTCAGTCCTGAGCGCGGCGGCCGTGGCGGCGTGGCTGGCTTGCCATTCGGCGGCCTGGGTGATGATCCAGTCGCGGACCTGGGGCATGTCGCCGTAGTCGGCGATGAGGTTGTCCCAGCGCCTGCGGGCGGTGGTGAGCGGAAGCTGCATGGGCATCTCCTGGACGACGGGGAACGGTGCTAGCGGGTGCCTGGTGCGCCATGGGTGGCGGCGCGGCGGGCGGGTGCGGTGGGTCACTGCGCGGGCTCGTCTGCGTAGTCCCACAGCACGCCGCGGGTCTCCTCGGATGCGCAGGCCCACTCGGCGAACCGCTGCGATGCCTCGCCGTACGCCGCCCAGTCGACGTCACCAGGCGGACCGTGCAGCGACCAGGCCAGGATCGGCTCACCTGATCCGATGCGGTGCGCTGCGTCGATGGTGCGGGACTGCCAGACCTGGAACATCAGGTCCGCCTCACGGCGCTGTGCTGCGGTCAGGCCGGGCTGGGGAATTTCCCCACTCAGCTCGCGGCGGACCGACCCGACGGTCTTGTGGTCGCATCGCATGGCGCGGGCTATCTCGCGGTCCGAGACGCCGGGCCGGGCGCGGATCTCCTCGGCGATTAGCTGGCGCTTCTGCTCGCGGGTCAGGTGCCGGCGGGCCAGGTTGTACATGCGGGCGATGCTGCGGGCGTCGTCGTCGTCGGTGACTTTCACGACGTCGGTTCGGTAGGGCACGCCGAGCTCGTCGGCGATGTGCTTGCGGTGGTGGCCGTCGAGGATGGTGCCGTGCTGGTCTGTGACGATCGGGACTAGCACGCCCCGCTCGGCGATGTCAGCGGCCAGGGCGGCGCGCTCCTCCGCAGTGAGCGGCGGCATCACCTGATAGGGCGCGCTCACTGGCCGGGCTCGGGCAGCGGGGTGCGGCCGTGGCAGTTCGGGCAGTCGGCGACGGTCCCGGCCTGGCCGGTGAGCGACAGGTGGCATGTGCGGCACTGAGCGCTGACGGTCCGGGCTTCCGCGCCGGGCGAGCCGTCAGGCCATTGCGACGGCTCAGGAACGGGGTTTGGATGCCACCCCATGCCACCATCTCTACTCGGCGTGTCCGTTATAGGTGCATTCTGAGTAGAGATGGTGGCATCAGTGGGCATGATTCCCGAGGTTGCTGACGGCGCAGCCGCGTGGGTTTCACCTCTCGCCTGGACGCGCCAGCGTGCCTTCCCGTTGGTCATGCCGGGCGAGACGAGGCGGAAGTCGCCGAGCCAGCGGTCCCGGATGGTGCGGTACCTGTAGCCCAGCGCCTTGCCGAGCGGCATGTCGGGGTCGCGCTTGAACCAGGGAAGCGCGAGCTTCCCCTTACTGATCGCGCTGGCCGCGTCGGCAGCGGTGAACTGCGTTGCACCGAAGATCGCTCGGAGGTCCGCTACGTGTTCTTGCCACTCTGAGGCGTCCTGGTCTGACGAGTCGAGCCAGTGCTCCGTGTGACCCAGGAACCCGGTGATGCCGGCTGCCTCCAGTGCGCCGCCGACTGTGCGCGCCCACCGCTCGAAGCTGCCCATGGTCACGCTGGCCTTGCGGCGGCCCGTGGCATCCCAGTTCCGCCAGATGGTTAGGGCTGCGGCCAGGAGCTCGCCGCGGTGCCTGCGTACCCATTGCTCGAGGTCGGGGTGCCGGAAGCTCGTGCGGTGCTCGGGGTGCTCCACGTCGGGGACCAGGCGGCAGGGGACGACGCGGCGCTTCATGTCGCCCCAGACCTGGACGTTGTTGCCGAGCGCGATCTGCGTGAACCGGTTGGTCACGCTGATGAGCTTGTTGCCGCCCAGCAGCCGGTCGCTGTACTTCTCGGCCGTCAGGATCATGGCCAGGGTGCGGCCGGCGATGACGTGGGATTCGTCCCAGGCAATCAGCGAGTGTCCTGCCATGAGGGCGGAGGTGACCTTCTTACGCTGCTCCTCGCCGTCGCCGGGCAGCTCCAGGAAGTGCGGCGGCTCCCCGGTGGCGATCAGCGCCAGGGTGCTGACCAGCAGGCCCTTCCCGGATCCGGGGGTGGAAGCGTCCACGACGAAGAGCGGCGCCAGGGAGAAGAACGAGCGGCCGGTGAGAGTGAGCAGGGCGGCTATCACGTTGGCCTTGTCGACGTCGGCTGTGAAGGGGAAGTCGCCGAGCCAGTCGGAGGTGAGCAGCGCTGCCGCGCGCCTGACCTCCTCCGCGCTGGGCACGTCGCTGACGGCCGCCAGTGTCAGGCTGCCGGTGCTGAGCACCAGCCGCGTGCCGGGGTGGTAGCCGTCAGCTGAGATCACCGCGCCGTCCGCGTCGAGGTAAGGCGTCGTGGCAACGCCATCGAGCGGCGGCAGCTCGGGAGTGATCACCGAGGGAAGGAGCTTCATCACCGCCGCGGGCGGGGCGACGATGCGCTCTCCGCCGCGCGACATCACCTCGAAGGTGACGCGGCGCGCTACGTAGGCGAGCCAGCGATCGGCATCCATGGGCTCGAGCTGCCCGCTGTCCCTGAGCAGGACAGCAGCTGGGCTCATGCTGAACAGGTGCGGCGGGTCGTTCGACTTGAGCAGGTGCGCGGCTATGTCGTCGGCGACGTCCACGGGGTTGCGGTTCTCTACGCGGACGACCAGGCGGCCAGCGTCGTCAAAGTCGCTGCCGATCACGCGGCACCTCCGCGCTTCCGGGCCCGCCACGCTGCCAGGCTGACCACCTGAGCCTGCACGGGCGTGCGCTGGGACGGCGGGCAGGCCTCAGCCCGCGCGTGGAACTCGTCCCACCATCGCCGCGCGTCGGCTTCGCAGGCACGCTCGGCGCGGGTGACGCGCCTGGCGGCCGCCTGGTCGCTGAAGTCACCGCGACTGACAGGGACGGCGCACTCACGCCACGCCAGCTCGAGGTCAGCCTCGGCCTGGGCGTAGCCCTCGGCCTGGGCCGAGGCTGACCTAGCGTGCCACCCCTCGTGCCAGGCCTCGAGCCGGAGACGCAGCTGGAGCTCGCGCTCGTCGGAGCGCTCCATCACCTCGGCGATGGTGTCAGCGGTTATGCTGGTGCCGATCATGCACAGAGGTCCTTTTTGGGTTGAGGACTTAGGAACGGCCAGCCGGTCTATCGGCTGGCCGTTTCGCTTGCGCGCTGGCTGAGTCCTGCCTGCTCGTAGAGCCAGGACGTTGGTATGCGGTAGGTGGGCCCGGCCTGCACGGCCGGCACGTCGCCGTCGGCGATGGCCTTCCGGAGGGTCCGCGGGTCGTACCGCAAGATCGCGGCAGCCTCGGTGACGGTGGCGAACAATCTCCCCCGCAAACGGTCCAGCGCGGCCTGCGCGGTGGGGCTCCAGGTGACGGGTGCAGTCATGACCGCTCCTAGATGGTCTGAGACCACGATGCGTGGCCCGCATGTCCTAAAACCTTGCCAGAGATCCGACTGTCATGCAACCCGATGTGTCTGCTGGGGGAAAGATGTTTCCCTTTGGGCTGGCGTCAGGTCCGAAAAACGTGCATACTCGGAGCATGGCGCCGACCACCTACTCCGAGGTCCTGCGACGCAACATCCGCGCGCTGCGCACTCGGGCCGGGCTCAATCAGGGACTTGTCGTGCAGCGGATGAACGCGCTCGGCTACGACACCTGGCACCGCCAGACCATGGGAAACGTGGAGCGCGGCGAGCGCCGGGTCAGCGCCGAGGAGGTCCTCGGGCTGGCGCACGCGCTGCAGACCACCGTCGCGGCGCTGATGAACCCCATTCCTGACGACAAGGTGGTCGACTTCCCGAACGGGGCGGCTGTCTCGGTCTGGTCGGTCCAGCAGATGATCTGCCCCGGGCTGAACGTTGGCCAGGTCGCGTGGAAGTACAACGGCGCCGAGCCTGAGATCTTCATGGTCGACCAGCAGCAGTGGGGCGAGGCGGCCGGGCGGCGTGACGAGATCGAGCGCAAGCCGGGGGCGTCCGGTGCCTAGGCGCCGTTCGCCAGGTCAGGGCGGGTGCTGGTCGTACAAGACGACGGCGGGGGAGCGGTGGCGTGCCCGCGGCCCGGTGCTGATGCCCGATGGCACCACTCAGCAGGCGCAGCGCAAGGGCTTCCTCACCAAGAAGGCCGGCCTGGAATGGCTGACCGACGCGCAGTCAGCCGGCCGCCGCGGCGAGTTCATCGAGCCGAGCCGGCAGCGGTTCGGGTCCTACGGCGCCGAGGTCATCGACGGCCTGCGGATCGGGCCGCAGACACGCGCCTCGTACCGGAAGAACTGGCGGCTTCACGTCGAGCCGTACCCGATCGCCGAGTTGCCGCTGGCCCAGCTGACCGGTGTGAAGCTGACCAGCCATTACCGGGTGCTCGAGAAGGGCGGCCGGAAGGACCACCGCGCGGGCGAGGGACTGTCAGCGCGGACGGTGCGCTATCTGCACACGACCATTCACGGCATCCTCGGCCAGGCGGTGCGTGACGGCCTGCTGCTCCGGAACCCGGCCGACGCGGCCACGCCGCCGACCGCGAGGGAAGCCAAGGCGCCGGAGCAGCAGTGCTGGAGCTCGGCGCAGCTGGCCGCGTTCCTGGCCTGGTCAGCTGAGCACAGTCAGCATCACCCGCTGTGGTACGCGCTGGCATGTACCGGCATGAGGCGCGGGGAGGCGCTGGCTGCCCGCTGGCGCGACGTGGACCTGGACGCTGGCACGCTCAGCATCCGCCGCTCGGCGGGAATGGTCCGGGTAGCCGGGGAAAGCGCCGAGGTAATCGAGGGCGACACCAAGAGCGGGAAGCCGCGGGTAGTCGACCTGGACGCTGACACGGTGGCCGTGCTCCGCGCCCACCGCAAGGCCCGCGGCGCGCTGCACCTGTCGCTGATGCGCGACGACGCCCTGGTCTTCGGCGACATCGAAGGCACCTACCGCAGCCCAGAGCACACCTCCCGCCGGTTCGTCGCCGACATCGCACAGTGCCGCAAGACCCCCGCCGGGGAAGCGGTGCCGGTGATCAGGCTGCATGATCTGAGGCATACCCATGCCACCGTGCTGCTGCTCGCCGGTGTGCCCGTGCACGTGGTCAGCCAGCGCCTCGGGCACGCCAGCCCGACCATCACGCTGACTGTCTACAGCCACGTGCTGCCCGGTAATCAGCGGGACGCGGCGGACCTGTTCGCCCGTCTGGTCAGGGAGGCGAGCGCGTGATGCTGACAAGTGCCAGGGGAGTGCCACCGCGCCCATCTGACGCGAATTACAAGCCATCTACCAGGGGATATTTGGTGTCCGAGGGGGGACTTGAACCCCCATGCCCTTTTGGGGCACTAGCACCTCAAGCTAGCGCGTCTGCCTATTCCGCCACCCGGACATGCGGGCCGCGGCCTGTAGCCGGGCCGGCCGCCTCACGATAGCAAATCCGGTG
>DASXMR010000122.1:0-33810 GCA_036495525.1 Streptosporangiaceae bacterium | reverse complement strand
CTGACCATGGACGCGGTGGCCGCGCGGGCGCGCGCGGCCAAGACCACGATCTACCGCCGGTGGCAGGGCAAGGCAGAACTTGTCGTCGATGCGCTGAACAGCCTGAAGGGCGTCCCCGACATCCCCGACACCGGATCCCTGCGGCAGGACCTGCGCGCCCTGGCGGAATCCATCACCAGCGCAGAGGGCCAGTTCGGCGCCCAGATGACGATCGGAATGGTCAACGCGATAGCCCATGACGCGGGGCTGCGGCGGGTGTTCGGGGAGAAGTTCATCGCGCCGCGGATGGCGGGTTTCCGGACAGTGTTCGAACGGGCTGTGGCGCGAGGCGAGATGCCCGCCGGCCACGACCTGGACGTGCTGGCCAGGCTATTCCCCGCGCTCGGCCTCCAGCAGCTGGTGATCTCCGGCGAACTGCCCGGTACCCGGTTCGCCCGCCAGATCATGGACGAGGTCGTCTATCCCCTGGCCACAGCACCAGCCGCCCGCACCTCCGATTCCGAGCCCCCGCATGCCGCCGCAGGAGGCAAGCCACATGGGTGACGGCACAGTCGCCGGGCCGGTGATCGAGGCCGAGGGTCTGGCCAAGCACTACGGGCAGACCCTGGCCCTGGCCGGGGTTGACTTCGCCGTGCCCGCCGGGACGATCCTCGGCCTGCTCGGCCCGAACGGCGCAGGCAAGACCACAGCGGTGCGGATCCTGACCACGCTGGCGCTCCCCGACGCCGGCCGGGCCGCCGTGGCGGGGATTGACGTGGTCAAGCATCCCGGCCAGGTGCGACGCTACATCGGCGTCGTCGGCCAGGAAGCGACTCTCGATCCTCTGCTGTCCGGGCGGCAGAACCTGATGATCGTCGGGGAGCTGTCCGGCATCGGACGGGCCGCGTCACGTGCCCGGGCGGCGGAGCTGCTGGCCCAGTTCGACCTGGCCGACGCCGGCGACCGGATGCTGAAGGGCTACTCCGGCGGCATGCGCCGCCGGCTCGACCTGGCGGCATCGCTGATAACGCGGCCGCCGGTGCTCTTCCTCGACGAGCCGACGACCGGGCTGGACCCGACCGGCCGCCAGCAGACGTGGGAGGCCATCCGGGCGCTGCTGCGCGAGGGGGTCACAGTCCTGCTGACCACGCAGTACCTCGAGGAGGCCGACGCCCTGGCCCATCGCATCGTCGTCGTCGACCACGGAACGGTGATCGCCGAAGGGACGCCGCAGGAGCTCAAGGAGGCGAGCCGCAGCGCGCACATCGAGGTGACGCTTGCGGTGCCCAACGCCAGGGCGTCCGGCGCCGTTGCACCCATGGCGACCGGCCACGTGCGCGTGAGTGACGACGGCCGGCGGCTCAGCGCGGCCGTGGACGCGACGCCGGGACTGGCCACCGCGCTGGTACGGGCGCTCGATGCCGCCGGGGCTCTCGTGGACAACATCGAGGTGCGCCGCCCCTCGCTCGACGACGTGTTCTTCGCCCTCACCGGCGGGCACATTGCCGCCGACGGTCATGCGGATAGTGCTGGTGACGCCGGCGCTCCCCGCCGCACCGGCAACGAGCACGGGGTCCCTGGGGTGCGGGCATGACCAGCACGGCGATCTCTGCTTCGAAGGCCGGCTCCGGGCGGCCGCGCTCGTCTGGCAGCATGATCGGTCCGCTGTCCGACACCTGGGCAATGACGCGGCGTAACCTGATCCACATCTCGCGCGCGCCCATGCAGCTGTCGGACGTGACTATCCAGCCGCTGATCTTCACCCTGCTGTTTGTCTACATCTTCGGCGGCGGCATCCCGATCCCCGGCGGCGGCAGCTACGTGAACTACGTGCTGGCCGGCATCCTGGCTCTCAACCTGGTCAGCTCGACCATGGGCACTGCGGTCGGGCTCAGCACCGACCTCCACGAGGGCGTCATGGACCGCTTCCGCACCCTGCCCATGTGGCGTTCCGCCATCCTGGTGGGCCGATCTCTGGCGGACCTGCTCACCGCCCTGCTGTGCGCCCTCATCGTCGCGCTGACCGGCCTGGCTGTCGGGTGGCGGCCGGGCGCGAGCATCGCATCGGTCATCGGGGGCTTCGCGCTGATGCTGTTCTTCGCCTACGCCGTGCAGTGGGTGTCGGCCTGCATGGGGCTGAACGCGAGCAGCCCCGAAACCGCCGCCTCGTTCGGCCTCATCCTGCTCCTGCCCCTCACCCTCGTGTCCAACGCCCTGGTCCCCACCCAGCACATGCCCGGCTGGCTTCAGGCGATCACCACCTGGAACCCCGTGAGCTCAGTGGTCGCCGGCACCCGCGTGCTGTGGGGAAGCCCGAATCCATCCGCGACGATCCAGGCATGGCCGATGCAGCACCCGGTACAAGCCGCGCTGATCTGGTCGGCGGTAATCCTGGCCGTGGCAGCACCGGCAGCAGCCCACTTCTTCAAGCGCAGGACGACTGGGTAGCGGACGGGGCGGCGCGTGCGGCCGCGAATTGCTGGAGGTGGCGCTGGTGCTGGCTGAGGCGGACGACCGGCAGCCGTCGCGACGCGCTGGCGTGCGGCTGACAGCCTTGCTACTGCAGAAGTGCCCGCAGCTCAGCGGCCTCGGCGAGCAGCTGGTCCGCAGGAATCTGCCCTGCTGGCGGCTGCGCCGACAGCGGGAACGGCTGGCCGGGCCGCGGGTCATCGGTGAAGCGCGGGACCAGGTGCGTATGCAGGTGCGGCAGCGAGTTGCCCAGCGTCTCGTAGTTCATCTTGAGCGGCTGGTAGACCGCGATCAGCGCCCTGGCCACGGCCAGCACTTCCGCCCAGTAGCCGGCCGCCTCAGCCTCGTCCAGGTCGGTGGGCTCGTTGACGTGGCGGCCCCGCCAAATCACCACCGTGTAGCCGCGCTGGACATCAGCTCGCTGGAGGTATGCGTCGGTGTACCGGCCCGCCTGGACGCGGATGCCGTACTTGCTGGCGTCCGGGCGGCCGGGCTCGCACATCTCGCACCCGATCCCGCGGATCAGCTCGGGCCAGTTGCGCGGCCAGTCAGCCATGCGTCACCACGTCAGCCTGGCCCCCGTCGTTCTCCCGGCCGAACGCCAGCTCATGCCGGTCCTCGCGCAAAGATGATCGGCTGCCTGAGTGTCCGGGCCATAGTCGATGTGTAGCATCCGCGCTACCGGCACGCCAGGTTCCAGGCGCTGCAGCCGGACCTCCGCCGGTCCGGCAGGCGCATGCTGGGGAGCTTCAGGCCGCAGGCAAGCCACGGGCGAGCGCCCGTGTCCACGCCGAGCACCAGACATAGGGTGCTGTGGTGACCTGGACCGCACCCGACGTCGAGCGTTCGGAGGGCTATCCCGAGCGCCGGAACGAGCCCGAGCAGGAGATGCTCCGCGACTGGCTTGACTGGCACCGCGCCACTTTGCTGCGCAAGTGTGCGGGGCTGGATGCCACCCGCCTGGCCAGGCGCGCCGTGCCGCCGTCGAACCTCTCCCTGCTCGGCCTGGTACGGCACATGAGCGACACCGAGCGCGGCTGGGTCAGGCAGACCTTCCGCGGTGAGCAGGTGCCCGACTTGTACTACCGCGCCGACGCCCCGACCGCGGACTTTGACGAGATAGACCCAGCCAGCGCGGAAGAAGACTTCGACTACTACCTGGCCGAGTGCCGGGCCGTCGATGCCGCGCTGGCGGGCGCGGACCTCGACGACACGTTCACGTTCCGGGAGCAGCCCATCTCAGTTCGGTGGATGTGGCAGCACCTGGTAGAGGAGTACGCGCGTCACAACGGGCAGGCCGACATGCTCCGCGAGGCCATCGACGGCTCAGCCGGCCTCTGAGCCGGGCACCGGGCTAAAGGGGCCGTCCGACCGGGGACGCTGGGCCGACAGTCAAGAAGGAACCGAAGCCGCAGAAGCGCCGTCGAAGCTCCAGAGCCATCGGGAGCGGTTGTGCGGCGACTCAGAGTGCTGGTGGTCTTGAGCTGGATCGCAGCGGGCGCCTGCGGCATCGGCGTATCAGGCTGCGCCGGTGCGCCAGCGATTTCGTACACCGGATACAGCGGCACCGCCATCGTGAGCGCGGACGGACGGACGCTGACGGTCGGCCCGTACCGCGGCGCGTGCCCGGCCAAGGTCTCGGCGGTAGCCAGGGAAAGCCGTAGCAAGGTGGCGCTGTTCCTGGGCACTACGTACGTGAGGTACGCTAGGTACATGAGCGAGAACGCCGTGCCGCTGCCCTACGAAGTCCAGGAAATGACCACTACCGAAGCCCGGAAGCACCTGCCCGAGCTGGTCAATATGGCTGCCTACGGCCATGTCACCACGGTGCTCGTCCGCGACGGCCGCCGACTTGCCCGCATTGTCCCCGAGGAGGACGCCTGGGTCTACAGCCCTGGCTGGCAGGACAAGCTCCGGCAGGCAGAGGACGACCTTGCCGCCGGCCGCACCCAGACCTTCGCCGACGACGGGGAATTCCTCCGGCACCTGGACGACATCGATGACGAGGCGGGCGGGTGAAGTACCGGACCACTGCCGGGTTTGACGCGGCTCTGGCCAAACTGCCACGAGAACATCGCAAGCTCTTCACCGAGGCTGTCAGCGGCCATCTGATTCCCGCCCTCGCGGCCGGCGCGCACCGCGGCACGGCTCCCTGGCCGACCCGGCTCCGCATTCACAAGATCGGCGAGGTTTACTCGCTGACATGGAGCTTCTCCGGTCCCGACGGCCGGGCACTCTTCACCATCGGTCCGGACAGCGACGGCGAGCCGCTCCTGACCTGGCTGGCCGTCGGGTACCACGACATTTATTAGCCGCGGTGCCGCCGGCGCCTGGGCGGAACTCGCTTCCGTGCGCTCTCATGCCCGTCCGGCCGGCTCCGCGCTTGGCCACTGCGCGGAGCCTGGTCACCAGCCTTCTTTCTGCGCCCTGGCCTCGTAGAGCAGGACGGCGGCGGAGACTGAGACGTTGAGTGAGTCCGCTGATCCGAGCATCGGAACGAACACCCGGCTGACCTCCGGCCGGTACCACCCGCCGGGGAGTCCGTAGCGCTCGGCACCGACGACCAGAGCTGTCCGGCGGCCGCGATAGTCGACCGCGCGGTAGTTGCTGGCGTTCTCCGTGTCGGCCAGGTAAACGTCGAAATCATGCTGGACGAGCCAGCTGACGGCGTCGTCCGGCTGATCGAACTCCAGCATGGGCACCGTCAGCAGCATGCCCTGGCTCGCCCGGAAGACCTTCGGGTGGGTCAGGCGCGTGCGGCGGTTGGTCAGCACCATGCAGTCGACGCGGCAGGCGTCGGCGGTCCTGATGAGCGTGCCGAGGTTGCCGGGGATCTGCATGCCGTCGGCCACGACCACGAGCGCCGACGGGCCGAAGCTGATGTCCTCGGGCTGCCAGTGCCTGAGCTGGCCGATCGACAGCAAGCCGTCGGGCCGCTCCCGCTCCGAGATGCGTTCCAGTGTCTTCGCGGAGATCTGGTAGGCGGCCCTGGCCACTTCCGCGAGCTCGCCGGCTACCTTGCGCGCCTGGTCGTCGTAGGCCGCTTCCGGGCTCCAGAGCACAAGCTCGACGGGAGTCTGCGTGCTCAGCAGCAGCTTGCTGGCCCACAGCCCTTCAGCGATGAATAGCTTTCTCGGATTTGGCGCGGTGTTCTTCTGGATCGCCAGCACCTGCCGGATCCGGGGATGACCGATTCCGATCTGCTGCAGGTTCATCTCCCGTCCGCTGCTCCCATCTGTGCACGCCGGCCTTCCGGTAGGTGACCGTCCGGCCAGTCTGCCCGCTCACCGCGGAGCGCGGGCACCGGCATCCGCGGACCAGCGGCCGGTGACCTCGGGCCGTGGCAGAGGTGGGCGCGACAAATAGGTCGGTTCCGTGATGGAAATGCCGCCGGCCTATCCGCTACGATCCGGCACAACCCGGCCACGCCGCCGGGTGCGTCCGGAGGGCTGACATGCGTCTCAGAGCTGCGATCCTGACCGTTACCGCGCTGGTCAGCTCGGCGCTGCTGGCGGGCTCCGCGGTGGCAGGCGTCTCCGCGCCGGCCGCCAGATTCCCTGCCTGGCGGGTCACCTGGCGCGGCCCTGGCGACGGTTTCAAGAGCGTGGCTGCGGTCAGCAGGACCGATGCCTGGGCGGTGGGGATCCACCCGGATGGTAAGGGCTTCCTGCTGCACTGGGGCGGGAAGCACTGGCGTTCCAGGCCGCTGCCCGCCAGCGACCTGATCCCGATCGTCGTCCGGGCGAAATCCGCCACAGACGTGTGGGTCTTCGGCGCCGTCGGCGCGTCGGGAGCCGGATTCCGCTGGGACGGGTCGCGCTGGCATCAGACCACGCCGATTGATGCGGCTCATGCCGGAGGCGACCTCGCGGTCCTCGGGCCCTCCAGCGTCTGGTTCGGATCGCCTGATTGCGTCGGCTGCGCCGGCCCGCTCTCCCACTGGAACGGATCCGGCTGGACCAGGGTCAGGCTGCCCGGGCACTTTGTCATGACCGGGCTCAGCGGTTCCTCGTCGAAGAACCTCTGGATCGTCGGCTTCACGCAGGCACGCAGCGGTGCCGATCAGGGCGCGTTCGCCGCCTACCGCCGGGCCGGCTCATCGTGGTCCCGGGTCCGGCTGCCGAAGCTCGGGACTGTCAGACGGGTCAGCGTGGCCGCGGCTTCATCGTCCAACGTCTGGATCGTGAACTCCTTCGCGCAGTTTCCGCGGCCGCTGCACTGGAATGGCAAGCAGTGGCGCCGGCTCCCCCGGCCGGCGGAGGCCATCGACCCGCTGGTCCCGCTCGCTCCGTTCGGCCCGTCCGGCATCCGTTTCGACGGAACTAGCCTGTGGAACGGCCACAGCTGGCAGTTCGGGTCACTGCCTGCCGGCGTTGACGGCGACGACATCGCCACCGTTCCCGGTACCTCGTCGGCGTGGATGGTGGGTGCCTGGTTTGAGCCGAAGACGGGCCTGACCGGCGAAGTCCGCTTCAGCCCCTGAGCCCGCTCCCGGCTACTGGCCGACCGCGGGACATCGTCGAGTCGGGCAGGGGACGTCCGGGCTCGGCAGCACGGCGCTCCCCCGGCTGAGCCGATCCGCTGGTACTTACTCGACTTCCTTGAGGATGTGCTGCAGCTGCTTCATCTGCGACTGCAGCTCGTCGAGCCGCACGCTGATGTCGGTGAGCCGCAGGTCGAGGTGCTCCTGGGCGGTGATCGCCAGATCGCTCAGCCGCCGGTACTCGTCGGCTATGGCACGGTACTGCTCGCTTCCGGTGATCTCCGCCTTCGCCTGTCTCGAGGCGCTGAGGTGCCGTGCCGTAGTCCACGTCGCGAATATGATCGCGGCGCCCAGCACGAGGAACAGCACCGCGTACACGCTCGGTGTCATGACCTGACCTCCGCGTCAAGCTCGCTGTCCGCGCCCAGCGTCCGCGCCGCGACCATGATCGCCTGCGGTGTCAGCTCCAGCACGAACGGAGTTACCTCGTAGAACTTCATGGCCTTCCCGTCCTCGGAGACCTCGATGGCAGCCGTGACCAGTCCGGCCGCTTCCAGCTTGCGCAGGTGAACCTGCAGCAGCGCCCGGCTGATGCCCAGCTGGCGGGCCAGCTGGCTCACGTAGGAACGCTGCTTCGCCAGCGTGGCGACCACTCGCAGCCGGTGCGGATTGGCGAGCGTCGCCAGCACCCGGAGCAGGTCGTCCCCGGTCAGGTCTGTAAGCTCCACGACGTCCTTCCTGGCACCTGCTAACAGAAGTTAGCAGGATGGCCTCGAGCCGGTCAACGCATCACCGGCGGCACGCCTTCGGATGCGCGTCGCAGCGGCCGGTACGCCGGCCGCGCGACCCGGCCGCTGGCATGCGCCGGACGCGTGCAGCGGACGGGCGGGAGCCTCCCCGTGTCATTCCGCGCGCAGCGCGCCGACGGTCGCCGACCTCGCCGCGCCGCTGGCCGGCAGCAGTGCCCCGGCTGCCGCGATGACCAGCCCGGCCAGCGCCAGCAAGGCCAGCCTTGATGGCGGGAACACATGGCTGAAGCTGGCGGGCAGGCCGGTGCCGGCCGCGTGCGCCATCGCCCGGAGAGTGGCGGCGTGCAGCAGGATCGCCGCGGGCAGGGCAAGTAGCACCGCCGCCAGCGCCGGGACCGCGACCCAGCACAGCACCATGCTGATCATCTGCCGCGGCGTCATGCCGATGGCCTTGAACACGCCGAGCTCGTGAATGCGCTGCCTGGTGCCGAGGAGCACGGTGTTCAGCACTCCGAGCCCGGCCACGACGGCGACCATCAAGGTGAGGATCGCGATCAGTGACGTGGCGACCCCGAAGAAGCCGGACAGGCCCGTGACCGACGTGCCGTAGCTGCGGCCGAGGGAGTGGTTCAGCGCGCTGGCGTACTGGTCAGGGTGCACGCCGGGCCGCGGGCCGATGTCGTACTGATCGACGGTCAGGCCGGCCGCTCTCCCGCCGAGCGTCTGCCAGCTGGCGAGCAGGGTGGGATTGTCCGGGTCGAAGACCTCGCCGACGATGCGCACAGTCACTGGCCGGCCGCCGACGCTCAGCGGGACGCTGTCGCCCACCGCCAGGCCGGTCTGGGTGAGGAACGAGGTATTGACGTCAGCCTCGCCCGCACCGCGATACCAGTGCCCGGTGACCATGTCGTAGCCGGTCCAGGCAGCGCTGCCGCGGAAGGCCAGGGCATTCACCTCGCGGGTGAGGCCGGATACCCCGATGGTGGGAGCCGCCTCCGCCACATAGTGCGCGGTTCCGCCCTGGGCCTGGATAGCGGACGCCGCCGTGCGCTGCTGGCCGCTGCTGAAGGCCGGGGTGTCCATCGTGATGACCTGGACCTGGCCGGGAGCGGTGCTTGACACCCCGCTGGACGCCCTGGCCAGCGAGGCATCCAGGCCGACCGCGAAGATCACGGCGGTCGCGCCGACCAGGACGGCCGCCAGCGTGACCATTGCCTGGGCGCGCCGAGCGAACGGGGCGGCCAGGCCCATGGTCACCGGCCGGGGCAGAGCGACCCTGCTCAGCAGCCGGTGCGCGCCCTGACCGCGGCCAGGCGGCGGGGCCTGCCCGGTCGCGATGGCCGCCGTGGCGCTGAGCCGGCCAGCACGCAGCGCGGGCAGCAGGGCGGCCAGCCCGGTCAGCCCGCACAGCCCGAGCAGCGTCACGATGTCGACCCACGGCGGGATGGACTGGGTGCCGACGCCGTAGACCGTCGCCGACTGGCCAAGCACCGGTCCCGCGATCAGGTGACCGAGGGCGACCCCGATGAGGCTCCCCGCCAGCGCCGGTATCGCCGCCCTGATGACGTACGCGGCGGCCACCTGCGCCGGGGTGAGCCCGATGCTCTTGAGCACGCCGATCCGGCGGTAGCCAGCCACCACCGTGCCGCTGATGACGTTGGCCACGATCAGCACCGACATGACCAGGCCCATGATCGCGAACGCGTTGATGAACGGCGCCAGGATCGAGCTGTTCGCATTGGCGCTGGCCCGCGTGCTGAGCCATGACGAGGTGCCGGCGACGGCCCCGGCAGGCAGCGCTCCGGTGACGGCGGCGACGTCGGCGCGTACTTGCGCGGCGGTGCCGGCGCGCGCGAACCGGTAGAGCATCTGCGCCGACGCGGGCGCCGCGGCGGTGCGCAGCGCCGGGATCTGGGCTGGCACCACCCAGGCGCCTGCCGTGTCGGTAATCGACTGGGCGATCCCGACCAGGGTGAGCGTCGGCCGGCCCGGTGCCGAGGTGACGGTGATCTTGGTGCCGAGCGGGAGGCTGACGGCCCGGCCAGGGCCTTCGCCCAGGTCGCTGGCGAGCACGACCTCACCAGGCCGGCCTGCCCACCGGCCGTGGGTGAGCACGAGGTGGTCGACGGGGCTGCCAGGCGATGACCGCCCGGCGGCCGTGACGGTCCCGAGCTGGCCGCCGCGGCGGCTGAGCGTCGCGCTGGCCGTCGGGAACGGCCCGGCGGCCTGGCTGACCCCGGGCAGGTGAGCTGTCGCGGCGAGCTGGGCTGCCGTGGCCTGCGCCGGGTCGATGCCGGCCACGACGTGCGCGCCGTGCCTCGCCTCGAACGCGCGCTGGAATGGCGCGTACGCGTCGACCGCGAGCAGCGCCACGCTGACCGTGGTGGCGGCGGCCGACGCCAGCAGCACGAGGAAGATCACGCCGCTCTGCACCAGCCGGCTCGGCCCGCGGCCTGTCGCTGCCCGCCGGATAGCTCGCGCGCTCACCTGCGCACTCCGCTGGCGCTGGTCATGCCGCCGGCACCGCTGGCGCCGCTCAGCTGGCCGGCCTCACCGCGCGCGGTCACGCCGGCGGCGAGCCTGCCGTCCGTCATCCGCACGGTGCGACTCGCGATGCCGGCCGCCAGCTCCGGGCTGTGCGTGACCAGCACGAGCGTCAGGCCGCCTCGGTGCAGGTCGCGCAGGAGCTGGCCGATCTCCTGGCCGGTGCCGGTATCCAGCGCCCCGGTCGGCTCGTCGGCCAGCAGTATCTCGGGCTCGTTCATCAGCGCCCTGGCGATCGCCACCCGCTGCCGCTCGCCACCCGACAGGCGGGCCGGGCTGGCCTGCCGCACCTTCTCGAGCCGGAGCGAGGAGAGCAGCTCGCCGGCCCTGATCAGGGCGCGCCGCCGTGGCGTCCCGATCAGCTGGCCGGGCAGCAGGACGTTGTCTAGCACGGTCAGATCGTCGATCAGGTTGAAGAACTGGAAGATGATGCCGATGCGCCGGCGCCGGAACCTGGCCAGACCGCTCTCGCTCAGCCGGTCGATCCGCTCGCCGGACACGGTCACGGTCCCGCTGGTCGGGCGGTCGAGCCCGGCGATGAGGTTGAGCAGCGTCGATTTCCCGCTGCCCGACGGCCCCATGATGGCCACCGCCTCGCCGCGACCGACCTGCAGGTTAGCGTCGTCCACCGCCGCCTGCCCGCCCTGATAACGCTTCGTCACGTCGGTGATCTGGATCGCCGCGGTCACGAGAATCTCTCTAGCTTGCACATGCTAAGATTATTTAGCATATGCAAGCCTTGTTCGCAAGCGGGCGAGACATCCTTCAGAACGCGGTCGGAGCCGGCCGGTCGCCGCCGCCCGAGACGCCCGGCAGCGGGCAGCGGTTCCGCTGCGCGGCCCACCGGGACTCACTGACTGTTGTTGTCAGGAGGCGGGCAGTACCGTCGCCGCGAGGGCAGAGCCAGGCGGGGCTTCGTCACTGTCGCGGACGGCGTTCCGCCCTGCTCGGCAGGGAGCCGAATGGCGCGCAGGACGAGGTGAGCTGCCGCCGGCCGGCGGCGACGTCTAGCTGAGATGAGGCAAGGCATGAAGATTGGCCTGCTGGTCTACACGGTCAACGAGCAGGAAGGCAACCGCAAGCGTCCGTATGACGCCATCCGCGCCGTCGCGCGGCAAGCAGAGGCCGATGGCTTCGACAGCATCTGGCTCGCTGACCACCTCTTCTACCGTGATCCAGGCGAGCCGACCCACGGAATGTGGGAAGCGTGGACGATCCTGGCCGCGCTGGCCGAGGCGACGAACCGGGTGGAGATCGGGACGCTGGTGCTGTGCAACTCGCTGCGCAATCCGGCGGTCCTGGCGAAAATGGCGACGACCGCCGACGAGGTCAGCGACGGTCGGCTGATTCTCGGCGTCGGCGCTGGCTGGAATGAGCCGGAATATAAGGCTTTCGGGATTCCCTATGACCATCGGGTGGACCGATTCGCCGAAGCCCTGCAGATTCTCCGGCCAATGCTGCACGACGGGCGAGTCGATTTCGCCGGCCGTTACTATCAGGCGCTGGACTGCGAGGATCTGCCGCGCGGCCCGCGGCCGCTTGGCCCGCCCCTGCTGGTGGGCGGCGAGGGTCCGCGCCTGCTCAGGCTCACCGCGGAGCACGCCGACCTGTGGAATACCGGCTACATGGCCGAGCCGGAGACGATGGCGGGACCGCTCGCCAGAATCGAGGCCGCCTGCCGCCAGGCCGGACGCGACCCGGCGACGCTGGGCGTCACGGCGTTCATCGGCCTGTGGTTTCCCGACCTGCAGGCAAAGCAGCCAAAGTTCTCTGAAAGGCCGCTGACCGGCAGCCCGGCGGAAATTGCCGCGGCCATGCACGGATATGCGGAACTTGGCGTCCGGCACATCATGTTTCAGCTCGTGCCCTACAGCGCCCAGGCGCGCGAGCGGCTCACGGCGGCGCTGCACATGTACCGCGAGGCCGGCCGCCGGTAACTCCACATCGCTCACCGACGTCACCAGGGTCCATGATGAGGAAAATGAGGCGACTGTCGGTCATCGGCGTGCCGAGCAGCGCGGGCAGTTACGCGGCCGGGCAGGATCAGGCACCGGCAGTGCTGCGCCGGGCCGGTCTTATCCCGGCGCTGCACGCGGCCGGGCTCGTGGTTCGCGATCATGGGGACCTGCCGGAGCAGGTCTGGCGACCTGACCGGCAACGACCGTTCGCGCAGAACGCTGGCCAGGTCACGGCCTGCCTGCAGGAACTCGCTGACCGGCTGGGCCAGCCCTTTGCCGAGGGTGACACGGTCCTGGTCCTGGGCGGCAACTGCACTATCGCCCTGGGCGTCATGGCCGGGCTGCAGCGCCTGGGTGCCGGGATGCCAGGCCTGCTGTACGTGGACCGCCACTTCGATCTCAACACGCCGGAAAGCACCACCGACGGAGCGCTGGACTGGATGGGCCTGGCTCATGCTCTCGCCCTGCCTGGCACCGTCGAGGCCCTCACAGGGGCATTCGGGCACCGGCCGCTGCTGCAGCCCGCACAGGTGGCATGGCTGGGCGTCGACGCGAGCTGGGCTACCCCGTGGGAACGCGAGCAGGCCGATCGCCTCGCACTGCGGGTGACGTCCAGCACGGTGCTGGCAGCCGACCCGCGAGCCAGCGCCATCGCTGCGCTTGGCGTCCTGCCCGCCGGTCCGCTCGCCGTGCACGTCGACGTCGATGTCCTCGACTTCACCGATGCGCCGTTCGCGGAGAGCACCGACGGTCGCAACGCCGGCCCCACCCTGGATCAGCTGGCCGAGGCGCTGCTGGCGGCGGCGAGCGATCCACGGCTGCGGGCGCTGTCGATCGGCGAGCTCAACCCCACCCGCAGCGCCGGAGAGCCTGACGCCGTCCCCCGCTTCGTCCGGATGCTCGTCGCTGTCCTCGGCGAGAGCTGACCGGATACCTCAGCTGGCGGCTCCGATCGCCTCCGGCTCGCGCCCGGCGAGCGGCCACGGTTCGCCACCGGCTGCGCGAACCGCCGGCGCGGCGCTGTCGCGGCGCCCGCCGGCGCGGCGCTGTCGCGGCGGCTGGCGCCGCAGCGGCAATCGCTCAGCGGTCGGGGATCCAGTTGCCGTGGAAGCCGAGGGGAACCCGGCCGGGCAGGTGGACGCGGGCGACGGCCTCGCCGGCGAAATCCTGGGCCGCGAGTATCACCAGGTCCGAAGCGCCCCGGTCGGGGTTGTGCACGAACGCCATGACGTAGCCGTCGTCCTCGGCCGCGCCGGGCGACGCGGGCGCGAACGCCGCCTCCCCCACTGTCGCGTCCCGGCCGAACTCGTGCGTGAGCTTGCTGCCGTTGCTGACATCGTGCCGGATGATCGCGTTCGCGAACGCGTCGTCGGCGAAGTCGCCGGACGCCGTGATGGCCTCGTTCACCTCGCCGATGACGGCGCTGTAGCCGTAGCGGTGCTGCCGCGACACGATCCGGTCGTCGACCCTCGGGAACTCCTGGCCCCGGTCATCAAGCCGCTGCTGGCTGACCGTGCCGGCCTGCGGGTCGATCGTCCACCGGTCCAGGGTGACCGGGCCGTGCGCCACCCACAGCGTCGACACGTCGAAGGACTCGCTGTACTGGCACAGGTCGACCACCACGCGGTCGCCGTCGTCGTAGGCGTTCAGGCAGTGGAACACCCAGCACGGCTCGATCTCGATCCAGCGCACAGGCCCGCTGCCGTCCCTGGGCAGCAGGCCAACCCTGGCCTGATGCTCCGGATTCCACACGTACGGCAGCTCCCGCCCCTCGGTGACGGCGTTCAGGCTGAAGGTGACCGGCAGGTCAAGCAGCACCACATAGCGGCCGGTGAGCGCGAAGTCATGCATCATCGGCCCGCCAGGCGCGGCGATGTCGGTCGTGCGGACGACGGTGCCGGCCTCGCCGACCACCACGTGCTGCACGTGATCCCAGGCCCAGAAGTAGGCGATGGCGTGCAGCTCGCCGGTCGCGTGGTCGAGCTTGGTGTGCGCGGCGAAGCCGCCGGGCAGGGTGCCGCCGAAGTCGCAGGGGCCGACCGTGTCCAGCTCATAGGTCAGCTCGTACGGCAGCGGCCCGGCCTCGACCGTGGCCAGCGTCCGGCCGCCGTGGAAGATGATGTGCGTGTTCGCGGCGAAATCCATGTTCTCGTGCACCGGGCCCGCAGCCCACTGCTCGCCGCGTGCCGCCGAGACCGCCTTCGAGCGCACCCAGCGGTTGCGGTACCACTCCGCCTTGCCGTCCCGCAGCCGCACCCCGTGCACCATGCCGGCGCCGAGGAACCAGTGATAGCCCGGGTCGTCCAGGCCGAGCGGGTTCGGCCCGTTACGCAGGTAGCGGCCGTTAAGCTCGGCGGGCACCTGACCGGTCACGGGCAGGTCGGCAGCCGAGACTTCCTCCTTGACCGGCGCGAACGAGCCCTGCAGGAAACGGCTGGTGTCAGGCATGGCGGCCCCCCGTGAGTTGCGGCGCATCGGCACACGGGCCGCGGCAGGCGCTCAGCTGATCCCCCGGCCCGTCCCTGTCAGCCAGCCGATGCTCATGCCCCAGTCTGCCGGGCTGCGGTCGCGAGCTCCAGTGACAACTTCATGAACGCTGGCCGGGCCGAGAGGTACCCTCTGGCGGCCGGCCGCTCGCGGCGCTGCCTGCGCGACCCGCGCTCAGTGTCAGTAGGTTGATGCACCCTGGTCCGTAATCGTGCCGCGCGGCCCGGCGACGCGCCCCGTGCGACTCCGCAGATCGGGAGGTCAAGGATGCAGCCGACCCGCCGCGACGCGATCACCGTCAGGCCGGCCAACGAGGCGGCCTGGCAGCATCTGCAGGACATCCTGGGCGCCCGCGGGGAGGCGGCCAGATGCCAGTGCCAGTGGTTCAGGACCCCGGCAGCCCAGTGGCGGGCGCTGAGCGCCGGCGAGCGGGCCGGTCACCTGCTTCGTCACCCGGGTCGGCGTCCGGCGCCGCGGCGTCAGCGCGGCGCTCGCAGCCGCGACGCCCGGCTTCACCCGGCGGCGCGGTGCCCGGGCCGTTGAGGCTTATCCGATGGTCACCGAGCCGGGCCGTGCCCTGACCTGGGGCGAGCTCTACGTCGGCAGCCGCGGCATCTTCGCCGACGCCGGGTTCACCGAGATCACCCACCCCACTCCGCGGCGCGTCGTGATGCGCATCGACTTCCAGCCCAAGAGCCCGCGGTCAGGTTAGGCACACCCTGGCAGAACGCGGCTGGCCGCCGCCGTCGGCTACAGTCGCGCGAACCGGTCCGTGGCTGCGATCATCTGCGCGGCGGACCCGGTGAGCCGGTGCCCGTCGTCATCGATGATCTGGAAGCCGGCCTCCGGCCAGGCGCGGTGCAGATCCCACGCGGTCACCGGGGGCGTGCACAGGTCGTACCGGCCCTGCAGGATCATCGCCGGGATGCCGCGAAGCCGGCCGGCCTCGCGCAGCAGCTGGCCCTCGGCCAGGAAGCCGCGGTGGGCGACGTAGTGACTCTCGATCCTGGCGAAGGCCACGGCGAAGTCCGGCCCCGCGAACAGCGCCTCGACGTCAGGCTCCGGCTCGGCTAGCATCCCGGCGGTCTCCCACCTGGTCCATGCTTGCGCCGCGCTGACCCGCGTCTGGCGGTCCGGTGACTCGAACCGTCGCCGGTAGGCGGCGACCAGGTCGCCCCGCTCGGCGGCCGGGATCGCGCCGCGGAACTCAGCCCACCGCTCCGGCAGCAGCTGCGAGGCCCCGTCGTGATAGGTCCACCGGATCTCGCTCTCCCGCAGGGTGAAAATGGCGCGCAGCACCATCGCCGCCACCCGGTCCGGGTGCCGCTGCGCGTACGCGAGCGCCAGCGCCGACCCCCAGGAGCCGCCGGACAGCACCCACTGATCGACACCCAGCTCGGTCCGCAGCTGTTCCATGTCCGCGACCAGGTGCCAGGTGGTGTTCGCCGCCAGCGACACGGCCGGATCGCTGGCATGCGGCACGCTGCGACCGCAGCCGCGCTGGTCGAACAGGATGATCCGGTAAGCGGCCGGGTCGTACCAGCGGCGCATGGCCGGCACGCAGCCGCCGCCGGGACCGCCGTGCACGACGAGCAGCGGCCGGCCGGCCGGGTTGCCGCATTCCTCCCACCAGATGCTCTGGCCTGGCTCGACCTGGAGCATCCCGGTCCGGTACGGCTCGATCTCCGGGTACAGCTGCTGCCCTTCCACCGGGTCCCCCTGGGTAACTGGCCGTCAGCTGGCGCCGGTCAGCGCTCGCCGCCAGCGCCTGCTGAATCAGGATGCCATCGCCAGACGGCGACGCTGACCGCGCGGTCAGGCGAGGCCCAGTCCACTAAGGCCAAACTGATCAGGTTAGCCTTAGCTTATGGCTGAGGATCCGGATGCCGGGAGCGTCGCAGCGGCACTGCACGTGAGCATCGGGCTGCTGCGCTGGCGGCTGCGCCAGGTGCATGTCGAGGGTGAGCTGTCGCTGCCGGAGCGGTCCGCGCTGGTCCGGCTGGACCGGGTGGGCCCGGCGACGTCCGCCGAGCTGGCCAGGATCGAGCAGATCAGCCCCCAGTCCATGGGCGCCACGCTCGGCGCGCTTGAGGCCCGCGGCCTGGTGGCGCGCCGGTCCGACCCGCGTGACGGCAGGCGTGCGGTGCTGTCGCTCACCGAAGCCGGGCGCAAGGTGCTGCAGGACCGGCGGAACCTGCGGACAGAGCACCTGGCCAAGGCGCTGGCCGCGAACTTCACCCGCTTGGAGGTACGGCAGCTGATGACGGCCGCGCCGCTGCTCGAGCGGCTGGCGCAGAGCATCTGATGGCGGCGGGCGGGCAGGATCGCGCAAGCAACGGGCCGGGCGACCGTACGGACGCCGGACGCCCGGCGGAGGCCGCCTCAGGCCGGCCGGTGACCGGCGCCGCCAGCCGGGCGGCGAGTTCGGGCTACCAGTGGGTAGCGCTGGCGAATACCACGGCAGCGATGTTCATGGCGACCGTCGACGGGTCCATCGTCATCATCGCGATGCCCGCCATCTTCCGGGGCATCCACCTCGACCCGCTGGCACCGGGCAACATCTTCTACCTGCTGTGGATGATCATGGGCTACCGGCTGGTGCAGGCCGTGCTCGTGGTCACCCTCGGCCGGCTCGGGGACATGTTCGGCCGGGTGCGGATCTACAATGCCGGCTTCGTGGTGTTCACCATCGCCTCGGTGCTGCTGTCGTTCGACCCCTTCATGGGCGGGCACGGCGCGCTCTGGCTAATCGGCTGGCGGATACTGCAGGCCGTCGGCGGCTCCATGCTGATGGCCAACTCGGCCGCGATCCTCACCGACGCCTTCCCGGCTGACCGGCGCGGCTTCGCGCTGGGCGTCAACCAGATTGCCGGCCTGGCGGGCCAGTTCATCGGCCTGGTGGCCGGCGGGCTGCTCGCCGCCTGGGACTGGCGCGCGGTGTTCTGGATCAACGTGCCGGTCGGCGTGTTCGGGACCCTGTGGGCCTACCTGCGGTTGCGCGAGACCGGCGAGCGGCACCGGGACCGGATCGACTGGTGGGGCAACGTCACTTTCGCGGTCGGGCTCGGGGCCGTGCTCATCGCCATCACTGACGGCATCCAGCCCTACCGCGGGCACACCATGGGCTGGCTCAACCCGTCGGTCTACGGCCTGCTGGCCGGCGGGATCGCGCTGCTCGCCGCGTTCGCGGTGATCGAGACCCGGGTAGCCGCGCCGATGTTCCAGCTCAGCCTGTTCCGGATCCGGGCCTTCACGGCGGGCAGCATCGCCGGACTGGTCGTCGCCATCGCCCGCGGCGGGTTTCAGTTCATGCTGATCATCTGGCTGCAGGGGATCTGGCTGCCGCTGCACGGCTACAGCTTCGCCGACACGCCGCTGTGGGCGGGCATCTACCTGCTGCCGCTGACCGCGGGCTTCCTGGTGGCCGGGCCGCTGTCGGGAACCCTGTCGGACCGGTTCGGCGCTCGGGGCTTCGCCACCGCCGGGATGATCGTTTTCGGCGCCACCTTCATCGGCCTGATCCTGCTGCCCGCCAACTTCCCCTACTGGGCGTTCGCGCTGCTGATCGCCGTGAACGGGATCGGCAGCGGCATGTTCGCGGCACCCAACTCCTCGTCGATCATGAGCAGCGTCCCCGCCAGGCACCGGGGCGCTGCCTCCGGCATGCGGTCGACGTTCCAGAACTCGGGCACCGCACTGTCGATCGGCGTGTTCTTCTCGCTGATGGTCGCCGGGCTGGCAGCAACCCTGCCGCAGACGCTGACCAGCGGGCTGCAGCAGCACGGGGTGCCGCACGGCGTCGCGCAGCACATCGGCAGCCTGCCGCCGGTCTCGTCGCTGTTCGCCGCGGTACTCGGGGTCAACCCGGTGCAGCACCTGCTGCAAGCGGCCGGCGTGCTGTCGACATTGCCGGCCGGGGCCAGTCGCGTGCTCACTGGCCGGGCGTTCTTCCCGCAGCTGATCTCCGGGCCGGTGCATCACGGCCTGGTCGTGGTTTTCATCGTGGCCGCGGCGCTGGCGGCGGTCGCGGCGCTGGCGTCGCTGCTGCGCGGCGGCCGCTACATCCACCCCGGCGCGGAGGACGCGCGTCCGGTCCTGACCGCTGAGCCGGGCGCTCCGGCCAGGGTCAGGGACTGAGCGGGACTCGCGCGTACCGGGACCTGGCCGGGCCGGGATCAGGCCCCAGCCGGATCAGGGCTGGGACGCTGCCGCGGTCGGTGTGGACTGCGGGCTTGCCCACGTCGCGAGCTGGCAGGTGATCGCGTTGGGCGGGACGGACGCGTTGCCGCCGGCTACCAGGTTGCCGCCCAGGTCTGCGCCGGCCTCCTCGATCCAGCTCAGCGACTGACCGGGAGCCAGGAACTTCGGATCTGGCCACTGCTCGGTGTCGGTGCTGATTTCCTCGCCCAGCTCGTTAAAAAAGGCGACGCTGAAGCCGGTGACCTCGGCGTCGTGACTCGAGTCGTTTACCAGCTTGAGCAGGTAGCCCTGCACGGGCGGCAGGTAGGTGCCGGCGACCGTCTGACCGCCCGGGTTCTTGCCGAGCGCGAACACCGCGCCGGGAGAAGACGAGGACCAGCCCATCGCGCAGCGGTCGCCAAGGAACGGATCGGTGGGCAGCACCACCGGCGGCGGGGACGTGGTGCTGTCGGCCGGCGCGGTGACCAGGCCGACGGAGGTGCCGACCTGGCGCGGCGGTCCCAGCTGGGAGACCACGCCGACGGCGACGGCGGCCACCACGACTACCGCAGCGACGCCGGCCGTCCACTGCGAGATCCGCACGATCGGCCACCTCCGATTCTGACGCAGGGGCCAGCGTAGCGCCTGCGCCGTGCTGATCAGCACCTGCCACGGCGCCGCCCGGCAGCGCGGACCGGGTACAGCGCCGCCACTGCCACGCGGCCGGCTGGCCGGCCCTGGCCTGCCGGATGTTTGAGTCCCGCGGGAGGGGTAGTCGCACTGAGGGGCACGATCTGCCTGGGACCCATTCCCCCGGGCCCGGGCAGTATCAGCGGTGCCCGGCGCGCCATCTGAGCCGTGACCGCCGGGCACTGCGCCTCCCCCGGCTTCCGCCCCGGGCGAACGCGCGGCCACCATGCACACCCGGCCGCGCAAGCATGTGACGTCAGCGCCTGGCGCCAAAGCCCTTGTTGGAGAACCACCTGGTGCGCAGGTTCTGGCCGCCGGACCAGATCTCGAACCCGGCCGCGACGTCCTCGATCCACCACCTGGGCTTGATCAGCCCGCGCTGCTCGGCCACCTTGAAGAAGGGCTTCAGCTTCAGGTTGTGCACGTGGTTGACCGGATGGACCCGCCGGAACTGCAGGTAGTTCCAGAAATTGCCCTTGCCGTCGGTGGTAACCCAGTGCTCAAGCCACCACCGGCGCCCGTCAATGGTGTAAATCGGCCAGCCTTGAGGCTTGCCCATGCCGTGCGTTTTCAGCCAGATCATCAGCTCGGCGCCGCGGGCCTGACCGGTCGTGTGCCGGTGCCTGAATACCCATATGTCATAGGCCGCGTTCCACAGGCCGCCCGAGCGCAGCCGGGTCTCCCAGGTGGTCTGCGCGCTGTACCGGAGGCTGAACACCTGCTTAGGGAAGCGGGTGTCCTGGGTGCAGCGATTCCACAGGCAGCCGGTGAAGATCTCCGGGAAAGCAGAGACCTTGCCATCCGGGAGGTGCGCCGTTGACCGGGATACCCGGAAGGCCGGCCGCCGCGATGGCGGTGTCGTCAGGCACTGCTTATCGACATCGGGATGGAAAATAGCGTTACGGACAATATTGTCTTTCTTGACCCGCCGGAAGTCGAGCGTATGGCAGAACGTGTTCGTATTTACCAGCGCGCCCGGTCCGGCTGAGTCGGGCAGTACCGCATTGCGGTCGGCAGCGGTTGGCACGCCGCCAGTCTTCCCCGGCCCGCCGCCCGCCCCCTGGCCGGCCGGCCCTCGCGCGCCCAGTGCAGGCGAGCTCGGAGTGAACGTCGAGGCGCTGGCCGCAGCTCCCGTCAGGACGGCGACCGCCGTCGCCGCGGCAGTCAGCCGCAGCGCCACCCTGGCCTTTACCACCTGATTCCCCGTTCTTTTTACGTAGTGCTTATTTCGCACAAGGTGAAAGCCGGCTATTTGCCGGGCATTCACCAAACGGACTACAGGATTTTCATGTTTAGCTGGTGCGGCCCCCGGGCACGGCTGATCGTCTCCGTTCAGCCGAACCCAGGTATTTCTACCATCTTCGCGAGCCTTCGGGGAGGGGGTCAGCGTTATTTCACCCGGAATGGATGACGCCCGCTGTCCGTTAACTTGCCGAGCGATCTGGTAGGCAATTGCGGGACCAGCAAGGACATGGCGCAGGGCGGGCAGATGCCCCTGATCCGGGCGCACCGCGCCAGCCAGGCATACTGCCCACGTCGGCGCGACGCGGCGACCGAGGAAGGACTCCGGCCAGCGTGACAGCAGAGCAGCACGGCCATGGCGCGCCGCGGCGAGCCTGGGCGCTCTATCGCGCCGGCGACTACCAGGCTGCGCTGACTGACTTCACCGCGGCGCTTGACGCCGACACGTCGGACTACCAGGCGGTGCACGGCTCGGGCCGGTGCCGCCGGATGCTCGGCGACTACGAGGGCGCCGCGGCGGACTTCGGCCGCGCCGCGGCGCTGCGGCCGGGCACCGCGCAGCCCCTGTGCGAGCGCGGCGCGATCCGGATCCTGCAGCACACGGCTGGCTGCCACTTACTACCCCGCGAAGGAACGCACCGGCCGCGAGCTGATCCTGGCTGACCTGGAGCTGATGCGGGCGGCCGGCCTTGACCCGCCGGGCGCGCGGCTGGTGCCGGCCGCCCTGCAGCAGGTCAGATGAGCGGCGGGACGATCGCCTCGATCAGGTAAGGACCGTCGGCGGCGTACCCGTAGCGCAGCGCCCGGTGCAGTTCCTCGGCGGTGGTGACCCGGCTGGCGGGCACCCCGAGCCCGCGGCTGACCTGAGTGAAGTCGGGAGTCGGGCTGGCGAGCGACAGCATGCTGGCTGCGTGCTCGCCGGCCTGGCCGGCGCCGACCCTGGCCAGCTCGAGCCGCAGCACCGCGTAGGCCGCGTTGTTGACCACGACGGTGGTCACGTTGAGGTGCTCGCGGGCCTGAGTCCACAGCGACTGGATCGTGTACAGGGCGCTGCCGTCCGCATCGACGCACAGCACCCGGCGGTCAGGGGCCGCTACCGCGGCGCCGGTGGCGACCGGCATGCCCTGGCCGATCGCTCCCCCGGTCAGCGTCAGCACGGTGTGCCGCGGCGCGGCTGCCAGCGCGCCGGGCAGCGCGATGCCCGAGGTGTTCGCCTCGTCGACGACGATCGCGTGCTCGGGCAGCGTGGCAGCGATCACCGCGGCCAGGCTGCCCACGCTCAGCGGGCCGGACGGCGAGCCGTCGCTGCCGGCCGCTGCCGCCGCCGGGGCCAGCGCAGCGCTGGCTGGCGCTCCGACCAGCTCGGCCAGCTGGTCGAGTGCCGCCTCGGTGTCCTGCGCGTGGTCGGACAGCACGGTGACCGTGCACCCGTCGGGCACCAGGTCACCGTCCCGGTCCGGGTAGGCGAAGAACGTCACCGGCGCGCGCGCCCCGGCGAGGATGAGGTCCTGCGTGCCGGCCAGCCGTTCCTCGGCCTGCTCGGCGCGATATGGCACCCGCTGCACCCAGGGCAGCCCGGCACCGCCCTCCATCCGCGCCGGATGCGCCTCGGCCAGCAGCCTCACGCGGGTCGCCGCGGCAATCCGCCCGGCCGCGCGCAGCCCGCGCTCGGTCAGCGCCCGGCTGCCGAGGAGCAGCAGCGAGGCCGATCCGCCCTGCAGGATCCCGGCCACCGCATGGACGGCGCCCGCGTCGACCGGGTCCGGCTGCGGTACTGGCCTGGCCGGCGCGACCACCCCGCCGGCGCCCCACGACACGTCGGCGGGCAGCACGAGGGTCGCTACCTGGCCGCCGTCCAGGCGGGTGGCCTCAACCGCGCGCATCGCCTCGTGCGACAGGGAGCGGGTGCTGCCTGGCTTGCCGACCCACCCGGAGACCGAGCGGGCGACGGCCTCGATGTCGGACTGCAGCGGTGCGTCGTACCGCTCGTGGCTGGTCGCGTGCGCGCCGACGATGCACAGCACCGGACTGTGCGCGCGGCGCGCGTTATGCAGGTTCGCCAGCCCGTTGCCGAGGCCGGGGCCGAGGTGCAGCAGCACAGCGGCCGGCCGGCCGGTGATCCGTGCATAGCCGTCGGCGGCGCCAGTGGCGACGCCTTCGAAGAGCGCGAGCACGCCCCGCATCTGCGGTACCGAGTCCAGCGAGTGCACGAAGTGCATCTCCGAGGTGCCTGGGTTGGCGAAGCAGACGTCTACCCCCGCCGCCACCAGGCTGGAGATAAGCCCCTGCGCGCCGATCAGCTGGCCCGCAGCCTGGGACGGGGCGGGCACTGCGGGCATGGCTGATCCTTTCGTCGGCTTATCAGCCGATCATGGCCTGCCCGAGCGCCGGCCGCCAGCGCGTTGCGGCAGCTGCGCGCCAGGCCCGCTGCCGTCTGCCTGTCCCGCGTCCTGGCCGTCTGGCGCCTGGCCGCCGGCCCCGGCCGCCCGGCCCCGGCCGCGCAGCCGCCGCCACAGCCCGCTGCGCCGCACCAGCTCGACCAGGCCGCTGACGGCCAGCGCAACGCCGAGGCCTAGCAGCAGCCCGATCCACGGCCGCCGCTCGAATGCCGCGCCGCCGATCCGGCCGATGGCGAAGGCATAGCTGGCCCAGATCAGGCCGGCGACCGCGGTGGCAGGCACGAAGCTGCGGCGCGGGTAGCCAATCAGCCCGCAGGTGAGCGTCACCACCGTGCGCCCGCCAGGAATGAACCGGCAGCTGATGATCAGCCAGGCGCCGAACCTGGCCAGCGCCTGCTCGGCCCAGGCCCGCCCCTTGGCGCCCTTCTCGCCGGACAGGAAGCGGCGCTCGACCCGCGGGCCGAACCGGCGGCCGAGGTAATAGCACAGGTTGTCGCCGGCGAAGGCGCCGAAGGCGGCCAGCGCGACCAGCACGAAGATCCGCGGATCGGTGCTGCCGGCCGTCGCCACGCCGAGCGCGATGACGGCAGTCTCGCTGGGCAGGATCGGCACCACAGCGTCGAAGGCCGGCAGCAGCACGGCTACCGCGTACGAGATCGGCGAGTCTATGGCCAGCGTGGACAGGTCGATCATCGGCAGCCGCAGCCTGCCAGCCTGGCCCGCGCCGCCTGCTGACGGCTCGGGCCGTCACAATCAGCCACCGCAGGTCCCCCGTTCCCGATCTCGACCCGGACCGTCAGTTAACCCTGCCCGCGCGCAGGCCGGGTGAACCTGGCGTGCAGGAGACTTGCCGGCGGCCGGGCGCAGCTGCGGTGCCGGCAGCCGGCTCCGCGAGTCCGGACGCCTGGCCCGGCCAGCGCGCTGGGCGCGGCGGCACGTCAGCAGGGGGTGAGCACGCAGAAGTGCGTGCCCTCGGGGTCGGTCAGCACGACCCAGGGCCCGCCGCCCTGGCCGATGTCGGCCCGGCTGGCGCCAAGCCCGATCAGGTGCTCGGTCAGCTCCTGCTGGTGCGCCGCCGAGCTGGTCGCCAGGTGCAGGTGGACCCGGTTCTGGCCTGCCTTGGCGCCAGGCACTGCGACGAAGACCAGCGGCACCGCGCCCGGCTCCGGGTAGGCGTAGCCATGCGGGCAGATAGCCACCACGCCGGCCTTCTCGAGTGCTATGCGCCAGCCGAGCGCTGCCGACCAGAACCGGGCGAGCCGCGCTGGGTCCTGCGCGTCGTGCGCGAGGTGCACCAGCCGGGTGGCCATCAGGCCCGGTCGTCCTTGAGGCCGAAGCCCCAGTTGAGCACGCGGGCGGCGTTCACGGCCCCGGACTCCGGTCCGGTAGCCGGGCTGCCGAGCACGACGCCGAGCAGGGTCCTGCCCCGGCGGGCGGCCTGGAATAGCAGGCAGTGCAGCGCGGCGTCGGTGTACCCGGTCTTGATGCCCTGGGCGCCCTGATAGCCGCCGATGAGGTCGTTGGTATTGCCCCACCAGTAGTGATGGTGGCCAGGCCCTTTCGGTATCTGGTAGAGCCGCTGCCCCACGATCTCGCGGACGACCGGGGATTTCATCGCATTCAGCCCCAGCGTGAGCAGGTCGGCCGGGGTGGAGTAGGTCGAGGTCTCGGTGGGGTAGGGCAGCCCGTCGGGGCTGGTGAAACGCGTGTGCAGCATGCCGAGCTGACGCGCGGTCGCGTTCATCTTCGCCAGGAAGGCCGGCATGCCGGGCCCGTAGGCCACCGCCAGCGTGTAGGCGGCGTCGCAGCCGGACGGCAGCAGCATGGCCTCCAGCAGCTGGCGGGCTGTCAGCAGGTCGCCGGGATGCAGCCCGGCGCTGTCACCGGAGTATTTGTTCACGTACGGGATGACCGCCTTCGGCACCCTTATCTTCCGGTTCAGGTGCCCAGCGCGGATGACCACCAGCGCGGTCATCACCTTGGTGACGCTGCCGATGGGCCGCTCGGTATTGAGGCTGCGACTCCACAGCAGGGTCCCGGCGGCCGGGTCGGCGAGCGCGACGCCCCTGGCCAGCACCCGGCTCGGGCCGGTGCTGCCCGGCCCCCGGTACGGCTGCCAGGTAGCCGATACCTCCGCCGGCTGGGCTGGTGACGGCGCGGCGGGCACCCCGCTGCGCCCGGCGGGCCGGAAGTGCTCCGCGGAAAAGGCCGATGACGACACCGAGGCATTGGGTGCCCAGGCAACGATGGCCCCGGCGACGGCGCCGCCCGCCATGGCTGCCGCCGTAAGGCGAAGGAGGATGCGCATACCATTTCAGACCTTATCGGTACCTGATCTACGGCGGCGACCCGATCGGCATCGGCGGCGGCGTATTGGCGGCGGCTCCGCCGGTCAGCGAGGCAGCTGGCGAGCCGGCTGGCCCGCTGGCTCACTCCCCCGGCTCGCCGCCGGCCAGCTCGGCGACGATATCCAGGTGGCCGGCGTGCCTGGCGTATTCCTGCAGCAGGTGAAAAAGCACCCGCTCCAGCGTCGCCGGCTCAGCGCCGTCCCACCGCTCGCCCGGCTGCCCGGCCTCGTCCAGCTCATGCGACCTGACGATCGCGCTGGTGCGGGCGGCCTGCGCTTGCAGCGCGGCCGTCAGGTCCGCCAGCGTCTCACCGGGTGCCAGGTACCACCGGCCGTCCCGCTGGTCACCCCACGGATCGCCGACGTCCTTGCCCTCGTAGCCCCACTCCAGCCAGCGCAGCTCGACGTAAGCCAGGTGCCTGAGCAGCTCAAGCGGCGTCCAGCCGGACGGCAGGCTGCTGCTGCGCTGTGCCTGCGGCGGCAGGGCCGCGATCTTGTCGAGCAGCCGCGACCGGAAGTAGTCGAGGTAGCCGAGGAACACCTCGGCGCGGCCAGGCACCGGGCTGGTCGGGCTGGGAAACGGCACGGTCATGACTCCACCCTGCCGCAGCCGCCTGCAAGCGCCGTGCCCGGCTAGCTGGTCAGCGCGGCGGCCAGGACTCGCCGGGCGCCTCGATGCCGGACAGCCGGTAGTAGACGAGCGTCACCACCAGCGCCAGGAACGGCGCCACCAGGGTGCCGGAGATGATGGTGGCCAGCCCGCTGCGCAGCAGCACCGGCAGCGCCGAGAAGATCAGGTCGAAGGCCAGGTCGGCGATCAGCAGGATCAGGAACACCAGCACCAGCGTGGCGAACACGTGCCAGCCGCGGCCGCGGACCAGCTGCCGGCTCCGGCCGAAGCTGGCCAGCGCGCTCGACCGCTCAAGCACGATCACTGGGATGATCACCGCCCAGATGGTGATCAGGATCAGGCCGGGGACGATCAGCAGGGCGAGCCCGATGGCGATGGCGATGCCGGCCAGCACCGACGCGGCCGCGACCGGCCAGATGAACGGGGTCGCCGCCGAGACGGTATCGCTCAGCGACATGTCGACCCGGCCGTCCCGGACGTCCTGCACGGCCTTGACCAGCGCGGCCTGCAGCAGGAAGGCGGCCAGGAGCTGGGCGATCAGGGCAAGCAGCCCGCCAACCAGGCCGCCCGGCAGGTCGAGCACGGCTGCGACGATGGCCGCTGCGACATAGATAACGAACGAGATGAGCAGCAGGTGCGCGGCGTAGCGCCGGTACATCTGCCAGGCCTCGGAGAGCACGCCCGATAGCGGGTTCATTGCGGTGATCGTATCCCGGAGGGCGGCCAGGCACCCGGCCTAGCAGTCAGGCGGGTGCCTGGCCGCCGCGCGGGTCAGCGGGCGAGCGATCCCATCGGGTCCCAGGCAGGCAGCACGATCGGCGTGGTGTCGAGCGCCTGCTGGAGCTCGGCGGGCAGCGCGCTGCGCCGGGCGGCGATCTCGAAGACGTACTCGTCGAACCACGAGTCGTTCATCGTGTAGAAGCCGTCCTTGCCCTTGTCCGCGCCCCAGCTGTTCTCCACCCGCCAGCGCCGCGGCGCGCCGCCGGCCAGGTCCACCCCGGTGAACAGCATGGCGTGGGTCATCTGGGTCTCGTGGAACACCAGCCGGTCGGCCTTGCTCAGGGTGAACGCCGTGTCGTAGACCGACGGCAGGTCATACAGCCGGGCATCCCACACGCCGTACTCGGTGCTCATCATCTTGCCGACGTCGCAGCCGAACCAGACCGGCTCGCCGTCCTGCAGCGTCCGGGCGGCGATCTGTTTGATCACTGACATCTCGACGTTGAGGTAGGTGACCGGCGGCGCGCCGAGCACGTTGCCGAGGTACTCGACGGTGAAGGTCCGCCCGACCGGGCTTGATGACCGCGGGTCGTGCACCAGGCAGGCGTACTCGCTGACGGGCAGTTCCACGTACTTCGCGGCGAATTCCTGCGGGGTGAGCTCGCCGTCGCGGTGGAACTTGCGGTCGGAGTCGGTCCACTGCCAGTCGAACCGGTCCGGCGGCGTACCGAGGTGAATGCACAGCACCCGGTGGATGACCTGCAGCAGGCCCGCCTTCTCCGCCCTGGCTGCGTCCTGCCCGCCGGTCGCGGCCGCCGCGCGCACCGACCTGGCGCCCTGCCGCAGCAGGGTGCGCAGCACCGAGTTCATCCGGCCGGTATCGGAGGAGCTCTGCGTTTCCGGCATGACCGCCTTCGGCACCAGGCCGTGCTTGCCGACGATGGCGGCGAACATGTTCCACTGGCCACCGTCGTCGGCCGCTGCGTCGAGCAGGTACGCCACGGTCCGGTCGTCGATGTCACGATCGGCCGTCTCGATGACGGCCTCGAGGAAGTAGTTGGCCCGCTCGATCTTGTCCCAGAACATGGCGTAGTTCTGGGAGAACTCGAACTCCTTGAGGCCCATCTTCCGCATCGCGCCGACGCGCAGCAGGTTGAGCCCAGCGAACAGCCAGCAGCGGCCGCTGCGCTGCTGGTTAGTGACCTTCCAGTCGTCAAGCAGCACCTCCTGGGAGTGGTCAGTGCTGTTGATGATCTCGCGGTTGATCGCGACGTCGTCGACGGTGACCCTGGTCACCGCGTTCTGCGCCAGCCGGTAGGCGGGGTTGGCGGCAAAGTCCTTGCGCAGCAGCTCAAGGTCCCCGCTGGTCAGCATCCTGTCCATGCGCATACACCCCTTCCGGTCGGCCACCCGATGCCTTTTCAACGTATCAGCGCGACGGCGTTATGGCGCTCTCATAACGGTCGTCACCATAGGGCGGAGCGACGGCCCTGAGCTGCTCGCCCGAAGCCGCAGGACGGGGCTAGGCTCGACACGTGCGCTTCGCGATCGCCATCCCGCAGGGAGTCCCGGACGGTGCGTTCGACGCGGCAGCGATGCGCGAGTACCTGCGCCGGGCCGAGGAACTCGGCTTCGCCAGCGGCTGGACGCAGCAGCAGATCCTCGGCACGGCGCCGCAGCTCGGGCCGGCCGAGACGCTGGCCTACGCGGCCGCGTGCACGCAGCACCTGCGGCTGGGCTGCGCCGTCCTGGTCACCCCGCTGCACAGCCCGGTGCACCTGGCCAAGAGCCTCAGCACCCTGGACCAGCTCACCGGTGGCCGGCTCGACGTGGGCATCGGCGTCGGCGGCCGGGGCAGGGAGTTCGCGGCCTTCGGGCTCGAGCCGGACGGCTTCGTCTCGAGGTTCACCGAGGGCCTGCGCCTCATGCAGAAGCTGTGGTCCGAGCCCAGGGTCACCTTCCACGGGCGGTTCTGGCAGCTCGACGACGCGGCTATGGAGCCGAAGCCGGTGCAGCGGCCTGGCCCGCCGGTCTGGTTCGGCGGCAGCCACCCGGACGCGCTGCAGCGTGCGGTGCGGCTCGGCGACGGCTTCATCGGCGCGGGCTCAGTCACCACCGAGCAGTTCGCCAGCCAGGTCGGCACCGTCCGGCGCGAGCTCGCCGCGCAGGACCGGGATCCGGCCAGCTTCCCGATCGCCAAGCGCGTGTACGTGGCGGTGGACGACGACGCCGCGCGGGCCAGGCAGCAGCTGGGTGCCGCGCTCGACGAGCTGTACGGGCTCGGCGGCAGCCGGGACATGACGCCGGTGACGGTCACCGGCCGGCCAGCCGACTGCGTGCGCGGGCTGCGCGAGGTAGCAGCCGCCGGGGCCGGGCTGATCCTGCTGAACCCGCTGACCGACCAGGCCGAGCAGATGGAGCGGCTAGCCGCCGAGGTCATGCCGGAGCTGGGCTGATGGTGCAGGTCGCCGCGGCCGCCGCGACCGGCGGCGGCATCGCGGACCTGCTGGCCGAGCATGGCTACGTGATCGTCACCGGGCTGATGCCGCCCGCCGACGTGGCGGCGGCCAGGGCCGACCTGAGCCGGGTGCTGGGGGCGACGCCGACCGGCCGCAATGCGTTCGAGGGCTTCTCGACCCAGCGGGTCTACGCGCTGTTCGCCAAGACCAGGACCTTCGACCAGGCTGCCATCCACCCGCTGATGCTCGCCGTGCTCGACGACGCGCTCGGGCACTACCAGCTCAGCGCCCCGGTCGGGATCCGGATCGGGCCGGGCGAGCGGGCGCAGATCCTGCACCGCGACGACGCCATCTACCCGCTGCCCGAGCCCCATCCGCCGGTCGTGCTCAACACGATGTGGCCGCTGGATGAGTTCACCGAGAGCAACGGGGCCACCAGGCTCGTCCCCGGCAGCCACCAGTGGGCCGCTGGCCGGCAGCCAGGCGCGGCCGACCCCGTGCTGACCGCCACGATGAGCCCCGGCTCGGTGATGATCTACCTCGGCAGCCTGTGGCACGGCGGCGGGACCAACCTCACCGGCCAGCCGCGGCTCGGCGTCATCCTCGAGTACGCCGCCGGCTGGCTGCGGCCGCAGGAGAACCACTGCCTGGCGGTGCCCAGGGCCGTCGTCCGCGACTTGCCGCAGCGGCTGCAGGAGCTGCTCGGCTACAACATCTACCCGCCGTTCGTCGGGTACGTGGACGGCGTCCACCCGCGCCGGGTGCTGACAGCAGCCGACTGAGCTGCCCGGCGGGGCCGCAGGCGCCGGGTCAGCCGACGAAGATGCAGAACGGATGGCCGGCCGGGTCGGCGTACGCGCGCAGCGGCTCCTGCGGATCGTCAGAGCGGTCGTAGAGCAGCCGCGCGCCAAGGCCGAGCGCCCGCTGGTGCTGCGCCTCGAAGTCGTCCGCGCTCGGCACGGTCAGGTCGATGTGCAGCTGCTGCGGGATCGGACCCTCAGGCCAGGTCGCCTCGGGCAGGTACTTGACCTGCTGGAAGGCCATGCCAGCCCCGGTCGGGCTGCGCAGTACCAGCCAGTCAGAGCCGCGCGGGTCAGCCTCCCCGTCCGGCGGCGGCTCGTCCCCCGGCCGGTACTGCAGGCCGAGCAGCTCGCGGTAGAACTCGGCAAGCGCCCGCGCGTTGGTGGTGTCGAAGACCACCTGGACGAACGCGGGCATTGCGGGTCCCGCCATCCCGAGATCACCTCCTGGCTCAGCGCGGCGGCACCGCCGCGAGATGCTTCACTGCCGACTCTCTCACCGCCAGCCGACCGCCAGCACGGGCAGCGGGGCCGGTCACGGCCCGGCCCGGCCAGAGCTCAGGCCGCGACTTGGGTCTTGCGCGGCCGCCCGCGGGCTCGCTTTCCGGCGATGATCGAGCCGCGCAGCAGCAGCTCACCACCCCAGACGCCGCAAGGCTCGGCGCGCTGCAGCGCATCCTGCAGGCACGCAAGCCGGACCGGGCAGTAGCTGCACAGCTGCTTGGCCTGGTCGATGTCGCTGGGATGCTCGGCGAAGAAGAGCTCCGGCGAGCTGACGCACGGCAGCTCCCCCCCGGCGGCGCTCAGCTGCACGACATGCACGGCTTCCTCCTCCAGCCCAGGGACGGGCCCCCGTTGGCCCGCAGTGACGAGATTCGCGCTAAGGCCGCCCGCCGCACATCAGGCAGATGCCTTATCTGCGCCTTAGGCCGCCTTAGCCGGGCGGCCAGGCGGCACCGGCCGCGGTCACCGCCGGGCCTGACCAGAGCGGGAGCACCGGGCCTGCATCCGGTGCTGAGCCGGGCAGCCAGGCGAGTCCGTGCCCGCCGGGAAGCCGCCGTGCCTGCGCGGGCTAGCCTGTGATGGCAGCGTTACCAGGCTGGTGGACGTGAACGGTGGGAGCAGCCAGTGACGGCGCTATCCGGCAAGACCGCGGTGGTGACGGGAACGGCGCAGGGGATTGGCACTGCCATTGCCGATGCGCTGCGCGCGGACGGCGCGACGGTGCACTGCGTGGACAAGGATCGGGCTGATCTGACCGACCCGGCCGCCGTGCACGCGTTCTTCGGAGCAGCAGGCGGCGTGGACATCCTGGTCAACAACGCCGGCGGAGTGGCCGGCCAGGTCGGCAGGCCGCTGGAGGCGGTCACCGATGCGGACTGGCAGGCCGTCGTCCAGGCGAACCTGACCACCGCGTTCCTGTGCACCCGCGCGGTAGTGCCGGCCATGAAGGAGCGCGGCTGGGGCCGCATCGTCAACATCGCCTCCGCCGCTGGCCTCAGTGTCAGCCGCACCGGCATCCAGGCTTACGCCAGCGCCAAGGCCGGTCAGATTGGCTTCACCCGGCAGATGGCACACGAGCTCGGGCCGTTCGGCATCACGGTCAACTGCATCGCGCCAGGCTTCATCCGGTCCAACCCGACCACCGAGCGCCAGTGGGAGAGCTACGGAGAGCACGGCCAGCGCGAGCTGATCGCGGGGATCGCGATGCGCCGTCTCGGCGAGCCGGACGACATCGCCAATGGCGTCCGGTTCTTCGTGGCCGAGCAGTCGTCCTGGGTGACCGGCCAGACGATCGCGATTGACGGCGGCAGTGCTGGCCTTTGACCCCGGCGACGCCGGGTACCTGGCCGAGCTGGCCGATTTCGTCGCGCTGCCGAGCATCAGCCGGGACGCGCCGGAGGCGACCATGCGGGCGGCGGCGCGGTGGCTGGCCGGCCAGCTGGAGTTCGCTCGGGCGCGGGTAGTGCCGACCGGCGGGCACCCGGCTGTGCTTGGCGAGTGGCTCGGCGCGCCCGGCGCGCCGACCGTGCTGGTCTACGGGCACTACGACGTCCAGCCGGTCGGCGACGAGGCCGAGTGGCTGTCGCCGCCGTTCGAGCTGACCGAGGACGGCGACGTCGTGCGGGGCCGCGGCGCGAGTGACGACAAGGGGCCCGTCTACCTGGTGGCGAAGACCGCGCAGGCGTTCCTCAGCCAGGAAGGCGCGCTGCCGCTGAACGTGAAGTTCCTGATCGAGGGCGAGGAGGAGATCGGCAGCCCGAACCTGCCGGCCTTCCTGGCCAGCCGCGCCCAGGAGCTGGCAGCAGACCTGGTGATCTCCGCTGACGGCGGCATGTGGCGGCCGGACGAGCCGTCGCTGTCGGTGGCATCCAAGGGACTGGTCTCGCTGGACATCGTGGTGCACGGCGCCAGCGGTGACCTGCATTCCGGCCGCTACGGCGGCACCGTGGCCAACCCGCTGCACGCCCTCAGCGAGCTGCTGGCCATGCTGCACGACAGCACCGGGACGGTCACCGTCCCTGGCTTCTACGCCGGCCTGCCGCCGCTGCCGGCGGCCCGCCGGGCTGAGCTCAGTGCCGTGCCGTTCGACGAAGCCGGCTACCTGACCGGGCTCGGCCTTGGGGCGGGCGACGCGCACGGCGAGGCCGGCTTCTCCACCCTCGAACGGCTCTGGGAACGGCCGACGCTGGAGGTGAACGGGATAACCGGCGGCGGTAAGTACACCGTCATCCCGCACGTCGCGACCGCGCACCTGTCAGCGCGCCTGGTGCCTGGCCAGGATCCGGACGCGGTGATCGAGGCGATCACCGCGCACGTCATGGGCATCGCGCCGCACGGCGTGCGGGTCGAGGTGCGGCCCGACGAGGCGCGCGTGCCGGCCTACACGATCCCGGCCGGCCATCCGGCCATCGGGGCCGCGACCGCGGCACTCGAATCGGTCTACCCTGACCAGAAGGTGCTGCTGGCCTGCATCGCGGGAACGCTGCCCGCTACGGCGCTGTTCGAGGAGGTGCTGGGGATCAAGACTCTGTTCTTCTCGTTCTCGACGGCCGATGAGAAGCTGCACGCGCCGAACGAGTTCCTGCGCATCCGCCGGCTGCGCGAGGGGATGCGCGCGTGGGAGCAGCTGTGGCGGCTGCTGGCGGCCGGGCCGCACCAGCTGCCAGCAGCCGGGGCTGGTGGTACGCGGTGACTGAGCAGGCGCCCGCCGCTGGCGGCTACGCGGCGTACTCCTACCTCACCCCAGGCACGGACTTTCCCGCCTTCGAGCTCGCGCCCGAGTTCGGCCGGGTGCCGCCGTACCAGGCGGAGCTGACCGCGCAGCAGCAGCAGCGGGCCGGACGGCTGCTGCGTGACAGCCTGTGATCAGCCTGCACGACCATCCCGTCCGGTTCCCGCTGCGGATGGAGGAGACGCCCGCCTACAACCGCACCGGGCGGCAGCACGCCAGCTACGCGGGGCTGGCGGCGTCGGGGATGACGGTGGTGTTCGACAACATGATGGACGGCACCGCCTGCGTCACCGGGAACGCGCCGTGGCGCTAGGACGACATCATCACCGACCTCGGCATGCGGCAGGCCGACCTGGCGCACGCGCCCGGTGTGCTGGCGGTGCGCACCGTTGCCGACATCGACGAGGCGCTGCGCTCGGGCCGCACCGGGCTGGTCTTC
>DASXMR010000121.1:0-22617 GCA_036495525.1 Streptosporangiaceae bacterium | reverse complement strand
CGGCCCCCACTGGCTCGGGCCGTTCGCGTCGTCGTGGAAGTACTGCTTGACGAACGCGACGTCGCCGGTCGCCTCCAGGTACTGCGCCCAGGCGAGCGGAGTGCGCCACACGCCGTCCCAGTACCAGTTGGCGCCGACCTCGTTGAAGTTCGGCTGCTCGGAGATCCGGCCGGTGAGCAGCAGGTTCTGCGCGTCGGTGAAGTCACCTAGCTCGAACCGGTTGGCCAGGATGCCGGGCAGGTCATGGTTGAGCAGCCAGTCGTAGTTGTTCGCGCCGGAGAACGGTGACGTGTCGACCTGCACGATCCTGGTGTAGACGAACGCGGCCTTGTAGGCGTTATCGATCGCCTTACCCGGGCTGTCGAGCCCGTTGGTGTCGGGCAGCGACACGTTCGGCAGCGACAGCGTCGGGGTGGCCGACAGCCGCTGGTTCCAGAACGCGGCCATGTGCGCGAACGCGGCATCGTAGGGCTGCGCGCCCGGGTTCGCGGCGCCGCCCGGCGTCAGCTCGGCCGCGCTGGGCAGCGTGCCGCCGACGGCGAAGCTGTCCACCGCGGCGACGAAGTCGTGGCGCACGGTCTGACCGGGCTGGACCGTGTCCGGGTCATCGTTCAGCGTGACCAGGCCGGGGCCTGACTGGCCGGACGGCACATCCACCGCGGCCGAGCCGTTGTTGGTCACCGAGACCCTGGTGTAGACCAGCTCGGCCGGGCTGCCGCCGATGGTCTGCTTGTCGGCGAAGTCGGTGACCGAGATCTTGACGTCATTCCTGGTGAAGGACGTCGTCATGGCCGGCAGGTAGCCATCGGCCATGGTCCACTGCACCGAGCCGGGGGCCGGCGCCTGGCCGGCTGGCAGGCCGAAGTCGTAGACGCCGAACGAGTACATCGCGCCGCAGTACGAGGTCCTGCCCTGGGTGAACGTCTGCGGCACGCCGCGGGCGAAGTAAGAGCCGGACAGGTAGGCCAGCGGCGCGTAGATGTTGCCTTCCCAGCCGATAACGGTCTGGTTGGCGAAGCCGAAGCCATGCGGGTCGGAAGGTACCGGGAAGTTCGTGCCGTAGTCACGCGGCAGGCTGCTGTCGTTGCACGCGTTGACGGGCAGGTTCGGGAGCGGGTCAAGGGTGGCGGCACTGCCGGACTGCGCGGCGGATGCCGCCCTTGCGGGCAGCGCAGGCGCACCCGCCCGAGCGGGCGCGGCCTGCGCGGGGACAGTGAGTGCGATGCTGGCGGCGATGGTGCCGAGCAACGCTGTGAGCCGGACCGTGCGTCTCCTCATTCTCTCCAGATCCCTCGGTTTCTCGGGGCTGCCGGCCGCATCTTCGAATGGTGGCGCGAACGGCAGGGAAAACTAGGAAAGCCTTTTCTCAATCTTGTAGTGCAAGTTATACAGGGTCAAGCCCTCCCTAACAGATCTACTGGCAGGTAAGATCCGCACTGGGAGGAACGCTGGGGCTGCGCACCGGGCCAGGTGTCTTGACGTGTTCGGGCTGCGCTGCGAAAGGGATTTCGGTGGGGGAAACCAGAGCTGCGACGATTTCTGATGTCGCTGCCTTGGCCGGCGTGTCGATCAGCACCGTGTCCAAGGCCGTCAACGGGCAGGGAAAGCTGCGCGCCGAGACCAGGGCGCGGGTCCTCGCCGCCGCCGACCAGCTGAGCTTCCGGCCGAGCCCGCTGGCTCGCGGCCTGCTGACCGGCCGGAGCTACACGGTGGGGCTGATCACCTCAGACAGCTTCGGCAGATTCACCATCCCGGTCATGCTCGGCGCCGAGGACGCGCTGGTCCCCGGCCAGATGTCGGTGGTGCTCTGCGACGGCCGCGGCGACCCCATCCGGGAGGATCACTACGTCAGGGCGCTGCTGTCCCGCAAGGTTGACGGCATGATCGTGACCGGGCGGCGGACTGACCCGCGGCCGCCGGTCGCCCTGGGCCTCCCGGTGCCGGTCGTCTACGCGATGACCCAGTCGGAGGATCCGGGCGACCTGTCGCTCATCCCGGACGACCAGCAGGGTGGCGAGCTGGCCGTGCGGCACCTGGTGACCGGCGGGCGGACCGCGATCGCGCACGTGACCGGGCCCGAGCGATTCCTGTCCGCGCGGCAGCGCGCAGACGGCGCTGGCCGGGTGCTGGCCGAGGCTGGCCTGCCGATGGCGGCCGGCCAGCCGCTGCACGGCGAATGGACCGAGGAATGGGGCAGGCAGGCAGCGCACCTGGCGCTGCGCAGCGAGCCCGGCACCGACGCTTTCTTCTGCGGCAGCGACCAGATCGCCCGCGGGGTCGCCGACGCGCTGCGCGAGCTCGGCCGCCGGATCCCGGAGGACATCGCGCTGGTCGGCTACGACAACTGGGACGTGTTCGCCACCGCCGGCCGCCCCCCGCTGACGACGGTGGACATGTGCCTGGAGGAGCTCGGCCGGCACGCAGCCCGCAGGCTGCTCGCCAGCATCGACGGGCAGCACTCGAGCGGCGTCGAGAAGCTGCCGTGCCGCCTGGTCATCCGCGAGTCCACCGGGACCGCCCGGCCCGATCCCGGTCGGCCGGCCAGCACCGCGGGGGCCAGCCGGCGCGGCTAGCAGCTAAGGACCAGGTCGGCCAGCCAGCGCCGCCCCAGGCCAGCCAGCGCCGCCCCCAGGCCAGCCAGCGCGGCCTCAGCAGCCGGGAACCGGTCAGCCAGCCCCGCTGGTGGCCACCCCAGCCGGCGGCAAGGCTTCGATCAGCTGCAGACGGCTGACCGGAGCAGGTCAGCCCTTCAGCGCCCCCGACACCAGCCCGCGCACGTAGTAGCGCTGCAGCGCTATGTAGACGATCACGCACGGGACCATCGCGATCACCGCGCCTGCCAGCAGCAGGCCGTAGTTGACGGCGCCGTAAGTACCGGTCTCGACGTTGCTCAGCGCGACGGGCAGCGTGAACAGGTGATCCTCGGTCAGGAAGCTCAGCGCGCCGAGGAACTCGGTCCAGGAGAACAGGAACGCGTACAGCGCGGTGGTGGCGATGCCCGGCATGATCAGCGGCCGGAACACCGAGACCAGCGTCGTCATCACCGACGCGCCGTCGACCCTCGCCGCGTCGACCAGCTCCCCCGGCACCTGCAGGAAGCTATTGCGCATCACGTACACCCCGACCGGCAGGTTGAATGTCGTGTAGAACAGCGCCAGCCCGAGCAGGCTGTTCAGCAGGTGCAGGTCGTGCATCTCCAGGAACAGCGGGGTCAGCACGGCCTGGAACGGGATCATGAACGCCAGCAGCACCAGCCCGAAGGCCAGGCCGGCGCCGCGGAACCGGAACAGCGCGAAGCCGTAGCCCGCCAGCATGGAGACCACTGCCGTCAGCAGCGCGGCGGCCACCGCGACGATCAGGCTGTTGACCACATTGCGGATGATGTCGTCGTGGCCGGACAGCAAAACCTTGTAGTTGGCGAAGGTCAGGTGACTGAAGGCCTGCGCCGACGGTGCCGCGGTGACCGTCGACTCGGGCTGGAACGACCGGAAAACTTCCCATAGCAGCGGCAGCACGAAGACAGCGCTGACCAGCACGCCGCCGAGCACATACCAGAAGAAGCCAGGACCGCGGCGCTGCCGCACGTCTGCCGCGCGCGCCGCGCCGCCGCTGGCCTGCGCCGCCTGCCCGGCCGGGGCCAGCGCGCCAGCGCCGCCGCCCTGGACGTTGCGCACGGCTGCCATCAGTGGTCGTCCCCCTGCAGGTAGTGGAACTGGATGAAGGTAATGACCCCGACGACGATCACCAGCACCACCGACATCGCGCTGGCCAGGCCGACGTCCATCTGCGCGAACGCGGTGTCGTAGATCGACATCACCACCGGCACCGTGCTGGTGCCCGGCCCGCCGTCGGTCATGATGAAGAACTGGTTGAACGCGAGGAACGAGCCCACCACGGAGATGATCAGGCTGAGCGCGATCGACCTGCGCAGCAGCGGGATCGTCAGCCGCCGCTCGATGCTCCACCAGGAGCCGCCGTCGACCCTGGCCGACTCGTAGATCTCGCTCGGAATGCCCTGCATCCCCGCCATCAGCAGCATCATGGTCAGGCCGGCTGCGAACCACACGACCAGCACGCTGATCGCGGTCAGCGCCAGTCCGCTGTGCACCAGCCACGCGGTCGACTCGCTGACGATGCCGAGCTTGGCCAGCGCGAAGTTCGCGGTGCCCGAATTCGGCTGCAGCTCGACCACGGCCATGTAGCTCTCCGCCACCAGCCCGACGATGTATGGCAGGAAGATCATCGTGCGGAAAGCGGTCGACCCCGGCCGGTTTGACCGGACGAAGACGGCGAGCGCGTAGCCCACCGCGAAGATCGGCACGGTGACGATCGCGGTGTACTTCAGCGTGAAGACGATCGACTGCAGGAAGACCGTGTTGTGGATCAGCTGGGAGTAGTTCGACAGGCCGATGAAGTGGTACGGGCCGATCAGCGGCCAGTTCGTCAGCGAGATGTAGACGCCGAAGCCGAGCGGGAACAGCGCGAACGCCGAGACCAGCAGCAGCGCCGGGGAGATGAGCGCCAGGCCGGTCCTGGTCCTGCGCCGCGACTCTGCGGTAGACCGTGGCCGGCCGCGGCGGCCGGTCACGCTGCGCGGCCGTGCGGGAATGTCAGTCGCCGCCGTCATCGCACCTCGCCCGCATCTTGCCCTCGTCGTCCTTGTCAGCAGCCCCGGTCACGCGGAGTTCTCCTCTCGCTCGGCACCTGGCCGCCCGTGCCGCGTCCCGGCCTCGCAGGACGCGGCACGGGCCCCGGTCAGCTCTTCACGCTCTGCAAGGTGGACTGGATGCCCGACTGCCCTGACTGCAGGGCGCCGGCCACGTTGTTGTTGTAGACCGCCTCTTCGAACATCTTGAACCACGGCGAGCCCGGCTCGTTGAAAACCGCGTCATAAGCCAGGGTGAACTCGACCGAGCCCTTGGCCAGCGCCTTCAGCGCGACCGCGTCGTAGGGGTACTTGGCGCTGAAGGCCGGCGTCAGGATGTCTGTGCGGACCGGGGTGTCGCCCTCGGCCGGGTACTCCTCCTGCTGGGCCGGCTCGAGCGCCCACTTGATGAACTCCCAGGCGCCGGACGCGTTCTTCGCCCCGGCGGGAATCACGAAGTCGTCGCCGCCGTCGAAGGTGCTGTAACCGCCGTCGACGCCGGGCAGCGGGGCGTCAGCGAAGTCAGCCAGCTGCTGCTTGGTCTTGAAGGCCGCCGCGAAGCCGTAGTCGCCAGGCAGGATGCCTACCTTCCCGGCCTCGAAGTCCGCGCCCCAGGTCAGTCCGTTCTGCGTCTGGTCGGCTGCCGGAACCAGGTGCTTGGACCACAGCAGCTGGTAGTCGGTCAGCATCTGCTTAAGCGGCGCGTTGTTCGCGATGTTGGCGCTCTGGCTGCCCAGCGGACCGCTGATCAGGTGCTGCCCGGCCGCCAATAGCGACGGCAGCATCACGAAGCCCAGGCAGCCCTGGCAGTTCCCGGCGAACGAGAAACCGGAGATGCCGTGGCCCAGGGCGCTGATCTTCTCGGAGTCGGTGACTATCTGGGCGTACGTGGTCGGCGGCTGATTCGGGTTCAATCCTGCCTGCCTGAACAGCGCCTTGTTGTACCAGAGCACGGACAGGTCAGCCAGGTAAGGCACGCCAAAGTACTTGCCGTTGTCGGTGGCCAGCTTGAGGTGCCCAGGACTGAGCGAGCTCTTGTAGGGCAGCGCGTTGACGTACTTGGTGATGTCCATCAGCGCGTTCTCTTTGGCGAACGTCGGCACGTCGATGTCATTCAGCCCGACGACGTCCGGCACCGAGCCTGCCCGGATGGCCGTCGCCAGCTGGCTGGTGTCGTCATTGGGCGGGGTTAGGTGCAGCACGACCTTGAGGTTGGAGTGGGTTGCGTTGAACTTGGCCACCAGCGCCTTGGCCGGGCCGTCCGTCGCCTGGCGCGCCCAGAAGTGCACAGTGCCGGTCGCGTTCACGCCGAAGTTAGCTGCTGAGGGTGTTTTGCCGGACGAGCTGCAGGCTGCCAGCCCCAGCACCGCCACACCGGCAAGAATCGCAATCCGCCTGGAATGGAAATGTCTCATGACTGTCCGCCTCTCGCGCCTTCTGCTCGATCCACGGGTGGTGATCGCCCGCCGCTGCCGCATGTCGTCAACCTCCTCAATGAGGGGCCGTTAGTCGTTGTCCGTCGCCGCCAGGCCGCCGGCCGGCTGGTCGCCGCTTTGGCCGCCGGCAGCCTGGTCGCCTGATGAGCCGGAGGCCGGGTCAGCCGCTGACCCGCCCGGCTCCTGACCGCCGGCCGAGCGGCCTGCGGCAGCTGATGCACCGGGCGCCTGCGAGGGCATCCAGACCCGCATGGCCCCGCCGTCCCGGTTGTCCCACTGGAAGTACGGAATGGCCACCGCTGTCGCGGCGGTGACCGAGGACTGGTCGCTCTGCGCTGCGTAGGGCAGCCCTGACCGCTCGGCCGGCTGGTGCCAGGCCGCGCCGGCCAGCACCCGGACCGTCTCCCCGACGCCCGGCAGCGTCGCGGCGCGCTCGGTGAGCCCGCCGCTGACGGCGAGATCCTCGATGCTGCGGGTTGCTTCCTGGTCGGCCTGCTCGAAGCAGTAGACGAGCGGACCGCGCTCGACGGCGACGCAGCCGCGTACCGCGTCGACGCGGCGGCCGGGGACGGTGACACGCGGGCGGATGCTGAGCCCGGCCGTGAGCACGTCACCGGGCCGCCACTGACGGCGGAGAACCAGGTAGCCCCGGCCGTCAGCGGCAGCCGCGGCCGGCTCGCCGTTGACGCCGATGACCGGGTCACCGGTCCAGGCCGGGATGCGCAAAGCCAGCCCGCACTCGGCCGCCGGCGCGCTGGTCACCCGCAGCTCGGCCGCCCCTGACCAGGGGTAGCGGGTCATGACGTCCAGTCCGAGGGCTCCGCCCGCCAGCTGGACGCTGATCTTCGACTCGGTCAGCAGGTGCAGGTAGAGCACGTCGGCGGCGACCGTCGCGGCATAGTGCCCGAGCGACGCCACGACCCGCATGATGTTGGGCGGGCAGCACGCGCAGGAGAACCACTCCTGGCGGCGGCCAGGATCGTCGTTCTCGAAATGGTCGTCGCGCCGCTGCAGCGGGTTGACATAGAAGAACCGCTGGCCGTCAGCCGACATCGAAGCGCCGAAGCCGTTGTAAAGGATGCGCTCCATCAGCTCGGCGTAGCGTGCCTCGCCGGTGGCCAGCAGCAGCCGCCAGGCCCACTGGAAGCTGGCGATCGCCGCGCAGGTCTCGTTGTAGGCACGGTCGGGCGGCAGCTCGTAGCTGTCGCCGAACGCCTCGCCCGAGTGACGCGAGCCGGCGCCGCCGGTCAGCGCCGTCTTGGTCGCGACCATGTCGGCCCACCTGGCCGCCGACCCGGCCAGCAGGTCGCGGTCGGCGGTCTCGATCGCCACGTCCGTCACGCCAGCTTCCAGGTACAGCGCCCGCACCGCGTGCCCGGCGACTGCCGTGGACTCGCGGACCGGCACGTGGTCCTGCAGGTACCGGCTGCCGAAGCCGGAGTCGCCGATCAGGCCGCGGCCGCGGGTTTCCACGAACTGGCTGGCCAGCTCCAGGTACTGGGCGGTCCCCGTCTCCCGGTACAGCTCGACCAGCGCCGTCTCGACGATCGGGTGCCCGTCAAGGCCGCCCTCCCCGCCGAGGAACGAGGCCACCAGGTGATCGGCGAACCGCCGGGCGACCTGCAGCAGCGCGCCGTTGTCAAAGGTCCGGCTCGCCGCCACCGCCGCCTGGATCAGGTGCCCGGCGCAGTACAGCTCGTGGCTGGACGCGAGCCGCTGGTAGCGCTGCCTGCCGGCCGCCTGGACGAAGGAGTTGAGATAGCCGTCGTCCTGCTGCGCCTGCCGCAGCAGCGCGGTCGCGTCGGCCGCGAACCCGGCCAGCGCCGCTGATGGCTCGTTGCCCAGCTCCCAGCTGATCGCCTCGAGCGTCTTGTACAGGTCTGAGTCCATGAACGCCGGGCCGCGGTAAGCCCCGCCGTTCCCGCTGATGGCCAGCCGCAGGTTGTCCAGGTTGCCCGCCGCTTCCATCTGCTTCAGCGCCTGCGGCAGGCTGGCGGCGCGGTTGCGCTGCTGCCAGTCGCCGAGCAGGCCGCCGCCGAGCCGCACCCCGCCGGGGCTGAGCGGCCGGTGCGCCACGAGCGCCGCGGCCGTCGGCCTGGCAGGCCCCGCCGACGCGGCGGCTGATCCCACGGCAGCTGACGACCCGCCGGACACCGGCACCTGATCAATGTTCGCCACGAGCGAGGCTCCCGACCCCGCCGCCAGGCAGTCCAGCGGCTCAGCGCTGGACCTATGGCGGCGATAAAGAATAGGTTTTCCTCAGTAAGCTAGAGCGATCGTGAATCGGCCGTCAAGGGCTGTACAAGCACTTATTTAGTGCGATATGAAAGGGGCGACTGGTGGGCGAGATCGGAGCAACGGTTTGCCTCAGCTAGAGCCCGGGTCCGACACCAGGCGGGCAACGATCAGGGACGTAGCCGCCCAGGCGGGCGTCTCGATCGGCACTGCCTCGAAGGCACTCAACGGCCAGGGGAAACTGCGCCAGGAGACGAGGGACCGGGTCGCCGCCGCGGCGCGGGAGCTCGGCTTCGCGCCCAACGTGCTGGCGCGCGCGCTGCTCGCCGGGCGCACCTACACGGTGGGGCTCATCACCAGTGACAGCTTCGGGCGCTTCAGCATCCCGGTCATGCTCGGCGCGGAGGACGCGCTCGGCGCCGGGCAGATCTCGGTTTTCATGTGCGACACCCGCGACGATACGGCCAGGGAGCGGCAGTATCTGAACATGCTGCTCAGCCGCCGGGTGGACGGCCTCATCGTGACTGGCCGGCGGATCGAGCCGCGGCCGAGCATCGGCCGGGAACTCGGCATTCCTGTGGTCTACGCGATGACCCAGTCGCTGGACAGCGACGAGCCAGCGATCCTGCCCGACGACTACGGCGGCGGCCGGCTTGCCGCCCGGCAGTTCCTCGACGCCGGCCGCGTCCGGGTCGGGCACATCGCCGGGCCGGAGCGGTTCCTGGCCGCCCGCCGGCGAGCCGGCGGCTTCTGCGAGGAGCTCGCCGCCGCCGGAGCCAGCTTCTCGCCGCACGACGTGCTCTACGGGGAGTGGAGCGAGCGGTGGGGGCGCGAGGGCGCGCAGATCCTGCTGCGCACCTTTCCCGGCGTTGAGGCGATCTTCTGCGGCAGCGACCAGATCGCCCGCGGGGTCGCCGACACCCTCAGAATGTGCGGCTACCGCGTGCCGCAGGACGTCGCGCTGATCGGATTCGACAACTGGGAGCCGATGGCACTCGGCTCCGATCCCCCGCTCACCAGCATTGACATGTGCCTGGAGGACGTCGGCAGGACGGCAGCCGAGCACCTGCTCGCCGCGATCAGCGAGGAGCCGACGCACGGCGTGCAGGTGGTGCCCTGCCGCCTGGTGGCACGCGCCTCAACCGATCAGGGCGCTCCGGCCGGATCGCCGTCAGCGGCGCCTGCCGTTCCTGGCGTGCCGGGCCAGGCGCCGAGAAGGCCGTCCGGCGGAGCCGGATAGCGCCGGCCGGGCAGCGAGCAGGAAGGGGCCGAGCAAGTGGGACAGAGCGCGCAGCAGGCAGCCGACGGCGCCGCAGGCCTCCCGGCGTTCGTGGTCGGGGTGGACTTCGGCACGCTGTCCGGGCGGGCGCTGGTCGTGCGGGTCGGCGACGGCGCCGAGCTGGGCACGGCGGTGAGCGAGTACCGGCACGGCGTGATGGATGACGCCCTGGCTGCCACCGGCGAGCCGCTGCCGCCTGACTGGGCGCTGCAGGACCCGGAGGACTACCGGGACGTGCTGCGCGAGGCCGTGCCGGCCGCGGTCGCGGCGGCCGGCATCGACCCGGCGCAGGTGATCGGGATCGGCACCGACTTCACCGCGTGCACGGTGCTGCCGGCCCTGGCGGACGGGACGCCGCTGTGCCAGCTACCGGGGCTAGCCGGGCGCCCGCACGCGTACCCCAAGCTGTGGAAGCACCACGCGGCGCAGCCGCAGGCAGACCGGATCAACGCGCTGGCCCATGAGCGGGGCGAGGACTGGATCGCCCGCTACGGCGGCAAGATCTCGGCAGAGTGGGAGTTCGCCAAGGGACTCCAGCTGCTCGACGAGGACCCCGAGCTCTACCAGCGCGCCGAGCGGTGGATCGAGGCCGCCGACTGGATCATCTGGCAGCTGACCGGGACCGAGACCAGGAACGCCTGCACGGCCGGCTACAAGGGCATCTTCCAGCAGGGACGCTACCCGTCGGCTGAGTACCTGGCCGGGCTCGACCCGCGGTTCGCCGGCTTCGCCAGCAAGCTGGCCTCCTCGATCATGTCGCTCGGCGTCAGGGCCGGCTCGCTCACCGCCGAGGCAGCTGCCTGGACCGGGCTGCCGGAGGGCATCGCGGTCGCGGCGGGAAACGTCGACGCGCACGTCACTCCGCCCGCCGCCGGGATCACCGGGGCCGGGCCGATGGTGGCGATCATGGGCACGTCCACCTGCCACGTGCTGAACGGCACCGGCCTGGCCGAGGTGCCGGGCATGTGCGGCGTCGTCGACGGCGGCATCATCGCCGGGCTGTGGGGCTATGAGGCGGGGCAGAGCGGCGTCGGCGACATCTTCGCCTGGTTCGCCGAGCAGGCGGTGCCGCCCGGCTACCGGGACGAGGCGGCGCGGCGCGGCGTGTCCGTGCACGACCTGCTGTCCGAGGAGGCCATCGCGCAGCCGGCCGGGGCGCACGGCCTGATCGCACTCGACTGGCTGGGCGGCAACCGCAGCGTGCTGGTCGATCACCACCTGTCCGGCATGATCGCCGGGCTGACCATGGCCACCCGGCCGCCGGACATCTACCGGGCGCTGATCGAGGCGACCGCGTTCGGCACCAGGACGATCATCGAGGCCTTCACCGGCTCCGGGGTGCCGGTCACCGAGCTGGTGATCGCCGGCGGCCTGATGCGCAACGCCGCCGTCATGCAGATCTACGCCGACGTGACCAGGCGGCCGCTGAGCCTGATCAGCTCCGAGCAGGGCCCCGCGCTCGGCTCGGCGCTGCACGCCGCGGTCGCGGCAGGCGCGTACCCGGATGTGCCGGCCGCCGCCGCGGCCATCGGCCGGCGCCGGGCCGGCGCGTACCTGCCCGACCCGGCCAGCGCCGACGTGTATGACTTCCTCTACGCGGAGTACCTGCTGCTGCACGACTACTTCGGCCGCGGCGGCAACGAGGTGATGCACCGGCTGCGCGCGCTGCGCCAGCGCGTGCTCAGCGCGACAGCGAAGGCGGGCCACCGATGACGGCGGGCAGCGAGTTCACCGCGACGATCAGCGCGATCCGCGAGGAACTGTGCCGCCTGCACGCTGCCCTGGTCAGCAGCGGCCTGGTCGCGTGGACGTCGGGCAACATCTCCGCGCGCGTGCCAGGCGCCCAGCTCATGGTGATCAAGCCGAGCGGGGTGGAGTACCAGGACCTGACCCCGCAGTCGATGGTCGTCTGCGACCTCGACGGCAGGCCGGCCGAGGCATCGCTGAGGCCGTCAAGCGACACGGCCGCGCACGCGTACGTGTACCGGCACATGCCGGAGGTCCGCGGCGTCGTGCACACCCACTCCGCTTACGCCACCGCCTGGGCCGCTCGCGGCGAGCCGATCCCGTGCGTGCTCACCGCGATCGCTGACGAGTTCGGCGGCGAGATACCGGTCGGGCCGTTCGCGCTGATCGGCGGCGACGAGATCGGCCGCGGCATCGTCAAGACGCTGGCCGGGCACCGGTCGCCGGCCGTGCTGATGCGCAGCCACGGCGTGTTCACCGTCGGCGGCACCGCGCGGGACGCGGTCAAGGCGGCGGTGATGTGCGAGGACGCAGCCCGCACGACGCACCTGGCCAGCCTGCACGGGGAGCTGCAGCCGCTGGAGCCGGCCCAGGTGGACGCGCTGCACCAGCGCTACCAGAGCGTCTACGGGCAGGGCTAGCCAGCGGGAGTGCCAGGAGAGAGCGGCAGCAGCAGCGCACTTCGCGCTGTCACCGGTTGAGGAGCGTGTCATGAGCTATCGCAAGCCCCGCATCGGGATCCTCGGGGTCATGCAGGACCTGTACGACGACATGATCCCCGGCATCGCCGCGCGCCAGGAGGGATACGCAGCCGAGCTGGCGGAGCGGCTGGCCGGCGTCGGCGAGTTCATCCCGAGCAAGCCGGTGAAGTACCGCGAGGACGCCGAGCGCGAGCTGCGCGAGTTCGAGAACGCCGGCCTCGACGGCGTCATGGTGGTGATGCTCACCTACGGCCCGGCGATGCGCGTCGCCCGGCTGCTGGCCGAGACGCCGCTGCCGATCCTGCTGGCGAACATCCAGCCGGAGGCCTCGGTCACCCCTGCGTGGGACATGGCCGACATGACCTACAACCAGGGCGTGCACGGGGCGCAGGACACCGCCAACGCGATGGTCAGGGCCGGCCGGCGGTTCTGCGTGCTGACCGACGACTGGGCCAGCGAGCAGTTCAGCGCGGACGTGGGCCGCTGGGCCAGGGCAGCGGCCGCGCTGACCGTGCTGCGGTCGCTCAAGGTCGCGATCTTCGGCTACGCGATGAACGACATGGGCGACATCCGGGTTGACGAGAGCGCGCTGATCCGCAGCCTCGGCCCGGAGATCCTCGCGGTCGCGCCCGGCGACCTGTACCGGGGGATGCAGGCGGTGAGCGACGACGAGGTCGCCGACGTGATCGAGTTCGAGGACGCGAACTTCGAGATCGACCCGCGCCTGTCCGCCGATGAGCGCCAGGACCACGCGCGGATGCAGGTCGCGATCGAGCAGATCCTCGTCGCCCGCGGCTTCGGCGCGTACAGCACGCACTTCGACGCGATCGGCGAGGACGGCAGGTTCAGCCGGCTGCCGCTGGCGGCCGCGTCGACCCTGATGGCGAAGGGCTACGGGTACGGGGCCGAGGGCGACGTGCTGACCGCATGCCTGGTGTCGGCCGGCCACGCGCTGATCGGTGACGCGCATTTCACCGAGATGTACGCGATGGACTTCCCGACTGGCTCGGTCCTCATGAGCCACATGGGCGAGGGGAACTGGAAGGTGGCCCGCAGCGACCGGCAGGTCCGGCTCATCAAGCGCCCGCTGGGCATCGGCAGGCTCGCCGACCCGCCGACGTTCCTGTTCCAGTACGAGCCGGGCCCGGCGACCCTCGCGAGCCTGGTCTCGCTGGGCGGCGAGCGGTTCCGGCTGGTCGTCGCCGAGGGCGAGAACCTGGACAGCCAGCAGCTGCCGACGCTGGAGATGCCCTACGGCCAGTTCCGCCCGGCCTCGGGCCTGCGAGCCTGCCTGAACGGCTGGCTCAGCGCCGGCGGCACACACCACGAGGTGATGAACCTCGGTCATCACGCGGCGAGCTGGCGGGTCTTCTGCCAGCTGGCCGGCGTCGAGTACGTGCAGGTCTGACGCGGTGCCAGCGACCGCGGCAGGACGCAGCCCGGGCCCCGGGCAGCAGGCAGCAGCCGGCCGGCTGCGCAGCACCGAGTGGTTCGCCGCCGAGGGCAGGCCGGGCATGATCTACCGGTCCTGGCTGCGGTCGGAGGGCTTCACCCCGGAGGTCTTCGACGGCCGGCCGGTCATCGGCATCGCGAACAGCTGGTCAGAGCTTGCCCCGTGCAACGCGCACCTGCGCGGCGTGGCCGAGGCGGTCAAGCGCGGCGTGTGGCAGGCGGGCGGCTTCCCGCTCGAGTTCCCGACCATGGCGCTCGGCGAGACGCTGATGCGGCCCACCGCGATGCTGTTCCGCAACCTCATGGCCATGGAGGTCGAGGAAACTCTCCGCGCCAACCCCCTCGACGGCGTGGTGCTGCTGTGCGGCTGCGACAAGACAACCCCGGCGATGCTCATGGCCGCCGCCAGCGCTGACCTGCCAGCCGTCATGGTGACCGGCGGCCCGATGCTGAACGGAAAGCACCAGGGGGGCGACGTCGGGTCGGGCACCCACGTCTGGCGGTTCGAGCAGGAACTGGCGGCCGGCCGGATGACGCAGCAGGAATGCGACCTGGCCGAGGCCGGCATGGCGCGCTCGTGCGGCCACTGCATGACGATGGGCACGGCGTCCACGATGGCCTGCCTGGCCGAGACGCTCGGCATGCAGCTGCCAGGATCGGCCGCCTGGCCGGCCGCCGACTCGCGCCGCCACCTCACCGCGCAGCTGGCCGGGCAGCGCATCGTGACCCTCGCCAGGGAGGGAGTCCGCCCTTCGCAGATCATGACCCGCGAGGCCTTCGAGAACGCGATCAGGGTCAACGCGGCGATCGGCGGGTCCACCAACGCGGTGATCCACCTGCTCGCCCTGGCCGGGCGACTCGGCGTGCCGCTGCGGCTTGACGACTTCGACGAGCTGGCCAGGCCGGTGCCGACGCTGGTCAATCTCATGCCGTCGGGCCGCTACCTGATGGAGGACTTCTGCTACGCCGGCGGCGTGCCGGCTGTGCTGCGGGAGATCGCCGGCCTGCTGCACGGAGCGCACGTCGGCGTCAGCGGCCGCACCCTGGCGGACATCGCCGCGACCGCGGAGTGCTGGAACCGCGACGTGATCCGCAGCGCTGACGATCCGCTCCAGCCGCCGGGCAGCGGCACCGCCGTGCTCCGCGGCAACCTGTGCCCGGGCGGCGCCGTCATCAAGCAGTCGGCGGCGTCACCGCACCTGCTGAAGCACCGGGGGCAGGCGCTGGCGTTCGACTCCATCGAGGAGTACCACGAGGCGGCCGCCGGCGACGACCTGGCGGTGACGGAGCAGAGCGTGCTCGTGGTCCGCGGCGCCGGGCCGAAGGGCTATCCGGGCATGCCGGAGATCGGCAACTTCGTGCTGCCGCGGTCCCTGCTGCGGCGCGGCATCACCGACATGGTGAGGATCTCCGACGCCCGGATGAGCGGCACCGGCTTCGGCACCGTGGTGCTGCACGTGGCGCCCGAGGCGGCGGCCGGCGGACCGCTCGCACTGGTACGCACCGGCGACTGGATCGAGCTTGACGTGCCTGGCCGCTCGCTGACCCTCGAGGTCAGCGACGAGGAACTGGCCAGCCGCCTTGCCGCCTGGACGCCGCCGGAGCAGCGGCACTGCCGGGGCTACGCGCGCCTGTACGTGGAACACGTGCTGCAGGCAGATCAGGGCGCCGACCTGGACTTCCTGGTCGGGTCGAGCGGCGCCGGCGTGCCCAGGCACAACCACTAGCCAGCCGTGGGAGCCGCCCACGCCCGCAGTGCGGGCAGCACGTCCTCGGCGATCCTGCCGCGGGCCGAGGCTGGCCCGTCCGCCCGGCCGTACCGGTCGATGTACCCGGTGGCAGCGCCGATCCGCACGGCCGGCTCGATGTCGTTGCGGTAGTGATCACCGAGCGAGAAGATCCGCCAGCCCTCGCCGCCGAGCCCGTCGGCGAGGCTGCGGTCCAGGAAGCTGCGCATCCCGGCTGGCTTGCCGGCGCCGGCCACGATCTGGTCGAAGCAGTCCAGGATGCCGAGCCGCCTGAGCAGCGGCAGCATGCTCTCCTCGGGGCTGTTGGTGACCAGCGTGATCCGCGCGTGCGCCCGCAGGCTGGCAAGGGCGTCGATGACCGGCGCGGCCAGGCCCACGTCGCACTCGGGCCCGATCATCCACTCGCGGCAGCTGGCGAACGCCGCCTTGATGGCGGCCATGCTGACGCCGTGGCACAAGCCGAGGTCCCTGGCGGCCTCCCAGGAGTCGATGGCGCCGGCCAGCGCCGCCGCCTCGGCCGGGTCGGCGCGGCCTGCTGCGGCGGCTGGCTCAGCTGACAGGTACTGGTCGAGCGCGGCCCGGTAACGAGCCGCCGCCGGCCCAGGCAGCCCGGCCGCGATCTGCGCACCGTAGTAGCGGACCGGCGCGTCACCACGCACGACGGTGCCGTCGAAGTCGACGGCAATCAGCCGCTCGCTCAGCGCGGGCACCCCGGCTGCACCACGGCCCGGCCGGAGCCGACCTGCTCTCGCTCTGTCACGGCCCTATCCTGCCGTGCCGCGGGTCGAGGCTGCGGCGCGGCCGTCGCCTGGCCGCCGGCCCGGTCAGGCCGTCGCCAGGCCCCGCGGTCAGGCCGCTGCCTGCACCGCGGCCCAGAAGTCGCCGAAGCCGTCCTGCGGGCCCGCCATGCCGCGCTGGGTCAGCAGGACGGCGGCGGTGCCGCCAGCCGGATACGCGCCACCGGTCGTGCCTGTGCCGCCGTTCCAGCCCCAGCGGCCGGGCGCCATGCCCGGCGCGGCGGCCTCGACATCCACGCCGGTTCCCAGCCCCCAGGACCCGCCGGGGCCGACAATCGGCACGGCCTGCTGCCGCTGCCCGGCCGTGAGCGCGTCGGTGGTGAGCAGCGCGACCGATTCCGCGCTGAGGACCGGCGCGCCGCCGTCGGCCAGTGCGCAGAAGAAGCGCAGCATGTCGCCGGCGGTCGAGACCAGGCCGGAGCTGAGCTCCTCGAAGCGCGGCGGCCGGGAGAACTCGCCGTCCGGCGGGTCGAGCAGCTCAAGGCCGGCCGGACCCGGCTGGTAGGCAGTGGCCAGCCGGGCTGGCTCGTCGGTCCAGAAGGCCGTCGAGGTCATGCCGAGCGGTCCGGTGATGCGCTCGGCGAGCAGCTCGGACACCGGCCGGCCGGTCAGTCGCGCGAGCAGCACCCCGGTCAGGTCGATGCCGGTGTCGTACAGCCAGCCCTCGCCCGGCTCGAACGCCAGCGGCAGGCTGGTGACCCGCGCCACGAAGTCGTCGGACGGCATCGGCGGGCAGAGCGGGCCAGGAAAGACGCCGAGCTCCAGCATGGCCGCCTGCAGCGGGCTCTGCCAGATCACCGCGCCCCAGCCGGCGGTCAGCGACAGCAGGTGCCGGACGGTGTTCGGCATGGCGGCCGGCCTGGTCTGATCCAGCGGGCCAGCCCGGTCGATCAGCACCCGCGGGCTGGCCGCCTCGGGCAGCCAGCGCGATACCGGGTCATCGAGCGCCAGCAGCCCGTCCTGCACCATGCTGAGCGCCAGCGCGCCGCCGACCGGCTTGGTCAGCGAGGCGATCCTGAACAGCGTGTCCGCCCGCATCGCGGGGCTGGCTGGCTCGATCGCCGTCCGGCCGCCGGCCCTGATCGCGGTCCGGCCGCCGGCCCGGACGGCCGCGGCGTAGCCGGGGATCCTGCCTGCCGCGACCTGCCCGTCCGGCACCCGCCAGATGGCCTCCAGGCTCGGGCCGGCTGCCGTCTCGGTGCCCGCCTGCTGACTCATGCCTCGCTCCTCCGCTCCGCCCCGGCTGCCGTTACGACCAGGCCATCGCGCTGAACTCATCGCGGCCTCAGCTGTTCAGGTAGCGCAGCACCGCCATCACCCGGCGCTGGCGCTGCTCGTCGTCAGGCGCCAGGTCGAGCTTGGCGAAAATGCTCGCCACGTGCTTCTCCACCGCGCCCATGGAGACGCTGATAGACCGCGCGATGGAGGTGTTGGAGCGGCCCTCGGCCATCAGCGACAGCACCTCACGCTCGCGCCGGGTCAGCCTGCTCAGCGGATCGGCCTGGTGCGTGCGCGCCAGCAGCTGCCGGACGACCTCCGGGTCGATGACCGTGCCGCCGTCCGCCACCCGCTGCACCGCCTCGATGAACTCGTCTACGTCAGCGATCCGGTCCTTGAGCAGGTAGCCGACGCTCCGGCTCTCGCCGGACAGCAGCTCGGTGGCGTAGCGCTCCTCGACGAACTGGGACAGCACGAGCAAGGCGACATCCGGCCAGCGGCGGCGGATCTCGATCGCCGCCCGCAGCCCCTCGTCCCGGTGGCCCGGCGGCATCCGGACATCGATGATGGCGAGATCGGGACGGTGCTCAGCGATGGCGGCGAGCAGCGCGGCTGCGTCGCCGACAGCGGCGCTGACCGCGACGCCGCCTTCGCCAAGCAGGCGGGTGATTCCCTCGCGCAGCAGCACGCTGTCGTCGGCGATCACGGCGCGCACGGGATCACCGCCTCGATGCGGGTGGGACCGCCTGGCGGGCTCGTGCAGGTCAGTGTGCCGTCGAGGGACGCGACCCGGGCGGCGAGGCCGGTGAGGCCGCCGCCGGGCTCAAGCCGGGCGCCGCCCCGGCCGTCGTCCTCCACCAGCACGCGAAGCGTGCGGCCGTCCCCGCTGATGCACACCGACGCCGTGCTGGCAGACGAGTGCTTGGTCACGTTCGTGACCGCCTCGGCGACGACGTAGTAGGCGGTCGACTCGCGGGCCGGATCGGGCCGGCTGGCGAGGCGCACGTCGACGGATACCCGCACCGGGCAACTGGCGACCAGGGCCGACAGCGCCGCGTCGAGGCCGCGCTCGTCCAGCACGGCCGGGTGGATGCCGCGGACGAGGTTGCGCAGGTCCTCGGCGGTCTGCTTCGCCTCCGAGTGCGCACGCTCGACCATCGAGCGCGCTCCAGCCGGATCCCTGTCCAGGCGCGACCTGGCCAGCCCCAGGTCGAGTGCGAGCGAGACAAGCCGCGGCTGGAGCCCGTCGTGCAGGTCACGCTCGATCCGCCGCCGCTCTGCCTCGGCTGACTGGACTGCCAGCGCCCGCGCCTCGCTCAGCCTCGACACCTCGGCGGCGAGCTCGCCGGTGCGGCTCGGGCCGAGCAGCGCGCGCCCGGCAAACGCGTCGGCCCGCACGAGCGCACGCGCGAGAGCGGGCCAGGCGGCGGCGCCGGCCAGCGCCGCCAGCACGAGCAGCAGTACCTGGCCGGCATCCGGGCTCACCGGGCCGATCTGCCAGCCGATCAGGCTGACCGGACGCGTCGGGCCAGCGGCCAGGACGAGGCAGATGATGACCAACCACCACCAGCTCATCGCGACGAAGGCCAGCGCGCCGGCCAGCGGCAGCCGGATCAGCTGATAAGCGGGCAGCCGCCAGAGCCAGCCAGCCCGGCCCCAGCTGAGCTGGCGCTGCCGCAGGGATGCGCCCGGCGGTGGCTGCGGCAGAGCGGGAGCGTCGATGGTGAACCCGAGGCGGCGCAGCCGCCACCGGTCGACGCTCGCCATCCACGCCGTCATCCGGAGCGTCTGAGCGCGTACCAGTACGCCAAGGCCCAGAATCCACGCGGTGGTCAGCGACAAGAACAGCGCGATGGCAGTTCCCGCGGCGAACAGTGCTCCGGCGGTCAGTGACACCAGCAGATTGGCGGTGGCTATCCATGTCCGGCCTGATGCGACCGTTCGCACGAGAACGCCGATGGGGCGAGCGCGGGTACCGAGGGCGCGCGCTCGCCGCGGCAGGCTGGCCGGCGCCGGGAAGGCGCGCCGGGCAGCGCCGCCATGCATGCCGTCGCCCGGTGACGCGCTTCCCACCCCGTCAACGTTACGCATCTGCCGCGGATCTGGCTCTGGGGCCAGCAGGACGCCCGGTGGTGGGGCCAGCACCAGCGCGGATTCGGCCGTGCGCCCCATCGCCGCAAGCGACCTCGTTCTCCACGCTTGAGCCATGACCACTGCGATGCGGGAGCACGGGCAGGAGCGGGCCACTGGAGGCGACGACGAGCAAGGAGATTCCGGCGGCACCGCTGCCGCGCTGTACGGCGTGACCAAGCACTACGGGCGTCACCGCGGCCGGGTGACTGCACTGGCGGATATCACCGTGGAGTTCCCGCGCTCGTCGCTGACCGCCGTCATGGGGCTGTCAGGCTCGGGGAAGTCGACGCTGCTCCAGGTGGCGTCCGGGCTCGACCGCCCGTCGGCCGGCTCGGTTCGGCTGGGCGGCACCGAACTTGGCCAGCTCAGCAAGCGCAAGCTGTCGGTGCTGCGACGGGAGCGGGTCGGGTTCGTGTTCCAGGCCCTCAACCTGATGCCGTCCCTCTCGGTGGCGGAGAACATCGCGCTGCCGCTGCGGCTCGGCCGCCGGCGCGTCGACCGGGCCGAGATCGCCGCTCTGGCCGCGCTCGTCGGGCTCGCCGGGCAGCTGCGGCGGCTCCCAGGCACCCTCTCCGGCGGGCAGCAGCAGCGGGTCGCGATCGCCAGGGCGCTGGTGACCAGCCCCGAGGTGATCTTCGCCGACGAGCCGACAGCGGCACTCGACCCGTGCACCTCCGAGGCGGTGGTCGGCCTGCTGCGCCGGGCGGTCGACGCCCTGCACCAGACGGTCGTGGTCGTCACCCACGAGCCAGCCGTAGCAGCGCGGGCCGACCGGGCCGTGCTGCTCGACAGGGGCCGGCTGGCCGAGGTCATCGACAGGCCGGGCGCTGCCGAGCTGGGCAGCGCGCTGCGCCGTCTGGCGGAGGCCGCGCGATGAGGCACCTGCTCGCTGGCATCCGCCACGCGCCCGCCCAGTTCGCCGGCATCTTCGTTGCGCTCGCTGCCGCTGCCGCGATGGTCACGTGGGCCTTCTCACTGGGTGCTACCGGGAGCAGCGCCCGGCCGCCAGCGCAGCGGCTGGCCGGCGCCGCGGTCCTGATCACCGGGCCGTCCTCGGTCAGCATGAGCTACGGGCACGGACCGGACGTCAGTGCCGACAAGGTCCCGCTCGCCAGCTACCGCCGGGTGCCGGCCGGCCTGACAGCGTCGCTCGCCTCCGTGCCCGGCGTGCGCGCGGCGGTCGCTGACCAGTCGATCCCGCTCGCCCTGCGGCTCTCCGGCGGCCAGGTGATCACCGGCACCAGCGCCGAGCCGGTCACCGGTCATGGCTGGCAGAGCGCTCAGCTCACTCCGCTGCGGCTGTCCGCCGGCCAGGCGCCGGCCAGAGCCGGCCAGATCGTGATCGGCGCAGCCCTCGCGCGATCTGGCTGGCTGCGCGTCGGCGACCAGGTGAGCCTCGCTGGCCAGCCGCTGCCGCCCTTCACCGTGACCGGCATCGCCACCGCGCCGGCAGGCAGCCCGGCCGCCGACGGTGCGGTCTACTTCACCACTCAGCAAGCCGCCGCGCTCTACGGTCACCCTGGCCAGGCGGACCTGATCGGCATCATGCAGCAGCCAGGCACCGCGCTGCGCCCGCTGATCGCCCGGCTCCGCACCGCGGTCGCGAGCCAGCACCTCTCGGTCGTCGCTGGCACTGACCGCGGCCTGGCCGAGGACCCGGGCGCCGCGAGCGACCTGGCGAACCTGTCCGCGCTCGGCGGCGCCGCAGGCACGGACCTGGTGCTGATCTCGCTCTTCGTGGTCGCCAGCACCGTTGCCCTGTCGGTGGCAGGGCGGGCGCGGGCGGTCGCGCTGCTGCGCGCGGTGGGCGCCACTCCCGGGCAGATCAGGCGGTCACTCATGATCGAGCTCGCCGGGCTCGGCATCATCGCCGGGCTGATCGGCTACCTGCCGGGCTGCTGGCTCGCCGGCCTGTCGGTGCGGGGAATGGCAGCGCATCAGTTCATCCCGGCCGGGACCAGGGCCTGGACCAGCCCGGTGGAACTGCTGCCCGCGATCGGCGCTGCCGTTGTCGTCGCCGAGCTGGCCGGGCTGCTCGCGGCGCGGCGAGCCAGCCGCATCCGGCCGGCGGCCGCGCTGGAAGAGGCCAGCATCGAGCGCCGCTACCCGCGGCCGCTCCGGCTGCTGCTCGGCCTCGCCGCGCTGGCCGGCGGCGTGGTGCTGAGCATCGTCGCGCTACGGGAGCACGACGCTTCGCAGCAGCTCAATGACGCGCTCTTCGGCCTCCTCGCGTTCCTCAGCGCGATCGCCTTCCTCGGGCCGTACCTGATCGCGGTGACCGAGCTCGTGCTCCGGCTGCCGCTGCGGCTGGCCGGCGGGCCGGCCGGCCGGCTGGCCGCGGCCATGCTGCGGGCACGCTCGCGCCGGATGGCCGCGGCAGCGATAGCGATCGCGCTGCCGGTCTGCTTCGCCGGCGCGGTCGTGACGATCGACGCCACGCAGGCGCACGCGGGAGTCACCGAGGGCCGCGAGCGCCTGGCAGCCAGCATGGTGGTGACGGCACCAGGGCCAGGGCTCAGCCCGTCAGCGGTGACCTTTATCCGCTCGCAGCCGGGCGTGACCGGCGCGGTCGGTCTCGTTCCGACGACCGTGTACCTGCCGTGGCAGGGCACTGAGGAGCAAGCCGGCGACGCCGTCACGCCGGGGCAGCTGGGCTCGGTGCTCCGGCTGCACGTGACCTCGGGCAGCCTGGCCGGCTTCGGGCCCGGTGACATCGCGCTCAGCCAGCTGGTGGCCGGCCAGGGCGCCATGAACACGCGCGTCGGGCGCACGATCACCAGCTACCTCGCCGATGGCACTCCCTACCGGGCGAAGGTGACGGCGATTTTCTCCCGCTCCCTCGGCTTCGCTGACGTCATCGTGCCGGCCGGCGCGGCCGGCGGCGGCCACCTCGGCGCCACCGCACTCGGCCAGGTGCTGGTCAGCACCACGCCTGGCGGTCACGCCGCCGTGCATATCGACGCGCTTGCCAGCCGGTACCAGGGGCTGCAGGCGGCCAGCCGCGACGTGGTCAATGCGCAGTACCAGAAGCTCACGTCGCAGACTTCCTACCTCAACGACCTGCTGCTCGCCCTCATCGCCGTGCTGTGCGCGGTCGCCCTGGTCAACACCCTGATCATGGCGACGCTGCAGGGCCGTGAGGAGCTCGGCCTGCTCCGGCGCGCTGGCGCCACCACCGGCCAGCAGCTGGCCATGACCGCCTGGCAGGCCGCGGTCGTCACGTGCAC
>DASXMR010000120.1:0-23446 GCA_036495525.1 Streptosporangiaceae bacterium | reverse complement strand
CTCGCCGCGGCGCTGAGCCGCCGCGGCATCCCGGAAGAGGCAGCCGAGGAGGTGCTCGGGCGCTTCACCGACGCCGGACTCATCGACGACGCGACGTTCGCCAGCGCGTGGGTCGAATCCCGGCATCACAGTCGCGGGCTCGCCGGCCGTGCCCTCGCTGCCGAGCTGAGCCGACGCGGGGTCAGCCGCGGCGACATCCAGGCAGCGGTCGGTGCGCTGCCACCGGGTCAGGAGGTCGCGACGGCGCAGGCGCTGGTGGCGCGGCGACTGGCCAGCACGAGAGCGGATGACCCGCAGACCAGGATCCGCCGCCTGATCGGCATGCTCGCCCGCAGGGGTTACCCGGCGGCGCTGGCGTTTCGGGTCGTCCGCGAAGCGCTGGAGCAAGAGGGCGCGGATCTCGCCGCGGCCGGGCTCGCGCTGCACGATCCGCCCGAACCTGAGCAGGACGAGGGCGGCTGGTAGGACTGGCGGCGAGGGGCCCGCGCTGACAGCGCGGGCCCCTCGTACTTGCCGTCAGACTGCGCGAACCTGGTCGGCCTGCAGGCCCTTCGGGCCCTGCTTGGTCGTGTATTCCACCTTCTGGTTTTCCGCCAGGCTGCGGTAGCCGTCCATGTCGATCGCCGAGTGGTGCACGAAGACGTCGGCCGAGCCGTCGTCAGGGGCGATGAAACCAAAGCCCTTGTCCGCGTTGAACCACTTCACGGTACCCTGTGCCATTCTGCTGCTTCCTTCAAAAACGAGCCCGGATCCGCGCGGTCGCGCGAACCAGCTGCTGGCCGCCCGCCGCTGGAGGAATCATCCACAGCCAGACGGCGAGGCGCCCACTGCCGAACATGCGGGCGCCTCAACGATCGCAAACCTCGACAACAACCATTGATGACCTTACCGCCCCGGGGCCGGTGTGCTGTCGCTCCCGTCAGGGTTAGCCGATGTGATCTCAGTCTGCGGCCGGGCGAGCCGGCCGGCCGGCTGACTGTAACCACTGCTCGGGAACGTCAGGGGCGGCAGAGCCGCACGAGGCCGGGGTGGCGCGCGACGTCGGTGGTTGTTGGCCGGAGCTTGCCCGAAACGTTATCTCGGCTTAGCCTCACGGCAGCGAGGTTTACTCCGCGCACAGCGGATCGACACAAGTGAACACGATTATTTGACGAGCACCAGGATTGCTGCCCCGGCCTGGCCGGATGCAGCATCAGTGCCGTGACGGTATGACGAGGACCGGTCGCGTGGCGGCCGGATGCAGGAGGTGTCGGGCAGCTCCCGCCTGGCGGGTTTGCTGCCGTAGTGCTACGGCAGAACGTCAGGGGCCAGGCCGCTGGCGCGCCCGAGGGCAGGCAGCTGCCCCGGCGGGCCCGCCTGCTCGGCTACCAGGGCGGCTGCGTGACACTGAGTAATATTGGCCGAGGCATAGGCACACCGGGACCGCCGAGCCCGGGCGCGCAGTACCCCTCGCTGCAGGGCTAGCTGCTGGTATCGGACGGCCGATGCCAGAGGGCCCGCTGAGCGGGAAGGGGTGAGCTGTGGGCACTGATATCGCGCTGATCATCGTGATCGTTGTCGCGATCGCCAGTTGCGTCGCCGCCTTGTCCGCGGTAGCGGTCATACTTCGCAGGAATCCGGCGCGCGAGGCGCGTGCAGTGCCCGGGCCGGCCGCCGACAGCACCGCCCTCGCAGACGCGCAGCATCAGGTCGAGGAGGCAGGCCGGCAAGCCGATCAGGTCCGGGCGATGGCCGAGTCGCAGGCCGCCGAGATCGTCAGGAAGGCGGAAACCTCCGCAGAGCAGGCTGAGCAGTCCCGCCGCGAGGTCGAGGCGGAGATGCGAGCGGTCAAGGACGAAGTCCGGCAGCTGCGCGGGGACCTGGAACGCCGCGAGGCCAGGCTGGCCGAGCGCGAGCAGCGGATCGACGACGAGGGACGCAAGCTGGACGAGCGGGTGGCGGCGCTCGACCGGGTGCGGCAGGAACTTGACAGCCGGCGGGCCGAGCTTGACCGGCTGGACGAGCAGCGCCGCGAGGTACTCGAGCGCGCTGCCGGGCTGACAGCCGGCCAGGCCAAGGCCGAGCTCGTGGCGGGCATCGAGAACCAGGCCAAGCGCGAGGCCATGCTGATCGTCAGGGACATCGAGGGCGAGGCGCAGCGGGAAGGGCAGAAGCGCGCGCGCAAGATCGTCACGCTGGCCATCCAGCGGGTCGCCAGCGAGCAGACAAGCGAGTCCGTCGTGTCGGTGCTGCACCTGCCGGCCGACGAGATGAAGGGCCGGATCATCGGGCGCGAGGGCCGCAACATCCGCGCGTTCGAGACCGTGACCGGGGTCAACCTGATCATCGACGACACGCCCGAGGCGGTGCTGCTGTCCTGCTTCGACCCGGTTCGCCGCGAGGTCGGCAGGCTCACCCTCGAGCGGCTGGTGCTTGACGGGCGCATCCACCCGCAGCGGATCGAGGAGGCCTACGACCGGAGCAAGGCGGAGATCGAGCAGCTGTGCGTGCGGGCCGGCGAGGATGCGCTGGTCGATGTCGGCATCACCGAGATGGACCCGGAGCTGACCAACCTGCTCGGCCGGCTGCGCTACCGCACCTCGTACGGGCAGAACGTGCTGAAGCACCTGATCGAGTCAGCGCACATCGCCGGCATGATGGCCAGCGAGATCGGGCTTGACCCGGTGCTGATGCGGCGCTGCGCGCTGCTGCACGACATCGGCAAGGCACTGACCCACGAGGTCCAGGGCAGCCACGCGCTGATCGGCGCCGAGATCGCCCGCCGGTACGGGGAGAGCGACGACGTGGTGCACGCGATCGAGGCTCACCACAACGAGGTCGAGGTCCAGACCGTCGAGGCGGTACTGACCCAGGCCGCTGACGCGATCAGCGGCGGCCGGCCAGGCGCGCGGCGCGAGTCGCTTGAGGCCTACATCAAGCGGCTGGAGCGCCTCGAGCAGATCGCGCTGGCCCAGGCGGGCGTCGAGAAGGTGTTCGCCATGCAGGCGGGCCGGGAGATCCGGGTGATGGTCAAGCCAGGCGATGTCGACGACATCCAGGCCCAGGTGATCGCCAGGGACGTGGCCAAGCAGGTCGAGGAGGAGCTCACCTACCCGGGCCAGATCCGGGTCACCGTGGTCCGCGAGTCGCGGGCAATCGAGTTCGCCCGCTAGCCGGGCCGGCCTGGCCTGCCGCCGGTGATCTTCACCCGCGGGATCCCCGGCGGCTCGAAGCCGAGCACCTGCCCGTAGAACGACAGCTCCGCCTCAAGCGCGACGGTCACGGACTCGGCCTTGCGGAACCCGTGTGACTCGCCCTCGAACGCGATGTACGCGTGCTGGATGCCGTGCGCGGCCAGGTCGCGCGCGATGCTCTCGGCCTGCTGCGGCGGCACCACCGGGTCGTCCAGGCCCTGCAGCAGCAGCACCGGGCAGGTCGCGTCGCTGACGTGCCCGACCGGGGCGCGCTCGGCGTAGACCACCTCGAAGCCGGGCAGCGGCCCGATCAGCCCGTCCAGGTACCTGGACTCGAAGTCATGCGTGGTCTCGGCGAAGCCGGCCAGGTCAGCAACGCCGAAGTAGGACGCGGCCGCGCTGAACACCGGGTCCTTCGCGGCACCGGTGGTGATCGCGGCGAGGGTGGTCCAGCCGCCGGCCGAGCCACCGCGGATCGCCAGCCGCGCGACGTCTGCCTGGCCGGACTCGCCCAGCGAGCGGGCAGCGGCCATCGCGTCCTCGACGTCGACGATTCCCCACTGCCGGCGCAGCCGCTCCCGGTAGGACCGCCCGTATCCGGTCGAGCCGCCGTAATTCACGTCGATGATGCCGATGCCGCGGCTGGTGAAGTACGCCTTCTCGATATCCAGCAGGCCGACGACGTGCGAGGTCGGCCCGCCGTGCACCCACACAACGTACGGCGGCAGCTCGCCCTCGGGGCCGGTCGCGTCCGGGCTGGTCGGCGGGTAGACCAGCGCGTGCACGACCCGGCCGAACGGCCCGTCAAGCTCGACCTGCCGCGGCACCGGCAGGTAGGCCGGGTCGGGAACCTCGGTCAGGGCGCTGCGCAGCACGTCCATCTTGCCGGTGGCGGCGTTCACCCGGACCACCGATACCGGCTCGGACGGGCTGCCGGCCAGGCCCGCGATCGCCGTGCCGTCAGCGGACACGGTGCCGCGGAACTCACCGAGCGGCAGGCTGAGGTCAGTCAGCTCGGATGTCTCCGGGTCGAGCAGGCCGAGCCGCATGCCGCCGCGGCCGTGCAGCACAGCGAGCCGCCCGTCGCCAAGCCGCGCGAACGGGCGCGCCCCGAGCTGCCACAGCGGCCCGGCGAACTCCTCGTCGGCCGGGTACAGCGCCTGCGGCGGCTCGCCGGACAGGCCGATCTGGTAGATGTTCCACCAGCCGGTCCAGTCGGTGACGACATACAGGCTGCCGCTGTCGCGCCAGACCGGCGCCAGCACGGACTCGCGCAGGCTGCCCTTGAGCAGCCGGCCCTTGCCTGGCACGCCGTCCGCCACCGGCGCGACCCGCAGCTCGGTCCCGTCCCACGGCATGTGCGGGTGGTTCCAGGAGATCCAGGCCAGGTGGCTGCCGTCTGGTGACGGCGTCGGGAAGGCGAAGAAGTCGGCGCCAGTTACCAGCGTGCGGATCGCGTCCTGGCTGGCAGCGGCCGACCCGTCAAGCGGCACCGCGACGATTGCGCGGGTGACCTTGCCGCCTGGTGCGTGCCGTTCCTGCACGCACCAGATCTCGGTGCCGTCGGCGGACAGCGCGAAGTCGGCGTACCTCAGCCCGGCGCCGCCGGGGGAGTCCGGGCCGCTGATGGCCGCCGGGTCCGGCGTGAGCGGCTCGGGCTGCTGGCTGCCGTCGGCCGTCTGCGGCCCGGCCAGGTACAGCCGCTGGTCGGCGTAGTTGGCGAAGACAATCTGGTGGCCGCGTGCCCGGCGGCCAGAGCCCCCTGACCCGCTGGCGCGCGGCACCGGCAGGTAGGACAGGCCGCCGTACTCGTGCACCCGGCTGCGCGCGTTCCAGGGCGCCGGCAGCAGCACCGTCGCCCGCCCGCCAGGCCCGCGGTGCACCACGGTGGTCCGGCCGCCTTCCTCCGGGCGGCCTTCCTGCCACCAGGTGTCGCCGCCCGAGACCAGCGGGAACGAGAGCGGAACCTCGCCCCTGGCGACCTCGGCCGCGGCGATGGGCGAGGGCCACGCGCCGTAAGGTACCGGCGGCGGCGCCGGCGTGCTTTCCGCCGCAGCTGCATCAGCCGCCGCACCCGTCTCGCCGTCCGCTGCGGTCGCCCGCTCCGTGTCAGTCATAGCAACCTATGGTGCACTACCGGGATACAGCGGTTGCCAGTGATCACCCACATCCAGCGTGCCGCTGCCACCGGCAACCTGGCCAGCCGGCTCCGCGGCGTCGGCGCCGGTCACGTCCGGCTCGGCCGGAGCTGGCGGCCGCGCCGTCTACGCTGGTGGGCATGCCGGGCGCAGACGGGCTGCGAAGCTTCGAGATCCGCACCTACGGGTGCCAGATGAACATGCACGACTCGGAGCGGCTGGCTGGCCTGCTGGCCGAGGCTGGCTACGCGCCCGTGACCCCAGGCGGGACCGCTGACGTGGTGGTCTTCAACACCTGCGCGGTGCGGGAGAACGCCGACAACCGGCTGTACGGCAACCTCGGGCACCTGTACACGGTCAAGCGGGCCAGGCCCGGCATGCAGATCGCGGTGGGCGGCTGCCTGGCGCAGAAGGACCGGGACGTCATCACCCAGCGGGCGCCCTGGGTCGACGTGGTGTTCGGCACGCACAACCTGGGCGCGCTGCCGGTGCTGCTGGAGCGGGCGCGAGTCCAGCAGGAAGCTCAGGTGGAGATCGTCGAGTCGCTGGAGCGCTTCCCGTCGGTGCTGCCCGCGCGCCGCGAGTCGCCGTACTCGGCCTGGGTAGCGATCTCGGTCGGCTGCAACAACACCTGCACGTTCTGCATCGTGCCGAGCCTGCGCGGCCGCGAGGAGGACCGCCGGCCGGGTGACGTGCTAGCCGAGATCCGTGCCCTGGTCGCCGACGGCGTGCTCGAGGTCACCCTGCTCGGCCAGAACGTCAACTCCTACGGCGTCGGCTTCGGCGACCGGCTGGCCTTCGGCAAGCTGCTGCGCGCCTGCGGCGGGACCGACGGGCTGGAGCGGGTCCGCTTCACCTCGCCGCACCCAAGGGACTTCACCGACGACGTGATCGACGCGATGGCACAAACGCCGAACGTCATGCCGCAGCTGCACATGCCGCTGCAGTCCGGCTCGGACGCCGTGCTGCGCGGCATGCGGCGGGCGTACCGGCACGACTCCTACCTGGCCATCCTTGACCGGGTGCGCGCGGCCATGCCGGAGGCGGCGATCACCACCGACATCATCGTGGGCTTCCCCGGCGAGACCGAGCAGGACTTCCAGGCGACGCTCGACGTGGTGCGCCAGGCCAGGTTCGCCGGGGCGTTTACCTTCCGCTACTCGATCCGGCCTGGCACGCCGGCCGCGGCCATGGACAACCAGGTGCCACCCCCGGTGGTGCAGGAGCGGTACGAGCGGCTCGCCGCGCTGGTCAAGCAGACCGCAGCGGCGGAGAACCAGCGGCAGCTCGGCCGCGAGCTTGAGGTGCTTGTCGCTGACGGTGAGGGGCGCAAGGACGAGGCCACGCACCGGATGTCCGGCCGCGCGCGGGATAACCGGCTGGTGCACTTCGACCCGGCCGCCGCCGCCCCGCGCCCCGGCGACGTGGTGACCGTGGCCGTGACCAGGACCGCGCCGCACTACCTGATCGCGGACGACGGGCCGCTGGCGGTGCGCCGGACCCGCGGCGGGGACGCGTGGCAGGCGCGCCATGACACGGCTGCCGCGGCCCTGGCCGACCCTGGCGCGGACGGTCGCGGCGAGAACGGCACGGCGGCAGGCGGTGCCGAGCCGGCCGGTCGGGCAGCGGAGCCCGTGCTGCTCGGCATGCCGGCGCTGCGCCAGCAGGGCTGAGCGTGCTCGTCGCGGCGGCAGTCTGCCCGCACCCGCCGGTGCTGATCCCGGAGGCGATGGGCGCTGCGGGGCTGACGGCCGTCCCGGCGGATCCGGGCGCCGACGGCCTGCTCGCCGCGCTGCGCGCTGAGTGCGCGGAGGCTGTGACCGGCTTGCTGGACGCTGGAGCCGACTTGCTGATCGCCGTCGGCGGCGGCGCTGAGACAGCGGAGCATGCCGCGTCAGCTGCTGGCACGCTGCGCGGACTTGGGGTGCCGTTCAGTACCGGGCCTGGCGAGCCGGTGCTGCCGTTGTCGCTTACGGTCGCCAGCTGGCTGCTGCGGCTGCAGCCGGCCGGGTGCCCGGTGATCCTGCAGGCCGTGGCGCAGGACGCGGCGCCGGGCGACTGCCTGCGGCTCGGCGGCTCGCTGGCAAGCCGGGCCGCGAGAGTTGCGCTGCTGGTGCTGGCCGACGGCACCGCGCGCAAGGCGACGGGCGTGCCGGGCGCCGCTGACCCGGCCGCCGAGCAGTACGACGCCGAGCTGGCGGCTGCCCTTGCGGACGGCGATGCCGCCCGGCTGGCCCGGCTTGAGCCTGCGCGCGACAGCGAGCTGCTCGCCACCGGGCGGGCGCCACTGCAGGTGCTCGCCGGGGCTTCGCAGCATCCGATGCGCGGGCGCCTCACCTTCGGCGCGGCACCCCTCGATGTCACCTACCTGGTTGCATCCTGGACGCTCAGGCCGGACCACGACCGGCGGGCGGCGGCGCCCGCCCGACAGGGGGAGCGATGACCTGGCAGCTTGAGCTGCAGCGGACCGTGCCTGGCTCGCCTGATGCGGTGTGGCAGGCGCTGACCAGCCCGGTGGCGCTCGCCGAGTGGTTCTGGCCGCCGCGACTGCGGCCGGCCGCCGAGGTGGACCTGCGGCCAGGCGGGCGCTACCGGATTACCGGGCCGGGCGCCGGCATCGCGATCTCCGGCCTGTACTCGGCTGTCGACCCGCCCCGGCTGCTGGCCTTCAGCTGGCAGTGGGACGGCGAGCAGGAGCAGACCGCGGTCATGATGCTGCTGGCGATGGCGGCTGCTGGCACCGACATTTCCGTGCGGCACGACGGCTTCGGCAGCGAGACCGCGAGGGATGAGCACATCGAGGGCTGGTCGGATTGCCTGGGGCGGCTGCCTGGCTGGCTCGCCGGGCGGCAGCCGCCGGCTGCCTGACCTGATCCGCGCCGTCAGGGCGGACAGGCTGCAGAGCCTTTACCGGACAGCACCGGCTGGCTCACCCGAGGCTCTCCGTGATGAAGGCGCGGGTGAGGTCTTCGAGGTGCTGACGGGTGGCCTCGGGGACGTCACGCAGGGGTCCCTGCCCGGTGAGCACTGCCAGCCCGTGCACGGTGGCCCAGATGGGGTACTCGATGCCGTCGCGGCGCCGCTGCTCAAGCACGCCGGCGTCGGTCAGCTCGTCGAGCGCGGCGCGCAGATGATCTAGCGGCGTGCGCTCCCGCCCAGCCTGGTCATCGGAAGCCTGGTAGGCGTGCTCCCGGGGCAAGGCGAACGCGGCGGCGAACAGGCCCGGTTCCTCGCGGGCGAACTGCAGGTAGGCCACGCCGATCGCGCGGAACCGGTTCCGGGCTGCGGCCGGATCGCCGTGCGCGCCTGGCACCCGGGCGACGCCGGCGGCCATCCGGTCGGCGAGCTCGCGCAGTGCTGCCGCGCAGACCGCGGCGAGCAGCTCGTCACGGTCGGCGAAGTGCCGGTAGGCGGCGTTGGGCACCACGCCCACCATCCGGGTGGCTTCCCTGAGCACCACGGCGTCCGGGCCGCCGGCCCTGGCTAGCTCGAGCCCGGCGGCCACCAGGCCATCGCGAACTGCGCCGCGCGGACGCCGCGGTCCCTGGTGCGCCTGCGGCGATGACTGGATAGACGTCACGCCGACAGACTAGTGGACAGCGTTCACTAACTCAACTAAGGTGGACGCCGTCCACTAACTGGTGGACAGCGTCCACTACTCAGGAGAGAGGCTCGCCGTCATGACGAAAATGATCTCCCTGCTCGATCGCAACAGGCAGTTCGCCGCCAGCTACACCGCACGGCCGCTCGTCCCGCCCGCAACCCAGATGGTCATCGTCACCTGCGCCGACCACCGGGTCGACCCGGCGATCACCCTCGGGCTCCAGCTCGGCGACGCGATCGTCATCCGCAACGCCGGCGGCCGGATTACCCAGAGCGTCATCGACGACATCGCCTACCTCGCCTACCTCGCCGAGCTGCTCTTCAGCGACCAGGTCGAAGCTGACGGGCTCTTTGAAGTCGCGGTGATCCACCACACCCAGTGCGGAACCAGCTTCCTTGCCGACGCCGGATTCCGGCACCAGGCCGCGGAAGCGACTGGCCTGGCCGAGGCAGCGCTAGAGGCCTCCGCTGTCGCCGACCCGTACCTCACCGTCAAGGCCGACGTCGAGTGGCTGCTCAGCTCGCCGTTGCTGCCGGCGAAGGTGAGCGTCTCCGGCCAAGTGTACGACGTCGCCACCGGACGCGTCGGAACCGTGGCTGACGCCCGCCATCCGCATTTCGCCGGTAGCAACTAGCTCGCGGGGGGTGTCAGCCGTGCGATCCAGACCCATGATCCTTGCCGCGCTGCTGCTGGCGGCGTTCCTGGTCAACCTCGACACGACGATGGTGAATGTGGCGCTGCCCGCGATGGTGCGCCAGCTGCACGCCGGCACCACGCAGCTGCAGTGGGTCGTCGACTCATACAACCTGGTCTTCGCGGCGCTGCTGCTGACCTTCGGCAGCCTGTCGGACCGGTTCGGTCGCAAGGGCATGCTGCTGACCGGGCTGGCCGTGGTGGGCGTCGCGAGCCTGGCCGGCGGTTTCACCACCACTTCCGCGCAGCTCATCGCGGCCAGGGCGGTGATGGGGCTAGGCGCCGCCATGACCTTCCCGGCGACGCTGTCGCTGCTCTCCAACGTCTTCACCGAGCGCCGGGAACGTGCCCGCGCCATCGGCCTGTGGGGCGCCATAGGGGGCGCGGCCATCGCGATGGGCCCGATCGCCGGGGGCTGGCTGCTTGAGCACTTCAGCTGGGCCAGCATCTTCATCGCGATGGTGCCGGTAGCGGGCCTGGCCGCGCTCCTGGTGGCTCTCGCCGCCCCTGCCTCGAAGCAGCCGGACGCGGCGGCTGCGGACATCCCCGGCCTGGTGCTGTCGTCCGCAACCATGGCCCTGCTGGTGTTCACCATCATCGAGGCACCCGGCTACGGCTGGGCCGCCGCGCGAACCCTGGCGGGCCTGGCCGGCTCGGCGGTCCTGCTGGCCGGGTTCATCAGCCGCGAGCGACGCGCCGCGCACCCGATGCTCGATGTGCGGCTCTTCCGCAACCTGCGGTTCAGCGCGGCCAGCGGCGCGGTCACCGTGTCGTTCTTCACCTTGTTCGGCTTCATCTTCCTGATGACCCAGTACTTCCAGTTCATCCGGGGTTACGGCGCGCTGTCCACCGGGGTGCGGCTGCTTCCGGTGGCGCTGGCGGTTGCCGCCGGGTCGGTCGCCGGAACCCAGCTCGCGGTGCGCGCGGGGACCAAGCTCATCGTCACCGCCGGCCTGGTGGCGATGGCCGCGTTCTACGCCTGGGTCGCGCTGACCATCAGCGCCACGCTCTCCTATGAGGTCGTCGCGGCCCAGATGGTGGTCTACGGGCTCGGCATGGGCCTGACCTCGGCGCCCGCCACCGAATCCATCATGGGCGCCATCTCGCGGGCCAAGGCCGGCGTCGGCTCGGCCGTCAACGACTCCACCCGGCTGGTGGGCGGCACGCTCGGCGTGGCCGTGATCGGCAGCGTGTACGCATCGGTGTACGCCTCGCACCTCACCGCCACCATGCCGGCGGCTGTTCCCGGCGGCGTCGCGGCGATCGCGCACCAGTCCGTCGGCGCCGCCTACACGGCCGCCGGCAAGATCGCCGCCGCCGGCCAGCCGGCCCTTGGCCTGGCGCTGCAGCACGCCGCCACCAGCGCGTTCCTGCGCGCCCTGGTCATCGGCGTGCTTGTGGCCGGCGGCGTCGCCGCCGCGGGCGCCGTCCTGGTCGTCCGGTTCCTGCCCGCCCAGCCCGCCCGGCCAGCCAGCCCGGCGGTCGGTGAAGCCGACGCACCAGAAAGCGCTGACGAACCAGCAACCGCAGGACACCAAGCCGCAGCGGCAAGCGAACCCGCGGCCGGCGGGGTCCGCGCATGACGAGGAGGACCCCCCATGAGCAGGAACAAAACGGCAGGCCAGCAGCGGCAGGACCAGGCACTGCTGACGGCGGCGGAGTGGTTCGCCGACGGGCAGCGGACTGGTTTACTGGCAGCCATGCCGCAGCCGGTGATAGCGGTCGTCGGGCCGACGGCCGCCGGGAAGACCGAGCTCTCGCTGCGGCTGGCGAAGCAGCTGGGCGGCGAGATCGTCAACGCCGACTCGATGCAGCTCTATCGCGGCATGGACATCGGCACAGCCAAGCTGCCGGCCAGCAGGCGCGACGGCGTGCCGCATCACCTGCTGGACATCTGGGACGTCAGCCAGCCGGCCAGCGTCTCTGAGTACCAGCGGCTGGCCCGCGCGGCGATCGCCGGAATCCGCAGCCGCGGCCGGGTGCCGATCCTGGTTGGCGGGTCCGGGCTCTACGTCCGCGCCGTGCTGGACAAGCTGGAGTTCCCCGGCACCGATCCGCGGCTGCGCGAGCGGCTGGAGGCCGAGCTTGACCGGGTCGGCCCAGCCGGGCTGCACGCCAGGCTGCAAGAGCGCGACCCGGCCGCGGCCGCGGCCATCCTGCCAGGCAACGGACGGCGGATTGTCAGGGCGCTTGAGGTGATCGAGCTGTCCGGCAAGCCGTTCAGCGCGACCCTGCCTGACTATCAGTACGCCTGCGACGCCGTGCAGATCGGCCTGGACATTCCGCGGGAGGAGCTGGACGAGCGGATCGCCGGCCGGGTCAGCGGCATGTGGCTGGCCGGGTTCGTGGCCGAAGTGCGGTCGCTGGCCGCGGCCGGGCTGCGCGAGGGCCGTACCGCCAGAGCGGCGCTCGGCTACGCGCAGGTGCTGCGCTTCCTGGACGGGGACTGGCCGGAGCAGGAGGCGGCAGCGCAGACGGTGCTGCAGACCCGCCGGTTCGCCCGGCGCCAGCTGTCCTGGTTCCGGCGCGACCCGCGAGTGCGCTGGCTGCCAGCCGCCCCGGCTGCCACCGAGCAAGCGCTGGCGCTGCTGCGCTAGCCGGGCGTCAGCTGACCCTGCACCGCAGTGCTATCCGGCCCCACGGCTATCCGGCACCGACGGGCCATCCGCTGCTACCGGCGGGTATCAGCTAACCGGCACGCCGGGCCATCTGCCGCTTTCGCTGGTGTCCAGCGACACCGGAGAGCCGCGCTGCTGCTGCAACGACCCTGGGCTCTGGGGGCGGCTGGCCGGCCTGCTGGCGAGCGCTGGACATCGTGACAGGCCCGCTGGCTTAGCATCGCTGTCATGCTGTTCGCCAAGGGGCACGGCACCGGAAACGACTTCCTGGTCATACCCGACCCGGATGACCAGCTCGCGCTGTCGCCCGAGCTGGTGGCGCGGCTGTGCGACCGGCGCACCGGACTCGGCGCGGACGGCGTGCTGCGTGCGGTGCGGAGCTCGGCGCTGCGCCATTCTTGGCCGGAGCAGCTAGCGCCCAGGCCCGAGCGGGTGGCACCCGCGCCATCGCCGGAGTCTTCCGGTGGTGCTGGTCAGCTCGGGTGCCCGGGCGACGACCACGACGCCGAGTGGTTCATGGATTACCGGAACGCTGACGGCAGCCTGGCGGAGATGTGCGGGAACGGCGTGCGCGTGTTCGCCAGGTACCTGCTGGACCGGCAGCTCACGGCCGGCCCGGAGGTCACCGTGGCGACCATGGCCGGGGTCCGGCGAGTGCGCGAGAACGCCGACGGCGACCTGACCGTTGACATGGGGCCGGTCCGGGTGCTCGGCCGTGGCCGGGCCGTGGTGGGCGATCGGGACTGCGAGGGGCTGGCGCTGTCGGTCGGCAACCCGCACCTGGCCTGCCTGGTCGCCGAGCCGGTGGCGAGCTTCGACCTGTCGGCGCCGCCGGCTGTCGACGCTGCTGCGTTCCGGGACGGCGTCAATGTCGAGCTGCTCCGCGTCACCGGCCCGCGTCAGCTGGAGATGCGGGTGCACGAGCGCGGTTCGGGCGTGACGCTGTCGTGCGGGACCGGCGCCGTCGCCGCCGCGGCGGCCGCCGCGGTCGCGGCCGGCGAGCTGCCGGCCGAGGAGGATCCGTCCGGGCAGCGCCCGGACGGGCCTGGCCGGAGCTGGATTGTCGATGTACCTGGCGGCAGGCTGGCCGTCACGCCCAGCGTGACGGCCAGCCTGCTGACAGGTCCTGCGGTGATCGTTGCCGAGGGGCACCTGGAGGATGCCTGGCTGGCGAGGCTGTCAGCCGCGCCGTCAGGCATCGCCTGACTCGTCGGCGATCCGCAGGCCGATCGAGACCAGTGCCCAGCCGGCCCGGTGCCGGATGCTGTTGTGCGGGCTCCGATGCGCGACCCTGGCCTGGCACTGCGCTGAGCGCAGCCGGTCCTCGTAGATCTGTCGTCCGAGCTGCTCGGCGAGGTGCGGGTGCATGACGTTCTCCTTTGTCTGCTGAGTATGAAGTGCTGCTGTAGTCGGTGGCTGTCAGGTGACGGCTGTCCTGGCGTGGCCGGCCGGGTCAGCTGGCCGCCGCTGCGGCAGGCGCCCGGTTGACCCGGATGTCGCCGCTGACGGTCCGGCACTTCACGGCGATCTGCGCGTCGCCGTCGTCCTCGCCGGTCTGCTCCAGGTCGCTGACCACGCGCCCGGTGAATGAGCTGAGGTCCAGGTACACGCCCGTGCCTGGCACGACCTTGACCGTCACGTCGCCGGACACGCTGTTGATGTCAGCCTCACCGGCCAGCAGCTGGTCGAGACGGACGTCGCCGCTGGCGGTGCGGAGGCTGACCGGCCCTTCCGCGGTGCCGAGCTGGATGTCGCCGCTGGCCGTGGTGACCGTGAGGTCGCCGGCCGAGCGAAGCAGCCGGACATCACCGGAGGCGGTGTTCAGCCGTCCGCCCTCGCGCGCCTGCTCCAGCCAGATGTCACCGGAGGCCGTGCTGAGCTGGACCGTGCCGGTGGCGAGCGAGGCGGTGACGTCGCCGCTCGCGGTCCTGGCGTCCAGCGTGCTGAACTCGCCGGCGCAGGAGATGTCCGAGGACGCCGTGCGCAGGTTGCAGTGGGACCCGGCGGGCACCTTGACCGTGCACTCGACGCCGCCGCGGTGCCTGAGCAGGCCGCTGTGCCGCGGCTCGATGATCGCCAGGCGCCGGCTCTCGCTGTCGTACTCCACCGTGATCTCGTCGACCTCGGCGCCGCTCTTGCTGCGGCGCGAGGGGATCAGGCTCACCGTGATCATGTCGGTGGGCTCGGCGGTGATCGCGACGCTGCCCGACGGGAGGTCGACTACCACCTCTGCCGGCTCGGACCCGGGGAATTCCCAGCTAGCCATTGTCGTGCTCCTTCACTGGTGTGCGGGTTTGCTGTGTCTGTGCGGCCGGCCCGCGGCCGTCGCGCGGGCGCAGGAAGCTGAGCATCCGGCGCTGCCGGTGCTTGTGCTTGGGTGTCGGGATTAAGGTGCGGACGGTTGTCGGTGGCGGCTCAGCTGCGGGCGTAGCCGGTGATGCGCTGGCCGACTCTGGGCACTCGTGGCGGCCTCGGCGGCCTGGGCGGCCTGGGCGGCCGGCCGGATCTCCCGCCACCGCCGCCCTCGCCGCCTTCGCTGTCCTCGAGCGAGTTGAGGGCCGCGTGCGCGAGCCACGAGTTCACCGACACGCCCGAGGCGGCGGCCGCGGCCTCGACTCGGGTCTTGAGCGTCTCCGACAGCCGTAGCGTGATCCGGGCCGTGCCGGACTCCTCGGTGTCGGCGAATACCTGACTGGTGCCGCTGTCGGGCTCGTGCTCTGGCGTGATGGTGACGACGAACTCTGGCTCGCCGCTGGACAGCCGGACGTCGATGACGGTGTCATCGAGGCGGGTGGTGATCTCAGCCGCCGCGGCTGACAGCGCGTCCAGCAGGGTCAGCCGCACCGAGGAGTCAAGCGCCTCGGTGAGCATCTCGGCTGCCCGGGAGATGTCCTCGCCGGCGAACCGGGACATGGAGCCCAGCTCCCGCCGGAGCCCGCTGACGTATTCGTTGAGATCCATGACGCCATCATGACGTCGCCAGTGACGTCATGTCAAGTCACTCTGACGTCATATTCGGCTGCTACGACGTCAGGTCAGCGTCAGAGCTGCCGCAGACAGGCTCCTTGAACGTGAGCCTGGCAGGAAAGAGTTCAACGTAATGCCAGTTCAATGGGGTGCAGTGTGCGGTCCGGCGCAGACGTCGCGCGACGTCACCGTGATGTCAGCAGTGTCTCGGCAGCCTGGCCAGCCAGCGACGTGGCCAGCACTTCAGCGATGTGCGCGACCGGCAACTTCTGGCCGCGCTCGGCCAGCGCCGCGCCTATCTGCATGGTGCAGCCGGGGTTGGCTGACACCAGCAGGTCCGCACCGGTCTGCTGGACCGCGTCGGCCTTGCGCTCGCCCAGCTCACGCGCGGGGCCCGGCTGCACGAGGTTGTAGACGCCAGCCGATCCGCAGCAGACGCCAGGATCGGGAATCTCGGCCAGCCGCAGGCCGGGAATCGCGCGGAGCAGGTCGCGCGGCTGTGCGCTCACCCGCTGTGCGTGGGCCAGATGGCAGGCGTCGTGATAGGCAACCGTGACCGGCAGCGGATGGCGCTCGGCCGCTGGGCCGAGGTCGGCCAGGAACTCGCTGAAGTCGCGCACCCGGCCGGACAGCCCGGCGGCACGCGCTGCCCAGTCCTGATCGCCGGCCAGCAGGTCAGCGTAATCCTTCATGGCCGAGCCGCAGCCGGCCGAGTTCACCACGATCGCGTCCACGCCGGCCAGCTCGAACACCTCGATCGCATGGCGGGCGAAGCCGGCCGCCTCTTGCCGGCGGCCGCCGTGCAACGACAGAGCCCCGCAGCAGCGCTGCTCGGCCGGGATGATGACGTCACAGCCCTCGGCCGCTAGGACCCGCGCAGTCGCGTCGTTGACCTGGGGAAAGAACACCTGCTGTACGCAGCCGGTGAGCATGCCGACCACCGCCCGCCGCTTCCCGCTGGCGGCCAGCCGGCCGGGCAGCCTTCGGCGGGACTGGCTGCTTGCCCTGGCCGGCGCCAGCCGCAGCGCGGCGGCTAGCTCCGGTGAGAGCCGCCCGGCCAGGCCGCCGCGCTGAGCCAGCCGGTCCAGGCCGGTGCGCTGCGCCGCCCGCAGCGGCGCGAGCAGCACCCGCAGCCGCCGGGGATACGGGAAGGTGCGGAAGATCGCCGCTCGCAGCATGCGGTCCCTGGCCGAGCGGGCAGGCAGCGGCCGCGGCGCCGGCGGCGTTTCCTCGGTCCAGCTGCGCGCCGCCTCGATCAGCCGGTCGTAGCGGACCCCGGACGGGCAGGCGGGGACGCAGGCCATGCAGCCCAGGCAGCGGTCGATATGCGCCGCCGCCGTGTCGCTGGCCTGCGCGCCGTCCAGCAACTGCGCGATCAGGTGGATCCGGCCGCGCGGCGAGTCCATCTCCTCGCCCCATAGCTGGTAGGTCGGGCAGGCTGGCAGGCAGAAGCCGCAGTGCACACAGTCGGACACCACCGCGCGCAGCTCGCCGGTCGGATCGAGCGTCGTCATCAGATTCCTCCGGCGAGCCGGCCGGGCGCCATCCGGTGCTCGGGGTCGAACTGGTCCTTGACCGCCCGCATCAGCGCGAGCGACGGGGCCGGGCCCCACATGTCCACCAGGTCACGCACCCCGGCCGGCGCGTGCAGCACGACGGCGCTCGCCCTGGTCAGCCCGGTCGGCTCGGCCGGTCCCATGGCCAGGGACTCGCGCACGGCGGTCACGAACTTTGCCACCGCCGCTGGATCGGCCTGGCCAGGCAGCCCGGCGGTCAGCACCCCGGCCCCGGCCGACCCTGCCACCGCCGGGTCAAGGCCGGCCGCTGCCGCGGCAGCGCGGATGGCGCCGAGCACGGCCGGCAGCTGGCCGGGCCAGAACGCGATCCGCAGCGCCGTGCCGTCGCCGTCCGGCGCCGTGCCCCACCACGGCGGCGGGTCAGGCGAGCTGACGGCCGAGTCTTCCGCCAGCTCGTCCAGCAGGCCGCACAGCCGCGCCGCGCGCTCGGCGGTGCCAGCCTGGTCGCCCTCCAGCAAGATCCCGGCGCGGATCGGCGCGTGGCCGGCCGGCCAGCTGATCTCCGCTGCCGACGGTGTCAGCGGCGAGTCGACGGCCGCCGCGATCAGCCGGTGCGCCTCGTCCTGGCCGGCGCAGTCAGCGGTCACGTACGCGACCGCGGCCGGCCTCGGATGCAGCCGGAACGTCGCTTCGGTGATCAGCCCGAGGGTGCCGTACGACCCGGCGTACAGCTTGCCGAGGTCGTAGCCGGCTACGTTCTTGACCACCTTGCCGCCGGAGGAGGCCACGGTGCCGTCGGCGCGCACGACGGTGATGCCGATCAGCAGGTCACGTGGTGATCCGTAGCGCAGCCGCAGCGGCCCGGCCGCGCCGGTCGCGATCAGGCCGCCGACGGTGCCGGCCGGCCCGGCCGGGTCGAGCGCCAGCCGCTGCCCGGTCCGGCCGAGCGCCTGGCCAAGCCCGGCGAGGCTCGCCCCGGCCTGCACGGTTGCCACCAGGTCGCCTGCTGCGTGCTCGACCAGCCGGTCCATCCCTTTCATGTCAACGACCAGGTCGCAGCTAGCCGGCGCCGCTCCCCAGGCGATCCTGGTGCCCGCGCCGCGCGGCAGCACGGCCAGGCCGAGCTCCGCCGCGGCGCGCAGCACGGCACTGGCCTCGGCCGTGCTGGCGGGCGCTGCCACGTAGCGCGGCTGCACCCCGGCTACCTGGTCGGCCGGCCCGGCGTCACGAACTGCGGCGCACGCCGACGCGAGCTGTGCCGGGATGGCCGCCATCAGAACTGCTCGACCTGGCCGGACGCGACCAGCGGGTGCGGGGCAGTGCGGACGCCGGGAACCTCGCCGCACAGCCGGGGCGTGGGAAACACCTTTCCCGGGTTGCACAGGCCAGCCGGGTCGAACGCGCAGCGCAGCAGCTGCATGGTGTCCAGGTCGTCGGGGCCGAACATCTTCGGCATGTATTTCGACTTGTCCGTGCCGACGCCGTGCTCGCCGGTGATCGACCCGCCGTGCTCGATGCACAGGTCGAGGATCGCGCCGGACAGCTCCTCGGCCGCCTCGCACGCCTCGGGCACCGCGTCGTCGAACAGCACCAGCGGGTGCAGGTTCCCGTCGCCGGCATGGAAGACGTTCGCGACCCTGATGCCCGAGGCGGCCGACAGCGCGGCGATCTTGTCGAGCACTTCGCCGAGCGCGGTGCGCGGCACGACGCCGTCCTGCACGATGTAAGCCGGGCTGATCCGGCCCACGGCGGCAAACGCGGATTTGCGGCCCGTCCAGATCGCGGTGCGCTCGGCCGCGTCGCTGGCCTCCCGGATCTCATACGCGCCTGCCTGCTCGCAGATGTCGCGCACCGCCTCGGTTTCCCGCACCACGTCGCCGGCCGGCCCGTCGAGCTCCACGATCAGCACCGCGCCTGCGCCTTCCGGGTACCGGCACGCGACCGCCGCCTCGGCCGCCTCGATCGCCAGCGCGTCCATCATCTCGATCGCGCCGGGCAGGATGCCCGAGCCGATGATCTGCGACACCGCCGTGCCCCCGGCGCCCATGGTCTTGAACGCGGCCAGCAGCGTGGTCACCGCCTCGGGGGTCCTGGTCAGCCTCACGATGACCTTCGTGACGATGCCGATGGTGCCCTCGGATCCGGTGAAGGCGCCGGTCAGGTCATAGCCGGGAGCCGCGCTTGTGCCGTCGCCCAGCCAGGTCAGCTCGCCCTGCGGCGTGACGATCTGCAGCCCGCTGACGTGGTGCGTGGTGAAGCCGTGCTTGAGGCAGTGCGCGCCGCCGGAGTTCTCCGCTACGTTCCCGCCAACCGAGCAGATCACCTGGCTGGACGGGTCCGGCGCGTAGAACAGGCCAAACGGCGCGACGGCTTTGCTCACCGCCAGGTTCGTGACGCCGGGCTCCACGATCGCCCGCCGGCTCGCCGCGTCGATCTCGATGATCTTGCGCATCTTCGACATCACGATCAGCACGCCGTCGGCGCGCGGGAGGGCGCCGCCGGACAGACCGGTGCCCGAGCCGCGGGCGATGAACGGGATGCCAGCGCGGAAGCACTCGGCCACGACGGCAGCGACCTGCTCGGCGGTCTCCGGCAGCACGACCAGGCCGGGGGAGCAGCGGTGCGAGGTCAACCCGTCGCACTCGTAGGTGCGCAGCTCAGCCGGGTCGGTAACGATCGCGCCCGGCCCGCAGATCCCGGTCAGCGCGGGTACCAGCGCTGCTGTTGCCATGCTGTCGGCCGCCGCCTGGCTGACCGCAACGGCGCCGGCTGTACTCGTTGTCACGATGCCTCCCGCCGCGCTCGCTGACTGGCCAATGAGATCTCCAGCCTGCTCCACCGGAGCCAACTTCGCCACTCGCGGTGCTGCACGGCATCGTCGATGCGCCCAGACATCTGGTCCGGCTGGTCTCTGGCCTGCGCCCTGGATCGGCCTCAGACGCACTCGCCAGCGCTGTTCTGTCCAGTGCTCGGTCCCTTGAGGGCGAAACCCTGGTGAAACGGCACGTTCTCATCCCGGATGATCCAGCCCACCCGGACCCGTAGCGACACAGAATCGGCCGCTGTGGCGGCACCGGGACTGATGCAGACGGTCGAGGTCCACAGTTCGCGCAGAATGCGGGTCTGATGCGGCGGGATGATCACCGGCAGCTGATACCTGAGCCCCTGCACCTGGCTGCCGATAGTAAGCGGATTCGTCGTCGCGAGCGCCACCTGGCCCTCTAGGCCACCGGGCGTGATGAACTCAGGACCGGGTCCGAGCACCTCCACTGTCAAGTTGCTCGGATTGTAAATCGGGAGGAAGAGCCCCTGGCGCTGACCGGAGCGAACCCGCACCTCGGTGGTGTCCTCGCCGAATATCGGGTACGTGTCACGTGAATGCAGCCTGTCTTGGGCGTACCACCACGAGTAGTCACCGGAGCCAGCAGTAAGCGGTACGCCAGCAAGGGGCACGATGGTGTAGCCGATGATGGCTGCGAGGGCAGCGAGGCTCGCCACGATGATCGACCAGCCGCGCCAGCGCAGTCGGGCCAGCCCGCGCAGCCAGGCTCGTGGTCCAGGCAGTATGGGCCGCTCGACGGAGCGGGGGCCAGGCCCAGCCTCGCTGACCAGTTCCTCTGGCCGTCCCAGGCGGCTGAGCACGGCTGAGACCTCTTCGTCGCTGACGTCAGAATGCAGCGCGTCGTCGAGGTGGGCGGTTAACTGCTCCCTGAGCTCAACGGCCTGTTTCGCTGGCAACCGCAGGAGGGCGTTCTCCAGGCGCCGTATGTAGTCCTGGACGAGGGGATGGTCCAGTGCCGTGCCGCTCATGGCCGGCTTCCCTTCGGTGTCTCGGGTGAGGGTGCCGTGCTGCTGTGTCCGAGTACGGCGGTCACGGTGGCCGAGAACTGGCCCCATTCAGCGCGGAACTCCTTGAGGGTCGTTCGGCCCGCCTCAGTGACGAAGTAGTAGCGGCGGGCACGCTCGCCTTCCCTGTCCCGCCACTCACTGGTCACCAGGCCGGCGTCGCGCAGCCGGTTCAGCAGCGGATAGACGGTGCCGTCGCTGGTGAGCAGGCCGTCGGCATCGGCCAGGTCACGGACCAGTTCCAGGCCGAACCGTGGCCGCTGCTCCAGCAGCGCCAGTACGCACGGCCCGAGCACGCCACGGCGCAGCTCGGTGAGACCCCCGTCGGTCGGCATGCCTCACATGATGTCTTGTCACGCAAGACAAGTCAACGGACACCATGCGCCTGAGTTCAGCGCCGCGCCAGTCGGCTGACAGCCAGCACCGCCCGAGCTGCCACCGGCAGCAGCGGGGGAACCCTGCTGCGGTAACCGCAGCAGGGTTCCCCCGCTGTCTCTGGCGGACTGCTCGCCCCGGCGGGAGCTGGGCTCTGCCGGCCAGCTCGCGGGGTGGGCACAGGGCCGCCGGGGCTGTCAGCGGCAGCAGCGCGGGACCCTTGGTGCTGCTGTGACGACAGCAGGGTTCCCGCGGTGTTGGGGCGGCGGGCTACTCGCCCCGGCTGGGCTGGGTTCTGGCGGGCGGCTAGGGCATGCGCTCGTAGGCGGGGATGGTCAGGAAATCGGCGTAGTCGTCGGCGAGCGCCACTTCGGTGAACAGCGCGACGGCCTGCTGGTAGCGGCCGGCGTCGAAGGCGGCGCCGGACTGCTCCCTGATCTTCGCCAGCTCCTCGCTGATAATTAGCTCGACCAGTTCCCTGCTCACCTGCGGACCCTCGGCCAGCTTCACGTCGTTGTGCATCCACTGCCAGACCTGTGAGCGCGCGATCTCCGCGGTCGCCGCGTCCTCCATCAGGTTGAAGATCGCCACTGCGCCGGTGCCCGCCAGCCAGCTGGCCAGGTACTGCAGGCCGACACTCACGTTGTTGCGCAGGCCGGCCTCGGTGATCTGGCCGGGCGTCTGCGAGATAGCGAGCAGGTCGGCGGCGTCCACGCTGACGTCGGGGCGCAGCTTGCCGAGCTGGTTAGGTGCATCGCCGAGCACGCCGTCGAACACCTCCCGGCAGATGGGCACCAGGTCTGGGTGGGCGACCCAGGATCCGTCGAAGCCGTCGCCCGACTCCCTGGTCTTGTCGTCGCGGACCTTGGCCAGCGCGACCTCGTTGACCTCCGGGTCACGGCGGCTGGGGATGAACGCCGCCATCCCGCCCATCGCGTGCGCACCGCGAGCGTGGCAGGTCGCGACCAGCAGCTCGGTGTAGGAGCGCATGAACGGCGCGGTCATTGTCACCGAGTTGCGCTCAGGCAGCACGAAATCGGCGCCACGGGTGCGGAACTTCTTGATGATGCTGAACAGGTAATCCCACCGGCCGGCGTTCAGGCCCGCGCTGTGCTCGCGCAGCTCGTAGAGGATCTCGTGCATCTCGAACGCCGCCGGGATGGTCTCGATCAGCACCGTCGCCCTGATGGTGCCGCGCGGAATGCCGAGCCGGTCCTGGGCCAGGTTGAACGCGTCGTTCCAGAGCCGCGCCTCCAGGTGGCTCTCCATCTTGGCGAGGTAGAAGTACGGGCCTTTGCCCTTGTCGAGCTGACGCCTGGCGCAGTGGAAGAAGTAGAGGGCGAAGTCAAACAGGCTGCCTGACACCCGCTCGCCGTCGACCAGCATGTGCTTCTCGGCCAGGTGCCAGCCGCGCGGCCGGACCACGATCGTGGCCAGCTCGTCGTCGGGGCGCAGCTGGTAGGACTTGCCTTCCTCGCTGGTGAAGCCGATGGTGCGGTCCAGCGCGTCCTTGAGGTGGAGCTGGCCGGTGACCATGTTCTCCCACAGGGGAGTATTGGCGTCCTCGAAGTCGGCGAGCCAGACCTTGGCCCCGGAGTTGAGCGCGTTGACCGTCATTTTCCTGTCGGTCGGCCCGGTGATCTCGACCCGCCGGTCGACCAGCCCTGGCGCCGGCGCCGACACCCGCCAGCTACGGTCTTCCCTGATCGCCCGAGTGCTGTGCAGGAAGTCGAGCGTGCCGCCGGCCGACAGCTCCTGCTGGCGCTGCGCCCTGGCCCGCAACAGCTCGGCGCGCCGCGGGCCGAGCTCCCGCTGCAGCTCCGCCACCAGCGCGACGGCCTCCGGGGTGAGGATCTCGTCGTACCGGTCACCGGACGGGCCGGTGATCTGGACCTGGGTGTCGTTCACGCTGCCTGGCTCCTCCCGCGCTGGCCCGCCCCGGGCGGTGCCTGCGGCTCTTCCTGACCATGCGGATTGTCTGGACATGGACGCTAACGGCTGGCTCGCCGGCCGGTCAACGCGGGGCCACGAGCAACAGTCGAACGGTGACAAAGCTGCACGCCAAGTGAGGACAATGCAGCATTCCGGTTGAACCGGTGATCGCAGTGTGCTGCGCTGGCAAAGGGCACGCGGCGCATACCCGCCGTTGCACCCTGGGGGGTGTAGCACATATGACAGATGACCGTCACCAGCCGCCGCCGGAGGACGAGACCGGCGGGCTACCCAGGCGCGTGCCGGGGGCAAGCTCGATGCAGTCGCGGGGTGCGGCTGCTGGGGCACGCTCAGCGCGCCGGAAGCAGGCTGGCGGCGGCACTGCGGCTGCTCGGGCCCGCCGTCTAGGGCAGGCCCGGCGGCCTAACGATAGTGCTGGCCCGGGCGCTGAGCCCGGCAGCCAAGCCACCGGGGGGACAGCCGGATCCGAGACAGGAATGCCGGAGCCGCGCAGACCAGCGGAACCGGGGCGACCGGCGGGATCAGCCCGCACGGCCGGATCGGCCCAGACGCCGGGACTGGC
>DASXMR010000119.1:0-13496 GCA_036495525.1 Streptosporangiaceae bacterium | reverse complement strand
AGGCGGCTGTAGCCGGCGCGATACCGCTGCTTCGGCCGCTCCGCGAGTCCCTGGCCGGCGATGAGGTCCGCCGCGTGCTCGGGATCGTGAACGGCACGACAAACTTCATCCTGGACCGGATGGACACCTCCGGCGCGGACTTCAGTGCTGCACTGGCCGAGGCGCAGGCGCTCGGCTACGCCGAAGCCGACCCGACGGCGGACGTGGCCGGCTTTGACGCCGCTGCCAAAGCGGCAATCCTGGCCAGCATCGCGTTCCACACCGAGGTCACCGCGGATGACGTCTACCGGGAGGGCTTCCTTTCGGTCACCGCGGCCGACATCGCCAGCGCCAGGGCGATGGGCTACGTGGTCAAGCTGCTGGCGATCTGCGAGCGGTCCAACGGCGGCATTTCGGCCCGGGTGCACCCGGCGATGATCCCGCGCACGCACCCGCTGGCCGCGGTGCGGGAGGCCTACAACGCCGTCTTCGTCGAGGCGGAGTCGGCAGGCAGGCTGATGTTCTACGGCGCGGGCGCCGGCGGCCAGCCGACCTCGAGCGCGGTGCTCGGCGACATCGTGGCGGTGGCGCGCAACCAGTACGCCGGGATCCGGGCGCCGGACCAGGCCGCCTACGCCGAGCTGCCGGTCGTGCCGGCTGGCGAGGCGCTCACCCGCTACTACGTGGCGCTGGACGTCGCCGACCGGCCCGGCGTGCTCGCCCCGGTTGCTGACGCCTTCGCCCGGCACGGCGTGTCGATCAAGGCGGTACGCCAGGAGGGCCGAGGCCAGGACGCGAGCCTGGTGATCGTCACGCATACCGCGCCGGAGGCGGCCCTGGCCGCGACCGTCACCGACCTCGGCGCGATGGCCGCCGTGCGCGCTGTCAGCAGCGTGCTGCGGGTTGAGGGGGAGGAAGGCGAGTGAGGCAGGCGGTAGCCCGGCCGGCCGCCGCCGGTCCGTGGCGCGGCGTCATCGCCGAGTACCGCGAGTACCTGCCGGTGGCGGGCGACGACCCGGTGGTCACCCTCGGCGAGGGCGGCACGCCGCTGCTCGCCGCGCCGGTGCTGTCGCAGCTGACCGGCTGCGAGGTCTACCTGAAGGTCGAGGGCGGCAACCCGACCGGCTCGTTCAAGGACCGCGGCATGACGGTGGCGGTCAGCCGGGCGGTGGCACGCGGCGCTGCGACCGTCATCTGCGCGTCCACCGGCAACACCAGCGCGAGCGCGGCCGCGTACGCGGCCAGGGCAGGCCTGACCTGCGCCGTGCTGGTACCGCGGGGGAACATCGCGCTCGGCAAGCTGGCCCAGGCACTGGTGCACGGTGCCCGGCTGCTGCAGGTCGACGGGAACTTCGACGACTGCCTCGAGCTGGTGCGCAAGCTCGCCGCCGACTACCAGGTCGCACTGGTCAACTCGGTCAACCCGGACCGGCTGGCCGGACAGCGGACGGCGGCGTTCGAGATCGCTGACGCGCTCGGCCGCGCCCCCGACGTGCACTGCCTGCCGGTCGGTAACGCGGGGAACATCGCCGCCTGCTGGGCGGGCTACCAGCAGTACGCGGCCGCCGGCCGGATCACCGCGCTGCCGCGGATGCTTGGCTTCCAGGCCAGCGGCGCCGCGCCGATCGTGACCGGCCAGCCAGTCACGGCGCCGCGCACCATCGCCACCGCGATCCGGATCGGGCATCCCGCCTCCTGGCAGCTGGCCGAGGAGGCCAGGGATTCCTCCGGCGGGATGATCGGATCGGTGACTGACCGGCAGATCCTGGCCGCCTACCGGCTGCTGGCGCGCCGCGAGGCGGTCTTCGCCGAGCTGGCGTCGGCGGCCGGAGTGGCCGGCCTGCTGCAGGCCAGCCAGGATGGCCAGGTGCCGCCCGGCAGCCTGGCAGTCTGCACGATCACCGGCAACGGGCTGAAAGATCCCGACTGGGCGGTCTCGGCCGCGCCGAAGCCGGTGACCATCCCCGTTGATCCGGGCGCGGCGGCTGCAGCGCTCGGCCTGTCATGACCCGGCCGGTCCCGGCCGGCCAGGTGACTGTCACCGTGCCGGCCACCAGCGCCAACCTGGGCCCTGGCTTCGACGCGCTGGGCCTCGCGCTCGGCCTGCACGATGTGGTGCAGGCCAGGGTGCTGGCAGCCGGGCTGAGCATCGAGGTGACCGGGCACGGAGCGGACGCCGCGGCGGCCGGCGAGGACCACCTGGTCATCCGCGCCATGCGAGCGTGCTTCGCCGCTCTCGGGGATCAGCCGCCCGGCCTGGCGATCCGCTGCGCGAACCAGATACCCCAGGGCTTCGGGCTCGGCTCGTCGGCCGGCGCGATCGTGGCCGGCGTGCTGGCGGCCACTGAGCTGGCTGGCACTGGGCTGGCCGGCGGGGCCGGTCACCCGGCACCGCTTGAGCTGGCTGCGCGGCTCGAGGGGCACCCGGACAACGTGGCCGCGTGCCTGGCCGGCGGGCTCACCATCGCGTGGCAGTGCGAGTCAGTGCCCAGGGCCGCCCGGCTCACGCCGCTGGCCGCGCTGGCGCCGGTGCTCTGCGTCCCGCCAGCGCCGGTCGCCACCACGGCCGCGCGGCAGGCGCTGCCGGCGACCGTGCCGCACCGCGATGCCGCGGCGAACGCGGCCAGGGCCGCGCTGCTGGTGGCTGCTCTTACCACTGACCCTGAGCTGCTGCTGCCGGCCACGGAGGACTTCCTGCACCAGCGGTACCGCGCGGCGGCCATGCCGGACACGATCGCCCTGGTGCGACGGCTGCGCGAGGCCGGGATACCGGCGGTCGTGTCCGGCGCGGGGCCGGCCGTGCTCGCGCTGTGCGTCACCGGAGCGGGGCCCGGTGCCGCCGAGGTGGCGGACCTGGTCGGCCTGGCCGGCGAGGCCGCAGGGTGGCGGGTGCTGCCGCTGCCAGTGGACCTCGCTGGCGCGAGGGTCACGGTTCCCGGCTGAGGCAGCCAGGCACCTGGCTAGCGGCGCTGATACCCGGCCGTCGCCTCGATGATCGCGCCGGTGGCCAGCAGCAGTTCCTCGCCGCCCGGCGGGCCGATCAGCTGCAGGCTGGCCGGCAGGGTGTGCGAGCTGGGTACCGGCAGCGCCAGTGCCGGGAACCCGGTGAGGTTCGATGGCAGCGTCAGCCCGGTGTAGGGGTGCGGTCCCGAATTCGTCAGCGACGGCGGGAAGAACGCGGTGACCGGCAGCGCCAGCAGCTGCACCCGGCCCAGCAGGGCCGCGACGACTTCCCGCCAGCGCGCCTGGAACTCGCGGCCGTGCCGCGCCTGCTCCGGCGTCACCTTCGCGGCCTCGTCCAGCCTGCCAAGTACCTCGGCTGACATCAAGCCGCGGGCGCGCTCGTCGCAGCGCAGGCTGCTATTGCACTGCGCCGCCTCATAGTCGAGGATCGCGCCGCCCGCCCGCAGCGCGTCCCGCCAGCCATCAAGCGGCGCGTCGAGCACCTCGAGCCCGCTGCGTGCCAGCGCCTGGTCGACCGCAGCGTCGATGCGCGGGTCGACCTGCGGCCACGGCGGGCGGAGCCGGCCGACCCGTACCGCCGGCGGCACGTCGTCGCTGAAGCCCGGTTCGAGTAGCAGCATGCCTGCGCGCACGCCAGCCACATCACGCGCCATCGGGCCGACGGTGTCCAGGCTCGGCGCTAGCGGCCAGACGCCTTCCAGCGACACCCGGCCGTGCGTGGTCTTCAGCCCGGTGATGCCGCAGCAGGCCGACGGTATCCGGACCGAGCCGCCGGTATCCGAGCCGTACGCTATGTCCGCCTCGCCGTCGGCCACGGCGACCGCTGATCCGCTGGACGAGCCGCCGGGGACCAGCGCAGGGTCGAGCGGGTTCACCGGCGTGCCGTACCACTGGTTGGTCCCTGATGCCCCGTAGGCCAGCTCGTACAAGTTGACCTTGCCGACGATCGCCGCCCCGGCTGCCCGCGCGCCGGCCATGCACGGCGCGTCCCGCTCCGCTGGCCCGGCCCGCTCGGCCACCGCCCGGCAGCCGGCCGTGGTCGGCACGCCAGCTACGTCGATCAGGTCCTTGACCGCGAGCCGGATGCCGTTCTTCGCGTGCGGCAGCCGGGTGATGAAGGTCGACACCGGCCTCACTGTAGCGGCGCGAGCCGCGGCAGCCAGCGCGATTTATCCGGCCGGGGCGGCCGCGGCTCAGCCGGCCAGGGGGCCGCCGCGCCAGCGCGGCAGCGGCCGGTGTCCGGCGGCGACGTCGAAGGCCGCGCTGGCGAGCAGCCTGGTGGAGTCGAGCACCGGCAGCGGCGAGTCCGGCTGCGTGATCAGCAGCGGGATCTCGGTGCACGCCAGCGCGACCGCGTCGCAGCCGCGCCCGGACAGCCGTGCGATGATCCGCTGGAACTCCCGCCGCGCGGCGTCGGTGAAGACTCCGTTGACCAGCTCAGTGAAGATGACAGAGTTGATCAGCTCGCGGTCTGCCGGGCCGGGCACCTGAGCGTCGATGCCGCGGCTGCCGAGCGCGCTGCGGTAGACAGGGCCGTCCATCAGGTACCTGGTGCCGAGCACGCCGACACGGGTACGGCCGTCGTCCGCGGCCTGCCCGGCGAGTACCTCGGCGATATGCAGGCCCGGCAGGGCAAAGTCGGGTCCCGGCTGCTCCAGCGCCTGATGCGCGGTGTTGTCCGGGCAGACGAAGAAGTCAGCGCCCGCGGCAGCCAGCCGCCTGGCGCTCTCGGCCAGGACCGCCCGGATCGAGTCGTAGTCGCCTGCGTCCCAGGCGGGCATGCTGCGGGCCAGCGCGATGCAGTCCAGGGTCACGTCCGGATGGTCGTGCGCGCCGAGCTCACTGAAGCCGTGCTGGCAGAAGGTGCGCAAGCAAAGCGCGGCGCCCTCCGTGCTGTGCGCCAGGATCCCCAGGTGCGGCATGGCTCTTAGTGTGGTGGGCATGGCCGACACTGACCAGCAGATATCCGGGCAGCCGTACACGCTGCCGGCCATCCCTGTCTCGGCCGGAGCGATGATCTTCGACCATCGCGGCAGGCTGCTGATACTCAAGCCGACCTACAAGTCGGGCTGGACCATCCCCGGCGGCGTGATGGAGGCGGACGGGGAGACGCCGTGGCAGGCCTGCCAGCGTGAGGTCCGCGAGGAAACCGGGCTGGAAGTCCATTCCGGCCGGCTGGCAGGCATGGACTTCCGCCGCCCGAAAAATGGCGGCCAGGCCGGGATCAGGTTCCTGTTCGATTGCGGCGCGGTGGACGACAAGCGCCTGGCCGCCATCGTGCTGCAGCAGGCGGAGATCTCGCAGTACCGGCTGGCCAGGCTGCACGACGCGCTCGCGCTGCTGCGCAAGCCGATCCGGCGGCGGGTGCGCGCGGCCTGCAAGGCCCGGCGCGCCGTCTACCTGGAGCAGGGCCGCCGCCTGCCCGAAGTCCGCTAGGTACCCGCCTGCGGAGCAGCCAGGACACCGGGCCGGCCGTCCCCGCCGCGGCCGGCCCGCCGCCGTTTCAAGCTCAATTACAGTGGCGCGGCGGGCCGGGGGAATCGGGGAAAGCCCTGCGATTAACCAGGTCCGGCCAGTGCCCCTGGCCAGCGCCGCTGGCGGCGGGACGCGGTGGATACTAGGGCGATGACGGATCGCAACGTGCTGGGCGGCGAGCTTGAGCCGTGCGGTGAGGACCCGGTCACCGGGTTCTACCGGGACGGCTGCTGCACGACCGGGCCTGAGGACCTGGGCAGCCACACGATCTGCGCGGTGGTCACCGCCGAGTTTCTCCAGCACCAGCGCGGGATCGGCAACGACCTGACCACCCCGGTGCCCGCTTACCGGTTCCCCGGCCTGGTGCCCGGTGACCGGTGGTGCGTGACAGCGGCGAACTGGCTCATGGCGCACCGCGACGGCGCGGCCGCGCACGTCGTACTTGCCTCCACGCACGAGCGCGCGCTCGACATCGTGCCGCTCGACGTGCTGCGCCAGCACGCCGTCGACGTGCCGGCCAGCCCCGGCGGCCTGGAAGGCTGACCGAGTTACTGATCAGGCGGCGAGGCCGGCGGCCAGCGGCTCGAGCCTGAGCACGTCGTCGGGTCCGGCCAGGTCCGGCAGCGAGACGAATACCGTGCTGACGCCGCGCCCGGCCAGCAGCCGGTAGCGGTCCAGATGATCGGCCGTGGTGCCGGCGTGGTGACGCCGAGCGAAGGCGGCCGCTGCGGTCCGGCCGCGCAGCCGCTCGACCAGGTCAGCGACGTGCCCGCGGTCCCGGCCGATGACCGGGATATCGAGCACCGTGAGCATGACCTCGGCTGGGTCGCGGCCAGCCTCCCGGCAGTGCCGGCCCACAAGGTCCAGCGACCGGTCTATCGCCGCCAGGTCTGAGGGCACGTTGCAGCCGTCGGCCAGCCGGGCGGCGATCCGCAGGGTCCGCTCGCCGCTGCCGCCGACGATGATCGGGATCTGGTGCTCGGGCCGCGGGTAGCAAGTCGTCTCCGGCAGGCTGACCCGCTCGCCCTGAAACGCCCTGGTGCCCGGCTGCCACAGCGCGCGCATCGTCTCGATCGTCGTCTCGACCGCGTCAAGCCGCGCGCCAGGCCGCGGGAACGGCAGGCCGAAGGCGGCGTGCTCGCGCTCCCACCAGCCCGCCCCGACGCCGCAGAACGCCCGGCCCCCGCTGATCGCGTCCAGCGTCGCGACAGCCTTGGCCAGCACCCCGCCAGGCCGGAACGTCGCGGGGGTAACCAGCGTGCCGAGCCGCAGGCCGGTATCCAGCCCGGCCAGCATGCCCAGCGTCACCCACGGCTCGGGAATCGGCTCCCAGGCGCGGCCGGCCTGCGGAATCTGGATCAGGTGATCCATCAGCGCGAGGCCGGCCAGCCCGGCGTGCTCAGCCGCCAGCGCGACCGATCGCAGCCAGCCTGCCGGGTCGTCACCCCACGGGAACCGGGACACCTGCAGGACCAGGTCCATCCGGGCTGCCCCGCCGGCCTGGCCGCTGGCGTGGTCCGCAGCCGCCGCGCCGGCCGGCCTGGCCGCTGTGCTCGCCTGCTGGCCGGCGCGGTCGCCCTGGTCAGGTCCGGTCAGCACCACGGCGTCCCACCCCTCGGCGGCGACTTGCGTCCTCACCTCCGGCATCCGGCGCAGCTGGGCGTCCAGGACGGCGGCGGGCACCGGTCGCTCCCGGCCCCTGTTGCGATCCCGGCAGATCCGCGCTGGCGTCTGGAAGATCACGGCGACGGCGGGCAGCCCGCCGCGCCTGGCGGCCGCGAGGTAGCCGGCCCGGCGCTCCGCGTCCAGGCCGAGCGTGTCCACGACGGCGGTCAGCTGCCGCCCCGTCCGCGCGGCGACGATCTGGTCGAGCAGGGCGAACGCGTCGGCCGAGGCGTCCAGGTCGTGCTCGCCGCTGCCGGCCACGCTGCGCAGCTGATCGGCCGAGACGACCTCCCGCGGCAGGTACCTGGCCGCCGCCCAGGCGGACTTGCCGGACCCGGACGGCCCGATGAGCACGACCAGTGCCGGATCGGGGAACTCGTCCGCCCGGCCAGGCGGCTCCCGCCCGGCGCCGTCTCCCTGGCTGCTCATCAGCTCGCCGCAGCGCCCCAGCGCTGATTCGCGTCGTCGATGACCGCGCGCATGAGATCGGTGATCCGCACGCCGGCGGCGTGCGTGAAGCCTCCCTCGCCGGTCGCCCGCCAGTCCAGTGCCGCGCTGATCAGGTCCGCGTACTCGCCGAAGCGCTCAAGTGCGTACCGGCCTGCCCCGGACTTGGAGGTAATGTCGCCGGTCGCCAGCGTGTAGTGCAGTCGCGGCGGGCCGAGTACGCACCAGCAGGCGGTTTGCGGATACGGCATCAACGCGGCCTGGTCACGCCCGGACCAGGTATCCCTGGCCCCGGCGCCGAACTCGCCCCAGTAGCCGTTGAGATTGCCGAGCTGCCATTGGCTCAGCCGATCCCTGCTGACCTCAATGCCCAGCTCACCGGCCTTCGGCCCGCGCACGGCAGCCGCGTACCTGCTGAACTCGGTCCAGGTCGACGGCGTCAGCTCGCCGCACGGCGCGTCGCGGAACTCGCCGTCTACCACGTGGGGCCCGGCGCGCCCGTCATCGGGCAGGTCAGCCAGCTCGTGCCAGCCGACGTAGTTGCCGTCGTAGCACGGGCCGCCGCCGCTGAATCCGGCGTGCACGACGGCGAGCTCGTCGATGTCGGCCGCGGTGAGCGGCCGTGCGGTGAATGCCATGAAGTCGATGTCGCTGCGGCCGGGCCGGTAGTCGCCGAGGACGACCGACCCGGTGATGTACAGGCCGCTGATCAGGCCGGGCAGCGCAGCGTCCACCGCGTGGAGGTGGCGTCGCGTCGCGTCGCGCACCTCATCAGGCAGCGCCGTCATCTGCGTCATGCCTTGCAGTCTGGCCCATCTGGCCGGCCCGAGCGCCCGGCCGGGCAGGCTGGCGCCGGATTCGGGCATGATCGCAGCATGACCAGAACACGTGAGCTGGGCATCAGGATCGGCATCCGCCCAGCTGGACCGACCGCGTCAATCGCGGACGTGCCTGGCGTCGGGGTCGGGCACGCGACGGTGTGGCGGGACGAGCCGCCGCCGCCCGCGGGGCGCGGCGTGGCCAGGACCGGCGTGACCGTCATCGACCCGGGCGGCAGCGCGTTCCGCAGACCGGTGCCGGCCGGCGGGGCGGTGCTCAACGGCGCGGGCGAGTGCACCGGGATGCTGACCGCCGCCGAGTGGGGCCTGGCCGAGACGCCGGTGTTCCTCACTTCCACTATGCAGGTCGGCCGGGTCTACGACGCCGCCTGCGAGCTGCTCGCCGCCGAGGAGCCCGACATCGCGGCCGGCGAGGTCATCATCCCGGTAGTCGCCGAGTGCGACGACAGCTTCCTGTCGTTCGCCGGACGGATGCAGGTGACCAGGGACGACGTGCGCGCCGCGCTGGACGCCGCCCGGCTGGCACCTGGCGGGCCGGGGCCGGCCGAGGGCGCCGTCGGGGCCGGCACCGGGATGAGCTGCCTCGGCTTCAAGGGCGGCATCGGCACCTCCTCGCGGCTGGTACCGGACGGCCACACCGTTGGCGTGCTGGTGCTGACTAACTTCGGCGTGCGCGAGCGGCTGACCGTCGACGGCGTGCCGGTCGGCCGGCTGCTGGACGCCGGCGGTGACCAGGCCGGTCAAGGCGGAGGCCAGGGCCCGGCGGCTGGCCGCCCTGACCCGCGGCCTGCCGGGTCGTGCATCACCGTCGTGATCACCGACGGGCCGCTCGACTCGGCCGCGTGCACCAGGCTCGCCCGCCGGGCCGGTCTTGGGCTGGCCAGGACCGGGTCGACTGCGCACCACGGTAGCGGGGAGATCTTCCTTGGGCTGGCGACCGGGCTGCGCTCGGCGCGGGGGACGGCAGCCACCGGAGCCGGCCGCGTTTCCGGTAAAGATCTTGATCCGTACTTTGACGCGGCGGTCGAAGCGACCGAGGAAGCGGTGCTGAACAGCATGCTCGCCGCGCCGACCGTGACCGGGCGGGACGGCAACACCTCGCCGGGGCTGCCAGCCGACCAGGTCGCCGGGCTGCTGCGCGCGGCCGGGCGGATCTGACCGGACGCTGCGAGGATGGTCATGGACGGCGACGCCCGGAGGGACAGATGAGCTTCACCGAGAGCCAGGAGCAGCGCGCGCTGCGGTCAGCAGCCGCCGAGCTGGGCGGCCGGTATGGCTACAAGTACTACATCGAGCGGGCGCGCAGCGGCGGGCGGCTGACCGAGCTGTGGCAGGAAGCAGGCAAGCTGGGCTTCCTCGGGGTGAACCTGCCCGAGCGTTACGGCGGCGGCGGGGCCGGCATGTACGAGCTGTCGGTGGTGCTTGAGGAACTGGCCGCGGCCGGCTGCGGGCTGCTGATGATGGTGGTCTCGCCGGCGATCTGCGGCACGATCATCGCCCGGTACGGCACCGAGGAGCAGCAGCGGCGCTGGCTGCCCGGCCTGGCCAGCGGCTCGGTGATCATGGCCTTCGGCATCACCGAGCCTGATGCCGGGTCGAACTCACACAAGCTGACCACCGTCGCCCGGCGTGATGGCAGCGACTGGCTGCTGACCGGCCGCAAGATCTACATCTCCGGGGTGGACGAGGCCGAGGCCGTGCTGATCGTCGGCCGGACTCAGGACGCCAGGACCGGGCGGCTGCGGCCGGCCTTGTTCGCCGTGCCATCCAGCGCGCCAGGCTTTAGCTACCAGCCGCTGGAGATGGACCTGGTCACGCCAGAGAAGCAGTACCTCCTGTTCCTCGACGACGTGCGGCTGCCGGCCGACGCTCTGGTCGGAGAGCAGGACGCAGCGCTGATGCAGCTGTTCGCCGGGCTCAACCCGGAGCGGATCATGGGCGCGGCGATGTCGGCGGGCACCGCCAGGTACGCGCTCGGCCGTGCGGTCAGCTATGCCGGCCAGCGCGCGGTCTGGGACCAGCCGATCGGCGCGCACCAGGGCATCGCGCATCCGCTCGCGCAGATCAAGATCGAGACCGAGCTGGCCCGGCTGATGCTCCAGAAGGCCGCCACGCTGTATGACGAGGGGGACGACAAGGGCGCGGGCGAGGCGGCCAACATGGCCAAGTACGCGGCGGCCGAGGTCAGCGCCCGAGCCGTTGATCAGGCCGTGCAGACGCTCGGCGGCAGCGGGCTGACCAGCGAGTTCGGCATTGCGCCGCTGCTTGCCATGTCCAGGGTCAGCCGGATCGCGCCGGTCAGCAGGGAGATGGTGCTGAACTTCGTCGCGCAGAACTCACTCGGCCTGCCCAGGTCGTACTGAGCTGACCGGAACGGCGGCCGTAGGGTAGCCGCATGACTGAGACATCTGCGGCTGCCTTCCCGGTCACGACCGCGTTCGAGCTGCCGGGCATGACCGTTGAGCGGGACCTGGGCATCGCATTCGGCCTGGTGGTCCGCAGCATGGGGTTCGCGAAGTCGGTCGTCGGCGGGCTGAAGTCACTGCGCCAGGGCGAGGTCAGCCAGTACACCGAGCTGCTGGAGGTCAGCCGGCGGCACGCCATCGACCGGATGATCGAGAACGCCAGGCTGCTCGGAGCCAGCGGGGTCGTCGCGGTCAGGTTCGACTCATCCGAGATCGGCCAGCAGCTGACGGAGATCGTGGCCTACGGCACGGCCGTCGTGACCCGGCCGTCCGCTTAGCGATGCCCGCTGACCGCTCCGGCGGCGAGCCGGCCGGCCCGCCTCGCGCGCTGGCCACCGACGCCGGCCGTGACCGGCTGATCGGCTTGCTGCGCGAGCACTACGCGCAGGGCCTGCTCGACGACGCCGAGTTCGGCCGGCGGGTCGGCGCCGTGCTGGCGGCGCGCTTCACCGACGAGGCGGCCGCGGCGCTCGGCGGGCTGCCGGCGCTTGCCGCAGGGGCTGGTGCCGGCGGGAGCGAGACCAGTGCCCGGGGCCGGCCGCGCCGCGGCCGGTACGCCGAGTCGGCCAGGCCGGGGCCCAGCTGGGTGCCGACCGGAGAGCGGTTCCGCGACCCGGCGAGCGGGCAGATCATGCGGGTCTGGGTAGACCCGGCCGACCAGGCCAGGCATTACGTGCCCGAGGCCGGCTGACCCCGCCCGGCTGGCCAGGCTGCGGCGGTCGGGCTGGGATGGTCAGGCTGGGGTGGTCAGGCTGGGCCGTCAGGCCGGGCCGATGCTCGGGCCGAAGGGCGGCGGATCGGGCACCGGAACGCCCGGCGGGCCATGGCCCCTGGTGTGGCTGCCGCCTTTGACCGTGACGGTGAACAGCGTGCCGCGCGACGCGAAGTGCTTGCTGCCGCCCTGGTACTGGGCTGCCCACTTGGTCGTGCCCATGTTATCGGCCAGCGTTGCGGTGAATTTCCCGGTTGCGTTCGTCGGGAACATCCGGCAGCCGCCGCCGGGATTACCTACGCAGAAGGTGTTCAGGACTCCATTCGACTTCGCCTGGAAGTCGATGACAATGTGCTGGTTGCCGAAGGGCCTGAACCTCCCGCCCACCAGCTGCATGAGCTGACCGGTGAAGGTGATCTTGCCGCCGCGCTTGACCGTTCTCGGTGACTCTGTCGCTTTCTGGATCGCGGTGGGTATCTTCGCCTGGTGCACCACCCCGGTCAGCGCGCGCTGGAAGTTGATCCCGCTGGGGAAGAGCATCCGGTAATAAGCGCCGGGGAAGAACTTCGCCTGCTTAGTCACCTTGAACAGCGATTCGCTTGCTGCCGTGCAGGAACCAGCCGCCTGCTGGTGCGTCAGGTTGGCTAGGAAGCTCCACGGGCCATCGCGGTGCTGGGATGTCTGCAGCTGCGGCGCCGGACTGGCCGGCGGGCTGAAGTTGGCCACGGTCACCTTGACGCACGCGGTGGCAGTGACGTCGTCGGACGGGTCGAGGGTCACGCTGGACGAGGCGAACGTCACCGGCACCGCGACATGCACCTTGCCGCTCTGGGTCGACATGCCCAGCAACGGACCGCCGCCGGCCTGCACCGACCAGGATGTACCCACGGTCGTCGGCATGCTGAAGCTGAAATCGCCTTTGTTGTCAGTGGTCAAAGCTGCTATGGGCTTGGAATTGCCCGTGGTCACCGTGACGGCGAAATTCTTGGGCGGAGCCGTCCACGCTCCGTGGTTGTTGTACTGGACGATGCCGCTGCCCATCCCGGGGGTTCCCTTGTAGACCAGGTCCTGAGGATCGACTGCCGCATCGAGGATCCTGGTGGCGTCCTGATTGACGTCGGGAGTCAGCGTGCTCTGCGCGCCGGCCATCTTGGTGTCCGGACTGATGATGACCTGATAGGTGTCGCCGGCGTTCTCGTTAATGCCGGCGGCATTGAAGCTGCCGTCGTTTCCCGTGACTGCAATCTGCGTGGAGGCGTGCGTGGGATCGTCGTTGTCGACGAGGTTCACCGCTTCTCCCGGAATGCCCACCGGTGCCTTGGCCGAATCAGCCCCCCACGGCGGTACGCCGTTGAGCGCGCCGGAAATCGTGGCGGCCAGGTTGTTGAAGCTGATGGGCGTCGAGCTCAGCCCGTCAAGAGCGGGGCTCCCGTAGGTAAAGGCCAGCGTGCTCCCGCCCGCCGCAGCCAGTTCCGTGTCGCTCTCGGTTGGGTCAGCCGCGTCGACTGTCAGCGTGTAGGTGCCCGGCGCGAGCTGGCCTTGCGCGATCGGGTTGGTCGCCGCCCAGGTCTGGCTGGCCGGGTTCGTCGTGTCCACCGGCGACATCTGCACTGGCAAGACCGTGTTGGAAGATGAATTAACGTTCACCGTCATGCTGGTCAGCGCCAGCCCGTTGCCGTCGTCGGCCACGACAGTGATCATCCCGGGATTGTCGGCCGCGTCAGGGCCTGCGGAAACAATGCTGATGTCACCAGCTGTGCTGGCTGAGGCCGGGATCACGATCGCGCCGAGCACCGCGCCGACGGTCGACAGGCTGCCGGCGGCCAGCCACACCGGGCGGCGCCAGACGGCACGCAGCCACGCTGCCTGGCTGACGCGACGGTCCCGGCGACGGTGGCCGCCGTGCCCGGCGCCTGCGGGCGAGCTTGAGCTACTGACGACGCGACGCCC
>DASXMR010000118.1:0-33581 GCA_036495525.1 Streptosporangiaceae bacterium | reverse complement strand
CATCGAGGACAGCAACCTGCACATGATCAACGGCGCCTTCCACGGCGGCAACCGCGGCCCTGCGTTCAGCGGGGCGCTGCGCCCGGCGCCCGGCTGGGCCTCGCACCGAATGCCCATTCCCGGCCTGTACCAGACTGGCGGGACCACGCACCCGGGCGGATCCATCACCGGGGCCCCCGGCCGCAACGCGGCGATCGTGCTGCTGCACGACCTGGGCCGCGACCCGGCCGCGATCATGGGCGGGGCTTAGGGTCGTAGTCATGCGCTTCGCCTTCAAGACCGCGCCCCAGGACACCACGTGGGCCGACATGCTGGCCGTCTGGACCGCCGCCGACGACATCGAGGTCTTCGAGTCCGGCTGGAACTTCGACCACTTCTACCCGATCCGCGGCGACTGGCGCGGGCCGTGCCTGGAGGGCTGGTCGATGCTCGCCGCCCTGGCCCAGGCCACCCGGCGGCTGCGGCTCGGCACGCTGGTGACCGGGATCCACTACCGGCACCCGGCCGTGCTGGCCAACATGGCCGCGACCATCGACATCATCTCCGGCGGCCGGCTGGAGCTGGGCCTGGGCGCGGGCTGGAACGAGCAGGAGTCCGGCGCCTACGGCATCGAGCTGGGCAGCCCGGCCGAGCGCAGCGACCGGTTCGAGGAGGCGTGCGAGGTCATCGTCAGCCTGCTCACGAAGGAGACGACCGATTTCACCGGCCGGTACTACCAGCTGACCGGCGCGCGGTGCGAGCCCAAGCCGGCGCAGCAGCCGCATCCCCCGGTGGTGATCGGCGGCAGCGGCGAGCGGCGCACGCTGCGCACCGCCGCCAGGTTCGCGCAGCACTGGAACTTCGTCGGCGGGACGCCGGCCGAGTTCGTCCGCAAGCGGGAGATACTGCACCAGCACTGCGCCGACATCGGCCGGGACCCGGCCGAGATCCTGCTGTCCAGTCACGTGCGGTTCGAAGGCGACCCGGCCGCCACGGCGGCCGAAGCTGCCGCGCTGGGCGAGGCGGGCGTGCAGCTCGGCATCGTGCACCTGCGCCCGCCGCACACCGCGGCGATGCTGGAGCCGCTGGCGGCGGCCCTGTCCCAGCTGACCTGATGGCTGCTGGCGGACGGGCCAGGGGGATGGCCGGCCCGGGGCTCACCAGGAAAGTTGGCACCGTGCTGGCCAGCACCGCCCTGGCCGCCACCCTGCTGACGACGGGCCCGGCCGCCGGCGCCGCGCTGGCCAGCCAAGCTGGCCGCACCGCGGCGGCTGGCGGCCCGTCCAGCCAATCATGGACCGTCTATCACCATGATCCGGCCGGGTCTGGCCGGGTGAGCATGTCAGGCGTCGTGCGTACCGGCCGGCCAGCCTGGACCTCGCCGGTGCTGGACGGCCAGCTCTTCGGCGAGCCGCTGAGCCTGCCAGGACGGGTCTACGTCGCCACCCAGAACGACACCGTTTACGCGCTGTCGGCGGCCACCGGAGCGGTGGCCTGGTCGACGCACCTCGGCACCCCTGTCCCGGCCGGCAAGCTCCCCTGCGGCGACATCAGCCCGACGGTAGGGATCGCCGGAACGCCCGTGATCGACCCGTCCCGCGGGGAGATCTTCGTCGTCGCCGACGAGCTGGTCGGCGGCAAGGCCGAGCACGTCCTGGTGGGGCTCAGCACGACGACCGGGCAGCGCGAGCTGAGCTTGCGGGTGGACCCGCCGGGCTCGACGCCGACGGCGCTGCTGCAGCGCACCGGGCTGACCCTCGACGACGGCCGGGTGGTGTTCGGCTTCGGCGGCAACTTCGGCGACTGCTCGACCTACCACGGCTGGGTCGTGTCGGTTCCGGAAGGTGGCGGCACTCCCGCCAGGTTCGCCGTCGACTCCGGGCGCGGGCAAAGCCAGGGCGCGGTCTGGATGGGCGGCGGCGCTCCGGCCGTCGACGCCGCCGGGAATGTCTTCGTGTCCGTCGGGAACGGCTCGGTGCACTCCCCCGGCCAGCCCTACGACCACAGCGACTCGGTGCTCCAGCTGTCGCCGTCGATGCGGCTGCTGCGGTTCTTCGCCCCGTCCAACTGGCCGGCGAACAACGCAAGCGACCTGGACATGTCCACCGTGCCAGCCCTGCTGCCCGGCGGGCAGGTGCTGATAGCAGGCAAGTCACGGATCGCCTACCTGCTCGGCCCCGGCCTCGGCGGTATCGGCCACCAGCGCGCGCAGTTGGGCTCACTGTGCAACTCGGACATCGACGGCGGCGTCGCGGTGACTGGCTCGACGGTGTACCTGCCCTGCCTGGCCGGCATCCTCGCGGTCCGCGCGGTTGCCTCGCCGTCCAGGATCAGCGTGCTGTGGCGCAGCCGGTACGGCGGCGGCCCGCCGATCCTGGCCGCCGGGGAGGTCTGGACGATCGGGCAGAACGGCGTGCTCTACGGGCTCGATCCGGGCACCGGGACAGTGCGCCAGTTCGTCAGCATCGGCGCGGTGGCCAACCACTTCCCCACCCCGAGCGTAAGCGGCGGGCTCATGCTGGCGGCTGCCGCTCAGCGGGTGGTCGCGTTCACCGTGTCCGGGCGCGGCTCACCGCCAGCGCACCCGCCAGCCAGCAGCGGCCAGCCGCCAGTGACCAGGCCGCCAGCCTCCGGCGGCGGGCGCTCCCCCGCTGAACTCGCCGGGCTGGGGCTGGCCATCTTCGTGCTGCTCGTGCTCGTCGGCCTGCTGTCCCGGTGGCTGCGCACCCGCCGGTTCCGCTACTGACCACCGTCAGCGCGGGTCGAGCGGGCAAGCGTCAGAACGGGAAGCCGTGCGCCTGGTCGCGCACCGTCAGCCACTGCCACTGGGTGAACTCGTCCCAGCTGCTCTGTGAGCCGAACCGGGCGCCGTTGCCCGATGCCCCGGTGCCGCCGAACGGCGCGTACGCGTCGTTGTTCAGCGTCTGGTCGTTGACGTGCACGATCCCGGTGGTCAGCTGCTGCGCGACAGCGCGACCGCGGTCGACCGAGCTGGGACTGTGCGCTACTGACCTGCCTGCTGCGCGGCTGCCCCGCGCCCGAGGGTGCTCGTATGCACGCGGTGATGGGCTGGCGGCACGGCGGCGTGCGCGGCCGACCGGCGCGGGCCATGCACGAAGGCCAGGCAGACGGCGACGCCAGCCGCCGCCAGCACGGCGTCGACCCGGAACGCGACCCGGATCCCGTCGACGAGCGTGCCGGCCGACAGCGCGATGGCCGTGTTGAGGCCGAGGCCGATGGCGCCGCCGGCGACCTGGCACATGTAGACGATCCCGCCCGCCAGGCTGGAGCGCGCCGGGTCGAGCGCGGTGACCGCCGCGGTGGTGACGGAGGAGTAGAACAGCCCGATCCCGATGCCGAGCACGATCATGCCGGGAATCAGCGAGGCGTAACCCGAGCCCCGGCTGAGAAATGACAGCAGGAAGATGCCGGCCGCCAGGAACACGCCGCCGGCGGTGACCGACACCTTGGCGCCCAACCGGCCGTACAGCGACCCGGCAGCGAACGACACCGCCGCGAACGCGCACATCAGCGGCAGCAGCCCGGCTCCTGCCCGCAGCGGCGAGAAGCCGAGGGAGCGCTCCATGAACTGCGGCAGGAAGAGCAGCGCGGCGAAGAAGATCGCTGACATCAGCAGCACCGTCACGCATGCCGCCGAGAAGATCCGGCTGCGCAGCACGTCGGCAGGAATCAGCGCGGCGTCGCCCTGGCGACGCTCGATCAGGAAGAACGCGGTGAGCACCACGAGTCCCGCCACGATCAGCGCAACCACCAGCGGGCTGCCGAAACCGCTGACGGTGCCGATGTCGAGCGCCAGCAGCACCGCGACGGCGCCGAGGGAGAGCAGCGTGACGCCGGTGTAGTCGATGCCACGCTCAGCGCCGGCTACCTCGCTCTCCGGCACCTCGCGCTGGGTGACGAACATCGCCAGCGCGGTGATGGGCAGGTTAATCAGGAAGATCAGCCGCCAGGACGCTGCGTCGGTGAGCCAGCCGCCGAGCAGCGGGCCCACAGCGTTGCCCAGCCCGGCGACGCCGATGATCAGCCCGCCGGCCAGTCCCTTCCTGCCCTCGGGCAAGATCGTGTAGGTCAGCCCCAGGACGGCAGGCCAGACCAAGGCGCCGCCGATGCCCATCAGCGCGCGGCAGGCGATGACCAGGTCGACGTTCGGCATGACGGCGGTCAGCAGCGAGAACAGCGCGAAGATCGCTGCCCCGATCATGAAGATCCGCTTGCGACCGAACAGGTCGGCCAGCCGCCCGCCGGTGACGATCAGCACGCCGAATACCAGCGCGTAGCCGTTGATCACCCACTGCGCCCGGTTCAGCGAGGTATGCAGGTCGGTCTCGATCCGGCCGATGGCCACGGTGAGCGCCGTGATGTCGTTCGCGATGAGGAAGACGCCCAGGGCCATGGCCACCAGGGCCAGCCAGGTGCGCCTGCTGATCCGTTCCTCGGCCGCGACACTGGACACCTAGAGCATTTGCCCAGTTACTAGAAGTAGCCAAACGTCGGGTGACCGGGCGGCGGCGGCCGGCGAGTTCGGCAACTGCGCCCGCCGGCTCACGCCTCGCCGCGGTGCTCTGGCAGGCGTGGGGCTGTCAGGCCCGGCGCCAGAGCTGCAGCAGGATCCCCTGGAAGGAGTGCTGGGTGACCAGCGTGAACTTCTGATTCAGCAGATCACGCTCCTGCGTGTACTCGCTGATGCCCAGCGGCCTGACCGGCAGCCGGCTCAGCACCCAGATCCGCTGGTGCTGCAGCATCAGGGGCGCGATCTCGGCGAACGGCTTGTCGACGCCCATGTAGCTGCCGGTCTGCTGCGGCGTGCGTTCCATGGCGAAGTCGCTGACCTTCGCATAGTCGGCCGGGTAGCCGAGCCTGGCCTTGCGGAAGAACGAGGTGAGGAACAGCACCCCGTCGCCCTGCCTGGCATGCACGGCCAGGAACTGGGACGGCCCGCCGTAGTTGAACAGCCTGCTGCTCGGGGAGCGGTCGTGCCGCTGCGCGCCGAGCTGGAGCACGAGCACGAGCACGCAGACCACGACGCCCGGCACCCAGGCGAGCGTGCGCAGGCTGCTGACACTGCCCAGCCAGCGGCCGATCCGCCAGATGCCGGCCCCGGCCAGCAGCGCGACCCCGGCCTCGCCGTAGAGCACGTAGCGGTCGAAGTACAGGGGCTTGAACACCACTGACTCGGCGAACAGCAGCACCGCTGGGATGAGCAGCGGAGCTGCGACGGACTGCAGGCTGATGCCACCGCGCGACCACCAGGCAGGGACGGCCGCGCCGCCGTCCCGGCGGGCCTGCCACCAGGCGCGGTGCGGCAGCACGGCCGCGACGGCGCAGCAGACGAGGATCACGCTGACCGCGACCACCGGGCCGAAGTAGTCGCCGAACAGCGCCCGCAGGTCGGCCAGGCCAGGATGGACCGCGTCGAGGGCCTTGTCCTGCCGCACGCTGAGCCCGATCAGCGGTGCGGCGACGACCACCGACGAAGCCACCGCCACCAGCCAGTGCTGGAGCGCGGCGCGGCCGTACCTGGCCAGCAGGACGGTGACCGCGTGCGCGGCGAGCACCAGCAGGGCCATCTCGTTCAGGTAGGCAGCCAGGATCATCAGCGCCGCGTAGCCTGCCCAGCGCAGCGTGAGCGGCCGGCCGGTGACGCCGTCCGCCTCGGCCCGCAGGGCCGCGAGCAGGGCGAGGGTCGCCCCGGTGACGCAGGCGAACACGAACCCGTAGGAGCGCGCTGTCTGCGCGTAGAAGCTGATGATCGGCGTCAGCGCCATCACCAGGCCAGCGAACAGCGCGGCCCAGGCCGACCCGGTCAGCTTCCTGGCCAGCACGAAGAGCAGCACGACGGCGACGGTCAGGCCGGCCACCGACGGGATCCGCAGCACCGCCGGGCTGCTGCCGACCGCCAGCCAGGCGTGTATCAGCAGGTAGTAGAGACCGTGCACGATGTCGATGTGCCGCAGCAGGTGCTCGAGCTGCGGCAGGCCGAGCCCGGCCGCGTACCGGGTCACCACCTCGTCGTTGCCCATCGCCGAGTGCCTGGCCAGGTCCCACAGGCCGAGCGCGATCATCACCGCGGCTGGCACGATGGCCGGCCAGTACCGTGCGGCGGTCAGCCGCCAGCCGCGCCGCTGCGACGTCGCTGAGCCGCCGGCGCCGCCGGGCTGCGCCGCACCCTCACCAGGCTGCGCGGCGGCCGGCGCGGACTGGGCGTGCCTGCCGTGCTGACGGTCACGCTGGCTCGGCGAGGCAGGCATCACGGCCCGGCTGAGGGGTCACCGACCGAGGCCGCGAACGTCTCCCGCCACTTCTCCGGCGAGGTGAAGGCGGCAGCGGCGGCCCGGTAGCTGGCGGCCAGCCGCGGCCATTCCGCGTACAGCCGGCTGTGCAGCGTGGTGCTGCGCCTGGTCAGGTCGAGGAACAGCTTCGGGTCGCGCTTGTACCACGAGGTGCTGGTGCCGTCAGCGGCCGAGACCAGCGCGCTGTCCATGTTCGACAGCACGTACCAGGAAGCGTCCTGGTACGGCAGCGCCGCCTGCGGTCGTTTCCTGGCCAGCTTCCGCGGCGCGGTCAGCTGCCTGGCCGCGCCGGCCGCGGCCTTCTTGACCAGCCCGACCTTGTTGGTCGGCGAGGTAAACTCCCGGCCCTTCTTCGGCGGCTTGCGCCGCCGCACCGGCGGGAACATCTCAACGTCTGGCGCGCCTTGCGCGTCGGTGAACTGCAGCCGCAGCTCCCGGATCTGCTTGATCTTGGCCTGCAGGTCGGCGTGCAGGTGGTCCGGCCCGCGCAGCACGTCCTCGATCGCCAGCAGCCGCAGCGACGCGGTCGAGTACTGCATCGAGAGCAGGTGCTGGATCTGGGTCTCCGCGCTCTCGGCGACCAGCCGTCCGCCGCGCTCGTACGGCGAGTGCAGAAGTGCGGACACCACCCGGTTCCGCAGGTGGTAGTAGGCCTGCCAGTCGTGCGCGTCGTTCTTGTCGATCCACGGGATGTGCCAGGCGGCCATGCCGGGCAGCGACACCGTCGGATAGCCGCGCTTGCGTGCGCGCAGCCCGTACTCGGCGTCGTCCCACTTGATGAACACCGGCAGCGCGAGCCCGATCTGCTCGATGATCTGAGTCGGGATCAGGCACATCCACCAGCCGTTGTAGTCGGCGTCGACCCGGCGGTGCAGCCACGGGGTATGCCGCAGGTTGCGGCGGCCGAAGTCGTGCTGCTGCCTGGTCCGCGGGGCCGCTCCCCACCACCAGGTGTAGGGCGCGACGGTCTCGGCGAAGGCGTGCAGCACCGAGCGGTCGTACAGGCTGAACATGTGCCCGCCGACGATCGTCGGCTTGCGCGCCAGGTCAGCGAAGGTGACGGCCCGCAGGATGCCCTCGGGGTCGAGGCTGAGATCGTCGTCGAGGATCAGCAGGTAGTCGCTCTGGCCGGCCCGGACGGTCTCGTCCATCGACCGGGAGAAGCCGCCTGACCCGCCGATGTTGCCCTGGTCGATGATCCGCAGCTTGTCGCCGACGTTCTTGGCCGAGTCAGCGAACTCAGGGTGCGTGACGACCTTCCTGGTGCCCTGGTCGATCACGTAAACCTTGTCGATCAGGTCAAGCACGTCGCCCGCGTCGCCGAGCGTGCGCAGCTGGTCGACCATGAAGTCGGGCTTGTCGAGCGTGGTGATGCCGACGCTGATCCGGCCGGCGCCGGTCCGGTCGGTCAGCGCCGCCCACTCGGCCTCGATGAGCGCCGTGCCCTGCGGCCCGGCGACCACGTCGAACCAGTACCAGCCGCCGTCAATGAACTGGGTCAGCGGCAGCGTCCGCTCCAGCGTGACCGGCTGGTCGGTCTCGATCTCGATCGTCTCGACCGAGTGGCTGTGCCCCTTGGCGGTCGAGCGGTAGATGAACAGCTTGGTCGCCTCGCCGGCCAGCCGCACCCGCAGCGTCACCGCGTCGATGGTGCTCCACCGGCGCCAGTAGCTGGCCGGGAACGCGTTGAAGTAGGTCGCGAACGAGACCCGGCGTCCCTCGGTGATCCACGCGCTGCGCCGCGGCCCGGCGTCCTCCATCGCGTGCCCGGAGAGGTCAGCGCCGAACTTGATCGCTGACTGCGCCTCGCCGACCACCGCGTTGGCCCCTGAGCCTGCCGTCGCCGTGGCGGTCTTGGCCTTGGCCTTGCCGAACGACTCGGTGAGCAATTCTGAGGCGAGCTCGGCGGCGCCGCGCTCCATGTTCGTCTCGACATAGAGCGGGACGATGTCCAGGTCACCGCTCGGAAAAACGACGCGCTGCAGGACGCGCATGCTGCGGCCCACAGTGGCCTGATCAGTCATTCCCCGCACCTCCGCGGTCGAGCGGCGCATTGTCGGTGAAATACGGGCGCAGCCTGTTCTCGTACATGCTCAGCGCCGAAGCGATGGCCATGTGCATGTCAAGGTACTTGTAGGTACCCAGGCGACCGCCGAACAGCACGCCGGCCTCCTGGTCCGCCAGCTGGCGGTACTGCAGCAGCCGCGCCCGGTCCGCTGCGGTATTGATCGGGTAGTACGGCTCGTCCCCCCGGTCGGCGAAGCGAGAATACTCCCGCATGATCACTGTTTTGTCCGCCGGGTACCAGTCACGCTCGGGGTGGAAGTGCCGGAACTCATGAATTCTGGTAAACGGCACGTCGGCGTCCGCGTAGTTCATCACGGGCGTGCCCTGAAAGTCGCCGGTGCCGAGCACCTCGAGCTCAAAGTCCAGGGTGCGCCAGCCGAGGTCGCCGGCTGCGAAGTCGAAGTACGCGTCAAGCGGGCCGGTATAAATCACCGGCACGCTGCCGACCAGGTCGCGGCGCAGCGCCGAGAACTCGGTGCGCAGCCGCACCTCGATGTTCGGGTGGTCGGCCATCCGCTCCAGCCAGGCCGTGTAGCCGTCGGCCGGCAGGCCCTCGTAGGTGTCGTTGAAGTACCGGTTGTTGAAGGTGTAGCGGACCGGCAGCCGGGTGATGATCTCGGCGGGCAGGTCGACCGGGTCGGTCTGCCACTGCTTGTAGGTGTAGCCGCGGATGAACGCCTCGTAGAGCGGGCGGCCGATCAGCGAGATCGCCTGCTGCTCCAGGTTGGCCGCTGTGCCCTGCTTCACCTCGGCTGACTGCTCGGCTACCAGCGCCCTGGCCTGGTCGGGTGTCATCACCGCGCCGAAGTACTCACTGATCGTGCCCAGGTTGATCGGCAGCGGGTAGACCCGGCCCTTGTAGACCGAGAAGACCCGATGCTGATAGCCGGTGAAGGCGGTGAACCGGCTGGCATAGTCCCAGACCCTGGCGTTGGAGGTGTGGAACAGGTGCGCGCCGTAACGGTGAATCTCGATTCCGGTCTCTGGCTCGGCCTCGCTGTAGGCGTTGCCGCCGATGTGCGGCCGCCGCTCGATGACCAGGACCCGCAGGCCAAGATCGGCGGCGCAGCGCTCAGCGATGGTCAGCCCGAAAAAGCCCGATCCGACGATCGCCAGGTCGATGTTCACGCGCTCACTTTCTTTTTCCGGTGCCCGCCAGGGGCCTTCTTCTGCGCTGCCCCCCGGCCGCCGGCCTGACCCGGCTGTCCCGCCTGGCCGACCCGCCGCCGCATCACGATAGGCCGGTAAAGCGCCCGGCGCAGCCACCACGGGATCAGCCGGTAGCCGCCGCGTACCAGCACGTTGCGGGCGAACTGGCCGGCCGAGGTGAAGCCGGTCCGGCGGAACTCGCGCTGCAGCCGCAGCTCCGAGCGCAGCAGCGCCAGGCCGCCCCGGCGCTTGAACGCGCTGGCGCCGACCCGGTACCAGACCAGCGGCTCGGCGACGTTCACCGCCCGCGCGCCGCCGGCCAGCATCCGCGCGAACAGCGCGTAGTCCTCCATCAGCGGCATGTCGCCGTAACCGCCGGCGGCCTGGACGGCGGTGCGCCGGTAGACCACCGTCGGGTGGTTGAACGGGTCGTGCATCCGCGCGTAGCGCTGGATCGCCGCCGGGTCGGTAGGCGGCACCCGGCGGCCGACGACCTGGCTGGTGTCGGTCACGAACTCCAGCAGGCCGCCGCCCACGATGTCCGCTTCGCTGATCAGCGGCAACTGGACCGCGAACCGGTGCGGCATCGCCACGTCGTCGGCGTCCATCCGGGCGATCACGTCGTGCTCGCTCGCCGCGATGCCGCGGTCGAGCGCGGGCCCGAGGCCGCCGTTGCGCTCAAGCTGGACGATCTTCACCGGCACCGGGCTGGCCGCGCGCAGCTCTTCCAGGCAGCTGGCCAGCTCGTCGGAGACCGGTCCGTCCCGCACGATAACGACCTGGTCGGGGCGCACGGTCTGGTCGTCGACCGCGCTGCGGAAGGCCCGGCTGAGGTAGTCGGGCCGGTCCCCGTCATAGACCGAGAGCAGCAGCGAGAACGGCTCATGCACGCTGAATCTGCCTTCTTACCTTCGCTCCGGTGCGCGAGCGCCGCCCGAGGTACTGGCCGGCGGGACGAACCCCCGCGCCCCCGGCAATGGCGGCACTGGCACGGTGGGACGATCCCCCGGACCTCCCGCATGGCAGGCTCGCCGGGACGTGGTTCTTGATCAACTTGATACCCTGTGCGGACATCCGCTGGCACGAACGGCCTGGGATGGGCCGAGCGCTGTCTTACGATAGCGTCCGTTTGGACCTGCCGCGTTACCCACGGCAGCAAAGATCCGCAGACGCGCTTACCAGTACCGCGCGTCTACGCTACCCGCGAGGTCACCAGATTGGCTGCGACCGACGCCACCGCGCCCCGCCCGGCCGACGGGCAGCGGCCGAAGGTCATCCTGCACGTCGGCGAGCCGAAGACCGGCACGACGTTCCTGCAGCAGGTGATGTGGCGCAACCGTCCCGCCCTGGCCGCGCAGGGCGTGACGCTGCCCGGCCACCACCCGCAGGATCACTTCCGCGCCAGCCAGGACCTGCGCGGCATCGAGAAGCGAGCTGACGATCCGGCCGGGTCCTGGGACGGCGAGTGGGACATCCTGGCCGGCCAGGCCAGGCAGGCGGGCAGGGTCTCGGTCATCTCGCACGAGCTGTTCGCCGCCGTCGACGCCGACCAGGCCGACCGCGCGGTGCGCTCGCTGCAGCCAGCGCAGGTGCACGTCGTGCTGACCGTCAGGGACATGGCCTCGCTGCTGCCAGCCGAGTGGCAGGAGACGGTCAAGCACCGCAGTACCCGCGGCTGGGAAGACTGGCTGGCCGACGTCATCGATGTCGAGTCGGTGGCCGCCGACCGCCGGCAGTTCTGGTTCTGGCGGGTGCACGACACGCTGGCGGTGCTGCGGCTCTGGGCGCGGCAGCTGCCGCCCGAGCAGGTGCACGTGATCACGGTCCCGCCTCGCGGCTCGGGCGACGGGCTGCTCTGGCGCCGCTTCGCCGGCCTGCTGGAAGTCGATCCGGATAGCGTCGAGACCAGCCTGGCCCGGCCGAACGCCTCGCTTGGCCTGCCGGAGATCGAGTTCCTGCGCCGCCTCAACGAAGCGCTCGGTGACGAGATGCCCGGCTGGTACTACATGTGGAACATCAAGGAAGGGATCGCCCACCGGTCACTGGCCGCCCGGCCAAGGCACGGCCGGCTTGTGCTGCCGGCCGACCGCGACGCATGGGCCAAGGACACGGCCGAGGCGCTGGTCAGCGGGCTCGCCCAGGCCGGCTACGACATCATCGGCGAGCTTCCCGAGCTGCAGCCGGAGCAGTCGACCGAGCCGCCAGCCAGCCCGGCCGGGCAGCGCCCCGAGGACATCCTCGACGCCGCGGTCGAGTCGGTCGCGGCGCTTTTCCTGAACCAGTACCACAGGGAGAACCGGGCAGCGCGGCAGCGCAGCGCGCGCAGCGAGCAGCGCGGGCTGGTGGGCCGGATCGAGGCAGCGGTCGGCAGGTCGCCGCGGGTCAAGCGGATCGTCCGCGACCTGTCAAGCCGCTCGCCGGCCGTCCGGCGGCTGCGGGTGGCGACGCTGCGAGCGTTCGAGCGGTCGAGAACGCGGGGTCGCCCCTAACATGCAGCAGGCCGAGCTGATCGCCGCCGTGGTAGTCACTTACAACCGCCGGGAGCTGCTGCTTGAGGCCCTGGCCGCCGTGCAGGCGCAGAGCCGCCCGCCGGATCAGGTGATCGTCGTCGACAACGCCTCGTCGGACCAGACAGCCGACGCGGTGCGCGAGCGCTTCCCGGCCGTCGACCTGGCCGAGCTGACCCGCAACACCGGCGGCGCCGGCGGCTTCGCCTACGGGATGACGCGCGGCCTCGCCGCCGGGGCCAGCCTGCTGTGGCTGATGGACGACGACACCGTGCCAGCACCTGGCGCGCTCGCCGCGCTGCTCGCCGCCAGGCAGCGGCACCAGCCAAGCCCGGTGCTGGTCGCCAGCCGGGTCGAGTGGACCGACGGCCGGCCGCACCCGATGAACACGCCAAGGCCCCGGCCGTTGGCCTCCAGGGCCGAGCGGCAGGCCGCCGAAGCGGCGGGCTGCGTGCCGATCCGCTCGGCCTCGTTCGTCTCAGTCCTGGTCGAGGCCGCGGCGGCCCGCCAGCGCGGGCTGCCGCTGGCCGACTACTTCCTGTGGAACGACGACTTCGAGTTCACCACCAGGCTGCTGCGAGGCAACCAGGGCCTGCTCTGCCCGGCGAGCGTGGTGGTGCACAAGACCAGGACATTCGGCTCGACCAACGCTGATCCTGGCCCGCGCTTCTTCTACGAGGTGCGCAACAAGATCTGGACGCTGCGTGCGGCTGCGCCGCTGGCGCCTGCCGAGCGGCTGCTGTACGGCGGCTCGACGCTGCGCCGGTGGGCGCGCACCTTCGCCGGGTCCGGCGACCGGCGGGCGCTGGCCGGCGCGCTGCGCCGCGGCCTCGTCGCCGGGCTGCGAACCCGGCCACGGCCCAACGAGGAGGTGCTGGCCGGCGCTGGGCCGGCCAGCCCGACCTAGCGAGCGGCTCAGCCGGCCGGCTGCTGGCGTGCCTGCTGCCGGTCGCGCCAGAAGCTCAGCAGCGCCGCGAACCCGAGGAACCCGGCGGGCACCAGCGTGATGGTGGCAGGCAGCTGGTAACGCCAGGAGAACTCGAACACGTCGGGCAGCAGCAGTACCACGACCGAGCTGGCGGAGAACAGCAGGCAGCCGAGCGCTAGCTGCCTGGTCCGGCCGCTGCTGCCGCGCCTGACCCGGCGCATGAGCAGCAGCAGCGACCCGGCGAGCCCGGCCAGCGTGCACAGCGCGAGCAGCGGCCCCGGCGTGTAGCCGCCGTAGCGCTGGTAGAACCGCAGGAACGCGGCCAGCGGCCGGTTCACCCTGGCCTTGCCGCCCCAGGTGGGCTTGAGCACGCTGAAGTGGAACGGGTGGAACGCCAGCCGCTGCGCCCCGAGGACGATCTCATGGCTGACGGGGTTCACCCGCACCCAGGGCGGATAGTTCGGGTAGCCCTGCTGGAACTGCCACCTGGAGATCGGCGTGATGCTTGGCTCCTGCCGCCTGATCGGCGCGAACAGCCGGACCGCGTCGCGCAGCACGGATACCGCGACCCGCTGCGGCTGCTGATGCAGCACCGCGCTGCGCAGCTGGCCGATGACCCTGGCGCGCTTCACGCCAGGCGGCAGCGGGGCGGAGTAGATCACTGAGTGGCCGGAGTGCTCCAGGTTGTCAGCGCCGATCGCCTGCTCAGCCGGCGTCGGGCAGATTCGCCTGACGTCCGGCGGGACGTTCAGGGTGGCGCAGTCGGCTGCGAGCGCGGTACGGCCGGTGAGGGCCTGCCCGCGGGCCAGCCGGAAGTGCCCGGTCTGCGCGAGCGACACGCTGCTGTAGGTCACGATCGGCACGGCGAACGCGACGATCACGGCCACCGACGTGCCAAGCGAGCGCCGCCAGCTGCCGCCGGCCAGCAGCAGGTAAAGCACGACCGGGAAGATCAGCAGCTCGCCGATCTGCCTTACGGTCGCCGACGAGCCGAGGATCAGGCCGGCCGCGATCGCGAACGGGGCGCTGACCACCGGCCGCCACAGCAGCAGCGCGAAGCCGATCACGACCAGCGCCTCGAACCAGACGTCCGGCATGATCATGTGCTCCATCTGCAGCTCATAGCCGTCGAGCAGCACCGGGGCAGCGGCCAGCGCGGCCAGCCAGCGGGCAGCGCCGCGGCGCAGCAGCACCAGGTAGATCAGCACGCCCATGGCGAGCCCGAGCAGGTGCTGGAGCAGCGCGACAGTGCTCAGGTTGCTGACCGGCAGCACGGTCTTCAGCACCGCGTCGTAGCCGAGCGGGTCGGAGCCCGGGTAATCGCCGAACAGGTACTTGAGCGAGTCGACGTAGATCAGCGCCGGGTTGTAGGCGAGCTGCACCAGCACGCGCAGCACCAGCCCTGCGGCCAGCACGAGGGCGAACAGCCAGTGCTGCCTGAGCAGCAGCCCGGCTCGCTCCGGCCAGGCAGCGCGGCCGGCCCCGGGCTTGGCGGTTCCGGCTGCCGTCGGGCCGGCAGCCGGGGCCTCGGTACGCGCCCGCTCGCCGCCGGCTACCGCGGGTCCGGCCTGGGCGCGGTGAGCTGCGCGGCCGCCCGGCTGGGCGCCGGAGCCGGCGGCGATATCGCGGTCAGCCACGCGCCAGGCCAGCGGGGAGGTGCAGCCTGAGAGCCTGGCGGCTGGCGGCCAGCCCGGAGGGGAAACGGTGACCGGCGGTGGCGCCGTGCCGAGCGGGGAGGCGCCAGGGCGCGCTGGCCAGCATTCGCAGCTCCTTGCGGCAGGGATACTGATGGGCTGATGTGGCGGAAAATACCGGAGCCTTGAGCCTGGTTGTCCGGTTGCATCGCAGATCAACACAGTACCCCCAGGCAACAGGCTGCCGGGGGCAGACGGCGGGCACGGGCCATGGCCAGGCGGCGGCACAGCCTCGGCCTGACCGGGAGGGGCCGCCGCCAGAGTTCGCCGAGGCACTGTCGACGCGGACGTCAGGGGCGCGGCGGGTGCGAGTGGCCGCTGCGAACGGGCAGCAGTGAGTGGCGATCATGGACCCGGACGCGGCCCCGACCGGGCCCGAGGCCAAGGCCGCATACCGGCAGATGCAGGAGATCATCGAGCGGTACACCAGCCCGTAAGCGGCCTGCACGATTGCCCCGGTAGCGTGACCGACGCGGGTGGCCTGGTCAGCGTAGGTTGAGTGGTTCCTTCCGGGCGTTGCCAGGTCATCCGCCCCGCCTCGCGGCCGATCGCTAGGATTACGGGATACCCGGCGCGATCTTGCGCCATTCCCCGCTGTAATGCGAAGCGAATGCGAAATAGGCCATGAACGGCAACGACACGAATATCACCATCCGGCTGCCGCAGCGGAAGCTCGCCGAACTCCGCGCGATCGCCGAGCACCAGGGGCTGCCCCCGTCGACGCTGGCGAAAAAATGGGTGGTCCGCAAGATCGACGACACCGACGGGGCCGAAAAGATCGTCCGCGCACCATAACCGGCGTCTGTCCGCGTGTACACCATCTACCGGGCTGGCGCGTCTTACTGGCAATCCCCGATATGCCCCGGCCCGGTATTGCCGGGCGCCAGGAAAGGAGCCCCACCCTTGCGAATCGGAACCCCCCGCGCCCGCCGGGCGCTGACCATCACCGTCGCCAGTACCGGCATCCTCGCCGCCATGGTCGGTGCGGGCATCGCTGCCTCCGCAAGCCAGGCCGCCCCAGCGAAGACGACCTGGTCGAAGACGATCCAGATCAGTAACGACCAAGACTCGTCCGCGCAGGGCGGGAACTGGGCCGTTGACAAGTTCGCCCGCAAGATCAGCCTGCACCTGGTCGGCGCCGCAGCGGTGTCGAACTGCGCGGCCGGATCCGCCCGGTGCTGGCAGTGGTCCTACAAGATCACCGACGCCGGCACCTTCACCACCATCGCGAACGCCCTCGGCCCGCGTGTTGGCACCGAGGACCAGTCCCTGACCGGCAGCTTCAACGGCGGCACCCAGGACGCGGTGTTCTTCACCAACCGCGACACCGCCGACCCGAGCCTGGCCCCGGCGGCCATCAGCTCGGGCGTCGGCACCGGGTTCAAGACCAGCTCGAACATGCCCCGGCTGTTCTTCCCGCGTACCGGCACCACGTACGTGCTTCAGACCCTCGGTGACTGGGGCTGGACCTACCAGCTCGGCTTCGACGTCAACGCGCAATGTCCGAACTTCGCCTACCGGTGGGTGGACTCTGCGGCCAACGGAGGCGGCAGCCAGGCCAGGGACGGCAACATTCTCACCAACAACACCGCGGACTGCGGCTCGTAGCAGGCGAAACGCTCTGACGGGAGCCCCGCCGCGCGACACGCGCGGCGGGGCTCTTGCCTACCACCACCCGGCAGGGCAGGCTCGTACATTGGTTTGCATGGACGCAAACCCCCTGTTTCCCAGCCTGCGGGAACACGGCTGGTGACTGATGCGCGGTGATCGGCTACATGTCCGTTGTGGCCGCGCCAGAGGTGTACCTGCGCAGGCCGGTGCTCGTTGCCACCGACCTGGCAGACCTGCAGGGCCCGACCGGCGGCCGGATCGAGTTGCCGCTGTCGGTGTACTGGTCAAGCAAGGACAGCATCTTCGACCTCGACGACCCCTCTGACCTGGCCACGGTCTACCGGACGGTGCTCCGCGAAGCTCGCGGGCCCAGGGACCTCACCGGCCTGCTCGACGGCTCGACCCTCACCCGGAAATGACCGGAAGTGGCGCTGCGCCTCCCCCCGCCCGTCCGGGCCGCATGGGAGGCCACGCACCCGGCCCTGGCCGGCCACCCCGCCAAGCTGCGCGCCGCTAGCTGATGCGGCTGCCCGGTGAAGGGCGGCCTGGACGAGTACCACGAGGGAATCGTTCGCGTGGTACCGCCCGTACTCGAGCAGGACGGTTTCGCGCTGGCCGGCGGGAATGCGCTGCGCGCCCACGGCCTGACCACCCGGTCGACTCAAGACGTCAACTTGTTCAGCGACCGAGAACGCGGCGTCGTCAACGTCACCTCGAAGGTGGAACTGGCGCTCAGGAACGCCGGCTACCTGGTGGAGCGGATGTACAGGTTCATCGACCGCACGTCGATGTTTCCCGAGCCGTCATCGCGGCCGTGCTGAACAGCCCGGCCGCGCTTCCGGACGCGCTGGCCGGCACGGCCGCGAGCACGATACCTGGCCGCCGCCGTGATAGCGCTGTGGCTGCCGCGCACGGCAGTGGCCGGTGAAGCCGGCTGAGGTCATGATTTCGGACAGCCAGGGCGCGTCGCATTTAATTCCGCGGCGTGTTCGGGCCGCCGGCCTTCCCGCGACCCGCTGCGCCTGCTATTTTGCCTGCCAATTGCGGGCCGGGAAGGGGATGCTCGCGAGGTAAACAACGGGGGGCACATGTGCGTAAATTAATGACTATCATCAGCGCAGTCGGCTTCGGCCTGGCATTGTCGACTGCCACCGCAGCCGCGGCATTTGCCCGGCCAGCTACGTCAGCGACCACTTTTGTCGTTCATCCGGGCCAGTCCATTCAGGCCGCGATCAACAAGGCCCTTCCTGGCGACACCGTCCTGCTTCGCCCTGGCGTTTACCACCAGGCGGTGCTGATCAGGCGCGACGGGATCACCCTGCGCGGCTCGAAGGGCACCGTGCTGCGACCGCCGGCCAAGGCACCGAGGAATCTGTGCCAGCGAGTCTTCCGGGGAACTGGCATCTGCGTGCTGGCGAAGAGCGTCAACCCCAAGACCGGGGCGGTGCGCACGCCGGTCTACGACGACACGATCACCGGCCTGCGGGTGGCCGGGTTCCGCGGTAGCGGCGTGTTCGGCTTCGGCACTTACGGCCTGACCGTCACGAGGGTGTCGGCGATCAGGGACGGGGACTATGGCATCTCCAGGTTCGAGTCGACGGCCTCGCTGTTTGCCCACGATGTCGCCGTGGGCAATGGCGAAGCCGGCTTCTACGTCGGTGACTCACCGGACGCGGCGACGGTGGTGCGCGATAACCGCGCCAGCGGCAACGAGTTCGGCATCTTCGTCCGGCACGCCCGCGGCGTGACCGTGACCGGCAACCGGTCGACGGGCAACTGCGAGGGAATCCTGGTGCTGGACGACGGGCAGCACGGCGGGGCCGGCAACGCGCTCATCGCGCACAACAGGGTGACCGGCAACAACAAGTTCTGCCCGAAGAACGAGGAGACCCCGGTCAGTGTCAAGGGCGGCGGCATCCTGCTCCTCGGTGCCACCCAGACGACCGTGTCGCACAACTCGGTGGCCGGAAATCGCGGGCGCCAGTTCAATTCCGGCGGCATCGTGGTGCTGAGCGCCAAGCAGATCAGCCACGGCAGCAACCCGAATTTCGACACCATCGTCGGCAACACCGCCTTCCGTAACCGGCCGGCCGATCTGCGCTGGGACGGCACCGGCAGGCGGGTGAGGTTCCTGCGCAACCACTGCGCCAAGTCGATGCCAGGCGGCCTGTGCAAGGGCGCCGCCAGCTGACCAGGGCGGCCGACGCCAGCATCCAGCCGCATCCAGCGGGCAGCGGATCTGGCCCCGGCCGGGACTGACAAGCAGGCGCACGCGGGGCCTGGCGGCCGTCGCCGCCAGGCCCCGCCGCCTGTGCTCAGGGCGGCGCCGTGCCGAGGGGATGACCCCCGAGGCGTCGGCCTGGCCTGCCCCCCTTGGCGGCCGGGCCCGCTGGACGACACGTGCTGCGCCGATGAGCACGTCTGGGGTTGCCTGGAGTGCTAAAATTAGTTTGCTTATACAAACTAACGTGACTGGCGTTATGTTCCCAGATGCGCGAACATGGATGCACAGGGACGAAGGCGATGCAGCAGTCGGAGCCACAGTCAAGCTCTGGCCAGCCAGCACGGCGGGTACCGCCGTTGCGGGCTGCCCGGCAGCAATGGGCTGCCCGGCGCCGGGCGTCGGCCAGGCCGAGCGGCGTTCCGTCCGTGCCCGGGCAGCCAGGCCAGGCACGAACCGGCCAGCCGCAGCCCAGTCTGCCTGAGGAGCATGCCCGGCCCGAGCACCGCCCCGAGACCGGCAGCAGCACCGGACCCGCGGGCGTCAGTCAGCCACCGGACGGCGCGCTCGCTGGCCAGGACGACACCGGCCAGCCGCAGCACCGCGTCCAGCGCGAGGGCACCGAAGGCCAGCAGCACTCCGAGCAGCCGGGTCTGGCCGACCTGCCAGGGCACCAGCCCGAGCCCGCCGCGAAGCCGGCCGCGCAGCCTTGCCCGGACACCAGCCATCCGATCCTCGTCGGCTTCGACGGCTCGCCGGCCAGCCACAACGCGCTGGCGTACGCGACCGGCATGGCGCGCCGGCTGGCCGAGCCGCTGCTGATCGTGCACGTCGCGCCGCCGGGGATCTTCTGCGAGCCGCTGACCGGGATGGTCGTCGGCGCGGTCGCCGATCGCGAGCACATGACCCGCTGGCTGCGCGGCCAGCTGCTGGCTGCGTGCGACCTGGACGGCCTGGACGTGAGCATGGTGACCCGCTGCGGCACGCCCGCCAGGGAACTGGCCGCCGCAGCCACCGAGTACCATGCGGACGCGCTGATCATCGGCGTATCTGGCCGCCCTTGGCACCACCTGGCCGGCTCGGTGTCGGTGTGGCTGGCCAGGCACGCTCAGTGCCCGGTCATCGTGGTCCCCTGACCCTGCTCCTCACTCAGCGACGTGGCCGGCCAGCCGAGCAGCTGCGCGCCGATGACGGCGACCTGCAGTGCTAGCGCGGCTGCCGGGTCAGCTGGGTCGCGGCCCGTCAGCTGCCGTACCCGGGCGAGCCGGTAGGTGACAGCGCGCACGGACAGGTGCATCCGGCGGGCCGTTCTCGCCGCGACGCCGCCGCTAGCGAAGTAGGCCTCCAGCGTGTCAAGCAGCGGCTTGGCGCCGCCGCGCGCAGCCTGCAGCGGCACCAGCACAGCGCCGACCAGGTCAGCCATCGCGGCGCGGTCCCGCAGCAGCACCCGGTAGACGAGCAGGTCAGCGGCGAGCACCAGGCGGTCGGGCAGGCCAAGGCGGTCCGCCACGTCCAGCGCGTCGACGGCCTCGTCATAGGACTGCAGCACCCCGCTGGGACCCAGGTGCGGCCGGCCGACCGCCACCCGCCAGCCGGCCAGCGGCTGGCCGCCGCGAGCGGTCCCGAGATCGCCAGCGTCCCCGCGACCGGCATCGCCATTGTTCCCGCCGTCGCGGTAGCTCTCGCTCAGGCCGGCGGCGAGTGCGCTTCCGGCCAGCGCCGCCTCCTCGCCCGCGCCGCCAACCACCGCGACCAGCCGCCCGCCCCTGGCCACCAGCAGCGAAGGCGCCGCCCCGGCCGCCCTGGCGACCAGCTGGTCAGCGGCCGGCACCGGCAGCCTCGCTGATCCGCTGCCACCCCGGCCGGCCACGCCGCTACCGGCCGCGACCAGCACCTGGTGCGGCCCGGCCAGCCGCAGGCCGAAACGTGCCCCGCGGGTGACCAGGTCGGCCATCCCGCCGCGTCCGGCCAGCAGGTCGTCGACAAACTCGATCCGCTCGGCCTCCTGCCGCCTGGCCACACCGAGGTGCGCGTGCTCGAAGCCGCCGGCCGTGGCGGCTACCGCGTCGTCGGCTGCCCGCAGCACGGCAAGCCCGGCGTCGTGCAGCGAGGCTGGGTCACGGCGCTCGCGCAACTCGCGCCACAGCCGCCAGGTCGCGGACAGGTAGAGATCCACCAGTCCGCGCAGCGCGACCCCATCCTCGGCAGCCTGCTCGCCCGAGCGACCACAGGCCGCTAGCTCGGCCGCGGCGAGCCGGCGGCCGGTCCTGGCGGCGTCCAGCACGGCCGGCAGGTAACTGCCGAGCAGCTCGGGCGGCACGCCGCCCGCCTCCCTGCTGGCTGCGCGGGTGATCGCGGCCAGGTCCGGATCCCCGGTGTGCTCCGCAGGCACTTCGATCCTCCTGGATGAATAGCTATCTTGCCGGAACCGCGCAACTTACCGATCCGGTTATCGTCCGAGTCTGCCCAGTGACAGCGTGCTCCCGGCAAAGAAGACTATCTCTACAGGCCAGCGCGGCAGCAGCCGCCTGGCCAGGGAGGACGGTATGGCAACGAGCACGCGCCCGCCGGGCACCCGCCCGCATCGCGGCGCTGACGGATCCGGCGATCGACCGGGGCCCCCGGCACGGCAGGGGGCGCGGGGACTGCGGATCGCCGGGGTGTCGGTCCGCTTCACCACCGGCGCCGGGGTACTCGCGCTGCTGGCCACCGTGCTCAGCGCCGTCAGCCTGCCCGAGTACGCGGGCGGGCGGTCATCGGCCGCCTACCTGGCGGCCGGCCTGGCCGTCGCGGCAATGCTGCTGGCCAGCCTCGTGCTGCACGAGCTAGCGCACGTGCGCACGGGCCGCCGGCACGGGTCCGCGCTGAGCGAGATGAGCATCGGCTTCGCCGGCGCCACCGGGCACGGCGACACCGAGCTGCCCGGCCCGCGGGCGCAGTGGCGAGCCGCGCTGGCAGGCCCGCTTGCCAGTCTCAGCGGGGCGGCCGTCACGGCGGCGGCGGCCGCTGGCGCCGGCCTGCTCGGCGCCGACCGGCTGATCGTGCTCGTGCTCGCCGCAGCCGCCGTGATCAATGCCTCCTTCGGGGTCCTCAGCCTGATCCCCGGCACCGGACCCGATGGCGGCCGGATCGTCCGAGCACTGACGTGGGCGCGCTCGGGCGATCCGGCCAGGGCTACCGCCGTCGCGGCCAGGGCGGGCCGGTGGTCCGGCGCCGCCCTGACAGCCGGCGGCCTGGTCCTGCTGCTGTTCGGCTTCCCCGCCGGGCTGTGGCTGTCGGTGATCGGCGTGCTGGCCTACGTCACGTCCAGGGCCGAGGCCCGGCGCCAGGCCGTCACGACGGCGCTGGCCGGCCTGCTGGTACGCGATGTCGTCGCGGTGGACGGGCTTGGCCAGCCGCTGCAGTCCTGGCAGACCGTCGCGTCTTACCTGGCCGGCCGGGACGAGGACCAGCACGGCGGCGTGGCCGGGCCGATGGCGACCGCGTTCGCGCTGCGGGACTTCGACGGCGGGCCCGCCGGCATCCTCACGCTCAGCCAGCTCGCGCTGGTCCCGGCCGGGCAGCGCGACAGCGTCCGGCTGCGTGATGTCGCCACGCCGCTCAAGTACGTGGTGACGACCAGCGCTGACGAGCCGCTGAGCAGCCTGATCGGGAAGTTCTCCGGCTGGCCGCGGATCCCGGCGGCCGCGCACACGGCCGGGCACGCGCTGGTCCTCGGCCAGCACGGCGAGCCGGCCGGCGTGCTGACCCCGGCTGACCTGTCCAGGGCCAGCCTGCTCGGCAGGCTGCGGCCGGCGTCCGGGGTGCGGCCGGCCGGGGGCGCCAGCGCCTGGTTATGGCAGGCGCCCTCACGGTCCCGGCGTGGGTCTGGGCCGCCACCATAGGAGCCCTGGTGCTGATCCTCGGCACCGAGCTCGTGATCGGCATCCGGCACGGCGCGCGCCAGGTGCGGCTGCGCTCCGCGGCGCTGTATACCGTCGCGGTGGCCGGCCTGGCCGTGCTGTTCGGCCTCGGCGTGGCCTGGCTCGGCCATCCGGCGGCGGCCAGCCAGTTCTACGCCGGCTGGCTCACCGAATACAGCCTGTCGCTGGACAACCTGTTCATCTTCGTGCTGCTGATCGGCCGCTCGGCGGTACCGCGCGAGCTGCACAGCCGGGTACTGCTGCTCGGCGTCGTGATGGCGCTGCTGCTGCGCGGCGCGTTCATCGCGGCTGGCGCGTCCGCGATCAACCGGTTCAGCTGGGTGCTCTACCTATTCGGCGCTCTGCTGCTGATCACCGCCGTGCGCCTGGTCGCCAGCCGGCACCAGCAGGCTGAGCAGCCGAGTCCGGGGCTGATGGCACGCGGGCTGAGCAGGATCGTCCCGGTCAGCAATGAGTGCGACGGCGGCCGCCTGTTCAGCCGGGCGGGCGGACGGCTGCTCGCCACCCCGCTGCTGTTCCTGATCCTGGCGATCGCCGCGACCGACCTGGTCTTCGCGCTCGACTCGATCCCGGCGGTGTTCGGCCTGACTCGCGACCCGTACCTGGTCTTCACCGCCAACGCCTTCGCGCTGCTCGGACTGCGGCAGCTGTACTTCCTGCTCGGTGGCCTGCTGGGCCGGCTGCGGCACCTGTCGATCGGCCTGGCGATCATCCTTGGCTTCATCGGGGTCAAGCTGATCGCCGAGGCACTGGCGGCGTCCGGCGTGCACCACCTCGGCCCGGTCGCAGTGCCGCACATCAGCACCGAGCTGTCGCTGGCCGTCATCGGCGGGGTGCTGGCGATCGTGACGGCAACCAGCCTGCTGGCCGAGCGACGCTCCGGCCGGCCGGTCACGGCGGCCGCGCCCCCGGATGCGGAGGACCAGCCTGCATCCGGGGGCCGCCCTGACCAGCCTGCATCCGGGGGCCGCCCTGACCAGCCAGCAGCCTGGGGCCGCCCTGACCAGCTGGCAGCCGGCCGCCTGCCAGCAGCCGGCCCGCCCCGGCGGGCCGACCGATCACCTCAGCGACCAGCCGAGGGCTAGTCCGGCTCGGATCAGCCCGACTCGCAGGCCTCAGCTGCCGCGGTGCCAAGTTGACTTCGAGCGCGCGCGAACTGCGAGCGTGGCGCGCATGCGATACACGACGATCGGAACTGACCCGGCCTCGGCGCGCAAGGTCAGCGTGCTCAGCCTCGGCGCGATGCGGTTTGGCACGACGACCGACGAAGCCACGTCTTTCGCGATCCTGGACAGGTACGTGGCGGCCGGCGGGAACTTCATCGACACGTCGAACAACTACCTGTTCTTTGTCAACGGAACGCAGGGCGGCGAGAGCGAGGCGCTGCTCGGCCGGTGGCGTGCCAGCCGCGGCATCGGCGACGAGGTCACCATCGCGACGAAGGTGGGCGGCCGGCCCGTCGCGCCCGCTGCCAGCTTCGACACCCCGCGGGAAGGCCTGTCACGCGCGGCGATCATCCAGGCCAGCGAGCGCAGCCGGGAACGGCTCGGCGTGCAGCGGATCGACCTTTACTACGCGCACATCCCCGACCAGACCGGGGTTCCGCTGGACGAGCAGGTCGCCGCGTTCGGGGAACTGGTCGCTGAAGGCGCGGTCGGGCTGCTCGGCCTGAGTAATCACTGGGCCTGGCAGCTGGAGCGGGCGCGTGGCCTAGCGGTCGCCGCCGGGAGCGCCAGAGCTGACGTGCTGCAGTATCACCACACGTACTTGCGCATGCGTACCGACATTCCCGATCTGCGCTTCTCGCCGGATGGCGAGATCGGCGTCGCGGACGGGTCGATCCTGAGCTACCTGCGCGCCGAGCCGGGGATGACGCTGGTGGCGTACTCGCCCCTGCTGAACGGCGCCTACACCCGTGCGGACTCCGAACCGGACCGCGGCTACGACCACCCGGGGACCCGGAGCCGGCTCACGGCACTCGATCAGGTCGTGAAGGAGACTGGCGCGACGGCCAACCAGGTGGTGCTGGGGTGGCTGATCGGCGGCGAGCTACCGGTCGTGCCGCTCGTCGGTGCCTCCTCGGTCGCGCAGCTCGACGAGAGCCTGGCGGCGGTCGACCTTCAGCTCAGCCCGGAACACCGGCAGCTGCTGGACGCGGCGAACTGAGGTGGCTGTCCTGCGACTCGCACGTCCCGGCCGCGCCGGCGTAGTAGCTGATCTTCATGTCGATGGCGCCGAGGTGGGCCGCCATCGTGTCGAGCTGCCTGCGGACCCGCTCCTGGTGGGCACGCAGCAGCGCGAGCCGCTGGTCCTCGTTACCGTCGCCGGCCCTCACCAGCTCGGCGTAACGGCGCACTTCGCGGATCGGCATGCCGGTCGCGCGCAGCTTGGAGATCAGCTCGATCCAGCCCAGGTCACGTTCTGAGTACCGGCGATGCCCGGAACCGGCCCGGCCGACAGCCAGCATCAGCCCGTCGCGCTCGTAATAACGCAGCGTGTGCCGAGTCAGGCCGGTGCGCTCGGCCACCTCGGCGATGGTCAGGTCGGCGGAGGTCATCCGGCCAGTCTTCCGGTTAGAGCGTGCTCGAAGTCAAACGCCCGGATCGCGGCAGCGCTCAGCACGCCGGTGCTTACTGCGCCGGTCCTTACCGCGCCAGTGCTTACTGGGCCAGTGCTGCCTGCATGAAGGGCGAGTCGGACGACAGCGGATCGTGCATGTCGGCCCCGTTCTGCCAGAGCACCACGGCGCGACCGGACTCGGTCCGCGCCGCGACCGAGGTGTAGCCCGGCATCCCGCCCTGGTGGCCGTAGGCGATGGCGCCGGTACCGAAGTCGAGCCGGACAAGGCCAAGGCCACGGGACCGGTACTGGTCGAGTCGCTCACTGCCCTCCGTCATCCGGGCCAGGTACTCAGCTGGCAGCAGCCGCCCGCCGAGCAGGCCGTCGAAGAACGCCGCGACGTCCGCGGCGGTCGCGACTATCGCGCCGGCCGTCCACGACTCTGACGGCGTCATCGTGGTCAGCTCGATTGCGTACGGCGAGTCAGCCGAGAACCGGATGTAGCCCTTGGCGTGCGGACCGCGCAACTGGGGATCGACGGTGGGGAACGTGGTGTCGTCCAGCCCCAGGGGCCGGAAGATGCGCTGCCACAGCTGCGCGTCGACGCGCTCACCGGTGGCCTGCTCCACCAGCATGCCGAGCAGGATGAAGTCGGTGCTGCTGTACCGGTACTGGGTATCGGGCGGCAGCCGGCCTGGCGCGGTGAGCGCAGCCTGCACCAGCTGGGCCGGCGACCAGTACTGCTGCAGCACCGACAGGTCCGGCGGCCCGGCCGTCGGATCGCCGAGCAGCGGCCCGAGGTAGTCGGGCAGCCCTGAGCGCATCCGCAGCAGCAGTTCCGCGGTGATCACGTCGCCGCCCGGCACCAGCCCCGGCAGCCGGTCCTGCAGCGTCGTGTTGAAAGCCAGCGCGCCTTCCGCGATCAGCTGCAGCACCAGCGTGCTGACGTACACCTTGGTGATGCTGCCGATCCGGTAGCGGTCACGCGCCTCGATCGGACGCGGCTGCTGCAGGTCGGCAACCCCGGCGGTGCCGGCGAACACCTCCGCCCCGTCTTCGGTGACCAGGCCGTAAAGGCCAGGCCCGTGATCCTCCGCGGTCTTGGCGAGCGCCTCCTGCAAGGCGGTGGCATCGACGGTCACAAGCGGCAGCCTAATGCCGCGCTGGCGCCCGCCGCCTGCCGCTGCCCGGTCGGCTGCCCTGCCGCCGGCCAGCCGGCCGCCGCCGCCGCCGGGCAGGCTGACGGCGCAAAGCGCTGCTCAATGACGGCAAAGGCGCGAGCCGCGATTCGGCCAGGACCCGGCTGGCTAGCCGCCGGGGGTCAGTCCGCGATCGCCGGGTAGACAAGGGCCTTGAGCTGCGCCCGGAAGTTGAAGGTGCCTGACGGCAGCAGCTGGGTCATGAAGACGACGGTCAGGTCCTCGGCCGGGTCCACCCAGAAGATCGTCGAGGCCGCGCCGCCCCACATGTACTCGCCGGCCGAGCCGATGACCTGCGTCGCGGTGGGGGCCTGCGCGACGGCCACGGTCAGGCCGAAGCCCATGCCGGCGAACCCCACCTCTCCGTACGCGCTCGGCAGCGCGAACGAGCGCAGGTCGCCGCCGCCCGGCAGGTGGTTGGACGCCATCAGCTCGACGGTCTTGCGGCCGAGGATCCGCGCCCCGTCCAGTTCGCCGCCGTTCAGCAGCATCTGGCAGAAACGCAGGTAGTCGCCGGTCGTGGAGACCAGGCCGCCGCCGCCGGACAGGAACGACGGCTGCTGCCGGTACCCGCTGGCCATCGGGTCGTCAGACAGCAGCAGGCGCTTGCTCGCGTCCCGCCGGTAGCAGGCGGCGAACCGGCCGACCTTGTCGTCGGGCACCAGGAACGCCGTGTCGGCCATGCCGAGCGGGCCGAAAATGACCTCGCGCAGGTAATCGTCGAAGCGCTGGCCGGACATGATCTCGACCAGCCGGCCGCACACGTCGGTGGACACCGTGTAGAACCAGTGCGTGCCCGGCTGGAACTCCAGCGGGTGGCCGGCGTACCGCTCCACCATCGATTCGAGCGTGGCGTTCGGGCCGCGGCGCAGCCCCGGCGCCGTTACCTGGCTATGCCCGGCGTCGGCGGCGAAGAGCTGCTGCAGCGTCCGGCCGCCCGCGTAGCCCAGCCCCGACATGTGCATGAGCAGATCGCGGACCGTCATCGGGGCACGCTGATCGACGAGCCGCTCCGAGCCGTCCTCGGCCCGCTCGCGCACCTGCAGGTCCCGCCACGCCGGGATGAACCGCGACACCGGGTCACTGAGCTGGAACATGCCGCGCTCGTACAGCGACATCAGCGCGACGCCTGTGATCGGCTTGGTCATCGAGTAGATGCGCCAGATGGTGTCCTCCGTGACCGGCGCCGACCGCTCGCGATCGCGGTCGCCGAACGAGCGGAAGTAGCCCAGATGACCGTGCCGGGCGACAGCGACCTGGCAGCCGGCGATCTTGCCTGGCTCGATGTAGCGTCCCTGCAGGTGCTCGGTGATCCGCTCGAGCTGGCGCTCGTTGAGTCCCGCGCTGGCTGGGTCGACCTTCATCCGCCTGCTCCTGTCCTGCGCCCGTCTCACGGCCGGAGCGCCGCTGCCATGCCTTCCTGGCCGCCGACGGGACGTCGCGCCGGCTGCGCAGCTCGTTCATTCTTAGCGTTCTATACCGGCGGGTAACTGGCAAGGGCAGGCAATTGCCGCCATTTCCGCGGGGACGGGACGGAACGCGGCCAGGAGTGGATGATGGGCAGGAATGCCGGAATGGCCGGAGCAGAGGAGCAGCAGGAATGAAGCGCAGCGCCAGCCTTATCGCCGCTTCCGCCGCCCTTGGGCTGGCTGTCACGAGCCTGGCCGGCAGCACATCGGCGCTGGCCGCGCCTGGCAGATCGGCTGCTGCGGCGGGCAGCGGGGCGGCCGGGCATCCTGGCCGCTGCTCGGCCGGCGCGCGCACGCTGTCGGCGCCCGGCTCGCGGGCGTACCCGGATACCGGCAACGGCGGCTACACCAGCCTGCACACCGACGTGCGGCTGATCTACCGGGCATCGTCCAACCGGTTCCTGGCCGGCACCCACGTCACCCTGACCGACCGGGCAACTCAGTGCCTGACCAGCTTCAGCCTCGACTTCGAGCGCTCCTCGGTGAACGCCAAGGCCGGCCCGGACATGGCCGTGCAGGCGGTGTGGGTGAACGGGCACAGCGCGTCGTTCCGGTTCGAGCAGCCGACCTACCCCGGTGACCCGGCCGGGCAGGATGACCCGAGCCCGCTCGCGCACGAGGCGTCGGAGCTCAACCCGGTCGGCGGGCCGCAGCACAACACGCTGCCGCCGGCCTGCACGCCGGAGCTGACCTCCGAGAACCCGGCGAAGCGGAACGCGCGCAACGGCACCCAGTGCCCGGCGAACAAGCTCGTCATCACGCCGCGGCACCGGCTCAGGGAAGGCTCGGTGTTCGCCGTGACCGTGGCTTACACCGGCCGGCCAGGCGTGCACAATGACGGCGACGGGACGACCGAGGGCTGGTTCAGGTCGGACAAGCCAACGGGCGACGGCGGTTTCGTCACCACCGAGCCGGTCGGCACCGAGGACTGGATGCCGCTGAACGACTTCCCGAGCGCGAAGCCCACCTATGACTTCACCGACACGGTCAGCCGGGGCAAGACGGTGCTCGCTAACGGCATCCTGGTGTCCAGGACCAGGCACCGGCCGGACGCCCCGTTCCCGCACGGCTCGGTGACCTGGCACTGGCACTCGGCCGCGCCCGTCGCCAGCTACCTGGTTGAGGACAGCATCGGCGGCTATGACCTGACCGAGCACACCTCCGGCGGCCTCCGGTTCTACGAGGCGCAGGCCAGCTCGCTCAGCCCGGCCCGGAAGGCCGCGAACCTCAAGATCATGAACCAGCAGCCCGGCATCGTCCGCTTCCAGCAGCGATTCAACGGCCGGTACCCCTTCACCTCGGACGGCGTGGTCGTCGGACGGCCCTCGGCCAGCTTCGAGGAGGAGATGGAAACCATGATCACCTTCGCTGGCGGCCGGATCGACGCCGACACCCTCAACCACGAGAACATGCACCAGTGGTGGGGCGACCACGTCACCGAGGCCAGCTACAACCTGACCTTCTTCAAGGAGGGCCTCGCCACCCTCGGCGAGTTCCTGTTCGCCGCGCACAATGCAGAGATCAAGGCTGGCGGCCGGGGCACCAGGGCCGGGCGGCAGGCCTTCCAGCACAGCCTGGTCAGCGGGTTCAACCGGACCTACAAGGCCGGCGGCGGCTTCTGGACCGGCGCCCCGTCCAATCCGACCGCGTTCACGCTGTTCGATTTCTCCTCGACCTACGACCGGCCGGGCATCAGCTACATCGCGCTGCGGCAGATCCTGGGCAGCTCGCGATTCGACCAGGCGCTGCGCGCGATCCAGCGGCGCTACGGCGGCGGCGCGATCACCGAGGCCCAGCTGGAGGCCGGCTTCGCCCGCTGGCTGCCGAACCGCAGCACGGCGTGCACCAGCCGGCTGAGCCGGTTCTTCCGGCAGTGGTTCGACACCGCCTACCCGGCGGGCGGCGGCACGCACCGCCCGTCCATCACCGGCCCCGGGCTGGCCGGGCCTGGCTTCTACACCGCTGCCTGCACCAGGTAACGCCCCGAAGATCAGATAAGCGGAGAACGAGGGAAGCTCAGCGCCGATGCCAGCCGATGAGCCCAGTGACAGCTGGCAGCTACTGCGCCCCGACCCGATCGGCGGCCCGACGCCGCCCGAGCTGTCGACCGGGAACCCGGAGGACGACCAGGTGCTCCGGCAGCTCGCGGCCAGGACCTCGCTCAGCCTGCCGCGCAGCTGGCGCCACTTCCTGTGCCTGCGTACCGAAGCAGACGTCGGGGTCGTGGCCAGGCCGCTCGTCGCGACCGGCTGGCAGGTGTCCGCCCTGCCGCCCAGCGACGAGGACACGTCCTGGTACCTAGTCGCCGAGATGCATGACGTCGTGCTGACCGGCGAGATGGTCAGCACCGTCAGGCACATGTTCGAGGCGATCAGCGAGCAGCTGGCCGGCGCGGAGTACGACGGCTGGGAGGCGAGCATCGAGCCCGGCGAGCAGCCGGATGACGGCTAGCCAGGGCGAGGCGGACCTCGCTGGCGCCCGGCTGTACACCGTCAATGACCGGCCAGTGGCCCTCGTCAGAACTCTGGATGGCGGCGAGGACTGCCTGGTCTTCGACTTCGCGACCGGCGAGCTGACACCCGATCGCCGGTACTTCGAGTACGTGATCCCTGGCTCGGGCAAAGACGTCGAAGCGCTGACGGAGGCGGAATTCCGGGTCCGGCTCTCGTGGTGCCGGGCTGAGGCGGGAGCGCGGGCGGCCGGCCAGGTGCGGGAATGGGCGGAGCGGATGTGCGCGACAAGCGGCGCCGCGGTTGACGTCGCGGCGGCACTCGGGCTGCGCGGCACGATGTCGCGCGGCGACATCACCGTGGCCGAGCCGCCAGCCGGCTACACCAGGATGCGCGTCGAGACGCTGGGCACGACCGGCGCGGCGGTTGAGCTGCTGACCGCAGGCCGGCTGCTGACCCGGCCAGTACTGGACGCGGGGCTTGGCCAGCCGCGATGGGTGCCGATGGCACCAGAGGGCCGCCTGCTGCCGTTCGCCTACCTCGTCAGCGTCGAGGGCGCGAAGGCGCACTGCACCGTCTTCGCCGAATTCGAGCACCGGGATGCGGCTGCGGTCCGGCTGCTGCTGCGCCGGGACCGGGTCGGCTGAGCGCGCCGCGGCGGAGAGGCCGGCCGGCCCGCCGGGGCCTCGGCCAGCCAGTTAGCGGCTGGCGCAGCTACTCCCACGCCGATGCCGTTGCCTGACGTCCGGGGCTCGGCGGCGGCCTTAAGGCATCGGGCCCCGAGCGAGGAATCCGGCGCTGCGGCCGGGTCCCTCGCGGCTGGCGGCGCTCAGCCCTGCCGGGCGACTTCGGCGAACCGGGCCAGGCTCCAGCCAGACCCGACCGAGTCGCGCATGCTCTCCCAGCCCTCGCCATGCCGGTCGAGATGACGGTGGGTCAGCACAACATGGCTGCGGCCAGGTCCCGCGGACGCGAAGGTGATCTCGACCTCACTGGCCTTTGCCGGGTCGCTTTCCACCTCCCAGCGAAGGTTGATGTCCCAGCTGAACACCACCCGGTGCGGCGGTTCGTAGGCGAGCACCCTGGCCCAGCGGCACTCGCTGCCGTCGGTGCCGCGGTCGATGATGTGGCCGCCGGCCAGCGGCTCGAACACCATCTCGGCGAGCTCGCCCTCGAGAAGGTGATGATCGGGGTCCCACCAGGTGCCGATGCCCTCGGTGAACACGCGGAAGGCGTGCTCGACGGGCGCTTCGACGTCGACTTCCGTGCTAACTGCGGTCTGGAGCACTCGCGTGGTCATTCTTCCTCCCGGAACGACTGGCTGGCAGCGGCGCTGAACCTGTCCAGGGACTGCTGCCAGAACTGCTCGAAGTAATCGCGGATCACGCCGACGCCGAGATTGTCGACCGAGTACACCCGCCGGGTACCCGCGGCGTGGTCGCTGACCAGCCCAGCCTCCTTGAGCACCTTGAGGTGCTGCGAGACGGCGGGGCGGCTCACCGGCAGCTGCCGCGCCAGCTCGCCGACGGCGCTCGGCGAGGCGGCCAGCCGCTCGAAGATCGCCCGGCGGGTCGGGTCCGCCAGCGCGCTCAGAACGGCTGCATGGTTAGTCATGACTTACCGTAAGTTACAACTTACCAAGGTGCTCGTCAAGACCGTCGGCTGCTGCGCTACGATGCGTGCCCGTGGCCGAGCCCTGGGACGAGAGCACGCCAGGCGTGCTGCGGCTGCCGTCCGGCCGGCTCGTGCGCGGCCGGGCGCTCGGCCGGCCGGTTCCCGACGGGCTCAGCCCGCACTTCGGCGTCTACCTGCTCGGCGAGCAGCCGCCGGCCACGCCGTGGGAATCGGCCTGGATCCGCTGGCCGGACTTCGGCTTGCCGGCCGACCAGCAGGCAGCGATCCCGGCGCTGACCGAAGCGTGGCGGCGGGCCGAGCTGGAGCGTGTCGAAGTGGCCTGCACGGGCGGGCGTGGCCGGACCGGCACAGCGCTGGCGTGCCTGGCGATCCTGGATGGCGTCCCCGCCACTGACGCCGTGGCCTTCGTCCGCGAGCACTACGACCGGCGTGCTGTCGAAACCCCTGGCCAGCGCCGCTACGTCGCGCGGTTCAGGCCAGCCTGATCGCGCGGGCATGGTCGCGGTATCCCCGCTTGGCCGTCAGGTCGCGGCATCCCCGTCTGGCCGTGCGGCGCGCTGCGTCGCTGCCGCCAGCCGACTGCGCACCCGCTCGGTATCCCTTTCGCTAAGTCCCTCAAGAATGTCCAGGCTCTGCCGCCACGCCCGGATGGTTTCCTGCCGGTTCCCGGCCGACTCGTAGGCATCACCCAGGAGAATGAACGTCTCGGCCCGGCCGTGCTGGTCCCCCGCATGCTTCTCGATCTCAATCGCGCGACCGCTGCATCCCCGGCGGAACCGGCACCACCACCCCGCCGCGCCGCACTAGCAGCGGACCGAGCAGCCCGAACTCCAGCTCGCCGCCAGCCCCCACGGCTACGCCGTCTCCTCAGCGCCCTGGCCGGCCATGCTTTCCAGTTCACCGTCGGCGGCCGGGTAGAGCCGGGATAGCACCTGCGTGGCCTCGGGACGCCCGAGCTCCTCGAGCAGGCTCAGCGCCCGCTGCCATGCCTCGCGCGCTTCTTTCCTGTTGCCCGCCGCCTCGTACGCATCACCCAGGTGGGTAAAGATCTCTGCCCGGCCATGCTGGTCCCCTACCCGCTTGTCGATCTCCGTCGCCTGCTGGTAACACGTGATTGCCTCGGCGTACTGGCCAAGCTGAGCATGGGTGTAGCCAATGTTCAGCAACGTGAGGGACTGGCCAATCTGCACGTCCAGCTCCCGGAAGACCTCGAGCGCCGCATCGCAGAACTCCAGAGCCTGGTGATAAAGGCCGAGCTGGCAGTGCAGCCAGCCGATGGTGCGCAGCACCAGCGCCTCGCCCCACCGGTCCCCGGCCTGGCGGTAGAGCTGCCCTGCCCGCTCGGTGTGCCCGATGGCGGCGGGGATGTTGCCTTGGGCCTCGCTGCAGCAGCCAAGGTTGAGCCACGCCACGGCCTGCAGGGTGTAGTCACCGATCTCCGCGGCCAGCTCCGCGGTCGCCGCGAAGTGCACCATGGCGTCGTCGTCGGCAGCCAGCAGCGATGTGGCCATACCTAGGTAACGGTGCGCGACCGCCCGGGCGGTGAGGTCGCCGAGCTGCTCGGCGGCGGCAAGCGCCTGCTCCTGGGCCGCAATGAACTCGTGCCAGTAGCCGTACCAGTTCATGAAGATGGCGATAGCCCACGGCAGCTGCCAGGCGTGTACGAGCAGGCCAGTGTCGGCGGCCCGGCCGATCGCGGCCAGCAGCACCTGGCGCTCGGCGCGCAGCCAGCTGAGCGCCTGGTCCTGGTCGCCCGGCTGCTCCGGCGCGACGCCTGGCTGCATGGGACTGAGCCGAATCAGGCGCCGGACGGTCAGCAGCTGCGACGCGTTGCTGGCGCTATAGAGGTAATGGTCGAGGACGCGGTGCAGCGCAGCGC
>DASXMR010000117.1:0-4649 GCA_036495525.1 Streptosporangiaceae bacterium | reverse complement strand
TGCACGAGCTTCCGCGACATCATCGCGCGCACCAAGGAAACCTTCATCGACGCCATCGCGCACGAACTCCCGGTCGGCGTGATCGAGCAGACATTCCCCGACTTCACAAAGTCACGCGAGGACCTGCGCACGTCCCAGTTCGTCATCTCGTGCCACGCATCGCAGCTCGGCGAGGATATCGTCTACCCCATCGCCGAGAGCGCCCGCGAGATATCAGTGAGCTGGCTGGAAGATGAGGGACACCGCGACATTCCCAGCGGCACGGTGTGGTATCTGGACCTGCCACCCGCTGGCCCCGTATCCTGCGGCATAATGTTCAACCTCGACGAATTCGACGAGAGCACCGTCACGGGCTGGTCCGCAAGCCTGCACCGGATCCTGGCCAGCGCCGTCGGCGACCCCGACCAGGACTGGAAAGCGCTTTAACCTAGGATGTTATTCAAAACTCGAAGATCAACTTGAGTCTTCCCAGGTCATAAGCTGAGAGCAAGATCATATACGGAAGTTTTGAATAATACTCCTCGATCATTTCGTCAGCCGCTGCGGCGCAAGATGTGCTCACGGGGCGCACGGTGCAATCTGACCATGCACCGCCGACCAGCCATGGGTTGTACCGAACCAGCCGTGCACACCCGGCCCGGGGTGATCTTGAGCGATGCCCGGCCCGGTGAGCAGGAGGTAGTATTCCTGGCCCAGCCGGGCCGCCTGAGTGGTGCCGGTCAGGGTCGCTGAGCCGCCGCTGCTGGTGATGCCGGCGGCCCAGGTGCGCTCGGTGGTGTGGCCCGCGCAGTCGCTGCCCGATAGCTCGTAGCGGGCATCCGCGCGGCCGCCGGTGATCCGCGCGGTCACGATAACCTGCGCCTGCCCGCCGGACGGCCTGGCGGTGACCGCCGTGACCTCGCCGGCGAGCGGCCCCGCAGGCGGCAGCGCCGCTACGGCGGCAGACAGCACCACCGGCCCGGCGCCACGGTGATCGCGCACAGCAGCCGAGCGCAGCGATGCCGCCTCACCGCGGTAATGCACAGTTAGCAGCACGGCCCCCGCCAGGAGCGCCGCGAGCAGCACTGCTGCCGCCCGCCAGGCGGCCCGGGCTCCATCTGCCCGCGGGCCGGCGGAGACCACGTCCGGTGGCGGGACCGGCGAGCGCTCGCTCATGACGCCTGCCCAGCGGTCCGCACCGTGAGATAGCGGTCCTGGCTCTGGCTGGTGGTGGAGACGCGGGCGTAGCCGAGGTCGAGTCCGCGAGGCGGATGCTGGCAGCCAGGTCCCATGCGCGGGACTGTACCGGATTGCGGAACGGCCGGACCTGGCGCCATGAAGGGCCGGCCCGCGCCGGGCCGACCCTCATCGTGCTGGGGCCGGCCCGCCACCGTTCGGAAGCATGCTCTTAAAACAGGTCAGCCCGGCGGGGGCTAGCGCGGAGCGGCGCGGTCAGTCGGCTACGGCCGCTTGCTCGGCCGCGGCCTCGGCGACCGTCTCGGCTGCGGTCTCGGCCTCAGCCTCGGCGAATTCGGCCGGGCGGGTCCGCTCGCCCCACCGGGCCACCGCGGGGCCGGCCAGGCCGAGCAGGGCGAACCACACGCCGAGCAGCACGAAGCCGAGCCGGCCGCCGCTCAGCACGAGCCCGACCAGGATCAGCGGGGACAGCGCCTGCCCGGCGAAGTTGCCCATGCCAACCAGGCCCTGGTACTGGCCCTGCGCGTGCGCGGGCGCCAGGCCGAAGTCGAGACAGTACATGCCGGAGCCGTGCCACAGCTCGCCGTAGGTGTGCAGCACGACGGCGCCGGCCAGCAGCAGCAGGGCGCCCCAGGCGGGAAGCCCGGTCGCCAGGCCCATCGCCGAGCAGCTGACCAGGAAGATCACCCCGGCCCGCCGGAACGCGGCGCCGCCCTGCTTGATGGTCTGCACGGTCTTGCCCACGCGCACCTGGAACAGCACCACGATCACCGTGTTGACGATCACGAACGCGGAGATGCTCCACCGCGGCGCGTTCGTGTGGAACACGACCCACACCGGCAGCAGCAGGCCGAGCACGAGGTACTGCATGTACATCGCGCCGGACAGCACCGTGTAGCCGACGAACGGCCGGTCCTTCAGCGCGGCGAACGGCGACTCGTTGTGCGCGCCCGGCAGCGGCTCGAACTTGGGCAGGAGGCCCAGCAGCACGGCGCCGATCAGGCAGCTCAGCCCGTTACCCAGGAAGAGCGCGCGGTACGCGGTCACCGTGTTGAACTGGATCGCGACGCCGGCGGTGGCCACGCCGAGCGAGATGCCCAGGTTGAGCACCGCGCTCGCCTGGGAGCGGAACGTGGTCGCGTCATCGCCGCCGACCCGCCGCAGCAGTGCAATGCTGGCCGTGGTGGAGGCGCTCAGCGCTGATCCGTCCACGATCGCGACGATCAGATAGCTGACGAAGCTGTGCGCGAGGAACACGTAGCTGACGGCCGCCACGCCCAGCAGCAGCAGGGTTATCCTGGCCACATCCCGGGGTCCGTGCCGGTCGGCCAGGCGGCCTATCGGCATCGAGGACAGCAGGCCTACCAGGCCGGCGATCGTCAAGGCGAGGCCGGTGCGCGTCGCCGTCAGATGCACCACCCTGATGCCGTACAGCGTCATGGCGGTGACGATCAGCCCGGTCCCGTAGACGTTGATCAGCGCCGCCACCAGGTACATCCGCATGTCACGCGACTGGGGAACGAGGGACCTGAAAGCGTGTACGGGATTCAGCGTCGGCATGGTTACCTCGTTTGGCGAGTCGCTGCTACCGGCAATTGCACGTGGGGCCAGTCGTTGACGTGGAGCTTTAGCTGTTCCACGGCGGTTTATCCGCCTCCCCGACAGTGGCACCTGGTCTCAGGAGGGCGCATCTCCCCGGTTGCGCCGCGCCGCAGCCGAAGGGGCCAGCTCGCGATCCTCGGTCATGCTGTCGTAGGCGACGATCCTCAGCTCAGAGCTGTAGCGCCGGCCCTCGCGGTCGGTGAGCCACAGCTGGCCCGGATCGGGGAGCATCTCGGTGACGGCGTACTCGGCGTGCCCGGCAGCTTCGGTCCGGCGGATGTGCTTGGCGAGCACGTTGACCAGCACGATGCTGCGGAAGTCGACCGCCGTGGGCTTGAGCTCGACCGGAACCCGGTAGAACACCCGCTCAGGCAGGCCGTGTTCCTGCCGCCAGCGCCGTGCGAGGAAGAAACGTTCCTTCTCGTCCTTGACGAACGCCCAGCCCGAGTCCGCGACCGGCAAGGTCCACTGCTCCCGGCACAGCACGAGCTTGTCGATCGTGATCCGCGGCCGGTGCGCCGCCGGAGCCATCGGCTGGAGCGCATCGACAACGACGCCGGCCATCGTGTCGGCGATCACCTCGAAGAAGTCCAGCTCGGCGCCTGAAGGCAGGACGCGGACGACCAGATTGTCGCCGCGGCGGGCGACGGTCATCGCGGCGCCGGGCAAAACGGTGTCCGATTCGGGCGGGTCGAGCGAGTCGGTGACGGCGGACGACCAGTAGAGCTGGCCCGGCCCCAGCACGGCCGACGGCGGGCTGGTGCGGGACGTCACGTTCGGGTGGTCTTTCGCATAGATGGTGACGACCCGCCGCGGGCCTCGGTCGGCCCGCTCGGCGGCGATCAGCCGGGCGGGGTCGGGGTGCTGCTCGACGAAGAGCCGCTGGTCCAGCGTGTTAGTGGCCATGTGTATTTCGCCGAGGACCAGCAGGAAGTTGCCGCGCTGTACCTCGCTGGGCGAGGCCGCCGCGATCATGATGTCCGGGGAGTGCTGCCGGGCGCCGCTCCAGGTGACCGGACGCTTGGGAAAGCACTCGGCTACCCTCGCGCTGATTTCGTCCGCGCTGACGTGGTGCCTGCTCGGGGACTGCAGCGGGCCGAGCACCTCGCGCCAGCGCCGCTGCAGCTCAGGCACGCTAGCCGCGGAGAGCTCGCCCACCCCCCGGCTGCTGCCGTGGGGGGACAGGTAGGGCGCCGCCCTGGTGAGGAGCCGCTGCAGCGGCACCGGCGCGCCGCCGGCCCGGGCCGTCTCGCGGTCCAGCAGGTCCGCGAAGAGCACGCGGTACCCGTCCGTGATCTGGTTGACCAGCCAGCGGGCGCTGTCCAGCACCAGGCCGAGCGGCGCCGCCAGCGCCTGGGTCACCGTCGCGCCCAGCTCTACCCGCACGTCCCGGACGGCATCTTGGTAGACGAGGGTCCGGCCGGCGTAGTTCGCGCCGGCCCTGCGGGTCGATGCGGTGCCGGTGACCTGCTCGAACGTTTCGGCCAGGTTCGCCAGCGCCTTCTGCAGGCCGGCCGGATCTCCGTCGGTGGCGGCTACCGCGTCCCGGGCCTTGATCAGCTGGTCCACCGGCGCCAGCGCCGCCGCCCGCGCATCAGGATCAGCGATCAGCTCCAGCTTGTCCCGCAGCAGCCGCTCCGGCCACGCATCGGCCGGGCCGTCCAGATCCAGCCGCACCGCGCCCAGCTCCGCCAGCCGCGCGAGCACCACATCCGCATCGCCGACCCCGGTACTGGCGAGCACGTCGCTGATCGTGGCCCGGCCGTCACACGCCAGCAGGACCCGCAGTTCCGCGTCGGTCAGGGTGACCGGCTGGCGGTGCGGACGGTGCAGCACATTCCCTGCCACGAATACCGACCGGACCCGCCTGG
>DASXMR010000116.1:0-18732 GCA_036495525.1 Streptosporangiaceae bacterium | reverse complement strand
GACCAGGCGCGCACCGGCCCGCAGGTCGCTGTCAGCCCGCTGCAGCCTGGCGACCTGCTCTTCTACCACACCGACCCGACCGCGCCGCAGTACATCTCGCACGTCGCTATCTACCTGGGGAGCGGCCGGATGATCCAGGCTCCGGAGCCCGGCGAGGACGTGGAGATCGTGCCCGCGGTGACCAGCGGCCCTGGCTTCGCCGGCGCGGTAGCGGTCTACCCCAGGCTCGCCGCGGCCGTGGCCGCGAGCCTGCCGAGCTGACCAGCCGCCGAGCTGACCCGCCGCCGAGCTGCGTGGCCGCTGGCTGGCCGGCCTGCCCCTACGTGGCCCGCTGAGCTGACGCGCCTGCGCCGCCGCCCGCCGGGCTGACCGTCGCAGGGCCCGGCCGGCCAGGGCAGCCGGCCGCGTCCCTGGCTGTCTTGCCGGGTGAGCAGGTAAGACCAGCCGGCCCGGCTGCCAGGCTCGGAGGGGGAGGGGCTGAGCCAGGCCCGCGAACATGCTGTCCGGCTCACCCCGCTCGCCGGGCCTGACCGCGAGCCAGCGGGCCTTGCGTGCGAGGACCTGTCAGTGTAATCATAATTACATGAGTACAGATGAAGCATCGGCGCTGTCGGCAGCCGAGCAGCTGAGGGGCTGGTTCGCCGGCCGGATGCCAGCCGACTGGTTCACCGAGCCGCCCGCCGTGCGGCTCGACCGTGAGGAGATCACCATCACCGGCACCCTGGCTGATCCGGAAGTCGCCGAGGGAGCCACGGATGCCGAGCGCGCTGCTGCCGCCGCCGGGCGCAGCCGCAGGTTCCGCGAGGAAACCAGGGACCAGCGGATCGAGATCGCCAGGGAGGCCGAGCACAGATTCGGCCGGAAAGTGTCCTGGGGCGTAGTCTGCGCCGGCCGGGAAGTGATGTTCACCACATTTTCCGTGCCCGTGATGACCCGGCTGCGCCAGAGCGAGCGACTGGTGCTCGACACCCTCGTGGACTCGGGCGTAGCCCGCAGCCGCAGCGAGGCGCTGGCGTGGTGCGTGCGCCTGGTCGGCCAGCACGAGGACAGCTGGCTTGCCGACCTGCGGGACGCCCTGCGCAGGGTAGAGCAGGTCAGGGCCGAGGGTCCGGGCAGCTAGAACGCGCTGCGGCGGGTGCTCGCCACGCGCTGCGCCGCTGCCGCGGCGGCTCCTCCTCCCGCCGCCGGCGCGGCCAGCCGCCTGGCACCTGCGGCCGTTGCGCCCAGCGCCTGCGGCTGGCCATTGCGGCGAGGCCGGATCGCAGGTCCGGCCGCCTCTTTTGGGCAGGGCTTGTCGGGGTACACTCCCCAAATCCCGCGAGCACAGGGCAGCTTGCGCTGCGTGCCGTGTCCAGGCCCCCCGGCCGAGCGAGCCGCAGCCGCGCCCACGAGGAGGAGCAGTCGTGGTGTACGAGGTAAACGCCGCTTCGGTCGAGTGGAATCCGACGGCGGAACGGCTCCGCGAGCTGACGGAGAAGATGCCGAACTGCAAGGTCACCGAGTTCGACAACGTGGTGGTCAAGGCTCGGGTCGACTCTCGGAGCACCAGGTCCACGTTCATCGTTGACGACTCGACCAACGCCACCAAGCAGACCATCACGCGCGAGGAGTACCGGCGCGTCGCAGCTGAGCAGGATGCTTACATCCGCACCGCTGACGTGGTGGTCGTCGACGGCTACATCGGCTCGGACCCGGCCTTCCGCACCCAGGCCCGGCTGATCATGGAGACGGCCAACGCCAACGTGGCTGGCATGCAGAAGCAGCTGTACTACCCGGCCGGCGACGACTACGACCCGGCGACGTGGCAGCCGGACACCACGGTCATCTACACCCCGAACCTCGCCGCCCCCGGCTACCCGGACGACCGGCTGATTGCCGTCGACCTGAACGAGAACATCACCCGCGTGCTCAACTCGGACTACTTCGGTGAGTCCAAGAAGGGCGGGCTGCGGATGTGGAACAACATCGTCTACAACCGCGGCGGCCTGTCGCTGCACGCCGGCTGCAAGGTGATCCCGCTGCAGGGCGGCCCGACGGCGGTGCTGATCGTCGGCCTGTCCGGTACCGGCAAGACCACGACGACCTTTACCACGCAGCTCAGCAGCAAGCCCGCCCAGGACGACTTCATCGGCCTGATGCCCGGCGGCAAGGTCTACACCACCGAGAACGGCTGCTTCGCCAAGACCTTCGGCCTGGACCCGAAGTTCGAGCCGGCTATCTACAACGCGACCACCAAGCCCGACGCCTACCTGGAGAACGTCTCGGTCGACGCCGACGGCAAGGTGGACTTCTTCGACACTTCCTACACCAAGAACGGGCGTACCACCTGGCCCTTCTCCTACGTCGACCCGTGGCCGGGCAACGAGGTGCCGCCAGCTGAGTTCCTGCTGATCCTCAACAAGAACGAGAACATCGTGCCCGCCGTCGCGCGGCTTGACCGGGCGCAGGCGGCCGCGTACTTCATGCTCGGCGAGACCACCGGCACGTCGGCTGGCGGCAAGGACGAGGAAGGCAAGTTCCTCCGGGTGCCGGGCACCAACCCGTTCTTCCCGCGGGACATGGCCGACATGGGCAACCGGATGCTGGAGCTGCTGGACAGCCACGAGCTGAAGGTCTTCGTGCTCAACACCGGCCGTATCGGCGGCACCGACGACGCGACCTCGAAGAAGGTGACGATCCCGTACTCGTCGGCGATCGTCGAGGCCATCGTCTCCGGCACGATCGAGTGGGCGAGCGACCCGGACTTCGGCTACGAGATCGCGACGTCGCTGCCCGGCATCGACGACACCGAGATCCTGCAGCCTCGCCGGCTCTACGAGCGGCAGGGCAGGGTCGCCGAGTACGACCAGATGGTGGCCAGGCTGAAGCGGGAACGGCGCGAGTACCTCGGCTCGTTCGCCGGGCTTGACGAGGCGATCGTCAAGTCCGTCTCCGGCGGCTGAGACGGCGCCAGGCGTCCGCCGGCTGACGGCAAGGCGCCTGGTCAGGATTGAGTGGCACCCCTCGCGCCCGGCAGCGCGGGGGGTGCCATTTTCGGCTCCGAAGAGCTAGCGTTCCGTTATGGGGGAACTACGCTGCGTGGACGGCTCTGTCCTGTCGGTTGCCGCGGTAGCGTGCCGCGACCGGGCCGGCAAGCCGTACGAGATCACCCTGAACCTCACCAGGGACCGTCAGCCGTTCGGGTCGGTCGGGCAGCGCTGCGGTTACCAGCTGGCCCGGCTGGCCGCCGCGGTGACCGCGGCCCGCGGTGACCCGGAGCAGGCGGCGCAGTGGCCTGATCCCGACGACCGGTTCCCCGAGCCAGCGGAGCTGTCCGGGCCCGCGGCGCCGTCCGCGCCGTCACGGCTGCAGCCGCCTGGCGAGCGGGAATACTTCTCGCTGCGCGCCAGGGACCGCAGCGACCTCACCGGATCCGGCGAGTTCCGGTGCACCTTGCGGGTGTCAGCCGACTGGCTCGGCACCTGCGCCGGGGCCGGAAGCAGCGGGCAGGAGGGCAGCCGCGGCGGCTCGGACGGAAGTCGAAGCGGTCTGGACGGCAGCCGTGGCGGCCAGGACGGCAGGCATGGTCAGCGCAGGCCGCCTCGCGAGCACGGCGGTGCGCCGGGCTTGCGCGCCTGGCCGGGCGGCCGTGCCCTGGCGGGTCAGCACGCCAGGCCAGTGCGCGGCTCGGCGCACGGCGGATGGCGGCTGCGCCGCCGCGCCGTCGTCGAAGTGTGGGGCGCGGGCGGAATAGGGGTACGAGCGGTGCTGACCTCGGCCGAACTGGTCGCGTTCTTGGATACGGTGCTTAGGGAGCCGGATGGCGCCAGCCGGTCGGAATCGGCAGCATCCGGAGCGGTGGTGAACGGGTAGCACGTGCACGGCGCGGGCTGGCCGTCATGGCGTCAGCGAGAGAGGGTGCCGGATGCGCCGGATTCGCCTGCGCGGGGTCGCGTACCGGCTGTACGAGCACAGGCTCGAGGCGGCGCTGTCGCCGTCGGCGATCCCTCGTCACGTCGGGGTGATGTGTGATGGCAACCGCAGATGGGCTCGCTCTGCCGGGCTGCCCGATGTCAGCCGGGGCCATCAGAAGGGCGCCGACAAGATCTTCGAGCTGCTGCAGTGGTGCCGTCAGGCCGGGGTCGAGGTGGTCACGCTATGGCTGCTGTCAACCGACAACCTGTCCCGGCCCGCCGCCGAGCTTGAGCCGCTGCTGCGGATCATCGAGGACACGGTGCGCGGGCTGGTCGCGCAGGACTGGCACGTCAATCCGATGGGCGCGCTCGACCTGCTGCCCGCCGACACCGCCCGGGTGCTCAAGGACGCGGGCGAGGCAACGACGGCGAACCCCGGCTTGCTGGTCAACGTGGCGGTCGGCTACGGCGGCCGCCGGGAGATCGCCGACGCCGTGCGCTCCCTGCTGCAGGATCACGCGACCCGCGGCACGACCATCGAGGAGCTCGCCGAGATCCTCGACGTGGAGCACATCGCCGAGCATCTGTACACGGCCGGGCAGCCTGACCCCGACCTGGTGATCCGCACCTCAGGCGAGCAGCGCCTCGGCGGGTTCCTGCTGTGGCAGAGCGCGCATTCGGAGTTCTACTTCTGCGACGCATACTGGCCGGCCTTCCGGCGGGTGGACTTCCTGCGGGCGCTGCGCTCCTACGCCGCGCGTCAGCGCAGGTTCGGCGCCTGAAACAGCCACAGGAAGAACGCGGCCGGCCCAAGCGGATCCCCGTTCCGCACGCCAATGGCCGGCCAGCGCTGGCCAGGCAGCCCTGGTCTCCCTGACCGGTGCACCCAATATGTCGGGGGCGTTAACAGCCAGTGCGGGTACTTCCTTGATCCGGCCCGGCGAGCTACCGTCAGCTCAGACGGGCGGTGCGTAGCCGCCCGACGGGAAGGCCCTCGAGATTCTCGAGCTTCGCGTCCTGGCGTACAGGCGTGACGAGCGAAAGGGCCGGAGCCCGGCCCGTCGCTGGCCGGTCCCGGTCCCGCCGACACGTTGTGTCCGAACGCGGCGCCGCCACGGCGCCCAGGGGAGTGCGAGTGGCCAGTTCCGCAGCGCGCCGCGCGACGCGGCCGACCAGCAGCAGTGCAGCCAGCGCCCAGGAAACCGGGAGGCGTACGTACGTCCTTGATACCAGCGTCCTGCTGGCCGATCCGTCGGCCATCAGGAGGTTCGCAGAGCACCGGATTGTCCTTCCGGTCGTCGTCATAGCCGAGCTCGAGGCCAAGCGGCATCACCCGGAGCTCGGCTTTTTCGCGCGGCAGGCCCTGCGGTACCTGGACGATCTGCGGGTTGAGTACGGCAGGCTGGACGCTGACCTGCCGGTCGGCGACGCGGGCGGCACTGTTCGGGTGGAGCTCAATCACTCCGATCCCGCCGTGCTACCGGTGGGGTTCAGGCTCGGCGACAGCGACACCAGGATCCTGTCGGTCGCAAGGAGCCTGGCCGCCGAGGGCGAGAGCGTGGTGCTGGTCAGCAAGGATCTGCCGCTGCGGGTCAAGGCCGCCTCGATCGGCGTGACCGCGCAGGAGTACCGCGCGGAACTGCCCGCTGACTCGGGCTGGACCGGGATGGCCGAGCTGGAGGTGACCAGCTCTGACATCGACGAGCTTTACGAGACCGGCAGGCTGGACTGCGAGCCGGCCAGGGAGCTGCCCTGCCACACCGGCCTGGTGCTGCTGGCCACCGCGTCGGGCGCGGGCAGCGCACTTGGCCGGGTGCAGAGCGACAAGACCGTCAGGCTGATCCGAGGCGACCGCGAGGTATTCGGGCTGCGCGGCCGGAGCGCCGAGCAGCGAGTGGCGCTCGACCTGCTGCTCGACCAGGAGATCGGGATCGTCTCGCTCGGCGGCCGGGCGGGCACCGGCAAGTCAGCGCTAGCGTTGTGCGCTGGCCTGGAGGCGGTCATGGAGCGTCGCCAGCACCGCAAGCTGGTCGTGTTCCGGCCGCTCTACGCGGTCGGCGGCCAGGAGCTCGGCTACCTGCCAGGCTCCGAGGCCGACAAGATGAACCCGTGGGCGCAGGCAGTGTTCGACACGCTGTCGGCCGTGACCTCGCGGGCCGTCATCGAGGAGATCCTGAACCGGGACATGCTGGAGATCCTGCCGCTGACGCACATCCGCGGCCGGTCGCTGCACGACTCGTTCGTCATCGTTGACGAAGCCCAGTCGCTGGAGCGAGGCGTGCTGCTCACCGTGCTGTCCAGGATCGGCGCCGGGTCGCGGGTCGTGCTGACGCACGACATAGCCCAGCGGGACAACCTGCGGGTCGGCCGGCACGACGGCGTCGTCGCGGTGATCGAGAAGCTCAAGGGCCATCCGCTGTTCGCGCACGTCACGCTCGTGCGCTCGGAGCGCTCGCCGATCGCCGCGCTGGTCACCGAGATGCTGGAGGACGTCACCCTGTAGTGCCCGCGGCGCGGTAAGCGGGTCAGCCGCTGGCTCGCGACTGGGTTACAGCTGCTCGCGAAGTTGGCTGCTGCTGGCTGCGCCCGCGGCCGTCAGCGCGCGGGCTTTACTGGCGCCTGCCGCAGCAGCGCCTCGGCCACGGTCAGGTCCGAGGGATAGGTGATCTTGATGTTGCGCTCGCTGCCCGGTACGACGGCCACCGGAATGCCGGGCAGGTAGCGCAGCACGATGCCGCAGTCGTCGGTCGCCGAGGACGTGCTGAAGCTGGGGTCAGCATCGGCGAGCTGATACGCCTCCCTGATCACCGAGAGCCGGAAGCCCTGCGGCGTCTGACAGCGCTGCAGCACCTCACGGCGCTGCATGCCAGCCATGACCGGGCCGCTGACCTCGACGATGGTGTCCGCACACGGGACCGCGACGCCGATCGCCTGGTAGCTCTCCAGCGCCCGGACGCAGGCCGCGATGATCTCCTGCCCCACCAGCGGCCTGGCCGCGTCGTGGAACAGGACGTTGAGATCGGCTGGCTCGGCGTGCCCGGCGTCCGCACTGAGCGTCGCAATGGCGCGGCGGGCGGAGTCAGGCCGGGCGACGCCGCCTTCGATGACCCGGCTCACCTTGCCGAAGCCCGCCGTGCTCAGCAGCTCTTCTGCCTGGCTGGTAAAGCGGGGCGCCATGACGACGATGACCTCATCGACGCCCGGCGCGCGGTCGAACGCGGCAACCGAGTGCTCGAGAACGGTCCGGCCGGCCAGTTTCAGCAGCTGCTTGGGCAGCCCGCGGCCGAATCGCTGCCCGGTACCGCCGGCCAGCACCACCGCCACTGTCCGCATGAAGGGACATTATCCGGGTAGATCCTTCGCCGGGCGCCCGCCCGGTGCGGGCGCCGGCAATCCACGTCATTCGCGAACCGTTCTCACACGGAGGACCCGATCGTCGCCGGGCTCAATGGGCCGGCCAGAGGTCCGGCCTACGTGCCCGGCGACGGCGCCGGGGGCGAGGCCGCGCCTGGGCCCGCCGGCAGCGGCACGGCCCCGACCGCCGCCGAGGCGGTGCGGGCCATGACCGAGCGCGCGGCCGCATGGATCGCGGATCGCTCGCTTGCCCCGAACGCGATGACCGGCGTCAGCGTCGCCCTTGCCTGCTGTTCAGCGGCGTGGTTCAGCGGTTCGACCAGGGCCGACTGCATCAAGGGAGCCATCGCGCTTTGCGGCAGCTATCTCGTCGCCGTCGGCAGGCGCCGCCTGGCGAGCTTTGCTCCTCCGGCCAGCGGATCCCGCCAGCGGCCTCGCCGACGGGACCGGCGGGCCGTCAGCTCGCGCAGGCAGCGACCTGGCCAGGCGGACCAGCGGACCGCCAGCTCGCGCGGGCACAGCCGCGGCCAGCCGGACCGCTCGGCTGCCAGCCCGGGCGGGCAGCGACGCGCCCAGCCGGATCCAGGCGTGCTCGGCCGTCCCGGCCGGGCTCCGGCTGACAGTCAGCTGCCCGGCGAGACCAGTGACCTCGGCCGGACGCCAGCCGGTGATTCGGCGGCCGCTCCTGCGAGCGACTATGCGAGCGCGGCTGCGGTCGGCCCGCTGGGAAACACCGATGCCGGCAGCGCTGACTGTGCTCGCTGCGCTGGCCGGGCGCGGGATGCTGGCCCGGAGCCTGGTGCTGGCCCGGCTCGCGATGCCGGCCCTGCGCGTGCTGCTGGCCCGGCTCGCGATGGCAGCGCCCGCCGCGCTGCCCGCCCAGCGCCCGGCAAGGCGCATGGCAGCCCGAATTCGCGGCCGCCGGGCAACAGCGCGGCACAGTCGGCTGGCGGACCGCAGAGCGGGCTGGTGGTCTACCGCACTTACCGGCTGCATGGCCGGGACAGGGCCGGCCCTGACGCGCTGACCCGCGGCGTGAATCAGCTGCTCGCAGCCGCCGGCTCAGGCCGGCCAGCCGCCCAGCGAATCTCGATGATCGGCGACATGGCCGGCGAGTACATCGTCTACGCGGGTCTCGCGGCCGGTGCCGCCGCGGCCGGCCTGGCCGGCAGCTGGGCCCTTGCGATCGCCCTGGTCGCGCTGACGGCCATTCATCAAACGATGCAGGCGTGCAGCCGGGCGGGTCGGCCAGCGGAGCGCCGTCCGGCCGGCCAGCGCCGTGCCCAGCGCCGCGCTGTCCAGGCGGCCGCCTCGCGCCGCGCAAACGACGACTGGCGGCGTGCCGACCTCCTGCGGCTGCTGCGCCAGGTGCCGTCTGCCGTGCTATCGATGGCACCGGGCGGTCAGGTGCTGCTGATAGCCGTCGCCGCTCCCGGCTGGGGACCGCACGCGGCGTTGGTCAGCATGCTGGTCTGGTCAGTCGTCGTCGTGGGTTATGCCGTCAGCGCGCCAGGCCCCGGCCGGAGAGTGGCAGCGCCCGTCCCGCAGGTAACTCCGGCGCAGCGGCGCGTCTTCGCCGCGCCGACGAACGTGATGATCATCCCGGTCGGATCCGCTGGCCTGGCGGGTACCGCAGCGCTGACGGCGCCACCAGGTCAGCCAGCGTCTCCGCTGAGCTCGCTACTGTCGCCGCCGGCTGACTCTGCCGCGACCTCGAGCCCAGGCCTGACCTCGAGCCTGGGCTTGACCTCGAGCGCGGGCCCGACCTCGAGCGCGGGCCTGGCCTCTAGCGCGGGCCCGACGTCGAGCGCGGGCCTTGACTCGAGCGCGGGCCTTGACTCGAGCGCGGGCCCGATATCGAGCGTGAGCCTGGCGTCGAGCGCCGGCTCCGTGCCTGGGCCGGGCGCTGCGCCAGCGGCTGGCACCATGCAGTCACCGGAGCCGCCGCGATCCTCTGCGCCGGACGATCCGCTGATTCCGGGGATGGCAGCGGCGGCGGGACCACCAGGACAGGGGGAAGCGCCAGACCCGGCCGCGCCGACAACGTCCGGGCAGGCCGAGAAATCCCGGCCCGACCCGGCGGCCCTCGCGATGATCCGGCGCAGCCGTGACGATGGCAGTTTCGCGCGATACCTCGGTCAGCTGGTGCGCGGGCACATCATCCCGCTGCCACCCGCGCTGCTCGGCCTGGCCGCTGGCGTGCTGCTCGCCCTGCTCGGGCTGCGCGACCTGCCGGCCGTGATCCTGCTGACACCGCTCGTGGGGCTGCTGGTCGCCGCGCCCGGATCGAGCCATCCGCATGACGGGCGGCTCGACTGGCTGGTACCCGCGGTGCTGCAGGCCGGCCAGTATGTCTACCTGGCCGCCGTTGGTTACGCCGCGGCTGCGCCCGCAGGCGTCACGCTGGCGCTATGCGCGATGACCGCGATCCGCTACGCGGAGCTGGCCGCCTGGCCTTCGCAGGGCAGGAGCCCGGTCGGCTCCGCGATCGGCTGGGAAGGCCGGATGCTCGTGGCCGGGCTCAGCGCTGTGGTGGGCGTCACTACCGTCATCTACGTGGCTCTGTGCGTCTACCTCGCAGTGCTGACCTGCATCGACTTCGTCGCCGCCAGCCGGTTCCGCGCCGGAAGCGCGCAGCCAGCCAGGCCAGCCAGGGCCGCTGGACCGGGTCGCGCTCCCGGCTAGCACGCGGCCCGATCAGGACGAGAACGCGTGCTGGTCCTTGCAGATCCTGGCGTTGCCCTTGATCCCGCCGAACTGCCGGGTCAGCCCGTTGACTGAGGTCTGCTTGGAGTTGCCGTTCTGCACGTTGAGTCCGGTGAAGCTCGATCCCAGGATCAAGTTGACGGTGCCGGCCTCGACGCTCGGGTCACGTTGCAGAGTGACGTGCGGAATAGCTGATTTCAGCGTCATGGCGGCGGCCCGCTCGGCCCGCGAGGAGTACTCGATGACCGAGCTCGTGTAGTCCTGGGTGGTGGCGTTCGACGAGCCAAGGACGTCGTAGCTGCGGCTAGTCAGGTCCGTGGCCGTGTCGCCGGCCAGGCCGCTCGTGTTGGTCCCGTTCAGCACCTCGACCTTGACCTTGTCCGGGCTGACCGACGCCAGCACCGGCTTGTGCTTCGGGGTCTGGCCAGGCGCCGGCTTAATCTTCTTCGGCAGCGTCGAGTTATGCGCGATGGCGCTGAACAGCGCGTCGTCGGTGCTCGGCCATTCCACCCAGTTGGGATTGGCCGGGTAGGTGACCGTCGGTGCCTCGATGAACTGCACCGACCCTGGCCCGACGCCCTTCATGCTCGCCGCGATCCGGACGACCTGGCTGATCGTCATGCCGCTGTCCATCGCGAGCGCCTTGGCCTTGGCCGTGGCGTCGATCACCGCCAGCATCTTCGACGGGCTGCCGAGCAGCCCGCTCTTCTCTATGCCCTGCAGCAGCGAGGCCATCAGGAACTGGTCGCGCTGTATTCGCTGCAGGTCCGAGCCGAGGCCGACGGCCTCCCGCTCACGCCAGAAGGCCAGCGCCTGCGAGCCGAAAATGTGATGCCTGCCGCGGGACAGGTGCAGCCGGGACTTGGGGTCGTGCACGGCCTCGGGCAGGCAGACTGTCACGCCGCCGATCCGGTTGATGACCTTCTCGAAGCCCACGAAGGTGAGCTCGACGAAGTCGTTGATCCGGATGTGCGTGGTCGCCTCGATGGTCTTCCAGAGGCAGCCGGGCCCGCCGAATCCGAAAGTCGAGTTGAGCTGCTCGATCTGGCCGGGCTCCGCGGTCTGCCCCGGCGTGCCGGCTTCCGGGGCGCACTGCAGCACCGGTACCACCGAGTCGCGCGGCAGGCTGAGCACGACGGCGCCCTTCCGGCCGGGCGAGATGTGCACCACCATGACCGTGTCCGACCTGGCGCCCTGATCGTGCCCGCCGATCTTGCCATTGCCGCCGCTGCGGGTATCCGAGCCGATCAGCAGGATGTTGAGCGCGTTGCCATACTGGGGCGGCCTGTTGTTCAGGTCCTGGAACACGTCGATCTTGGCGATGCTGTCCCAGATGCTGCGGTACTTGGCGTAGGCGGCGAGTGAGCCGACGACGAGGACTCCGGTCAGGACGACGGCAGTCCAGCCCGTGACGCGCATGCGCAGCGAGTGCCTGCGCTTGCCTGCCGCACGGCGGGGGAACGGGAGCTTGCTGCCGCGGCGCCGGCTTCCGTCGGTCTGCTGCCGCACCTGCAGTTTGTCCTCCGGGGCCTCGGAGCGGCCCATGGCACCTCCGCGCGTGCAAAGAGAGACGGCCGCGCGGGGAATCTGGCCGCTAGATCGCAAGACATCGTATCCGCAGCGGACGCCAGATTTGTGCATACCGCCGAAGCAGGCCTAAGGCGACCGCGAGGCATCACACCGCCGCTAACGCGGCGCGCCACCGGCGGGTGCGCGACCGGGCACCTGACCAGGCTTCGCGCCGGTGCCAGCACTGATCCGGGCCGGCTGCGTCGCCCTCCCTGACCCCCTGCCCCTCGTCGATCGGGTCAGCCGGGGCGCCTCGGGCAGCGGATCTTCGGCGTGCCGCGAAATCGTGGTCTGGGCCGGTCAGTGCCCCGTCCGAGCTGGCGCGAGACGGGCCTGGGAAGGTCGGCTCAGCCGTGCGGCGGATGCGGCCAGGCGGTCCGGGTTGAGGCCTGCTGGCTTGAGTGGTGCGCCACGCCGCGGCGAAGCCCCCTTTACAGTGGGATCCGTGCGCCGCCACGAGCCTGCCGGACATTCTGGCGCTGCCGACCAGCCCGGTGCGGCAGCGGGACAGGACCCCGTGCCAGCTAGACCGGCCGAGGGCGCATCCGCGCCAGGGCGTCCCGGCGAGCCAGCCGGCGCTGCGCCGGAGTCCGAGTCCTCGGGGCGTGTCAGCGTCATGGTCAGGACGGTGTGGGCCAGCCTGGCCAGCCTGGGCGCGTCACGTGGCAGCGGACCGGGCGCCAGCCCCCCGGCCGGCACCGTCCAGGCCAGCGGTGGACGCGCGATCGGCGGCAAATCCGGCGGCGGGACGGAGCGAGCCGCAGTGAATGGCAGGCAGGCCGCTGGCTGGCGGGAAGACCTGGCCGGGGCCGGCCTGGCGCGGCTGACCGTGCTGCCCGCCATCCTCGTCACGGCCTGGCTGCTGACCGGGCTGCCGCTGCTGCTGGCCGGCGTGTTCCTGCCCGTTCCGGTGCTGCTCATCTCGGCTCCGCTGGCCGTCCTGCTCGTCGCGAACGGCCTGCGCCGGGTGCCGGGGGCCTGGCCGCTTAGCCTGCCAGGGCGCCAGCCGGCGAGCTGGCCGGCCTGGTGGGGGACGGCCGGGACGCTCGCCGTCGCGGCGGGGTTCGCGGCCTGGCAGTTCGCCGAGAACTCACCAGCCATCATCGTGACCAGGGACCCGGGTGCCTATTTGCAGACCGGCTACTGGATCGCCCAGCATGGGTCACTGCCCATCCCGCAGATGCTGCATGCCTTCGGCGGCGCGCACCCTGGCCTGAGCTTCGGCAGCACCGGCTTTTTCGAGCACGGCACGGCGGTGGTGCCAGCCTTCATGTCCGGGCTGCCGATGCTGCTGGCCGGCGGGTTCTGGATCCACGGCACCGCCGGCGCCGCGGTGCTAGGCCCGGTCGTCGGCGGCCTCGCGGTGCTGTCGTTCGGCGGGCTGGTCGCCCGGCTCACCGGCGCACAGTGGGCGCCAGCTGGCGCGCTGCTGCTCGGGCTGACCCTGCCGCAGCAGTACACCAGCAGGTCGGCCTTCAGCGAGACCCTGATCCAGGTGCTGCTGTTCGGCGGACTGAGCCTGGTCATCGATGCGCTCACGGCCGAGCGCGCAGACCTGGCACAGCCGGGGGCAGCCGGCCAGGCGGCCGGGTCGCCGCCGGGCAAGCCGGATCCGGCCAGCCCTGCCGGGCAGCCACCGGCCGCAGCCGTCGATCCGGCCGCAGCACACAATGGCGCCCCTGGCGGAACGGAGCAGGCGCACACAGCCACGGCGGCCTCCGGTACCGCGAGCGACCGTCCGGCCGCGGCCGGCGGACCGGCCGTCACGCCGGGCGAGGAGCCCGGCGGCTGGCTCGGCGCGAGCGAGCCGGACCGGCGGGGCGCGGTGCGGCCGGCTAGTGAGGCCGGCCCAGCCGGGACGATCAGGCTTGAGCCGATGCCAGCGGCCTCGCCGGCGCGCGGTGGACTGAGCCGGCCCCGGCTGGACCCGGGCGCCCTGGCCGGCTGGCTCACCCCGGCGCGGGTCATGGCGGGACTCGGCGGGCTGACGCTCGGGCTCACCACGCTGGCCAGCGCGAGCGCGTTCATTTACCTGCTCGCCGTCATCCCGTTCGCCGGAGCCCTGCTGGCGGCGAGACGGGCGATAGCGACCTCGTTCTGCCTGGGTGTGGTGATCGGTGCCGGCTACGGCCTGGTGGGCGGCTACGTCCTGGCGCGCCCGTTCATGGACACGCTGTCCAGGCCCATGGAGCTGACGGGCCTGATCGCGGTCTGGCTCGCCGCGGTGACGATAGCGGTCACCCAGCTGCTGCGGCTGCCGCGGCTGCGAGCGTACTTGCGGCGTGCACGCAGCGGCCCGCAGCTGGGCTGGCTGCCCGATGCTGGCGCTGTGCTGGTGGCCGCGGCGCTCATCGGCCTCGCGATCCGGCCGTACCTGCAGACCGTGCGGGGCCAGACCAGCCACGGCGCGCTGGCGTTCATCGGCTTCCTGCAGCGGACCCAGCACCTGCCGCTGGATCCGGCCAGGCAGTACGCCGAAGACTCGCTGTACTGGGTGATCTGGTACGTCGGTGCTCCTGCCGTGCTGCTCGGCGGCCTGGGAGCGGCGCTGCTGGTGCGCAGGTGCCTGCGCTCGCTGCTGGACTGGCAGGACGCCGACGGCGTGGCGCGCATCTGGGCACTGCCGATCATGATCGGCTGCGGGGGAGCGGCCGCGGTGCTGTGGGATCCGAGCATCCTGCCCGACCAGCCCTGGGCCAGCCGCCGGCTGGTACCTGTGGTGCTGCCGATGATGATCGCGTGCGCCGCCTGGGCTGCCGCGTGGCTGGCCGGCCGGGCGCGCGAACGCGGCGCGCAGCCGGTGACCGCCGCTGTGGTGGGGCTGTTCTGCGTGGCGGCGCTGGCGGTGCCGACGATCACCACGACGTTCGGCATCGGGCTCAGCCACTCGGGCACGGCCGGCGGCCTCAAGCCGGTAACCGGCGGGATGGCGTTCAAGCCGACGAACGCCGGCCAGCTGGACGCGGTGCGCGGGCTCTGCGCCTCGATCGGGCGGCAATCGTCGGTGATCATCGTGGATCGGCGGGTGTCCAGGCAGTTCCTGCAAGTCGTGCGCGGGATGTGCGCGGTGCCGGCCGCGTCGATGGCCGGCCAGTCAGCCACGGCAGTGCAGGCCGCGCTGCACGGCATCTCCTCAGCCGGCCGGCGGCCCGTGCTGCTCGGCGGCACCCGTCGGCAGCTTGCCAGCCTGGGCGGCACTCCCGCCCGAGTGCTCAACCTGCAGACCACCCAGGATCCGCACACGCTCACCCAGCCGCCGTCTGCGCCGTGGCCGGCCAGCTACGTGATCTGGCTGACGGTGCCCACCAGCGCAAGCCTCGGCACCTGAGCTTCACTCCGCGAGCCACGGCAGTCAAGCGTCCTGGCGCCTGCCAGCCGGGCCCGCCCGTGCCTGATCCGGCGGGCGAGCCGGGCCAGCCGGTCAGGCCGCCTTGCGGTATGCCCGCACGGCGAGCGGCACGAACACGACGAAGATGGCGACCAGCCACGCGATGCTCTTCCACAGGGGAGCCGCGATCGCGCCGCCGAGTGCCATGTGGCGCATGGCGTCGATCACGTAGGTCACCGGCTGGTTGTTCGCGAACGCCTGCAGCCAGCCAGGCATCGTCTGGATTGGCACGAACGCCGAGCTGAGGAACGTGAGCGGGAACAGCCAGATCAGGCCGAACGCCTGCACCGACTCCTCGTCCCCGATGGCCAGTCCGGTGAACGCGGAGATGCAGCAGATGGCCAGCCCGAACACGGTGGCGAGCACCACCATCCCGACGGCCGGTACGACGCCGTTCTGGAACCGGAAGCCGACCGCGTAGCCGACGCCAAGCACGATCAGGATCGTCACGAGCATCCGCCCGGTGTCCGCGACCAGCCGCCCGGCGAGCACCGCCGAGCGCGCCATCGGCATCGACTTGAACCGGTCGATCACGCCCTTCTTCAGTTCCTGGGCCAGCGCGATCGCGGTGCCGAAGGTGGCGAACGCCGCGGTCTGGCCGAGGATCCCTGGCAGCAGGAAGTTGACGTAGCCACCGGGCACTCTCACCGGGATGGCGCCGCCGAAGACGTACCGGAACATCAGCACGAACAGCACCGGCTGGACCACGGTGAACACCAGGTAGGCGGGGACCCGCATCCAGACCAGCAGGTTGCGCCTGGTGATCGTCAGCGTGTCGGTGACCGCCCAGCGTGCCTGCTGGATCAGTCCTGGCCCGTCCCTGCGGGTGGCGCGTGCTGCCGCCGCCGTTGTCATGATGCCGCCTTCGCGTCGTCTCGGCTTCGCTGCTTCCTGCGGCCGCGCCGGCGGCCGCCGACCTGCTCTTCCTCCTCAGCCGCGTGCCCGGTCAGCGCCAGGAACACGTCGTCGAGCGACGGGCGGCGCATGACCAGCCCGTGGATCTCGACGTTGGCGTCGTCCAGCTGTCGCACGGCCTCAATCAGCGCCTCGGAGCCCCGGCTGCCGACGCCGATGCTCACCACGCCGGTCTCGGCCTCGACGTGCGGCTCGCTCTCGCCGACCTTGCCGATCGCGGTGACGGCCTCGCTGACCCGGCGGCGGTCGGGCACGGTGAACTCCACCACGTCGCCGCCGACCCGCCCCTTCAGTTCCTCGGACGTGCCGGCGGCGATGACCAGGCCGCGGTCGATCACGACGATCTCGTCGGCCAGCTCGTCGGCCTCGTCCAGGTACTGGGTGGTGAGCAGCAGCGTGGTGCCGTCGGCGACCAGTGACCTGATGATCTCCCACATGCCAAGCCGGGAACGCGGGTCAAGGCCGGTGGTCGGCTCGTCGAGGAACAGCACTCTCGGCTGCCCGACCAGGCTGGCGGCTAGGTCAAGGCGCCGCTGCATGCCGCCTGAGTAGTTCTTGGCGATACGGTCAGCCGCATCGGTCAGGTCGAACTGCTCCAGCAGCTCGGTGGCCCGGCGGCGAGCCTTCGGCCAGCTCAGGTGGTACAGCCGGCCGATGATCTCGAGATTCTCCCGGCCGCTCAGCTCTTCCTGGATCGCGGCCGACTGGCCGGACAGGCCGATCGACCGCCGCACCGCCGCAGCGTCCCTGACCACGTCGCGGCCCTCAACCACGGCGCGGCCCGAATCCGGGAGCAGCAGGGTAGTGAGGATGCGCACCGCAGTCGTCTTCCCGGCGCCATTCGGGCCCAGCACCCCGAGCACGGTGCCGCGCGGCACCGACAGGTCAATGCCCCGTAGCGCGTGAACGTCCCCGAATGACTTGGTCAGACCTTCCACCAGGATCGCTGGCCCCGCGCTGTCTGGCACCGCACCCTCCCCCGCAGCAACATCCGGATCCTTGAATTTACCGGCGACAGGGCTCGCCTGCCGAATGAGATTTGACGATTCCGCTGACCGCGCAACGCCAGCTGACCCCGGTGAGCTGCCGCCGCGCTAGCTGATGGTCAGGTCGGCGCCGAGTTCGCCACGCTGGGCCACCTGCGCGCGATGCTTGCGCCGCGCTGACCGCTTGGCCACCTTGCCGATGACGATGCCCGTCCCGCCCCAGACCAGGTCTGACGCGGTCATCACCACCCTGGAGACCAGCGCGATGACCAGTGCGGTCGCGCGCGGGGTGACCGGCGCGAGCGCGGCGATGAACGCCAGCTCACGCGGCCCGATTCCGCCGGGAAAGACCACGATGAGGATGCCAGCTGACCATGCCAGGGCGTACGCACCGACGGAGATCAGCAGGACCCCGGTGCCCCGGCCGGTGATGTCGCTGACCAGCAGCCATGACTGCAGGCCCCACAGCAGCCAGCCGATCGCCGACAAGCCGAGGGCAGTCAGCAGCCCGCGAGCTGACGGCCGCTGGTCAAGGTGCGGCTGGCGGATCAGCGTCAGGGCCTTGTTAATCATCCGGCCGAGCACTGGCGGGTAGAGCAGGACCAGGATCACCGGCGTCACTGCCAGCGCCCACCAGTAGTGCCGGGCGGCCGTGGCCGAGGTGAGCGGCAGCGTGATGGCGGCAGCCAGCAGCCCGGTGCCGAGCGTGACCGCCAGGGCGGTGACGACCGACGTCGCGTTCCGGCTGCGCGGCACCTGGTAGTCGTTGCCGATCTCTACCTGCGCGGCGAACGCCCAGACGGCGCCCGGCAGGTACTTGGCCAGCTGCGCGACGAACATGGTGCGGATGGCCGCCGGCACCGCCAGCCGCGAGCCCAGGTCACCCAGCAGCGCGCGCCAGGCGAGCATGAAGCAGGCGGCACCCGCCATCGAGGCGAGAGCCGCGCCGACCACCGAGTACCAGTCCAGCCGGTCGAGCGCAGACTCGGCCTGCGGCCATTCGGCGTGCACCCCGTAGACGCAGAACCCGATGACCACCACGAGGAGGCCGGTCCTGACCCAGGGACTGTCACGCAGCCGGTTGAACATGGGGCAAGGCTACCTAGCTGTGTACCTTTTCATGACGCTTGCCCGAAGTTGCGGGCGCCGGACACCGCGGCCGGGCAGCTCACCGGAGTGATTTGCCTGGGAGCCGCGCTGCCCATACAGTAAAGGAACACCGACGCGGGGTGGAGCAGTTCGGTAGCTCGCTGGGCTCATAACCCAGAGGTCGCGGGTTCAAATCCCGCCCCCGCTACCAGGTCAGAGGCCCCTTCCGATCATGGAAGGGGCTTTTGCATGCCGGATGCTAACGGATTTGCTAACGAAACATGGGCGAGAACTACGTCGAGACCAGGTGCCGCGAGCCCGGTGAAGACGCGCAAGGCGACTGGACTCAGCTCGGACGCAACACAACGCACCTGGGCCACCAGCTCCGACGCGCCCTAGACCGCCAAGCCGAAGCGCTCTGCTCCCGACTGCCCTCAGTAAGTAGGCGGTCGATGGTTCGTGCCGTGCCCGCTGCGAAAAATGCACCTCAGCGGGGCGCGCGGCAGCGGCCAGGCGGACCCTTCCTCGGGTGCGCTGGAGGGCTATTGCCATGACCGGAATCGAAGCTTCGACCTCTCCCCCTCCCTTGCCGCGCTGGTTCGGACCTAGAGCCAGCCCAGCTGACCCGGCCGTCTCGGCCCTGATCGACCGCGTCGCGCGAGGGGCCGGATGGGCAGATATCGGCGGTGGATTCAACCTCAATGTGCGGATAGACGCTGAGCCGCCGGTTGTCCTCCGGGTTCATAGGCCCTGGGTGCGCCGCGGCCGGGTAGCGGGACTGCGGCGCCTGCGGGAGCGGCTCCAGCGGACGCAAGTCCGCGTCGCTCGGCCG
>DASXMR010000115.1:0-47182 GCA_036495525.1 Streptosporangiaceae bacterium | reverse complement strand
GGGAGTTCGGTGTAACATGATTGTCGGTGCTCTGGTCCCCCGCTGGGGCACCGTGCCGGCGTTCCGGGCCCCCGTCGGAGCGCCGATGAATGCGACGCCGGGTGGTTTGCCCCCGTAGCCACCCGGCGTCGCTCTATCTCTAGACATCTCGCTGGACAGCGATCCCCTCGAAGCCGCAGGAACGTCGTCCTGACCTGCTGCCTCGGCCCCCTTGCTGCAATCGTGTGCGAACTGAGCCGGGGCCCCGGCCCGCCAGCGCTGTGAACACGCTCTGTACTTGTTCTCTGAACACGCTCTGTGCTGATCGCGGGCCCGATCGGGGCTTGCGCAAGGACCGGTTTCTCCCCGCCGACAGGTCTGGCGGAGGGTTTGGCGGGAGTATGGCCGGCGGTTTGGCGGGGTTCCGCGGATAGGCCTTGGCGTCACTTGGCCGGAGATCGCCGGCGCGCGGACAGTGATCACCGCGCGCCGGCGCTAAAGATCTGCTCTGCGCTTCCTCAGTAAACGCGGAGAGCTTCCTATTCGGTCTTGCTGAACTCCGCGATTGCGATGGCCATCAATCCCAGGCCCATTACCGCCACCATTGCCAGTGACATCCACAGCGGGACTGGCCAGCCGCCCCAGGTAATGTCCGGTGCCAGCAGCTTGCTGAAGGCCGGCGGGAAACTCAGATGACTGAAAACGGCGTGCCGCATCGGCCCGACCACGTAGGTGAGCGGATCGATCCGGGTCAGCACGCTGAGCCAGGCGGGCAGGCCGCTGAGCGGGTAGAGGGCCCCGGACAGGAAGAACAGGGGCATCACCAGCATCTGGGTCAGGGCCATGAAGGCCTGGAACTGGCGGATCCGGGCCGCCATCATCACGCCGAACGCGGTCAGCGTGAACGAGAGCAGCAGCAATTCGCCGATGAGAGTGAGGATCAGCAGCGGGTTGTAGGGGACGTGCGCGAAGCCCGCCAGGATCAGGAAGATCACGCCCTGGAACGTGGCGATCGTGGCGCCGCCCAGGCACTTGCCGATGACGATCGAGGCCCGGCTGACCGGGGCGACCAGGATCTCCCGCAGGAACCCGAACTCGCGGTCCCAGACAATCGACGCCGCCGAGAATATCGCCGTGAACAGGACCGACATGGCCAGCACGCCCGGGTAGATGAACGTCTTGAAGTCCACGTGCGGCGGCATGCTGCCGCCCGCCAGCCGGGACAGGCCGGTGCCGAGGATGAACAGGAACAGGAACGGCTGGACCAGCGAGGTCACAGCGCGTAGCCGGTCCGTGCGGAACCGGATCAGCTCGCGGCGCCAGACAATACTCACCGCGCGCAGGTCGTGACGCAGGCCCCGCTCGGGCACGGCGACCCGGATCCGGTCCGCCACCGACGCCACGCCGGCCGCCGGAACCCCGGCCGGCTCAGTCTGAGTGGCCATGGCTCACCGCCCTCCCCGGATGCGCGCAATCTGGCGCTTGGCGTCGGTGCCGGACGCCTCGGCGTCCCGGATGGTCGAGCCGGTGTAGGACATGAACACGTCGTCCAGGGACGGCCGGGACACGCTGACCGACTTGATCGCCATCGGGAACTCGGCGAACAACCGGGGCACGAACTGCTCGCCTGCGGCGACCGAGAACGTGACTGTCCCTTCATGGATCCCGGCCTCGATGCCGAAGCGGCTGGCCAGGGTGGCGATGGCGGCCTTGTTATCGTCGGTCTGGATCTGTACCCGGTCCTTGCCGACGCTCGCTTTCAGTGCCTCCGGCGTATCGATGGCCACGATCTTCCCGTGGTCGATGATCGCGATCCGGTCGCAGTGCTCGGCCTCGTCCATGTAGTGGGTGGTGAGGAAGATCGTGATGTCCTCGCGCTGCTTGAGGTCGTTGATGTAGGCCCAGATGGACGCCCGGGTCTGCGGGTCCAGGCCGACGGTGGGCTCGTCCAGGAACAGCACGTGGGGCGCGTGCAGCAGGCCCCTGGCGATCTCCAGTCGCCGCTTCATGCCGCCCGAGAACGTCCCGACCAGGCTGCCGCGGCGGTCCCACAGCCCGACCATGTCCATGACCTGGCGCATCCGCGGCGCTACCGCCGGCCGCGGCACGCCGTACAGCTCGGCGTGGAAGCGCAGGTTCTGCTCGGCGGTGAGGTAGCTGTCCATGGTGGTGTCCTGGAAGACCAGGCCGATGTTGCGGCGGACCTGATCACGGTCCGCCGCGGCGTCGTGCCCCGCTACCATCGCCGTGCCGGCCGTGGCGCTGGCGAGCGTGCAGAGGATCTTGATCGTGGTCGACTTGCCGGCGCCGTTAGGGCCGAGGAAGCCGAAGGTCTCGCCGCGCATTACCTCGAAGTCGATCCCGCGGACGGCCTCGATATCCCCGTACCGCTTGGTCAGCCCAGAGACCGAGACCACCGGTTCCTGGCCGGCGCTGGCCATGGTCGCTGCCGTCACCGGCGCTGCCTCCCTGTCGTTGCCCTGACCGAGCCTAACCACGGCCGTTGTCAGGGTCACTTCCGGCCGGGTCGGCGGCTTCCTCATCATCATCGGCCGCCAGAATCCGGTACAGCGATTTACGGGTGTCGGTGAGGATCTTGCGCGCTTGCCTGACCTGCGCGTCCGTCCCGGCGCTCAGCACCTGGTAGCCGGCCATGCCGACCTGCCGCATCAGGTTGCGCATCTCGATGGCCGCCCCGCCGGCGCTGCCCGCCACGGCGTCCCACGGCGCCCGAATCTGCTCCGGGTGCTCCTCGACGTAGCGCCGGCCCTCGTCGGTCAGCTGATAAGCGCGCCGTCCGCCGTCACCGGCCGAGATGATCAGGCCCTCGTCCTCGAGCTGCTGCAGCGCCGGATAGACCGAGCCGGGGCTCGCCCGCCATACTCCGTCGCTGCGCTCGCCGATCTCCTGGATGATCTGGTAGCCATTCCTTGGCTCCTCGGCCAGCAGCGCGAGCGCAGCGGCTCGCACATCGCCGCGCCGCGCCCGCGGTCCGCGCACTCGCGGATCGCCCCACGGGCCGCCGTGGAATTCTGCCCGGCCAGGAAAGCCCGGCCTGCCGAGTCCGGCTCCGCGCAGGTGCCCGCGCCGGCCTCCGCCCCTGGGCCGCCAGTTTTCGTCGTCTTCGCGGCGCCAGGCAGCATCGTCGTGCCTGCGCCACGTCCCTTCGTCTCGCATGAGCTCCCGCTCCTTCCGCATCGATGCCAAGCCAGGGGCCATCCCCGACTGTCATCGCATGCTCACGATAGCTCAAAGATATATCGTTATCTTACGTAAGGCAAGCCCGGGGCATGGCTGACGTGATGGATGAGGAACGACAGCACGGTTCGCTTGCTGTGGTTGTCTAGGCAGCTGACGGGCGCCCCGACGGCGACGGGCACCGCTGCCAGCCGGCCTGCCAGGCACCGGCCGCATCGCGTCGATGCCGGACGCTCCGGCATCGGCTCCCGGCTACCCCTGCTATCCCGGCTGCCCGTGCTCTGGCCGGCCGTCGCGTGCGCGCAGCGCGGACACCCGGACGTCCTGGCGACGGCTGAGCGCGGTTGCTTGCCTTGCTTAGTCCTGCTGGCGCGGCCAGCCAGCGGCGAGCTCGCGCAGCCGCAGCGCCGCGGCCTCGGCCTGCTGGCCCTGGCCCACGGCCAGCCCGAGCAGGTAAGCGGTCAGCGGCGCGGCCGGCCGCTCGACCTGGTGCGCAACGTCCCTGGCCAGGTCGAGCACCACTCTGGCGGGCGCAGCCGCCGGGTCAATGCCCAGCTCCGCGCATGCTGCCTCAGTCCATTCCTGCAGTGTGCTCATCGCATGCCCTCAGTCGGCGGTTCGGCATCAGCGCTGGCTCCTGCCGAGCCGGGGCAGACGGCCAGGGAAGGCTGCTGCTGCAGCCGCCTGGCCAGCGCCAGCTCCTCAGGCGTATCGCAATCGAGCCACGGCGGCGGCTGCCCGGCCGCGGGATCGCAGCGCAACACTACGGGATCAAGCGGCGCGAGGAGGCCGCGCAACGCGGCTCCGGCGTAGTCGCGCAAGGCCAGCCGCAGCGCCGAAGTCCGCCAGCAGCCGGCCAGCCACTGCGGCCGGCCGGCCTCGTCGGCGAGCACCGCGCCCGCCTGGCCGGCCTCGGCTGCTGCCAGCAGCGCGACCAGCACATCAGCTCGCAGGAACGGCAGGTCGGCGGCCAGCACGGCGGTCCGCTCGTCGTGTACCTGGCGCAGGCCGCAGCGCAGCGCGGGCAGCGGGCCGGCGCCCGGCGGCTCCTCCCGCACCGTGGTCAGGCCGCCGGGCAGGCCAGCCGCCAGCGTCCTCAGCTCCGGGCGCGGCGGCCCGACCAGCACGATCCGCCGGGCGCCAGCCTCGACGGCCGCCGCCACCACGGCAGCCGCCAGCGTCCTGCCCCCCACGAGCTGGCCGGGCTTATCAGTGCCGCCGAGCCTGCTGGCCCGGCCGCCGGCCAGGATCACGGCGGCGAATGGCAGCGCTGCCCTGACCGCGACCCGGCCCGGCACGCTGGTCAGCCGCCGATTGCTGACATGGGCCTGGCCGGCTGCAGGAATCCGGGGTCATTGATGCCGTGGCCGGGCAGTTTGGCTGCGACGGCGGCGCGCCAGAGCCCGGCCAGCTCGGCGTCCGACGCGCCCGCCCGCAGCGGGGTGCGCAGGTCGCTTTCCTCCCGGGCGAACAGGCAGTTGCGCACCTGGCCGTCGGCGGTCAGCCGGACGCGGTCACAGGCGCCGCAGAACGGCCTGGTCACCGAGCCGATCACGCCGACCGTGGCCGGCCCGCCGTTGACCAGGTAGATCTCCGCCGGCGCCGATCCCCTGCTGCCGGGATCATCCGGCTCCAGCGTGAACTCAGCCGACAGTGCGGCGAGGATCTCGCTGGCCGTCACCATCTCCTCCCGGCGCCAGCCGTGCTGCGCATCAAGCGGCATCTGCTCGATAAAGCGGAGCTCATAGCCGTGCTCCAGGCAGTACCGCAGCAGCGGCACCGCCTCGTCGTCGTTGACGCCGCGCATCAGCACGCTGTTCACCTTGACCGGGGCCAGCCCGGCGGCCGAAGCGGCTGCCAGGCCGGCTAGCACGTCGGCAAGCCGGTCACGCCTGGCCAGCGTGCGGAACTTCTCCTCTGACAGCGTGTCGAGCGACACGTTGATCCGGTCAAGCCCGGCCGCCTGCAGCGGGGCTGCCAGCCGGGTCAGGCCGATCCCGTTGGTGGTCAGGGCGATCTGCGGGCGCGGCAGCAGCGCAGCAGTCCGGGCGACGATGCCCGGCAGGCCGCGTCGCAGCAGCGGCTCGCCGCCGGTGAACCGCACTTCGGCGATACCGAGCAGGTGCACGGCTATGCCCAGCAGCCGGTCGAGCTCGTCGTCGGTCAGCAGCTCCGGCTTGGCCAGCCAGTCCAGCCCCTCGGCCGGCATGCAGTAGGCGCAGCGCAGGTTGCAGCGGTCGGTCAGCGATACCCGCAGGTCTGTCGCCACCCGCCCGTAGGCATCGGATAGCACTGCATCACCTCCCGCCTAGCTGGCCCCAGCTGCCCGCATCTGGCCAGCCTATGTCCAGGCTGCACCGGCCAGGGCGGCCGCGGCGGGCATCTCGCCGCCAGCCGCTCACCGGCACTAAGCGGGCGAGCGGCCGATTCCTTCCCGGCCGCCGCGGCCACCCGCCGCCAGCACGCCCGGCCGGGCCTCAGGTCAGCGGCGCGGTGACGGCGCCCGGATGTGCCCTGCCAGAGCTGCGCGGCGGCGGAACCGGCCGGGACTGCCGCGGCTACTGCGCGGGGAGTACCGCAAGTGCCTGCTTCCGACTCACGCCCCCGGCGGCCGGGAAGTGCTGTGCTGGATGGCGGCCCGGTCCGGGTCAGCGTTGATCTGAGCGGCCGCAGACGACCTCGTTCTGGCAGGCAGCCGATGACGCGCGGGCCGGATACCGTGAGTTCAGGAGGACACGGTTGATCTGGACTACTGGCCGGCCGCCCGGCCGGGATGCCCTGCTTGCCGCCGGGCTGGCCGTGGTCACGCTGACGGGCAGCTATGCCAGCAGCCGGCACGGCTGGGGTCAGCACGCAACCCCGCTCGGGACGGCCGGGTACCTGCTCGCCCTCACCTCGTGCGGCGCGCTGGCCTGGCGGCGGCTGTATCCCACCGTCGTGCTGCTGATCGTGTTCGGCTCAGTTCTTGCTTACAACCAGATCGGCTACCCGGCTGGCCCGATCTACCTTCCGCTGATCGTCGCGTTCTGCACCGCGATCTTGCGTGGCGACCGGCGCGTCAGCTACGCCGTGCTGGCAGTCGGCTACCTGATATCCACCTGCGCCGGCCCGGTGCTGCACGGCAACCGGCTGCCCACCGCCGCCCAGTTCGGCGGGCTGGCCGCCTGGCTGCTGGTCTTCGCGGCAGCTGCCGAGCTATTCCGGATCCGGGCCCGGGCGCGCCGGGCCGAGACCGAGGAGGCCATCGCAGCCGAGCAGGCGCGAGCGGAGCACGCCCGCCGTCAGGCGGGCGAGGAGCGGCTGCGCATCGCGCAGGACCTGCACGACATCCTGGCCCACCAGCTTGCGCTGATCACCGTCCAGGCCAACGTCGGGCTCGCCATGATCGAGCGCGAGCCGTCCAAGGCAGCAGGCTCGCTGACCGCGATCAAGGACGCCGGCAACCGGGCCCTGTCTGAGCTGCGCACGGTGCTCGATGCGCTCCGCACCACCGCCGGTCCCGATGGCGGTCGCTCAGCGGACCTGGCATCCCCACCGGAAGGGGGCCGGCCGCCGGCGGATCCCGGCTCGCCGGATGGCAGCGAGGCGGCCGGCCCGGTGAGCTCTGCCGGCGCGGTGAGCCCGGCAGGCACGGTGAGCTCGGCTGGCCGGGCCCGGCGGCCAGCCGGGCAGGGCTCCGCGGGGGGCGGGCCCGGCGTCATCGGAACCGGTGCCGGCTCAGCCAGGGTCAGCGCTAGCCTGGCTGACCCGGCAGCTCGGCATGGCCGGCCGGCCCCGGCGGCTGACGGTAACGGCGGCCAGGCACAGCCGGGACTGCCGTCCTGGCCGGGCGCGCTGCGCCCGGCCCCGCTGATCTCGCGTAGCAGCGACCTCGCCACCGTCATCGGCGGCACAAGGGCGGCCGGGCTCACCGTCCGGCAGGAGACGGCGGGTGCCCAGCCGCCGCTGCCCGCGCCGCTCGACCAGGGCGCCTACCGGATTGTGCAGGAGGCGCTGACTAACGCGGTGCGGCACGGCGGCCCCGGCACCAGGGTCCGGCTGCGGATCGAGTACGGGCCCGCTGACCTGCGCATCCTGGTGGAGGACGACGGCGGCGGCGCGCCGGGCGCTGGCACCGACGCAGGCAGTGGCAACGGCCTGGCCGGCATGCGCGAGCGGGCGGCCGCGCTGCACGGGACCCTGCAGGCCGGACCGCGCCCGGCTGGCGGCTTCCTGGTCAGCGCCCGGCTGCCGCTCGGGCTTGCGCGGTGATCTCGGTACTGCTGGTCGACGACCAGGCGCTGCTGCGGGCCGGCATCCGCGCTCTGCTCGAGCTCGAGCCTGACGTGACCGTGGTCGGTGAGGCCGACGACGGCGAGCCTGCGGTGTCACTGGCGGCGCAGCTGCGCCCCGACGTCGTGCTGATGGACATCAGGATGCCGGGGATGGACGGGCTCGAGGCGACCAGGCGCATCGTGGGCGACAGCGACCTGGCCGACGTGCACGTGGTGATCCTGACCACGTTCGCGCTCGATGAGTACGTGTTCGAGGCGATCAGGCTCGGGGCGGCCGGATTCCTGGTGAAGAACAGCGAGCCGGAAGAGCTGGCCAGGGGCGTGCGCGCGGCGGCCGCCGGAGACGCGCTGCTGTCGCCGGGGATCACCAGGCGGCTCATTACCGAGTACGCGGCGCGGGCCAAGCCAGGGCCCGCCGGGGCTGGCGCGATCGCGGTGCTGACCGACCGGGAGCGGGAGGTGCTCGCGCTGGTCGGCGACGGTATGACCAACGCTCAGATCGCGCAGCACCTGGTGATCAGCCCGCTGACGGCCAAAACGCACGTGTCGAGGACGATGATGAAGCTCGGCGCGCGGGACCGGGCGCAACTCGTCGTGGCAGCCTATGAGTCAGGCCTGGTCCGGCCCGGCTGGTCTACTGACTAGCATTTCGGTCAGCCAGGCCCGCCGGCCGCAGTGGCGCCGGGCCGCCGACCGAGGATGGGGACATGACCGTGCTCAGCGCCATCTGGCGCGATCAGCTCACCGATGACGAGCGGGCGGTGCTCGGCCGCGACGCGGGATCGATCGCCGAGCCGCGGCCGGACGTGCTCGTCGTCGGCGGCGGGATCCTCGGCGTCGCCACCGCGATCTCGTGCCTGGACGCCGGCCTGGGCTCGGTGCAGCTGATCGAGGCGGGCAGGCTCGGTGCCGGGGCCACCGGCGGCGCCACCGGCCTGCTCATCCCCGAGCCGCACCAGTGGAGCGACCCGGAGACATTCGTCGACCTGGAGCGCGCGAGCCTGGAGCGCTGGCGTTACCTGGAGCAGGTCACGCCGGGCGGCGTCGGGCTCATCGAGCTGGACTGGATCGGCCTGGTGCCGGAGGCCGGGATCGGCGCCGAGCCGCACGCGTCGGTGGAGTGGCTGCGCGCCAGCGAGGTCGCCGCGCTTGTGCCGGGCCTCGCCTGGCACCTGGCGGGCGCGCTGGTCCGTCGTCAGGCGAGAGTGAACCCGCTGCGGTCACTGGCCAGGCTCGCGGCCGACCTGCCGGCCGTCGCGACCGGGGTCGCCGCGACCGGCGTCACCGTGCGCGGCGACCGGATCGTCAGCGTTGCCACGTCCGCCGGGATCATCGAGCCTGGCGCGGTCGTATTCGCCACCGGGCTGCCACCGATGATCGACGGCCTGGAGATGGACGTCCCGGCTGACCGGGTCAAGGGCCACCTGCTGGTGACCGAGCCGGCGCCGGTGCGGCTGCCGTGCACGGTAGCACCGGTCGCCACCCCGCTGGAGGACGGCCGGCTGCTGGCCGGGGGCACGTTTGACGTCGGCGACCAGAGCCCGGCGGTGCGCCCCGAAGTCGTCGAGTCGATCGTGGCCAGCCTGCGGTCGGCGCTGCCGGCGATTCGCGGCACCGCCATCTCGCATCAGTGGTGCTGCTTCCGGCCGCGGCACCCGGACGGCCGCCCCGTCATCGACCGTGTTCCCGGCCTCGGCAACGCGTGGCTCACCTCGGGCCACTTCCGGACGGGGATCCTCAATGCCCCGGCGACCGGGCTGGCGCTCGCCCGCTGGATCGCCGCCGACCGGCCCCCACCGGAGGCAGGCGCCTGGAGCATCGCCAGGTTCGCAGATCGCGCCTACCGCTAACGCCACTGCCGGCGCCGACGGCAGCTTGCTGCCCGACGGCTGGCTGCCCGGCAGCTCGCGGCCGGCTACCTGGCGCCCGGCAGCTCGCGGTCCGGCAGCCTGCCGCCCGGCCGCTCGCGGTCTGGCTCTGCTCGCGGTCTGGCTCTGCTCGCGGTCCGGCTACTGGCGCAGCAGCCGGCGGTCGTCAGGCAGCCGCTCGGTTACCCCAGCGCGGTCCAGGTACTCCAGCAGCGGGATCGCGATCCGCCTGGTCGTGTGCAGCGCCTGCCGGGCGTCGGCTGCCGTGAACGGCTGCGGCAGGGTGGCCAGGATCCCGGCTGCCGCCTCGTCCGCGCCGGGTGCGAGCACGACCTGGTCGCTGATCCGCAGCAGCAGGCCAGCCCGCGCCGCAGCGGCGATGGCCCGCCGGTCGAGCCGCAGCTGCCGCAGCCGCTCGGCATCAGGCGCGACGAACGGCGCCTTGTCCAGGTCGGCCCTCAGCTGCGCCACGGCCGACTCGACGGCGCCGATCAGGGTGGCCGCCGCTTCCCCGCCCGGCGGCTCGGCGCTGACCACGATGCCGTCCTTGACCTCGAGCGGCGGCTGCACCAGGGCCTCTACCAGGCGGCGGTCGGGCAGGCCGAGCATGCCCCTGACCGCGTCCACCGGCAGCCCGCGTGCCAGCGGCTGCTGCCGCGCGTGCGCGGCCACCGCCTCGCCGACCCTGGCCGAGAGCACCGTCCGGTAGCCGGGATCCAGCAGCCACTCGCCGGTGACCGGATCCGGATGCTCGGACACGCCCATCGCGAGCAGCGTGCTCGCGCGCAGCAGGCCATGACGGCGCAGCAAGTCGGCTGACCCCGGCCGGTCAGGCCAGCGGGTCATCTCGCGCGCGGCCGCGGCAGCCGCGCCGCGCCTGGCCAGCGCGGGGGGCACCACGTCCAGCACCGTCGCGCCGAGCACCTGACGCTGCTCGGCGGTGGCGGCGCCCGGATCGCGCAGCAGCACCCGATCGCCGACATGCAGTGGCAGCGGGTCCCGCAGGGAGAGCCGGGCCAGGCCGGGCGCGAGCGGGCGGACCTTGGCCAGCGTCCTGGCCGACCCGGCGTGCAGCGTCAGCATCCGCGGCACCGGCGGCGGCTGCTGGCCGTTGGCGGCCGGATGCTGAGCGGTCAGCCGGACATCGAGCGTGTCGGTCATCGTCCAGCGGCCAGGGTGCACTAGCGCCATGCCCCTGGTCAGCTTGTCGCGGCTGACCCCGCGTAGGTTGAGCGCGACCCTGGCCACGCCGCTGACCTCGTGCACGTCCTCGCCGAGCGCCTGGATGGCGCGCACCCTTACCGGCTGCATCGACGGAGTGGCCAGCAGTTCGTCGTCGATGTGCACGGTCCCGGCCTGCAGCGTGCCGGTCACCACGGTGCCGCTGCCGGTGATGCTGAATGAGCGGTCCACCCAGAGCCTGACGGGTGCGCCAGGATCAGGCTGCGGCAAGCTGGCGGCCAGGCAGCCGAGCGCGTCCACCAGTTCCGTCATGCCCTCGCCAGTGACCGCGCTGACCGCGACGGCCGGCAGCTCGCCGAGACTTGACTTAGCCAGGTGCTTGGCAGCCTCGGCCCTGGCCTCGCCGGGATCGGCGAGATCCGACCTGGTGATGACCAGCAGGCCGTGCCTGATGCCCAGCGCGTCCAGCACGGCCAGGTGCTCGGCTGACTGCGGCTTCCAGCCCTCGTCGGCAGCCACGACGAACAGCACGGCGGGCACCGGCCCGACGCCGGCCATCATGTTCGGCACGAACCGCTCGTGCCCGGGCACGTCGACGAACGCGAGCCGCTCCCCCGTCGGCAGGGTGAGCCAGGCAAAGCCGAGGTCGATGGTCAGCCCGCGGCGCTGCTCTTCTTCCCAGCGGTCAGGCTCGGTGCCGGTGAGCGCCCGCAGCAGCGTCGACTTGCCGTGATCCACGTGCCCAGCGGTGGCAATGACGTGCATGGCTACCCCGCAGCCGCTATCACGGCGGTAGCCAGCGCCGCGTCGTCGTCGGGTGCCACCGCGCGCAGGTCGAGCAGCAGGCGTCCCTCGTCGATCCGGCCGACGACCGCGGGCATCGAGCCGCGGCGTACCGGCTGGCCGGCCCGCAGTGGCAGCGCGAGCGACGCCGGAAGGCTGACGGCCGCGCTCGGCAGCGGCACGCCGGGAGCCCCGCCGCCGCCCACGGCGGCCTGAGTTATCACCTGCCGGGCGTCGATGCTGGCGGTGGCCAGTTCGGTGACTATTCGTTCTGCCCGCCCGGTCAGGGTGGCGGCGGAGACGGAAAGGGCCTCTGCCACCGGTACCGGCGGCCCGGCCAGGGTCGCCTCGAGCGCCGCGATGGCCAGCTTGTCCAGCCGCAGCGCCCGTGCCAGCGGATGCCTGGCCAGCGCTCGGACCAGCGACTCGCGGCCGAGCAGCAGCCCCGCCTGCGGGCCGCCGAGCAGCTTGTCGCCGCTGGCGGTTACCAGGGCAGCCCCGGCCTGGAGCCAGGACGCCGCGTCCGGTTCGTCCGGCAGCAGCGGATGCGGTGCCAGCAGCCCGGAGCCGATGTCGCCGACCACCGGCACCGGCAGGGCGGCCAGGTCGGAGACGCTGGCGCTGGCGGTGAATCCCTCGATCCGGTAGTTGGACGGATGGACCTTGAGCACGAAGCCGGTGTCCGGGCCGATCGCCGCCGCGTAGTCGGCTGCGGTCGTCCGGTTCGTGGTGCCGACCTCGCGGATCCGGGCGCCGGTGGACTGCAGCAGGTCGGGCAGCCGGAATCCGTCGCCGATCTCGATCAGCTCGCCGCGGCTGACGACGATCTCCCGGCCGGCCGCCAGCGCGGTCGCCGCGAGCACGAGCGCCGCGGCGTTGTTGTTCACCGCGTGCACCGCCTCGGCGTCCGGGACGGCACTGGCCAGCGCCGCGAGCAGGCCGGCGCCACGGCGACTGCGGATGCCGGCCGCCAGGTCGAATTCCAGGTCAGTGCAGGCGGCCGCTGCCTGCACGGCGGCCTGCGCGGCAGCGGACAGCGGGGCGCGGCCGAGGTTGGTGTGCAGCAGCACTCCGGTGGCGTTGATCACCGGAGTCAGCGTGGAGGCCAGCGGCGGCAGGCCGGCCACCGCCGCATCGGCGACCTCGGCCGGGGCGATCTCGCCCGTCCTGGCGCGCTCCTGAGCCAGCCGCACCGCCGAGATGACAATCTGCCTGCCCAGCCGCGACTGCGCGGCGGTCAGCCTCGGATCAGCCAGGACCGCGTCAGTGCGCGGAACCAGCCGGCGGACGTCCACGAGCGCGACCATACCTGCAGGCGACCCAAGTTCAGGCCCGTGCTTGCTGGTCTTTGTTCGGGTTTACCATCACTTTGCATTAGGTCGCCCGCATCGGGTACCCCTCTTGTGGAAGTCTTAATCACCCGATTAGGTAGAGGGTGGTCTTGTTATGGACGGAGCTGTACGCATCGCGCGGAACCGGGGCAGTGTCTGCGGGCTGCTGCTGGTGCTGCTGGGCCTGTGGGGCGGCATCGTGCCGTTCATCGGCCCCTACTTCCACTTCGCCTATACGCCGGACAGGGCATGGGCCTGGAACTCCGGGCGGCTGTACCTGTCGGTAGTCCCCGGCGCGGTGGCGGTGGTAGGCGGCCTGCTGGCGGCCATGACACGCAACCGGGGCGCCGGCATCCTCGGCGGCCTGCTCGCCGTCCTGGCCGGCGCTTGGTTCATCACTGGCGCGCAGTTCACTTCGGTTGTGCTGACCGGCGTTACGTTCTCGCCGGGCACGCCGGTCACTGGCACGCTGTTCGGCAGCCGGCCCGACCTGCAGCAGTACGCCGAGCAGCTGGGGTTCTTCATCGCCGTCGGCGCGCTGCTGATCCTGGTCGGCGGCATCGCCATGGGCAGGTTCTCGATGATCTCCGCCAGGGACGCCGAGGACGCGGCGGTCTTCGACGGCTACGAGGAAGGCGAGGCGGCCGAGACCGTGGCGGCGGCGAGCTCGTTCACGCCGAGCACCGGTGAGATGCCGGCCGTGACCCGGTCGACACCCCCGCCGGCGTTCCAGCAGGGCCAGTAGCCGCCAGGCGCACTCCGGCAGCGTCAGCTGGCGCACTGCTGCCAAGGCCGGGCGCGCTGGCTGACCGCACCAGCGGCGCAAGCCAGCTACGCCCTCTGGCCGGCGTCACTGGTAGTGCTTCAGCCGGGGCCATAGGGCCTGCCAGCTAGCCGTCGGCCCGGTGCACAGGCCGATCTGGATGGGGGTCCAGTCGTTCTGGACCTGGTACGGAGCGTGGTAGGTGCTGAGCAGGCGGCAGCTGGCGAAATAGGGACGCAGGCGGCCTAGCGCGTCGACCACGAGCACGGTCTGGTCGGAAGCGTGTCCAGGCCCCCACGTCCAGTACGCGTTGTGGCCGGAGAGCACCGGCGGCAGGTGGTCGGCTGAGCCCAGCACGTCAAGCGCGGCCGCCTCGGCGTAATACCCGGTGAAGATCGATGTCGGCTGCTGGCCGCCGGTTGCCCGCGCCGTGTCATGCGCGGCGACCGCGCTGACGAGCTGCGGCCAGCCGACGGTGTTGCCCACAGCGGCGCTCTGCTGGCTGGAGGCCGGCAGCTTGTGCACGGCGCCGATCGGCACGATGGGCAGGACGGTGATCACGATCAGTGCCGTGCTGACCAGCATGACGGCGAGCACGCCGTCGCGCAGCGGCCGACGGTGCCGCAGCCGGGCGGTCGATCGCTCGGCGGACACGGCACCGGCCCCGAGCACAGCAGCGGCCACGCCGTCGGCGTAGTAGACCTTGCCCGGCACCCAGGCCAGCACGTACACCACGACGACCGTCACCGCGACGGCGATGAACCGCAGCTCGGGCGTCCGCCAGAGCCTGATGAACCCGGCGACGCCCAGCACGGCGCCGACCAGGCCCAGATAGACCAGCTGGGCAGGCAAGCCGCCCGCGTAGTCAGCGGCGCTGCTGTTCTGCTGGTGCAATGCCGATGCCATGGCCAGCTGCGGCCATCCGTGCGTGGCCTGCCAGATCAGGTCCGGAACCCAGGTCAGCGCGGCGATGGCGGCGCCGAGCCACGGCCACCGCGTGCGCAGGACGCCGGCTTGCTGCGACAGCAGGACCCCGAGTGCCACGGCGATCAGCAGCATGAGCATCAGGTTGTTGTTCTCCAGCCCGAGCCCGGCCGCGAGGCCGGCGCCGAGCCACCACCGCGGCCGGTCCCGCAGCAGCGCGGTGGTGACGCACAGCAGCACCACCGTCCAGGCCAGCAGGTCCGGCGCTGTGGTGTTGTCCACGTGATCGGCGCCTAGCAGGATGGGAGTGCAGGCCATGCTGAGGGCGGCGAGCACCCGGCCGAAGCGGCCAGCGCCGAACAGCGCAGCGAACCGGGCCGCGGCCACGACGACCGCGCCGCCGGCCAGCGCGGGGATGACCCGGATCGCCGTCGGGCTGAGGCCGGGCAGCTCGGCGACGCGGGTGAGCAGCGGGGTCAGGACCGGCTGGTCCACGTAACCGAGCGCCAGGCGGCGGCTCGCCTCGACGAAGTACAGCTCGTCCTGCATGTAGCCGTACCGGCTGCTGACCGCGAGCTCGACCGCGACGAACGCCGCCCCGATGAGCCAGGCGAGTACCGGAACCCGATCATGGGACGAGGCCGGCGCATCCTCTGCCCGCGGCACCGGCGCGGCGGACCGTGGAGCCGGGATGCCGGCGTCGGCGCTCTGGCTCATGACGATGCCTTCCCGCTGCTGGACACTGCCGGGCGAGATCAAGCTGGCGAGCTCCCCGGCAGCCGTTCGGCCTGCCGGTTAGCCAAATGCAAGCCAGAACCATGACGGGCAGAGCACGGCGAAGAGAAGCAGAACGGAAGTAGCCCTCAACCCCGGCACCCGGTTCCGGTGATAGCCATTCCGCCGCCAAGCTCGATGCCGCAGCCCGGTCAGACTGCCGCTTCTGCCCCATGACGCCTGCTCGGCCGCACGATCACCTAGCGGGCGTCTCCGGCGCGCGACTCGATGACCCATCTACGGAGGTTTGTGCCACAAGGATACCGGCCGAGAATGGCGGAGTGGTGACCGGACGCAACTCGTCTGCACCGGCGATCGACCGCCCAGCGGGTACTGAGACGCCTGTTCTAAGCGTCCGCGTCGGACGGCCGGCTGGCCTGGTGAGCGTCGGCTGGCCGGGCCTGACGCCGGCGATCCCGCACCCCCGCGATCCACAGCACCGCCGCGCCCGCCAGCAGCAGCCCCGAGGTCAGCGCGACCGGACCGCGGACGGGCTGCTCCCTTGTGAGCATGGTCAGCTCCACCCCAGCGAGCGTGAGTGCTACGCAAGCCGTCACGCGCCAGGAGAACTCTGGCCGGCCGGATCTTATTGCCGCGTGCCGACGTACGGTGGCGCCCAGCCCGCCGAGCGGTATCGCGGCGATGACGGACACGGCCACGACCTTGAGGAAGGTCGCGTCCGCAGCAAGCCGGCCTGAGCTGAAGAAGCTCCAGAGGGCCGTGCCGCCATAGACGGTGATCATGGATGTCTGCAGCCAGGTAAGCAGGCCCCGGCGTGCGCCGTGTTGCCTGTTGAGCCAGGCGTCGAGCCAGTCCACGAGAGCATGCTAAGCCTGGCGCATCTGCCGTCCTGGCGGGAAGCGTGGATCCCGCGCGAGGTCTGCCGTCGATCGCCAGGCGGGCCGGTAATCAGGGGCATCCCGCCGGTCTGACTGGCCCGGCGAGATGCCCGGTCGGTTGCGTACGGGCGTGGCTAGTGGATGCCGGCGGCGTTCAGCCGGGCGGTGACGAACGTGCTGGCCGCGGAGTTGTACTTCTGGGTGTAGTCCAGGTGCGCGAAGAGGTTCCCGCCGCCGGCGCAGAACGGATCGCCGGTGTCGCAGTACGACTGGATCTCGCTGGCGAACGGCGCCGGTGGCGCCGGCCGGAGCCGCGGCGAGGAAGACCGCGCCGCAGCCGAGCCCGGCCGCGGCGGCGGTCACGGCGGCCCGTCTGAGTAGCCGGGCGGACCGGCTGCGTACTGGCTGGCGGTCGCGGCCTGGCCGCTTGAGGAGATCGGAACGCGAGGACAAGAGCCACCTCCTGAACAACGGGTAAGCCTCAGATGAGGGCTACCTGACGTGGACCCCTGCCGCCTGGCCGGGTCTGCTCATCAGGCGCGCCATTAATCCCGGCTGATTTGTCGCATCGGGTCGAAGGGCCGGGCTGGCCGGGGAGCTGGCGCCGGACCGGCGCGACGCCGTGACCTGGCTAGGTGGCGCCTGGCGCGCGCCGTGTGTGACGCTGAAGGTGATGCCTGAGCTTGTGCCGCCCACCGTGGCTGTCCGTGACTCGTTCATCGCGCGCAAGTGCGCGGCAATCACCAACGGCATCTGCCGCTACTGGACCCGGCTTGGATCATGATGCCGGCCGGTGACACCGACGAGGTCGTCGAGCGGATCCTGCGGACTTACCGGACGATCACCGTCGTCGGGGCGAGCAACGCGCGGGAGAAGGCCGCGCACTACGTGCCAGCGCACATGCAGCGGCACGGCTGGCGGATCGTCCCGGTCAACCCGAACGCTGGCCAGGTCCTCGGCGAGACCGCGTACCCGGCGCTCGCCGACGTGCCCGAGCAGGTGGGCCTGGTGGACGTGTTCCGGCCGTCAGCCGCCACGCCGGACATCGCCCGGCAGGCGGTAGCTGCCGGCGCGACCGCCCTCTGGCTGCAGCTGGGCATCGCCTCCGGCGAGAGCCGGCAGATCGCCGAGAACGCCGGCCTGCTCTACGTCGAGGACCGCTGCCTGATCATCGAGCAGCGCCGCCTGAGCCTGGACGCGCCGGCTGCCTGACCAGGGCGCGTCCGGCCCGGCCCTTGCGGTGGACCGCCGTAGCGGCACAGCTGGTGCAAGAGGCCGGGATGCGTGCTAGCAGCTCAGGCCTCAGGATCGGCTTCGATGGGCCAGGTGGCGGAGGCGGACGGGAATCGAACCCGCCAGCGACGCTGTGCGCCGCTCACCGGTTTTGAAGACCGGGGGGGCCACCAGGCACCCAGACGCCTCCGCGGCTGACCCTACCTGCCCTGCTGCGGCTGGCCGGTGCCCGCGGCAATCTTGCGCTGGCCGGTGCTGCCGGGCCTGGCAGCCGGCCGGGCAGGGAGTCTGCGACCTGCCGCGCCCGGACTTCTGCGTCCGGATTGCCGGTCAGGCGATCCGGCGTGCTCCTGGACCGGGGACCGGCGTCACCTCGCGGGCCGAGCTGAGGTCGTGCCCATCGCCGCACTCCAGCTTCAGGTGCACGGGAGCGCCGCAGTCGCGGTGCTGCAGCAGCACGATCGGCCCGCCAGGCGCGGCCGCGTGCTTGTCGCCCCACTCCAGCAGCGCGACGATCACCGGGTGCAGCTCGATGCCCTTCTCGGTCAGCCGGTACTCGCTGCGCGCGCGCTGGCCCGCCTCCTGGTACGGCACCCTGCGCAGGATCCCCTCGCGCACCAGGTGACCGAGCCGGTCGCTGAGCACCTGACGCGGCGCGCCCGTCCGGCGCTGCATGTCAGCGAACCGCCGGACCCCGTTGAACGCCTCGCGCAGCACCATGAAGGTCCACTTCTCGCCGATGACGCCGAGCGTGGCGCCAATCGTGCAGTCCTGCGTCTCATAGTCCAGGGCCCAGCTCTTGCTCATCAGCACAGGCTAGATCTATTTGACAGACTTAGCAACGAGTGCCCAAGCTGGGTTCATGGAACGAACTCAGACGGGGGCGGGCGCGGCGAGCCGGGCCCCGGCAGACGGCGATGGCGCCGGCCGGGACCTGGCTGGCGGCGCCCAGGCTGAGCTATATCAGACTGCACCGGACCGGACGGGGCTGGACCAGACCGGCGCGGGCAGTATGGCTGTCGCCGACGTCGCTGACGTTCGCCTGCGGCTGGGTGGCGCGCAGGACGCGGCCACCATCCGAGACTTCGTCATCGGGCTGTCATCTCGCTCGCGATTCCAGCGGTTCTTCGCGAGCGTGTCGCCACCCAGCTCCAGCCTGCTGCGCGGGCTTTGCGGGGGCGGCGGGGCTGAAGTGCTGCTGGCGACGCACCAGGACGAGGTCGTGGGGCACTGCATGGCCGCCGACCGGACCGAGGGCGACGGGGCGCGGGTCAGCGAGGTCGGCCTGGTCGTGACGGACTGCTGGCAGGACCGCGGGATCGGCACGGCCCTGCTTGACCTTGCCGTGCGGCGCGCAGCAGGCCGCGGGGCGCAGCAGCTGGTGATGGACGTAATGCCGGACAACAGCCGGATGCGGGCGATCATCGAGCACCGGTGGCCAGCGGCCCGGCGCGAGGTGCACAGCGACGCGGTCACCTTCCGGGCCCAGCTCGCTGACGCCAGCTGCGAGCCAGGCGCTGAGCACCGCAGCGCTGACCTGGTGGCCGGCCTGGCCGGGGCGGCCGCGGCCGGCCGGTAGCCGGCGCGGCCGCTCTAGCCGCTGCGGCCGCTCTAGCCGCTGCCGGGCAGCGCAGTGTCGATGAACGCCAGGCAGTCGGCAGCCTCGGCGATCGCCTTCCCGGTTGGCTTGCCGTGACCGTGACCAGCCGCGGTGTCGACGCGCAGCAGGACGGGAGCGTCGCCGGCCTGCGCCGCCTGCAGGGCCGCGGCGAACTTCAGCGAATGGCCGGGCACGACCCGGTCGTCGCGCTCGCCAGTCGTCAGCAGCGTCGCGGGGTAGCTGGCCGGTCGGACGTTGTGCAGTGGCGAGTAGCTGCGCAGCCAGCTGAACTCGGCCGGGTCGTCTGGGTCGCCGTACTCGGTTTTCCAGGTCCAGCCGCCGGTGAAGCGGTGGTACCTGAGCATGTCGAAGACGCCGACGTTGGCGATCGCGGCACCGAACAGCTCAGGATGCTGGGTCAGGCACGCCCCGACCAGCAGGCCGCCGTTGGATCCGCCGCTGATCGCTATCCGCCCGGCGCTCGACCAGCCTGATGTGGCCAGCCACCTGGCGCACGCGCAGAAGTCGTCGAACGACTGCTGCTTTCTGGCCAGGCGTCCGGCCTCGTACCAGGACCGGCCGTACTCTCCGCCGCCGCGGACGCAGGCGACTGCGAGCACGCCGCCCTGCTCGACCCAGGCCGTCCAGGTCGGCGAGAAGTGCGGCGTGATCGCGATGCCCACGCCGCCGTACCCGTACAGCAGCACCCTGGCCGTGCCGTCCGGTGCCAGGTCGCGCCGCCTGGTCAGGAACAGCGGCAGTCTCGTCCCGTCGGCCGCCTCGACGAGCACGCGCTCGGTCAGGTAGCCGGGCCCCAGCGAGAACGGCGGCCGGCTGACCATGCTGGTCTCGCCGGTGGCAAGGTCGTGCCGCCACAGGCCGGGGGCTGCCGTGTAGGACTCGGCCTGGAAGTAGACGATGGCACTGTCCGCTGTGCCGCTGATCGCGTCGTGCTTGTTGATCGGGCCGCTGATGGTCGACATCTGCGGCACTGCCATGTCCTGCTCAGGCGTGCCATCCAGCCGGAACACGCGCAGCAGCGAGCACGCGTCGCGCAGGTAGTGACAGACCAGGCGGCCGCCAAGCAGGTGAGCTTCCATGAGCGTTTCGTCGGCCTCCGGCACCACCTCCCGGCAGCAGCCGGGCGCCGGGCTGGCGATGTCAGCGGCGACGACACGGCAGCGGTCGGCGCCCTGGTCGGTCAGCAGGTAGAAGGTGCCGTCCGCGGTACCGGCCACGGCATGCCGGTAGCGTCCTTCTGGCATCAGCAGCTGCCAGCCGCGTGCCGGCCTGGCCAGCTCGAGCGCCCGCAGCTCATCTCCCGAGCCGAGACCTCGCGACAGGGACACGATCAGGTACCTGTCGTCGCTGCTGATCTCGATCTCCGGCCACTGCCCGTCGTCCGGCGTCAGCACCAGCTCGTCGAGATCCTGGCTGTCGCCGAGCCGGTGGAAGAACACCCGCGGCACGCCGATCACCTCGGTGTACTCGCGGCCCCCGGCCGGCCATGGCGGCCGGGTGTAAAAGAAGCCCGAGCTATCCGGCCGCCATGCGTGGTCCATCGACCAATCCAGCACGTCGGCCAGCTCCTGCCCCGACTCCACGTCCCTGACCCGCCAGGTCAGCCAGTCGGATCCGGCGCTGCTCGTCGCGTAGGCGAGCAGTCCCCCGTCCGGGCTCACGCTGGTCGCTGGCACCGCGACGGTTCCGTCGGCCGACAATGCCGAAGGGTCGAGCAGGACCCGCCCCGCCCCGCCCGGCTCGTCCATGACGTAGAGCACGTCCCGCTGCGCGGTCAAGCCAGAACTCCGGCGCTGGAACCAGCTTGCGCCCCGCTTGAATGGCACGCCGGCCGCCGGCAGCGCCCACAGCCGGGAAAGCCGCTCGGCGAACCGGGCGCGCGAGCTGACCACCGCCAGCATCCTGCCGGTCAGCTCGTTCTGCGCGGCAACCCAGGCGGCGGCCTTCTGGCTGCCGGTGTCTTCCAGCCACCGGTACGGGTCAGCGACCTCGACCCCGTGCATCGTCTCCGCCTCGCCGGATCGCTCAGCAGGCGGGTAGCTGATAGCCAGCGTGTCCACGGCTGTTTCCTCCGGGCAGATTACCGAAATCAATTCCGCGCTGCTAAGCAAGCTTTGCAGAATGCATCGGAAAGGGCAAGGGAGAAATATCCGCAGTAAATGCGTGAGGTAATTTACTGCGAATATGGTGCATCAGGTTCTCGATCGCGGCCGCGAGATGTTCTTTTCCTCCGAGGTGATTTCGGCGAGGTGACGGACAGCTAGTTGCGCAGCGGCGATTCCGACTTCGGCGAGCAGGCCGGGCGCGGCCGACTGGTCGGTGGCCACCGTGAGGGTGCTGCCGCGGCTAACTGCCGGCCGGTCGCGCCATGTCGTCCCTGGCAGGTCTATGGCCCCGGTGCAGTGAGTGCGCACGGAACTGCGTTGCCACCGCACGGCAGCGCGCCAGCCGGGCCAGGCCTGGTCGAGAAGGCGCTGCACGCGGCGTTCGGTGTCGCTCTTTCGCTCGCGCGGACCGCACGCGGCGGAGATCTGGATGAGTTCATGGCCGGGCGGGCTGAGGGTGGGATCCGCGCAGGTGTAGCGGGCGGCGTAAATCCGGTCGTCCAGGTCGATCAGCCGGAACCAGCCCGGGTCGCCGTCGGCCAGCAGGCCCAGGTCGAACGTGGCGACCCGGGCGCTGGGCCAGTCAAGCGATCGGTCACCGGTCAGCTGACGCGCCGTGGCCAGGCTGGTGGCCAGGATCGTAGGTCCGGCGGGCAGCGCGGGTACCCGTGCCTGCGTGCGCAGCTGCACTCCGAGGCTGGTAGCTCGCTCGGCGAGCAGGCCGACCATGGTCGACCATCCGCCGACCACGTAGCGGACGTGCCGGCCGCCGCCGGCCAGCGCCCGCCGAAGGCGCTCATGAGCGAACGCGGCCGAAAGCCGCCCCGGGTCGTAGTCGTAGGTGGGGATGAATGCCAGCCCGATGATCGCCTCAGCCGCTCCTGCGTCGACATGGCGGAGCAGCCATGGGCGGAACGATTCCTCCGCTGGCGCCTCGGCGGGCAGCGTGCCGATTGCCCTGCCGACCTCTGGCGGCCAGGGGCCGAGCCGGCCGCCGGTCCTGACAAGAACGGCAGCGTCAGGCGCCGCCACGACGGGCGGCGCCAGGCCCCGGCGTTCCATCCACGCCCACCATGGCCCGTCCGCGTAGATCGCATGCGGGCCGGTATTGGCCCGGAAGGGCCCTGCCAGCGAGCGGGCTCGGCCACCCGGCTCGGAATGCGCCTCGGCAACCGTTACCCGCCAGCCACGCTCGGCTGCGTCGATGGCTGCGGTGAGCCCGGTGACACCCGCGCCGATGATCGTCACGTCTTGCTGCACAGGACAGGCCTCCTCCGTATCGCGTCCACCAGGAAAAGTTGTGCGGAGCGTTGCGAAGGTTCCCGTAACCTTCGATTTGTGGACCCGGAGAAGGTCGCAGCTGCTCAGCAGGGGGACGCGCTCGCGCTGGACCAGCTTCTCGACGAGGTCGCGCCCTATGTCCGGCGACTGTGCGCACGGATCGCTCCGGCGGCGGCCGACGATGCGGCCCAGGAGGCCCTGCTGGCTGTCTTCCGGGGCCTGCCTTCGCTGCGCGCCCCGGAGGCGATCATGACCTGGGTACGGTCGGTCACCGTCCGGACGGCGATGCGCCTCGCCCGCCCGCCTGACCCCGAGGTCTGCGCAGGAGGGCCGCTTGCTGACCCCTGTGCCTCCTCATTCGAGGGGCTTGTGGACATCGAGGATGCCGTGGCACGGCTGCCGCTCCCCCAGCGCGCCGTGGTGGTCTTGCGCACCTGGGAAGGCCTCAGCGAGCAAGAGACCGCCGCCACCCTGGGGATCGCGGCGGGAACCGTCAAATCCCGGCTGCACCGGGCCAGGGCGGCGTTGCGGGAGGCGTGGGAATCGTGAACGATCGCGCGACGCCTGCAGACATCGACCCGATCGACCGGCTCACCATTCTCGCGGCCGCCCTGCCAGGTGCCGTTGTCCGGCAGCGGCGCATAGCCGCTCCTTTCGAGGCGGTCTGGCAGGTCATCGCGGACATGGAGCACGCCAGCCCCCGTTACGAACCCGGCGTCGCGCAGGTCCGTGTCATCGAGCGGCGCGGCGAGTTCCTGCGATTGCTGGTGGCTGACACTGCCGGCCGCGAGCAGGCAATGGAAGCGAAGCTCAGGCCGGGCTGGTGCGTGATGCAATCGGCAACAATCGTCGTTGCCTTCGCCGCCCGCAGCCTTGGCAGCCACACCCTGCTGGCCCACCTGGAGCACCGGCGCGCTCAGGCACTGACACCAGGCCCGAGTCCAGATAATCGCGGTGCCGCGCTCGCGAAAATCGACCAGGAACTCCGCACGATCGAAAATATGGCTATCGAGAATAGGTAATCCCGGCACCGGCATGGCCGGTAGCTCGCATCGAGGAGAATGCTGCATGTACGCGCAGTTCGCCGCCAAGGCCGACCTCGCCGACGACGCAACACTGCAAGCAATAGTCGATGCTGTGCACGCCATTCCATATGGCAGGCCGCCGGTACGGACCCCTGACGGCGTCATTCAGAGCTGGCGGGGCACCTGCTCAACTAAGCATGCCCTGCTCATGGCGATCTTGCGCGAGCGCTGGCCTGTCCTGCGCCCGCGGCTCATCCACCGTGTCTACCGCGCCGATAAGGCGACCGTCCGCCGGCGATACGGGCCCGCCGTGGCTGCCGCGGTTCCCGAGAATGGGCTCACGGACGTTCATCGCTACCTGGCGATCAGCCTTGGCGCAGCGGAAGTGACGCTAGACGTGACCTTTCCAGCTGACGCGCGCTGGGACGGCCGTTCTTCGATGCGCCTGGCCTGCGGAGACGGCCAGGACTTCGCCGCCGGGAACGATCCGGATGCCGACAAGGCCGCCCTTGAGGCTCAGCACTGCGACCCGCGCCTGCGCGAACCTTTCATCGCGGCACTAGCCGCAACCTCCGCCGCCAGCCGCGCTTAGCCGAGGATCCTGCCCGGTACAGGTGGCCGCGGTGTTCCGGCCGGAGTTCCTGACTGAGGTGGCGGCCGTCGTCGCGCTGCCCGATTAGCCACGCGCGGCGCTAGCTGGCCGAGCTCAGGTACAGGGAGTCGAGGACGTCCGCGTACTTGCCGTGCACGATCCGCCGCTTGAGCTTCAGCGTGGGCGTCAGCTCCTCGGTCTCCGCTGTCCACTCCACCGGCAGCAGCTGCCACGTCTTCACCTGCTGGACCCTGGCGATCCGGCTGTTCGCCTCGGCTACCGCCGCGCTGACTTCCGCCATGATCACCGGGTTCTGCGCCAGCTCGGCAAGCGAGGCGGACTCGATCCCGCGCGCCCTGGCCCAGGCCGGCGCCACTTCGCCGTCCAGGGTCAGCAGGGCGACCACGTAGGGGCGGCGGTCGCCATAGGCCAGCGCCTGCCCGATCAGCGGATGGGCAACCAGCAGGTTCTCGATGGCAGCCGGCGAGATGCTCTCGCCGCCCGAGGTAATGATGAGCTCCTTCTTCCGGTCCACCACCGAAACGAAGCCGTCGGCGTCCATCGAGCCGATGTCCCCGGTGTGCAGCCAGCCGTCGGCGTCGATCAGGTCCCTGGTCAGCTCGGGCAGGTTCAGGTAACCGGGGCTGTTCAGCGGGCCGCGGGTGAGGATCTCCCCGTCGTCGGCGATCTGCACCTCGATGCCGTCGGCCGCCCGGCCGACCGTGCCCAGCTTGAACGCCTCCAGGGTGTTGGTCGTGAACGCGCCGGTGGTCTCCGTCATCCCGTAGACGTCGAGGATCTTCATGCCCAGGCCGGCGAAGAACGCGGCCACGTCGGGCGGCAGCGGGGCGGCGGCGCTGACCGCGATCTCGGCCTCGCCCAGCCCGAGCAGTGACCTGATCGGCCGCAGCACCTGCTCCTCGGCCGTCGCGAACTGAGCCGCCAGGTCGTCGGGGGTGCTGTGCCCGTACTGGCAGCTCTGCACATACCGCAGGCCGACGTCCATCGCGCCGGCCACCGCGGCTCGCCTTGACTCGTCCTGCTCGGCTGCCAGCAGCGCCTGGATGCCGGCCTGGATCTTCTCCCACACCCGTGGCACGCCGAAGAACGCGGTCGGCTTCACCTCGCCCACCGTGGCCACCAGGTCGGTCGTGGCGTGGCAGAAGTACGTGTGCCCGGCGTTGTAGATCGCCAGGTACAGGGTGAACATCCGCTCGGCGATGTGCGCGAGCGGCAGGTAGGACACCCAGCGCACGTGCGGCCGGGCGTTCCCGGCCAGGGTCGCTGTCACCAGCTCGTACATGATGCTCGCGTGGGTGATGATCACGCCCTTGGGGTTACCGGTGGTGCCCGAGGTGTAGAGCAAAGTCGCCGGGTCCTCGGGGCGGATGGCGGCCACCCTGGCGTCGACCTGGCCAGCATCAGCGGCAAGCTCCCTGGCACCGAGTGCGGCGAAGTCGGCCCAGGCCAGGTACATCTCCCCGGCCGGGCAGGCATCCGCGTCCCTGACGATGATCTTCTGCAGCCCCGGCAGCTGGGCCAGCACCGGCTGCCAGCGGGCAAGCTCGGACGCGCCGTCGAGGACGGCGATCCGCGCGTCGCAGTTCCCGGCCACGTAGCTGATCTGCTCGGCGGCGAGCGTCGCGTACACCGTCACTGGCACTCCCCCGGCGTGCAGCGTGCCCAGGTCGGCCAGCACGTGCTCAAGCCGGTTCGGCATCATCATGGCGACCCGCTCACCCGGCTGTAGGCCGAGCGCTATCAGGCCAGCCGCGAGCTCACGTGCCTGCTGCAGCGTCTGCTGCCAGGTCATCGTCTGCCAGGGGCCGCCATCACGGTCCGAGTAGGCGGGCATGTCACCGGAGGCCGCGGCGGTGTCCCGCAGCTGCTCGCACAGCGTCCGGCCCGCCACCCTGGCCTGCATCGCCGCTCGCTGCTCAAGGATGTCGTTCGTCACCGCGTACCTCCGCCGGAATGACCGCCTGGTGAGCCCCTGCGGTCATGCCACCATGGCGGCCCGTGGCGCCGCAAGGCCCGTCGTTCACTACAGTCGGGACATGAGCACCACGGCTGTCGTCAGGCTGACTCAGTACGCGCACGGGGGCGGGTGTGCCTGCAAGATCCCGCCCGGCGAGCTGGAGGAAGCCGTCGCCCGGCTCATACCCGAGGCGCCGGCGGCCGACCTGCTGATCGGCGTTGAGCACGGCGATGACGCGGCCGTCGTGCGGATCAGTGCCGACCGGGCGGTCGTGGCGACGGCCGACTTCTTCACCCCTGTCGTCGACGACGCCTACGACTTCGGCCGGATCGCAGCGGCGAACGCGCTGTCTGATGTGTACGCGGTGGGCGGCGAGCCGCTCGTCGCCGTTAACCTGCTCGGCTGGCCCCGCGACGTGCTCAGCGCCGACCTTGCGGCCGAGGTGCTGCGCGGCGGGCTGGACGTCGCCAGGATCGCCGGCTGTCACGTGGCCGGCGGGCACAGCATCGACGACCCCGAGCCGAAGTACGGCATGGCCGTCACCGGTCTCGCCGACCCCGGCGCGCTGCTGCGGATCGACGGCGGCCGCGCCGGGCTGCCGCTGTCGCTGACTAAGCCGCTGGGAATCGGCGTTCTCAACTCCAGGCACAAGGCCACCGGCGAGGTATTCGACCAGGCAATCGACGTCATGACGACGCTGAATGCCGCCGCCAGTGCCGCAGCCCTGGCGGCCGGAATCCGCTGCGCCACCGACGTCACCGGATTCGGCCTGCTCGGCCACCTGTACAAGCTGGCCAGGGCCAGCGGGGTGACCGCGGTGATCGACCATGCCGCCGTGCCGCTGCTCGACGGCGCCAGGGCCGCCCTGGCGGCGGGCTACGTGCCCGGCGGCAGCCGCCGCAACCTGGACTGGGTCGCGCCGCACGCTAGCTTCGGCGGCGTCGCAGAGGACGACCTGCTGCTGCTCGCGGACGCGCAGACCTCCGGCGGGCTGCTGGTAGCCGGCGAGCTGCCAGGCGCGCCCGTCATCGGCGAGCTGGTGCCACGCGGCGAGTCCGTGCTTGTGGTCCGCTAGGCCGGATCGGCGTTTCCGGTCGGCGGCTGGCTGGTGAGCCGCTGCGGCGTGCCGCCGCTGCGCTGATGTTGACCTTGTCCCAGGGGCAAGCTCCAGCATGGCGGGGCCGGGTACTCGCCCGGCAATGAGGAGGCGAGCATGCGGCTGATGACCATCGGAGCCTTCGGCCGTGCGGCACGGCTGTCGCCCAAGGCGCTGCGGCTCTATGACCAGCTCGGCTTGCTCACGCCCGCCAGGGTGGATCAGGCCACCGGCTACCGCTTCTACGAGCCGGCCCAGTTGGAGCAGGCCAGGCTGGTGGCCTGGCTGCGTCGGCTCGGGATGCCGCTAGCCAGGATCCGAGCTATCAGCGTGCAGCCGCGACAGGCCGCAGCGGCGGAGCTGGCCGCGTACTGGGGCCAGGTGGAAGCAGAGACGGCCAGCAGGCGCGAGCTCGCCACGTTCCTCATCGGCTACCTGTCCGGAAGGGACCCGGCTATGCACGACCCGCAAGGCACTCTCACAATCCGGTACGCGGTGCAGTCCGACATCGGACTGCACCGCGACGACAACGAGGACTCCGCGTACGTCGGCGCACGGCTGCTCGCGGTGGCCGATGGCCTGGGCGGGCACGCGGGCGGTGAGGTGGCCAGCGCGGCGGTCATCGACGCGCTGCGGCCGCTGGACACTGATGTGCCCGCAGGGGAGTTGCTCAACGCCCTGGACCACGCGGTGCGGCGGGCGAACAACGCCCTGACGGACCTGGTCCGGGCCGATCCCGCGCTGCGCGGCATGGGCACGACGCTGACGGCCATCCTGTGGTCTGGCTCGCAGCTCGGCCTGGTGCACATCGGTGACTCGCGGGCCTACCTGCTGCGCGACGGCGAGCTGCTGCAGATCACGCACGACCACAACATGACTCAGTCGCTGCTGGACGAAGGGCGGATCACCGCCGAGGAGGCCATCTCGCACCCGCAGCGGCAGCTGCTGCTGCGGGCGCTTGGTCACGGCTCAGCCGATCCCGACCTGCAGCTGCGCGAGGCTAGGCCAGGCGACCGTTACCTGCTGTGTTCGGACGGGCTGTCCGGCGAGGTACCCGCCGAGACCATCAGGTCGTCGCTCGCGACGATCAGTGATCCGGACGAGGCCGCGGCTGAGCTGATCAAGCTAGCGAACGCGAGTGGCGGTGCGGACAACATCACCTGCATCGTGGCCGACGTCATGCCGCTGGACTAGCTGCTGCGATCGCGCCGCAAAGCGGCGAGCCGGCCGGGCGGTGGTCCGCCCGGCCGGCTCGGCCGTCTTGACGATGGCTGCGGGTCAGTGCCGCTGGCTGCCGGCCAGCGCGGTCGCCGCTGGCACCAGGGGCTCGCGGCTGGCCCTGACCAGCTCGCGCCGCAGCTCCTGATGACGGCCCATGGCGGCGATGCCGACCACGGCGAGCGACAGCAGGATGGCGGCGCCGCAGGTGACGGCGATGGCGATGAGCGAGCCGGTGACCAGGCTCATGTCGATCATCTGGATCCTCTCCCCGTATGTTTACGTCGTTTACATGACTATCCTGCCACCAAAAGTAAACGGCGTCAACATAATTAACCGGCGCCGCGAACGCCTGCCTGGCAGGGCGTGCGGACTACCGCGGCGGAGCGGCGATGCCGTCCATCAGGACGCTGAACGTCCGGTTGACCGCCATTTCCTGCTCCTGGTCGGTCAGGTGCGCCAGCGGTCCGTCCAGCAGCAGCGTGGCCAGGCCGTGCACCGAAGACCAGACGGCCACCTCGGCCAGCGGCCGCCGGTCCGGTGCCAGTACCCCGCACTCGGTCAGCTCGTCCAGCACGCCGGCCAGCATCTGATAGGGGGGGCTTGATGCCACCCGCTCGGCGAGGTCGGCTGACGAGCTGGACGGGCGGCAGAACGCGGTGCGGAACAGGCCGGGGTCGGCCATCGCGAAGTCGAGGTAAGCGCGCCCGAGCGCGCCGAGCTTGCGCACTGCCTCGGCGCGCGGTTCGGCGAGCGGCTCGCCGCGCCGGAGGCCGGCCTCCATGGCCGCGGCCAGCGACTCCCCCGCTCGCACCTTGACCGCGCCAAGCAGCTCGCCGTGATCGGCAAAATGCCGGTAGGCGGCCGCGGCCGATACGCCGGTCCGCCGCGCGGCCTCGCGCAGCACGACCGCTTCCGGGCCGCCCTGGCTGGCCATCTCGGTCGCCGCGTCGGCCAGCGCGTTCGCCAGGTCGCCGTGGTGATAGCCGGCCCGCCTGGCGCGCGAGCGGGTACCAGGCCCGGTGGTGCCCGGATCGGCGGAGGTCGTCACCATCTCATAGTGCCACGACCGGGAAGTTCACAGCGTTCACTCACGCTTCTTGCTGGCCAGCCGGCGCCGCGGCCCTTGCGCTCACGCCAGCCGTGCCGTAGCCACCCGGCGCGCGGGTCGCTAGCCGCCGGCCGAAGGGCCTGACGGCCGGGGCTCCAGGTCGCGCTGATACCAGGTGCCTGGCTTACCGCCGATGTCGGCCGGGTCGGCGGGGCCAACGGGGACGAACCCGGCCTTGATCAGCACCTTCCGGGACGCGAGATTCTGGTGCGTGGTGGCCGCTCGCAAGGCGCGCAGCCCGTGCCTGGCCGCCGCCAGCTGGCATAGCTCCCTGACGGTCGCGGTGGCCAAGCCGCGGCCGGCCGCGTGCTGCGCGACCCGGTAGCCGAGTTCCGCTGTGTGGTCGCGGATGCGGACCAGGTTGAACCGGCCGAGTACCGAGCCGTCCTCGGCGACGAGCAGGTAGCACGCGCAGCGGCCGGCCTCCTGCTCGGCCAGCAGGGCGCCGTACCTGTCGGTGAACTGGTCGAAGAAGTCGTCGCCGCGGTCGGAGATCGAGGCAGCGAAGTAGGCGCGATTCGCCAGCTCGAAGGCCAGGACCGCCGGGGCGTGGCCGGCCTGCAGCAGCTTCAGCTCGGGCATTGCCCGGCTACCTTACCCAGCTGATACGGCGTTTCCACCTGGTTTTCGCCAGCGGCAGCCCACTGCAGGCCAGGGCAAATGGCGATCTGCGACCGGAGTGCTAGGGGCCGGCCGCTGGCGGGTGGCCGTTCGCGCGCTGCTGCTGCACGACATATTTCGGGTCAGCAGCTGATGCCTTGCCGGCCCGCAGCACGCCGAACTTCGCGCACAGCCCGCCGCCGCTCAGCAGCGCAGCCGAGGCGACTGCGGCCAGCCGGCTGCGCGGCGCCGCGAGCGCGGCCGCCCCGCCGGACAGCGTCATCAGCCGGGCCGCGGTCAGCAGCCGTCCGGCCGAGCCTTGCTGGTACGGCTCACCGGCCGGGCCCAGGGTGCGCTCGAGGCTGAACCCGGCCGCGCTCTCCACCGCGGCGCCCAGCACGGCGAGCCGGGCGGCCGGCCCGGTCCCGGCCGCGCCGCCGGGCAGGCAGCTGGCCGCGAGCCCGGCCGCCGCGGCCGCGGTCATCGCGCCGCCGGTGAACAGCGCCGCGAGCTGGCGGTACCCGGCGTGCCAGGCGGGCACCGCGGTGTTGCCCAGCAGCACGGCCGGGTAGGCGGCGAGCAGCGGCCCGGTCACCGCTGACGCGCCGCCGGCCACGGCGCCCGCCCGGCGCAGCACGCCGGTCAGGTCGCTCGCCGCGGCCGCCACGGCCAGGCCGGAGTGCGCGGTGAGGATCCACGAGCCCATGCTCATGGGCGAGGTGGGCTTGGCGACCCGGAGCATGTTGATGAAGCGGTCCGGCCGGCCGAGCTCGGCCGCGAGGAACGCGCCGCCGCCCGCGGCGCCGGCGATCGCAGTCAGCCGGGCGGCCCTGGCCAGCTGAGGCCGGCCGGTTGCCGCGGCGACGGCGCCGAGCACCGCCCCTGCGCCCGACAGCTCGCCCAGGAACAGGTAGGCGGGCAGATGCGGCTCCGCCCACCGGCTGACCTTAAGGATCGGCCGGCCGTAGTAGGAGGTGAAGGTCGCGTCGGGGACCTGCCTGACCTCGCTCACCGGCGCCGCCCGGCGAACGCCGCGGCGATGCCGGCCGCCATGAGCGCCGCCGCCCCGCCCGCCCACTTCCACATGCCGGGCAGGTCCCTGGTCGTCACGACCGGATCGGGCGGCAGCCCGTACACCTCGGGCTCGTCGAGCAGCAGGAAGAACGCGCCGGCCCCGCCGATGCCGTCGTCCGGGTCCTCCCCGTACAGCCGAGCCTCGCTGACCCCGGCCGCGTGCAGCTCAGCCAGCCGGGCCTGGGCCGTCTCGCGCAGCTCATCCAGGGTGCCGAACTGAATCGAGTCCGTCGGGCAGGCCTTGGCGCATGCGGGCTCGAGCCCGCCGCGCAGCCGGTCGTAGCACATCGTGCACTTCCACGCCCGGCCGTCATCCTCGCGCCGGTCGATGACGCCGAACGGGCAGGCGGACACGCAGTAGGCGCAGCCGTTGCACACGTCGTGCTGCACGATCACGGTGCCGAACTCGGTGCGGACCAGCGCTCCCGTGGGGCAGACGTCGAGGCAGGCCGCGTGCGTGCAGTGCTTGCACACGTCCGAGGCCATCAGCCAGCGGGTCGCGCCGCCCGGGTCGCCCGCGCCCTCCGGGTCGTACGGCGCCTGCAGCAGCAGCTCACCAGTGGCCGGGTCAGCCCGCAGCGGCGCTGGCTGCTCGATGAACGCCACGTGCCGCCAGCTGTCGGCGCCCAGCGCGCCGGTGTTGTCGTAGGACATGCCGGTGAGCTCGGGCACTTCGTCGTCGCGCACCGGCAGCCCGTTCCACTCCTTGCACGCCACCTCGCACGCCTTGCACCCGATGCAGACGCTGGTGTCGGTGAAGAAGCCCACTCGCGCCGGGTGGTCGGCATAGCCGGCGTCAGCTGATACGTCGTCGAGCGGGCCGTACAGCCGGTTGCTCATCGTTCTCGCCGGTCCGTTTCCTGGTCGCGGAGGCCGGGGCGGCGCGAGCTGGCGTGCCCGGTCACCGGGCACCGTCGTGGTCGAGCCCGGCCTCGTGCCGGTAGCGCTCGACCAGCTCGGTCAGGGCCGGCCCGCGGGGGCGGCGCCCGGCGATGATCTCGCAGGTGGAGACCTTGCTCTCCTGGATGAATACGTTCGGGTCAACGGCGAACGGCAGCAGGTCGTTCACCGTGTCGCCGGTCACCCTGCCCTCGCTGCCCCAGTGATACGGCAGGCCGATCTGGTGGATGACGCCCTCGCCTGGTATCCGCAGCGGCCTGACCCGGCGGGTGACCAGCACCCTGGCCTCGATCGCGGCGCGCGGCGAGATGATCGTCGCCCAGCCGCCGTTCTCCAGGCCGCGCAGTGCCGCCAGCGCGGGCGACACCTCGCAGAACAGCTCGGGCTGCAGGTCGGCGAGCCTGGACAGGGTGCGGCTCATCCCGCCGGCCGTGTGATGCTCGGTCAGCCGGTAGGTCGTCACCACCAACGGATAGACCGCGCCGCGAGCAAGCTGCCCGCTGGTCGCCGGATCCTTCGGGTACAGGATGCTCGCCGGGCTGTCGTCCTGCTTGTACACGGCGTTGGCCAGCGGCGACTCGGCTGGCTCGTAGTGCGTCGGCAGCGGGCCGTCCGCCAGGCCGGCGGAGACGAAGAGCTGTCCCTTGCCGTCACGCTGCATGATGAACGGATCGGCCCCGCCTAGCGCGGCCGGCCCGGTCGCTCCCGGCTCCGGGATAAAGTCCGGCGGCTTGCCCTTCTCGAAGTCGGGAACGTCGTGCCCGGTCCACTGCCGCTGCTTGGAGTCCCACCAGACGTACGCCTTGCGCTCGCTCCACGGCCGGCCGGCCGGGTCAGCTGAGGCGCGGTTGTACAGCAGCCGCCGGTTGGCCGGCCAGGACCAGCCCCACTCGGGGGCGACCCAGGACTGCTCGGTGTGCGGTTTGCGGCGTGCTGTCTGGTTGACCCCGCCGGCGAAGCAGCCGGAGTAGATCCAGTTGCCGCAGCCGGTCGAGCCGTCGTCCTTCAGCCCGGCGAAGCCGCTGAGCAGCGACCCGTCGGGCGCGCGGCCGTTGATTTCCTGCAGCACGGTGGCCGCGTCCGGCTCGGCTTCCTCGCCGCTCTCGTGGTAGTCCCAGGTCAGCTTCTGCAGCAGCTGGTCCGCCTGGTCATCCGAGTCGGCCACGGCGGCGCGCAGCCGCTTGCCCAGGTGATAGGCGAACCACAGGTCGCTGCGGGCGTCGCCGGGCGGGTCGAGCGCCTTGTGGTGCCACTGCAGCATCCGCTGGGTGTTGGTGAAGCTGCCGTCCTTCTCCACATGCGAGGCGGCCGGCAGGAAGAACACCTCGGTCGGTATCTGCGTGGTGCGCAGCTCGCCGGTCGCGATCTCCGGGCTGTTCTTCCAGAATGAGGCGCTCTCGATCACTGTCAGGTCGCGCACCACGAGCCAGTCAAGCTTCGCGAGCGCGAGCCGCTGCAGCCGGCCGCCCGCCGAGCCCACCGCTGGGTTCTGCCCCCACAGGAAGTAGCCGGAGATCTTGCCCTCGATCATGTCGAGCACGGTGCGGTAGGTGCCGTGGTCGCCGCTGATCCGCGGCAGCAAGCCGAAGCAGTACTCGTTGTCTTCCGTCGCCGCGTCGCCGAACCACGCCTTGAGCAGGCTGACCAGGTAGGCGCGCTTGTTCCCCCAGAAGCCGGTGTCCGGCAGCCTGGTCAGGTACTGCGCCAGGCTGGTGTCGCCGGGCCGCGGCATCGGCAGGTAGCCGGGCAGCAGGTCGAACAGCGTCGGGATGTCGGTCGAGCCCTGGATGCTCGCGTGCCCGCGCAGCGCCATGATGCCGCCGCCGGGCCGGCCCATGTTGCCGAGCAGCAGCTGCAGGATCGCGGCGCCGCGGATGTGCTGCACGCCTGTCGTGTGCTGGGTCCAGCCGACGGCGTAAACCCAGGCCGTGGTCCGCTCCCTGCCGCTGTTGGCGACCAGCGTGTCAGCCACCCTGGCGAAGTCAGCCGAGTTGATCCCGCAGACCCGCTCGACCAGCTGCGGCGTGTACCTGGCGTAGTGCCGCCTCAGCACCTGGAACACGCACCGGGGGTGGGTCAGCGTCAGGTCCCGCTCCCCCGTCGGCTTCCAGGTCGAGTTGTCGTAGCTCCTGGTGTCCGGGTCGTAGCCGGAGAACAGGCCCTCGCCGTCCTCGGAGTCGACGTAGTCCTCGGGCAGGATGTCTGCCGCGTTGGTGTAACCGGTGACGTACTCGCGGAACTCGTGCCCGCCGGACAGCACGTGATTGATCAGCGCGCCAAGGAAGACGACGTCGCCGCCGACCCGGTTCGGCACGTGCAGGTCAGCCAGCGCGCTGGTCCTGGTGAACCGCGGGTCCACATGGATGATCGTCGCGCCGCGGCGCTTGGCGTCGACCACCCACTGGAACGCGACCGGGTGGCACTCGGCCATGTTGGACCCGGCGATCACGATGCAGTCGGAGTTCACCAGGTCGCGCGGGAACGTCGTAGCGCCGCCGCGGCCGAAGCTAGTCCCCAGACCGGGGACGGTGGCGGAGTGTCATATCCGCGCCTGGTTCTCGATCTGGATCGCGCCCATCGCGGTCCAGAGCTTCTTCATGAGGTAGTTTTCCTCGTTGTCCAGCGTCGCGCCGCCGAGGCTGGCCAGCCCGAGCGTGCGGTTCACCGGCTGGCCCTGCAGGCTCTCCTGCCAGCCCTGGCGGCGGGCACTGAGCACCCGCTCGGTGATCATGGCCATCGCCCGGTCGAGGCTCAGCGGCTCCCATTCGGTGCCGTATGGCCGGCGGTAAAGGACGGTCGTCTGCCTGCCAGGGTGGGTCACCAGCTGCTTGCTCGCCGAGCCCTTGGGGCACAGCCGCCCGCGTGACACCGGCGAGTCCGGATCACCCTCGATCTGGGTCACCACGTCGGCGCCGGCGGCGTCCCTGGCCACGTAGACCCGCTGGCCGCAGCCGACAGCGCAGTACGGGCAGATCGACTTGACCATCCGGTCCGCGCTCGCGGTGCGCGGCGCCGCGGCCTCGGTCTCCGGTGAGCGCACGGCCTTGCCGCGGCCAAGCCGGTCGTGCCCGGTCAGCTGCCTGAGGGCTGGCCAGCTGGCAATCCAGGCCGACTGTTTCACGTCCCCTATCCAAGCAAGCCGGCCAGTGGCCGGCAATATGTCGGGGTCAAAGATGACCTTGAAACTATATCGTTGCACGATGTTTCCGGGCAACGGCCCTCCTGGTTGGCCGTCAGGCCGGCCGGATCGGCTCTGGCCGGGCGATTCTCGCGGCCCTTGCGGGCACCGCGGATGCGCGGCCGCTGCCAGGGCCGCTGGCTGCGAGCTAGGCTGAAAGGGTCGATACCGGAGGGCGAAGGCGGCTGGTGAGCGGCAGGACGACGCGACGGCGGGTACTGCGGGTAGCGCTGCCCGGCCAGGCGAGCGCGCGAGCGGACTTCCTCGCTGCCGAGGAGCCGCTCGGCATCAGGATCGGCGGCCAGGCCGTCACCCTGACGATGCGCACTCCAGGAGACGATATCGACCTCGCCGCTGGCTTCCTGGTCAGTGAAGGCGTGGTCCGCTCGGCTGCCGACATCGCGCAGGTCAGGATCTGCGGCACCGACGAGTGCGGCCACGCCGAGCACGCTGGGGCCGGCAACATCGCCGACGTGACCCTGCGCCCTGGCATCAGCGTCCCCGCGGGCCTGCGGCGCAGCTTCCTGACCACCAGCGCCTGCGGCGTCTGCGGCAAGGCCAGCATCGACGAGCTGGCCGCGCTGCCCGAATTCGACCTCTCCCTGGACCCGGTGCAGGTCAGCGTGCCGGTGCTGGCCGCGCTGCCGGACCGGCTGCGCGAGGCGCAGCGGGTGTTCGCCAGCACCGGCGGGCTGCACGCCGCCGGGCTGTTCAGCAGCAACGGCGAGCTGCTGGCGGTGCGCGAGGACGTCGGCCGGCACAACGCGGTGGACAAGGTCGTCGGCTGGGCGCTGCGCGAGGGGCGCCTGCCGCTGACCGGCTGCATCCTGCTGGTCAGCGGCCGCGCCTCGTTCGAGCTGGTGCAGAAGGCGGTGATGGCGGGCATCCCGCTGCTCGCCGCCGTGTCCGCGCCGTCCTCGCTGGCCGCCGAGCTGGCCGCCGAGGCCGGGCTGACACTTGTCGGCTTCCTGCGCGGCGGCTCGATGAACATCTACGCCGGCGAGCAGCGCGTGCTCACGGCCAGTCAGTCGCCAGCGGCCGCGGCCGGCTGAGCTGACGCCGCTGGCTGAGGCGACGCAGCTGGCCAGGGCGATGCGGCCGAGGCCCACTGTGCCCGCCCGCCCTGGTGCAGGGCCGTGTAAATGCGATCCCGCAGCTCGTTGGCCTCGGCGTCGGTCAGGGTCCTGGCCAGGTGCCGCAGCACCACCCGGACCAGCAGGTTGCGCTGTCCGCGCCGGGCGCCGAGCCGGCGGACGGCCGCCTCAGGCAGCTCAGCGCAGGGCGTGCTGGACAGGATCGTCACCTGCTCGACGCAGTCGGCGTCAGCGCCCAGGCTGTCGCGCACCCGGTCCCCGATGGTCTCGTCGTCCTGGCCCGGCTCGACCGCCACGGACAGGTCCCGGCGCACCGCGGGCATCGTCGACACCGGCTGGTACGGCGCCAGGCCGGTCATCTGGCTGCTGATCCGCTGGTCAGCTGAGCGCAGCAGCCGGATATCGGGGATGCCCTTGCGCAGCATCAGCAGCCGGTCCAGGCCCATGCCGAGGGCCAGGCCATGGCAGCCAGCCAGCCCGGCTCGCTGCAGCACCGCCGGGTGCGCCAGGCCGCATTCCCCCACCTCGACCCAGCCGTCCGCGTGCGCGACGTCCAGCTGCCGGCCGTCGGTGGTGTACGGGTGGACCCGCTGCTCGGCCCGGCTCGCCCGGCCGGGCACCAGCGCGCCGAGCAGCGTGCCGATCATCTGGCTCAGCTCGGCTTCGCCCAGCGGCCGGGAAGAGATTCGCCAGAGATCAAGCTGGTGCGGCGTGCCGGTGTGCTGCCAGTCGATCGAGTCGCGCCGGTAGCAGATGCCCGGGCAGACCAGTAGCACGTCGCGCGGGCGGGCCGGCCGGGCGGCGAGCGCGCGCAGCGCCGGCGGCACCATCGCGGTGGAGTGACTGCGCAGCACGAGCTTGTCGCCGGCGTAGCGGGTGTACCGGCCTTCCCTGGTCACGGCAGCCGGGTCGTAGCCGAGGCCGTCGTAGTTGTCGGCGACCGTGACGATGCGCGGGCCGCGGCACCAGCGCACCTCGCAGTGCCAGGCGCGGGACAGCTCATCGGCGGCCAGCTGGACCAGCTGCTGGATCGCGTGCTGGCCGTCGGCCGGATCGGACAGGTCTGGAATGGACAGGTCGCGCTCAAGCTGCGCGGGGCTGAGATAGCCGGGCATGGTGACTCCCTGGTGAGATCCGAATGGCTGGGCAGGACAGGCCCTCCCGGCTCCGGCCCTCGGATCGGAGTCAATCGCTAGCGCGCGCTGACGCCCCCCGACGGCCCTGACGGGGCCGGGAGGCGGCGAAATCGCCCAGTGAGCGCAGCTGGCATGCATCCAGAATAGCGCCTGCCGCCGCCGCTGGCCGGAACGCGCAGCGGCGATCACGCGGCGCCATGTATTCACCTCTGCCTGGCGCCCGGCGGGCAGGCACTGTCAGTGCCGGAGGCTAGCGTCGCTGGTAACGACGGCAGCGCAGGCACAGGCAGCTTCAAGGGGGACGACCGTGGGCAACGCAGTGGTGCACTTCGAGATCGGCGCAGCGGACGACAAGCCGCTGGTGAGCTTCTACAAGCAGGTATTCGGCTGGGATCCGAAGCCGATGGAAGAAGGCGGATACACGATCATCGACACCCGCGGCGGCGGCGGCATCAGCGGCGGCATCGGCCGGAGCCAGAGCGGCGAGCCGTGGTCGACGTTTTACGTTGCGGCACCGGACCTGCAGCCCGTGCTCGACAAGGCGGTCTCGCTCGGCGCCACGATCGTCATGCCGGTCACCAGCTTCGGCGACATGGTCACCTTCGCCATGTTCAACGACCCGGACGGTCTGCTAGTCGGGCTGGTGCAGGCCGAGGGCGACCAGGACGAGGCAGGCAGGCCGTCAGCGGGGTCTGGAGCAGCGGTGGACTGGTTCGAGGTGCTCGGCAGCGATGCGGCACGCAGCCAGCGGTTCTACGCGGAGCTATTCGGCTGGAACGTCGGCGAGGGCAGCTACGGCATGGTGGACACGGGCGCCGGCCACGGCATCCAGGGCGGGATCGGGGCCGGCCAGAGCGACCGGTGGGCGACGGTCTACGCGAGCGTGCCCGACGTCGAGCAAACACTGGCCAGGGCCGAGAAGCTGGGCGGCAGCCGGATTTACGGGCCGATGGCGGTAGACGACCACATGCAGACCGGTGCGCTGCGCGACCCGGCCGGCAACGTCTTCGGCGTCTACCACCACGGCGAGCACTGACTCGCATCCATGATCTTTAAGAAACCGGCTGCCTGGTGCGGCTTAGCTCGCGCCCATTTGCTTACTGGGCCATAGTCGGCAGCAGCGTTCCTGAGCAGACCGAGCGTGACCGCAGGGGCGATTACTCCGGTGTGACGATGATGACCTCGAGGGCGCGGGGGCCGTGGACGCCCTCGACCCGGTTCAGTTCGATATCACTGGTGGCAGAAGGGCCGCTGACCCAGGTGAGGGGTCGCACCGGGACGAGCTGTGCAACGGCCTCCGGGACAAGGGCGACTACCTGGCCGGCTTGCACAATGCACAGGTGGTAGTCGGGTATCAGGCTGATCGCCCGGCGGCCCTGGCCGGGCGAGCCGTCTAGCACGATGGTCCCGGTCTCGGCGATGGCGACGGCCGCCCCGGTGATGACGCCGTCTGCGGTGTCAAGCTCGGCTGGGCTGAGGCTGTCGTCGGGTATGACGTCTGCGCCAGACAGCTCGGCTAGGGCAGCCAGGTCCAGGCCCGTCACCTCCAGACCAGGCGGAACAACTAGCCGCCGGACGCCGCGCTCTGCCAGCGCCTCGGCGGCTACGGCAGTGAGCTGCGCTGGGGAGCAGCCGCGGACTTGCGTCTTGTAGTCGGCCAGCCGGTCTGCCAGCAGGCTCGTGAGCTGGCTAGCGGGCAGCCTTTCCGCGGTCCGGTACGTGCGGGGCACGTCGCGGGGTGAGGGCGGTAGACCCGCGGATGTCGCTGGCCGGCCAAGGGCGTCCTGGATGCGCTGTATCACCTCCTGTCGCGAAGTCAGGCCGTTCTCCCCGGCCACTGATCCACCATGGCCAGTCACGATGTGTCCCCGCTCCGTGCCTTCCACCATTGGCGGAATGTCTGAGCGGGCGGTGCAGGGGCGTCGCGGGAGACAGTCCAGGCGGACAGCGGCGGTGGCAGCGACCGAAGCCGGCCTTCTCGCCCGGCCAGCCGACCCATCCGGCTCGCCCGTTGCGCCGCTGCCCAGCGACGAGGGCTGGCCATGACCCAGGCAGCGGCGGCCATGGTAACCGCCTCCGCGGTGGGCATCCGGCGGTCAGCCGCGACCTGCTCGACGTGCCGGGCGCGCAGGTGGACCAGGACAGACGGAATGTCGATCTTGACAGGGCAGACCTGGTAGCAGGCTCCGCACAGCGATGATGCGTAGGGCAGAGAGGCGTTGTCTTCGACCCCGGTGAGCTGCGGCGAGAGGATGGCGCCGATCGGTCCGGGGTAGACCGAACCGTAGGCGTGGCCGCCCACCCGCTCGTAGACAGGGCACACGTTCAGGCATGCTGAGCAACGAATGCAATGCAGTGCCTGACGGCCGGTCTCATCGGCGAGCGCGGCGGTGCGGCCGTTGTCCAGCAGTACTAGGTGCACGTGCTGCGGGCCGTCACCAGGGGTGACCCCGGTCCACATGCTTGTATACGGATTCATCCGCTCGCCCGTCGAGGAGCGCGGCAGCAACTGCAGGAAGACCTCCAGGTCCCGCCAGGACGGAATGACCTTCTCAATCCCCATGACGGTGATCAGCGTCTCAGGCAGGGTCAGGCACATCCGCCCGTTGCCCTCCGACTCGACGACGCACAGGGTCCCGGTCTCGGCGACCGCGAAGTTCACGCCGCTGATGCCCACCCGCGCAGACAAGAACCGCCTGCGCAGGTAGCCTCGCGCTGCCGCCGTGAGCGCGGCCGGGCTGTCGCTCAGGTCAGGGTCCACCCCGGCCATCTCGCGCAGGAAGATTTTCCGGATCTCGGCCCGGTTGCGGTGGATCGCCGGCACCAGGATGTGCGAGGGCCGATCGTGCCCGAGCTGGACGATCAGCTCTGCAAGATCGGTCTCGTGCGCCGTGATCCCGGCAGCCGCCAGCGCGTCGTTGAGCCCAATTTCGTCGGTGACGATCGACTTGACCTTCACCACCTCGGCCGCCCCCGACTGCCGGACCAGGTCTGCGATCAGCCGATTCGCCTCGTCGGCGTCCCGCGCCCAGTGCACCACCCCGCCGCGCGCGGTTACCTGCCCCTCGAGCTGAACCAGATAGCTGTCCAGCCGGTTCAGGGCACCGTCCTTGATCGCCTGCCCGGCAGTACGCAGGTCCTCCCAGTCGGGCAGCTCAGCCACGACTGCCTCCCGCTTGGCCCGGATCGTCGCGGTGGCGTTCGCCAGGTTATGCCGCAACTGGCTGTCGGCCAGCGCGCTGCGGGCGGCGGCCGGGAACGGCTCCGATCCGCGCAGGTGCCCTGTCCCGCGCGGGGCCGTGGGCATGCCAAGGAACGCCCTGTTCACGGGCTCTCCTGCGTGGCGGCGAGGATCTCTGCAAGGTGCACGGTGCGCACCCCGGCTCGCAGCCGCGAAAGGCCGCCGCCGATGTGCATCAGGCATGAGCTATCGCCGGCCGTGCACACCTCCGCCCCCGTAGCGAGGACGTTACGCATCTTGTCCGACAGCATCGCCGTGGACACGTCGGCGTTCTTCAGTGCGAATGTGCCGCCGAAGCCGCAGCAGCTCTCCGCGTCCGGCAGCTCTACCAGATCCAGGCCGCGCACCCGGCGCAGCAGCCGCAGCGGCGCATCGCCAACCGCTAGCATGCGCAGCGAGTGGCAGGTCGGGTGATATGTCACCTGGTGCGGGTAGTACGCGCCGACATCTTCCACTTCCAGCACCGCGGTCAGGAACTGAGAAAGCTCCCAGGTGCGGGCCGCCACAGCCGTCGCCCGGGCTGCCAGCGCCTCATCCCCGCAGCGGCGCGCCACCAGCGCATGCTGGTGACGCACCGACGCCGTGCACGAACCGGACGGGACGACGATCGCCTCGTAGCCAGCGAATACGTCTGAATAACGCTTGACTAGCTGGCGAGCGTGCCGGACGTAGCCAGTATTCACGTGCATCTGCCCGCAGCAGGTCTGGGCCTGCGGGAAATCCACCTGGTGGCCGAGCCGCTCGAGCAACCGCACAGTCGCCTTACCTGCCTCCGGGAACAGCGTGTCGGCGAGGCAGGTAACGAACAGCGCGATCCGCACGGCGTCAGCCGCCCGTGCCGCGGCCGGCAGCGGCCGGCGCTGGTTCTCCGGGCGCCGCATTGTCAATGCCGGCCGCTTCCTGCGGCGTCCCGGCGGCAGGTGCGGCCGACCGTGGTCGACGTGCGGCACGGGAGCGCCCCTGGCTTGAGGTCCTGATCACCAGATCAGGTTCAAACACGACTTGCCGATGGCGGTGTGCGCCATCGCCGAGCGCCTCCTCGATGAGCAGCTGGGCGGCCGCACGGCCCAGTTGCTGCCGGGGCTGGCGGACCGAGGACAGCGGAACGGCCGCTGCGGCGGCGAAGTCCACGTCGTCGTACCCAACGATGGCGACGTCTTCGGGCACTCGGATCCGCCGGCTGGTCATCTCTTGCAGGACGCCGAGCGCCAGCAGGTCATTGGCGCAGAACACCGCGGTCGGGCGGCGACCAGCTGGCAAATCGGCTAGCACGCCGGCCGCACTCTTCCCGGCCGGCACATTCAGCGCGGCGGTCTCCAGCACGTGCAGGTCAGCGGGGCTGCGGCCCGCCTGCTCAAGGGCACGCAGGGCGCCGTCCCGCCGGTCGGCGACTTGCCGGATGCTCGATGGCCCGCCGACGAACGCGATCCGCTCGTGTCCCGATTCCAGCAGATGCGAGATGGCCAGATCGCCGCCGAGTAGGTCGTCCACCGACACCGAGCACTGGCCCCTGGAGGGCGACCGGCTGTCCAGCAGCACGATGGGCGTGCCGCGCCGCTGCACCCGCGCAAGCCGCGCGTCAGCGCCGGCCACCGGGGTGATCAGGATGCCCTGTACCCGGTGCTCCTCCAGCACCTCCAGGTACCTGGACTCTTTCGCCTTCTTATCGTCGCTGTTGCACAGAATGACGACGAGGCCAGCTTCGCTGGCCTCGTCTTCTACTCCGCGAGCGACATCAGTGAAGAACGGGTTGGCCACGTCAAGCACTACCAGGCCGATGGCCCGGCTGCGGCCGGCCCGCAGCTGACGGGCGGACTCGTTCCTGATGAAACCCAGTTCCCTGATCGCCGCCAGGACCCGGTTACGGGTGGCCTCCGCTACCACTTCGGGCCTGTTCAGCACGTTCGAGACCGTGCCGACGGAGACGCCAGCCAGTGCGGCGACCTCCCTGATGCTGACCGGCGGGTTCGCCACTTCTCCTCCTGTCCGGCGAGTGTCGTGCCCCCGTGCTGCGGCGTCAGCCAGGTGACGCTCGCGCTCGGGTCCGCCGCCCGCCACCCCGTGCTATGACCTCAGCCGCTGCACACTGGGGTCCATCCTCACCGGGCTGTCGTCAGGTCGGCGACTGGAACTGCCTTCTGCGCTATCCGTCTGTAACGATTCGAGGATTGCACCCGCCGGCTCTATTGACACGCCAATAAGTTCCCTTGAGACTGCTCCTCATTGGGTTGAAACGTTATATCAAACTCTCTCTGCAGGGTAGCCTGACTGGCGCTATCGGGACAGGCAGGGCAAACCCATCCATGGGCATCAGGAGGTGACAGCCCGTGATCGCTGGCGACGGTCAGGCTGCCGGCAGCTCCGGGGCGCGGGCACCCAGCTCCGCCGGTGATGCCCGGCCGGCCAGCCCTGGCAGGGCTGGTGGCCGAGCCGCTCCGGTGCTGTCGCTTCACCGGGTGAGCAAGGCCTTCGGAGCTGTCCAGGCAGTCGCCGCCGGCAGCATCGACCTGCACGCGGGGGAAGCGCACGCGCTGGTGGGCGAGAACGGCGCAGGCAAGTCAACCATGGTGAAGATCCTGGCCGGCGTGCTCCGGCCGGACTCCGGAGACCTGCTCATCGACGGGCAGCCGGTTACCCTGCACGGCCCGGCAGACGCCAGGGAGGCCGGCATCGCGGTCATTTACCAGGAGCCAGCGCTCTTCCCTGACCTGTCTGTGGCCGAGAACATCTTCATGGGCCGCCAGCCGCTGACAACCGGGAGGCGTATCGACCGGCGGCAGATGCACGCTGCTGCCGCCGAGCTCTTCGGCCGGCTCGGGGTCCGGCTTGACCCTGGCCGGGTCAGCCGTGGCCTGTCCATCGCCGACCAGCAGATCGTGGAGATCGCGAAGGCGCTATCGCTGGACGCGCGGGTGATCGTGATGGACGAGCCGACCGCCGCCCTGTCCGCGGCTGAGGTAGCTCGGCTGTTTGAGGTGATGCGGGCGCTGCGCACGGCCGGGGCAGCGGTGCTGTTCATCTCGCATCGCCTGGAAGAGGTCTTCGCTGTTTGCCTGCGGGTCACCGTGATGCGGGATGGCCGGCACGTGCTGACCCGCGAGCTGGCCAGGCTGACCCCAGATGACCTGGTCCGCGCAATGGTCGGCCGGACGCTGACCGAGCGCGCGGAGGGCAAGCTCACCGAACCCGGCGAGATTGTCCTCCGGGTCGGCCGCCTGACCAGGGAGGGGGTATTCACCGACATTTCACTGGACGTCCGGGCTGGCGAAATTGTCGCGCTGGCTGGCCTAGTCGGCTCGGGCCGCAGCGAGGTGGCCAGGGCCATCTTTGGCATCGACCGGTACGACGCCGGCCGGGTGGTCATGCGCGGCCGCGAGCTGCGCCGGGCATCGCCCACGTCGGCAATGGCGGCCGGAATCGGCTTCGTCCCCGAGGATCGGCGGCAGCAGGGCCTGGTCATGAACATGTCCGTTCAGCGGAACGTGGCCCTAGCCTCGCTGAGACGGCTGCGCAAGGGCGGGCTGGTCCGGTCAGCAGCCGAGCGAGCGTTCGCGGCCGACTGGGCGGTCCGGCTCAACCTCAAGTACGGCCGGCTGACCGATCCGGTGTTCCATCTGTCCGGCGGCAACCAGCAGAAGGTGGTGCTAGCCAAGTGGCTGGGCCGACGGCCGGCGCTGCTCATCGTTGACGAGCCGACTCGGGGCATCGACATCGCGACCAAGGCCGAGGTCCACCAGCTGCTCACCTCGCTGGCCGACGACGGTGTCGCAATCCTGATGGTCTCCTCAGAGCTGCCCGAGGTGATGCACCTCGGCGACCGGATCCTGGTCATGCGCGAGGGGCGGCTGACCGCGGAGCTCGACCGTGATCACGCGAGCGAGGAGAGCATCATGGCCGCGGCCACCGGCCAGCTACCGGGGCAGGCGCTATGACCTCCGCCATAACGCAACGCCCGGGCTCGCCGGGTGCGGCTCCCGGCGCAGGCTCACGCAGGCTCACTGAGCGGGTGTTCCGGGTCCGCGAGTCCGGCATTATCGCCGTGTTCGTCGTCTTCGTGGCGGTCACCACTGCTATCCACCCGTCGTTCGTTGACCAGCAGAACATCCAGTTCCTGCTGATCAACACCGTCGTTTACGCGCTGCTAGCCCTGGGCGAGACGATGGTTGTTATCAGCCGCAACGTGGACCTGTCCATAGGCTCCGTGCTCGGCCTGTCTGCCTACATGTCGGCCAGCCTTTTCGGGTCGCATCCAGGCATCGGCGTCCCGGTCGTCTTCCTGGCCGGCATCGGCATCGGGCTGGCCTGCGGCATGGCGAACGGGCTGATGGTGGCGCTTGGCCGGGTGCCCAGCCTGGTCGTCACGCTGGCCACGCTGTACATCATCCGGGGCATCGACATCCTCATCGTCGGCGGGAACGAGGTGACCGCGCAGACGCTGCCGAGCTCGTTCACCAGCATCCCGCGTGCCAGCGTGCTCGGCGTGCCCTACCTGGCCATCGCGGTCGCGGCGGTGATCGGCATCGGCGCCTACTACCTGCGTTCCTTCCGGTCTGGCCGCGAACTGTACGCAATCGGGTCGAATCCGGAGGCGGCCCGCCTGGCCGGCATTCCGACTGGACGGCGCATCTTCACCGCATTTGGGGTCAGCGGTGGCATCGCCGGGCTGGCCGGGGTGCTGTGGGCCGCGCAGTACCAGACCATCGACTCCACCGCCGGCACCGGCTACGAGCTGACCGTGATCTCCGCTGTGGTGGTTGGCGGGGTGGCCATCTTCGGCGGCAGCGGCAGCGCGGTAGGCGCGGCCGTCGGCGCGCTGCTGCTCAGCAGCATCACTTCCGCGCTGAACGTGCTCGGCATCTCGCAGCTATGGCTCGAGGCGATCTCCGGCTTCCTGCTGCTGCTGGCCATCACGCTGGACCGGATCATCTCCCTGCGGCTGCAGGCCGCGCTGCGACGGAGGAGCGCCGGCGTTGGAACGTGACCTGGTGACCAAGCGTCTCAATGCCGCCGCTCGTGCCTCCCTGCGCTGGGAGGCCGGCCTTGGCCTGCTTGTGGTGGGCATCCTGATCTTCGGCGCGTCTACCTCGCCTCAGTTCCTGACCAGCATCAACTTCTTCAACACCGGGATTACCTCGGGCGAGATCGCCATCATGGCACTGCCCATGGCGCTGATCATCATCAGCGGTGAGATTGACCTGTCGGTGGCCTCGACCCTGGGCATGTCCAGCGCCCTGCTTGGCTACCTGTGGGCGCGGCACTGGCCGATGCCGGCCATCTTCGTCATGGTGGCGCTGCTCGGCATCGCGGCAGGACTGATCAACGGACTGCTGGTCACCAGGGCAGGGCTGCCGTCGCTGGCCGTAACGATCGGCACCCTGGCGCTGTACCGGGGCGTCGCGCTGATCCTGCTTGGCCCGCACACCATCTCGAATTTCCCGGCCAGCTACACGAATATCGGTCTCAATCCGCTACCTGGCACTCAGATCCCGTACAACGTCGCCATCTTCGTCGTGCTGGCCGTCGTGTTCGGCATCGTGCTGCATTTCACCGCGACCGGCCGCGCCATCTACGGAATGGGCGAAAGCCCGGAGGCTGCGCTGTTCGCCGGGATCCGGGTCAAGCGGGTCAAGACCATGCTATTCGCCTCGTCTGGACTCGTCTGCGCGCTGGCCGGGGTGCTGTGGACGTTCCGGCTGGCTACTGCGGTGCAGAACAACGGCCTCGGCCTCGAACTGGACGTCGTGGCCATCGTTCTCCTCGGCGGGGTGTCCATCTTCGGGGGCAAGGGGACGCTGGCCGGCGTGGTGCTGGCCGTGATCGCGTTCGCCGCGCTGCAGAACGCTCTGCTGCTGACGAACTTCAACCAGGAAGCTACCGGCATCGTCATCGGGGCGCTGTTGCTGGTCAGTGTCTTCGCCCCGAATGCCGCCGCGTTGTGGCGCGGCGGCCTGGCGCGCTGGGCTCGTAGCCGGCCGCGCCGCGCCGCGCCGCCCCCGCTCGCCGGAGGCGCTCCGTGACTGAACGCTGCCCGCGCACATGTCCCTGGCCATGACCCCCGTCCCCTACGCCAACCCACCCACCCGTGCGCTGCAGAAAGAGCCGTTGACAGCACCATCTAGTTGAAAGGATTCAGCTATGAGACCTCCCATCAGGCGGGCGTTGTGGGTGCCCGCCGTGCTCCTCAGCGCGTCCGCCTTGCTCGCGGCGTGCAGTTCTTCCGGCTCGCCGGGTTCCTCTTCCGGGACCTCCTCGTCGGGCGCGCTGAAGAAGGGGCTCAAGGTCTATGTGATCCCGAAAACCTCGGCAACCCGTATTTCACCCTCGCCGACAGCGTGAAGACCGGCGGGGCGCTGGCCGCCCTCGGCACGCTCGGCGAGTCGGGCACCGAGACCAGCGGCACCGCGGCCGCGCCGTCCTCGCAGCTGCCAGCCATCCAGGCGGCGATCACCAAGGGCGCGAACGCGCTGATCGTGTCGGCAACGGACCCGTCCGCGCTGTGCCCCACGCTGAAGTCGGCCATGGCCAAAGGCATCACCGTGGTCACCTACGACTCGGACGCACCCAGCTGCCGGAGCATCTTCGTGAACCAGGCCTCGTCGCAGGCCATCGGGGACAGCGAGGTGGACCTGCTGGCCAAGGAGATCCACGGCTCCGGCGAGATCGGCATCGTGTCCGCCGCCGCCTCGGCCACGAACCAGAACACCTGGATCGGGTACATGAAACAGGAACTGAAGAAGTACCCGAAGATGAAGCTGGTCTCCACCGTCTACGGCAACGACGACCC
>DASXMR010000114.1:0-14558 GCA_036495525.1 Streptosporangiaceae bacterium | reverse complement strand
GCAGCCCGGCACTCCGGTATGACGATGGCGGACTGACCGGCCAGAGTCCATGAAGTATCACTGGCAGTTTCTCCAGCAGTTCTCTGGAAGTTTTGGCCACAGCAAAGGACCGGGCCGCAGCGGCTTTTACAACGAATAAGGCAGCTCAGGAGATGAAAAGTGCGCCATTGCCGGGAACTCGCCTAGCGAGGATTCGACCAGCGCTCCCGGCCGGCGGCGGCCTGCGGCGCTGCGACCGGGATCCCCAAGCCAGGGTCTCGATGCATCTAGGCGGGCCAGTAGGCTTGGCTGACCTGGATGGCGGCATGACATGCGGTCGCCAGCAATGCCGTCGGCCTCCTGACCTGATCGGCATGGCTGCCGGCACATCGCGATGAAGTGCCGACAGAATCCGGGTGGGTGTCGCTCCGGGAGACGCGTGGCTGGTGAGCACTGAGTCGTGGGGCCGGATGTGAACGACGCCGGGACGGCATTTGGTGCCCGGCTGTCCGCGTCCCGTCAGTCGGCGGGGCTCACTCAGCAGGACCTCGCTGAGCGGTCAGGGCTGAGCATCCGGGCAATCAGCAACCTAGAACGCGGCCGGGCAAGGTTGCCGCACTCCGATACCGTGCGCCGGCTCGCCGATGCGCTGGGACTGACGGATGACTCACGGGCAGGTTTCCTCACGGCCGCAGGGCGGCGCCTGGGCGGAGGCGCGGCCAGCCAGGCAGCCCTGAGCCCGCGGATGCCGACGGGAAGCCCGCTAAGAGGTCAGCAAGACGGCTGGCCGCAGGTCGCTGGCCGTAGCCAGGAGCCGACTGCGGTGCCCAGGCAGCTGCCTGCCGCGGCACCGCACTTCACCGGCCGGGCGAGTGAGCTGGCCGCCTTAAGCGCTCTGCTGGATGAACCCCCGACCGGCGCCGCCGCCGAGATAGCGGTCGCAGCTATCGATGGCCCGCCTGGGGTCGGCAAGACAGCCCTGGCGGCACGTTGGGCGCATCAGGCCGCGGCCAGGTTCCCCGATGGTCAGTTGCATGTGGACCTGCGCGGCTTCGGCCCTTCGGACGAGGTCATGCCAGCGGGGACCGCGATCCGCAGGTTCCTGGACGCCCTTGGGGTACCGGCCGAGCGGATTCCCCCGGATCCGGAGTCGCAGGCGGGACTGTATCGCTCCCTGCTGGCGGACAAGCGAGTGCTCATCGTGGCCGACAACGCCGCCGACGCCGGGCAGGTCCGCCCGCTGCTTCCCGGTTCGTCGCTCTGCATGGTGCTGGTGACCAGCCGGAACCGGCTGATCGGCCTGGCCGCTGGCGAGGGCGCGCTGCTGATCACCCTGGACGTGCTGACGGACGCTGAGGCCAGGCAGCTGCTGACCCGGCGCATCGGCGCCAGCAGGGCCGCAGCCGAGCCGGACGCGGTCAGGGAGCTGGCCCGCCTGTGCGGGAACCTGCCACTGGCGCTGGCTGTCGCCGCCGCACGGGCAGCCGGCCGGCCCGCCGTGCCGCTGGCCGCTTCGGCCGCCGAGCTGGCCGACACCGCGTCGCGGCTGAGGGCGCTGGAGACAAGTGATCCGGTGACCGACGTCCGGACGGTATTCTCCTGGTCCATTCAGCACCTCGGCCACGCGCCGGCTCGGCTGTTCCGGCTGCTTGGCCTCCACCCCGGCCCCGACGTCACCGCTCCCGCCGCTGCTACTTTGCTCGGCACCGGGCAGGACGACGCGCGCACCGCACTCGACACGCTGGCCATGGCTAACCTGGCCGTCGAGCATGTTCCCGGCCGCTACCGCCTGCACGACCTGCTGCGCGCCCATGCCGCCGAGCTAGCCGCCAGGTGCGAACCGGAGGCCGAACGGGGGGCCGCCATCCAGCGCGTGCTCGACCACTACGCGCGCACCAGCCATGCCGCCGCCCAGCTGCTCAACCCGCATCGGATAAAGGTGCCGACGCTCATCCCGCCCGGCCCTGGCGTCGCTCCCGAGCGCCTCGATGGCCACGAGCAGGCGCTAGCCTGGTTCGAAGCAGAGCACCAGGTCCTCGTCGGCTGTGTCAGCCTGGCCGCCGAGACAGGCAGCGATGCGTGCGCCTCGATACTGCCCTGGGCGATGTTTGACTTCCTTGACCGCCGCGGGCACTGGAACGACTGGTTCGCCATCCAGCGTGCGGCGCTGGCCGCAGCGACACGGCAGGGCGACACCACCGGCCAGGCCGCAGCCCTGCGGGGCATCGCTGCCGCCTGTCTCCGTCTGGCCGACTATCGCCAGGCCCGCAAGTACTTCGCGGCATGCTTGCGGCTGCACCGGCAGGCCGGCGACTCGACCGGCGCAGCCCACGCCAGGCACTCCCTGGGCACGGTCGCCGCTCGCCAGGGCCGTCACGTCGATGCGCTCCGCCACGCCCGGCTGTCCCTCGGCTTGTTCCGGGATGCCGGCAACGTGGTCGGCCAGGCCGTCGCCCTGAACGCCATCGGCTGGAATCTCATCGCTCACGGCCAGCCCGAGCAAGCCACAAAGTTCTGCCAGCAGGCCATCAGCCTGTACCGCCGCGCTGGCGACCGTGTTGGTGAGGCCCACGCCCTGGACAGCCTCGGCTACGCCGAGTACGGCCTTGGCCGCATGGATGACGCCGCGGCGCGCTATCAGCGGGCTGTCGGCATCTTCCGTGAGTTCGGCGAGCTTTACGACCAGGCCATCACCCTGGGCCACCTCGGTGATGCGCATGCCGGCGCCGCAAGCCAAACCGCTGCCATGGACGCCTGGCAGCAAGCCCTGGCCATCCTGGACAACATGCGCCACCCCGACGCCACCGATATCCGTGCCAAGCTCGGTCGGTCGCATCGGAAAATGACACAGCGCGCCCCTTGCGGGTAACGCGGCGTCACCTTACCGTATTTGGCGACCAGCCATTTATCGCTTCATTTGCTCTTCGTGCGGACGCGTCATGGCGGTCACTTGGGGGCGGTCTTAATGTCGCATGCAGATAACGGGTGGGTTCGTCCTGGTTTGCAATCAGCGGATTCCGGGCCGGTCAGCATCACTGACCGCCCGGCAACCGCCGAAGCCCAGCCAGGACATGGTTCAGGACGGGGCCCGGGCCGCGGGATCAGGGTCGACGCCACCGGGGTCAGCCAGCGGGCAGGCGGCCAGCAGACGCTGTCCGGAATCTCGCTGACCGTGCGGGCCGGCCAGCTGGTCGCCATCGCTGGATCTAGCGGCGCGGGCAAGACCATGCTGGTCGAGACGCTGGCCGGACTGCGCCGGCCGGCCGGCGGAACGGTCGAGTACGACGGCGTCGACTGCCACCAGAACCTGGCTGCGGTCAGGACGCTGCTCGGCTACGTCCCGCAGGACGACATCATCCACCGCGAGCTGACCGTCCGCCGGACCTTGCGCTATGCCGCGCGGCTCCGGCTGCCGGCCGGCAGCCGGCCAGCTGCGGTGGACGCCGCGGTGAGCCGCGTGCTGGGCGTACTCGGCCTGACCGACCGGGCCGACATCGCCGTCGGGTCCCTGTCCGGCGGCGAGCGCAAGCGGGTCAGCATCGGCGTGGAACTGCTGGTCGCGCCCCGGCTCTTCTTCCTCGACGAGCCGACGTCTGGCCTGGATCCGGCGACCGGGGCCGGCCTCATGCGGCTGCTGCGGCGGCTGGCCGACGAGGGCACGACTGTCGTGCTGACCACGCACGCGGCTGCCGACCTCGACATGTGCGACGAGGTCGCGTTCCTGGCCAGGTCAGGAAGCCTGGCGTTTGCTGGCCCGCCGCAGCAAGCGCGCGCGCACTTCGGCGCCGAGCGGCTCGAGGACGTGTACGACCTGATGGAGGCCGGTGCCGGTGACGACCCGGCGGCCGGCCAGGACGCGATGATGGCGCGCAGTCCTGAGGGCCAGCCCGACATCGCCCGCGCGCCACGCGACGGCCGGGAGCTGTCCCCGGCGGCACGGCGGCCGGGTGCCGTGCGGCAGCTTGTCCTGCTCAGCCAGCGCAGCCTCGACATCCTGGTGCACAGCAAGCTCACCCTGGCCATCCTTGCCGGGTCCCCGGCAATGGTGCTGGCCATGTTCGTCGTGCTGTTCCCGCCGGGCGGTTTCTCGTTCGCGCATCCGAGCCCGAACGGCACGCTGATGACTATTTTCTGGATCGCATTCGCCGGATTCTTCTTCGGGCTCAGCTACGGGCTGCCGCAGATATGCGGAGAGATCTCGGTGGTGCGCCGGGAGCACCATGCCGGCGTCGGCCTTGGCTGTTACCTGCTGTCCAAGCTGGTGGTGCTGATGCCGCTGCTCGCCCTGGTAGACGCGGTCACTCTCTGGCTGCTGCGGGTACTGAACCGGCTGCCGGCGACGAGTGAGGCCGAGACGGCCTCGTTGTTCCTCACGCTGGTGCTGGCTTCGGCGGCCGCCCTGGCGCTGGGCCTGCTCACCTCGGCAGCGGTGAACGGTCCGTCGCAGGCCGTCGTCGCCATGCCCATGCTCTGCTTTCCGCAGGTGCTGTTCTCCGGCGCGTTCCTGCCGGTCCCGGCCATGGCCGCGGCCGGAAGGCTGATCAGCTACCCGATGTCGAACCGGTGGGCGTTCGAGGCACTCGGGCACGCCGCCGGGCTGCCGCGGCTATGGGCACTTGGCGGCTCCGCCCTCGGCCCGCCGCTGCTGGCCTCTTACGGCCCTACCTTCGCGCACGCGGCCTGGATTGACTGGATCATCCTCGGCGGCTTTACCCTGGCGCTGCTGGCAGCCGGCCGCGTAGTGCTGGCCCGCAAGGCGGCACGGTGACCGCTGGGGCTGGCCTGGCGGGCGCTGCGGCGCGCGCTGCGGCCAGCCAGTTGCAGGCCGAGGCCTTCCTGGCGGCCTACCCGGCCTACGCGCAGACAGCGGCACTGGACAGGCTGCGCGCGAGCCAGTACGGGTACCTCGACGCGGACGGTCACATCTACCTTGACTACACCGGGGCGGGGCTCGCCGCTCAGGCACAGCTGGACGCGCACGCCGCGCGCATCGGCCGGCACTGCTACGGCAACCCGCACTCGGAGAACCCGACGTCGGCGGCGTCAACCGAGCTGATCGAGCAGGCCAGGCAGGCCGTGCTGGCCCACTTCAACGCGCCGCCGGACGAGTACGCGGTGATCTTCACGCCGAACGCGACCGGCGCGTGCCGGCTCGTCGGCGAGGCCTACCCGTTCGGCCCGCGCAGCAGGCTCGTGCTGACGTTCGACAACCACAACTCGGTACATGGCGTGCGTGAGTTCGCCAGGGCGCGCGGCGCGGTCACCGAGTACGTGCCGTTCGACTCGGCCGAGCTGCGGATAGCCGATGACGCCGTGCGGCACGCCCTCGGCCAGGGCAGGCCGGGACCGGCCGGGGCGGCCTGGCGGGTCGCCAGGTCCGGGGTCGCGCCGTGGGCTGGCCGAGGGCGGCGCGCGCGCTGGCAGCGGACGATCTCGCGGGAGTGGGGGCAGGACCAGTGCCAGCCGGAACCGGGCACCGGGGCCGCCAAGTCACGGCAGCGCCGCGGGCTGTTTGCCTACCCGGCGCAGAGCAACTTCAGCGGCGTCCAGCACCCGCTGCGCTGGATCGACATCGCGCACGAGCTCGGCTACGACGTGCTCCTGGATGCTGCAGCGTTCGTGCCTGCCAGCCGGCTTGACCTGTCCGCGGTGAAACCCGAATTCGTCCCGGTCAGCTGGTACAAGGTGTTCGGCTACCCGACCGGGGTGGGCTGCCTGGTCGCTCGCCGGGAGGCGCTGGAGCGGCTGTGGCGGCCGTGGTTCTCGGGCGGCACCATCTACGCGGTCAGCGTGCAGGGTGACTGGCACGCGCTGGCGGGAGACGAGAGCCGGTTCGAGGACGGCACGCTCAACTACCTGAACGTTCCTGACCTGCAGTTCGGGCTGTCCTGGGTGAACGGGATCGGCATGGATGTGATCCAGCTGCGGGTCAGCTGCCTGACCGGCTGGCTCATCGGCAGGCTGGCCGGGCTGCGGCACAGCGACGGCACTGCGATGGCCCTGATCTACGGACCAGCGGGAACGAGCTGCCGCGGCGGGACCGTCGCTTTCAACCTGCTTGACCCGGCTGGCCAGCTGGTCGACGAGCGGGCCGTGGCGCGGGACACCGCGGCTGCCGGCATCTCGCTGCGCACCGGCTGCTTCTGCAACCCTGGTGCGGGCGAGGGTGCCTTCGACCTCAGCAGGGGACACGTGAGCCGGGCGCTGCGCACGGGTGCCAGGACCGTGGACGAGTACCTGGACGTGCTTGGCCTGCGCAACGGCGGCGCGGTCCGCGTCTCGGTCGGCCTGGCCTCGAACCTGGACGACGTGGAGCGGTTCCTGGCGTTCATCGAGGCCACGTACCGAGACCGGCCGGCCGACCGGGCTGGCCTCGCACCACGGCTGTACTGCTGACCGCCGGGCCCGGCCGGCTCGCATCGCGGCGGCGTCAGCCGTGACCGCGCTGGAGCTGCCAGGCGGCCTCCAGCGCATCCTCGATCGCGCCAGCGTCACCGCGGGCAAGATCGGCAACGAGCATCATGTGCTTCCGGAAGCGGGCCGGGATGCCGAAAGTCCCGGGAAACTGGCGCACCATCGAGTCCCGGAAGTCGAAATCGGCCCGGATCACCAGGTGGTGGTCATCGAGCTGCCGGGCGACCAGCCTGCCCCGGTACCGCCACTGGGCCCGGCCGTCCGCCACAGACCTCTGTACCCCTTCCAGGTCGGCGGCCAGACGGTCGACGTCGGCGAGGTTCATGGCATGCCTCTACCCGTCCGTGCCATCGCGCTGTCGCTGCTTGCCGTAGTCGTTCGGCCGGATCGGCTCGAAGCAGTAAGACTGAGCGTTATGGATGAAGCAGTGCAGCGGTACCGCGACGAGATCGCCGGTGAGTACCGGCCGCTCTTTGACCGCGTGGATCAGCTGATCATGGATACCTGTCCCGATGCCGAGGTTGAGCTGTCCTACGGGATGCCGACGTACAGGTCCGGGGGCCGCCGTCTGAACGTCGCGGTCCGCAAGCACGGGCTTTCCGTGCACGTATCGCCGCGCCGCGACGGCGGCTTCTCAGCGCGTCACCCCGAGCTGGCCGCCGGGAAGGGCACCATCCGGCTCGGGCCCGAGGACGCGGCGCGCATCCCCGACGATGAACTCCGCGATCTGGTGCGCGCCGCGCTGTGCCCGTGAGGCGGCGGTGACGGCTCCCCTGGCATGAGCGCCCGCGCTTAGTCGCTGGCCGGCTTGTAGCTGGCGATCAGCAGGCCGGTGCTGGTTGACGACTGGGCAATCAGCCGCAGTGACGCGTGCACGCCGCCTGGGAACAGCCGGCGTCCGGTGCCGAGCAGCAGCGGGTGGATCATCAGCAGGTACTCGTCGATCAGGTTCGCGGCCATCAGCGAGCCGATCAGCACGCCGCTGCCCATGATCGCCAGCACGCCGCTGGATTGCGCCCTGAGGGCGCGCACGGCGCTGACGACATCACCGTGCAGCAGGGTCGAGTTGGGCCACGGCAGCGGCTCGGCCAGCGTGGCGGACGCGACGTACTTGGGCGAGTTGTTCAGCGCATCCTTGAACGGGCCGCCCTGGGCATTCCACGAAGCCAGCAGCTGCTCGTAAGTACGCCGCCCGAACAGCCATCCGGCCAGCCCGCCGCCGGCTGCCATCCGCTCGCCCATGGCCGTGCCAGCCGCGTCGTCTTGAGCTGCTGACCGGCGGCCCCAGCCACCGTGCGCGAAGTCATCTCTGGTGTCCTCGTCCGCTCGGCCAGGTCCCTGCATCACGCCGTCAAGCGTGACGTGGTTCATGACCACGATCCGGCCCATGGCTAGTCTCCTTCGACGCGTCCGACCTTATGACCGGCAAGCGCGAGGGGCGCTGGGCGTCCTCACGGCGGCTCAGTAGTAGCCGGTCGTGCCGTCGACGCGCTCGCGGAGCAGGTCAGCGTGACCGTTGTGGCGCGCGTACTCCTCGATCATGTGGGTGACGATCCAGCGCAGTGACCAGGGCTGGCCGGTGCGATCAGATACCCGCTTGCTGAGGACATCCAGGCTTGACGCCTGCGCGACCAGTTCGCGCGAGGCGGCGCACTCGCAGTGGAAATCACCGAGCGCGCCGGCCGGGTCGGCCCGGTCGACGTCGTTGAAGTCCACGTCCTCATCGGCTGACGCGTCGTACAGGTCGGGCACGTCCTCGCCAGCGAACATCTGCCGGAACCAGCCGCGCTCAACCTGCGCCATATGCCGGACCAGCCCCAGCAGGGACATGGTAGACGGCGGGACGGCGCGCTGCCTGAGCTGTGCGGCAGTCAGGTCCTCGCACTTCCAGACCAGGATCCCCCGGTGATGCTCAAGCCAGCCGGTCAGCATCTCCCGCTCGCCGGCATTCTGGGCCGGCCGTGCCCGATCTGTCGCCATGCGGCAACCCTGTCAGGGCCAGCCTGGCCGCGCCACCCGGTATTCGGGCGCCGGTCGCGCCGTCGCGCCCTGCGGCACTTCGATCACGTAACAACGCCGGCCGCCGCGCGCTGCCGACCTACTTGACCTGGCCGCCGCCCTCCGGGCCGGGGCCGGCTGGCTCGCGGCTGTCGTGCCGGTATCGTGCCCACGCCTGCGGCATGCCGAGCCCTTCGTAGGGGCACCCGCGGTGATGACGGATGAATAGCTGGCAGACCGGGCAGCTGGCCTCCGGTACCGGCGGCCTGGCCCGCCGGTAACGGCGGTCGTACCAGATCGCCGCGGTCCACAGGGCCTCCCCCAGGCAGCCGGCGGCCGCCACCCCGAACGCCGCCCAGCGCAGGCCCGCCTGCGCGCCGCCCTGCGGCGGAGGCAGAGCCAGGGCCAGGCCTGCCAGCAGGATCAGCACGCCAGCCCCGTGCGCAGTGCGCGTCCACCTCGCCCAGGCCTGCCACCGGCCGAACGACTCCGCTTGCTCCTCGCGCAGCCGCATCTCCAGCTCGGAGTTCTCCTGCAGTTCCGGCCACCAGTGCCGCACGTCCGCACCTGACCACAGGAACTGGCGGGTGTTGTAGGTGAACTGCACTGCGGCGATGAGCGCGACCGCGGCCGCGGCGAGCGCGAGTACTGCGGCACCCGGCCACCGGAACTGCCCGGCGGAGCTGGTGACGACGATGACCGAGGCAAGACTGAACCCGGCGAGCAGCGAGGAGCCGACCGTGCCGACCGAGTCGATCGCGTTGCCGTAGCCAAGCGGCGCCGGCTTACGCCACTTCGGCGGCTCGAATGCTGGTCTGGCCACGCCGCCCTCCCTGGTCACCGGAGACGACCCGGACCGTCCGGTTCGCCGCTCTGGCCGCTTTCCACCGCGGGCCGGGTCAGACCCGCAGTCTGGCACGCGAACTCGCAGCTCAAGGTCTGGTCCCTTGAGTTGGAGGTAGCTGGGGCTGGTCAGATCGGGGACGGCCGACTTCCGCTATCCGCCGTCGGTGACCCGGATGATCGTCTTGCCGGACACCCGGTGGTCGGGGGCGAACGCGGCCGGCACCTCGGCCAGCGGCCGTACGCTCCCGATGACCGGCTGCAGCCGCCCGGACCGCACCCGCTGGGCCAGGTCCGCCAGCCGGAGCCGGTCCGGCTCGACGACGAAGAAGATCGCCCGGCCGTCGGCGGGGCGCGCCTTCGGCGGGCCGGTGATCGTGACCAGCGTTCCGCCGGCGCGCACCAGCGCGGCCGAGCGGTCGAGGATCTCGCCCCCGATGACGTCGAGCACCACGTCGACCTCGCCGACCTCCTCAAGCCGGTCGGCCTGCAGGTCTACGAATGCGTCCGCGCCGAGCCCAAGTGCGGCCTCCCGGTCCGCGGCACGGCCGGTGCCGATCACGCGGGCGCCTAGTTCGCGGGCGAGTTGCACCGCGATCGACCCGACGCCGCCCGCGGCGCCATGGATCAGGACGCTCTGGCCGGTCCTCAGCCCTGCGTGCTCGAACAGGCCCTGCCAAGCGGTCAGGCCGGAGATCGGCATTGCGGCGCCAGTGGTGTAGTCGACGTCCGCCGGGAGCGGGGCGAGGTTGCGCGCCTCCACCGCGGTGTACTCAGCCAGCGACCCGTCGCGGGTCCAGTCGGCGAGCCCGAACACCCGCTGGCCCACGGTCAGGCCGGTGGTGCCGTAGCCAAGCTCGCTGACAACGCCGGCCAGCTCGTGCCCTGGCACGCTCGGGGCCCGGTCGCGGCCGGCCCGGTCGGTCCACGTGCTCGGCCAGTCCAGCTCTCCCGGAGTGAACCCGGCCGCGTAGACGCGCACGATCACGTCGTTGTCGGCCGCATGGGGGTGCGGGATATCGGACAGCGTGAGCCCGCCGGCCCCGGCGGCACGGTCTCGCACGGTGATGGCCTTCACGACGACTCCCTCCTGCGCGTGCCGGGCTGGTATAACTTCCCTGCCGCTCGGCCCGGCGATCGAAACGCGGGTCCCGGAACTCGTTAACGAACTCACGGCAGGTGCGTCCGTGCCCGGGCGTTCGCGCCCATGTCCAGTCAGGTGGGCATGGCGGCCCGACATGCCAGCTCGGCCGGCGTTTCTGCTGACAAGGCAACATGGCCGGACCGGTGAACTTCCGGCTGCCATGGAGCCGTGGCCTTGACGCTCACCCTTCTCCGGCGGCCGCCGCCGTGCTGGCTCACTAGGACCCGCCTGGCCTCTTGCAGGCCCGCGTCCAGGTCAGCCCAGTGGTGCACTGAGGCGATGGACCAGGCGACCGACACCGATGAGTCAGCAAGCGGCAGGGCTTCCGCGCTGCCCTCGGCGTAGCGCACCGGTGCCGGACAGAGACCCTGCGCCGCCTGGTCTTCACCGGCATGATGCAGGACATAGGCCTGACCCTCGGCGAGGTCGACGGGATCCTGCGGGCCGCCACCACGGCCGAATGGAAGCCTCTCGCCGGCCAGCGCCTCGATGCGCGGATCGCGCAGCTGCAGCAGGCCCGCGAGCTGCTGGCCGGCGCACTGCTGCGCCCGTACGACCACCCGGCGACAGACTGCAGGGCGATGGGCGCCGAGATCGACCGCCGGCTCGCCGGGCCGGGCGATCCGTCGCTGACCCGCGCGGATGGCGGCTGACTCGCCGGTCCCGACGTCCGGAGTTGGCACGAGGTTTGACGCTGCGGCGTATCCCGTGCTTAAAATGACTGGGCAGTCAGTCATTTAATTCTGCGAATCGAGGAGGTCCGGCGATCCGGCAGCACCAGACCAAGGACCTGCTGACGGGCGGCCAGGTCGGCCAGCCTGATGTGCTGGCGTCCGACGCAGACCGGGACGCCGTCGCTGGGATGATCAGCGCGGCGTTCGCCGAGGGCCGGCTGAGCTCCGCAGAGCACGCCGGTCGCGTCCGGGCCGCGTACGCGGCGCGGACCAGAGGTGAGCTGGGTCAGCTGACCGCTGACCTGCCGGGTCCGGCCGACGGCAGCAGAGAACGCCCGCTGCCGCATGCAAACGGCGGGATGGACCGCTGCCTGCTGTGCGCACTGCTGATCTGCTGCCCGCCGGCCGGGATCGCCTGGCTGATCGCCGCCCGGCGGCGTGCAAAGGCCGACGGGGACGCCAGTGCCCAGGATCGCTGAGGCGGCGCGGGCTGCGCGCCGGGATCAGATCATCGCCGCCGGGCTGGCCTGCTTTGCCAGGTCCGGCTACCACGCCACGACGATGGCTGACGTCGCCGCCCAGGCGGGGGTGTCCAAAGGGACTCCGTACCTGTACTTCGGCAGCAAGCAGGCTCTCTTCCTGGCGCTGCACGAGCAGTGGGACTGCGGCGCCGGGCAGCGGGTGGACGCGGAGGTCGCCGCGCTGCCCGAGGCCGGGCGGCAGTCGCCGCGTACGGTGCTGGGCGCGGTGGCGGCGGCGATCGCGGCGCACGTGCAAGCCGAGAGCGAGACATGCCGGGTGCTGATGGAGGCCAGGGCGCTGGCCGCTCATGAGCCGGTCATCGCCGCCGCCGTCCGCGCCGCCGACGAGCAGATGCACAGGCAGCTTGAGGAGTTGTTCGCCGCGGGCGTGGCGGCCGGGGAATGGCGTGCGCGCACCGACCCGGCCCTGGCAGCGCGGCTGTTCGTGGCCGGGCTCTACGGGCTGATGGCGCAGTGGCACCTGGCCCCCGGCTCATTCTCCTGGCCGGAGGCCGCAGCGACGCTGGCCGCCAATGCCGGATCAGCGGACGACTCCCACGACAGGCCGGGGGCGCCGGCCAGCGTGCCGGGAGCAGGACAGTGAGCTGGGAAACCAATCCGGTGCCGGCCATGAGCATGCGGGCCGGGCGGCTAAGCGGACCGGCCCGCCTGCTGCACGAGGCGGTGCTGGCCGCGTTCACCGCGACCGGGCGGCCGCCGCCAGCAGCCGATCTCGAGCGCCTCATCCGCGCCGGCGGCGGCGACCCGGACCGGACGCGGGCCGAACTGACCGAAGCGGACCTCCTCGCATTCACCGCGGACGGCGAGATCCGTGCCGCCTACCCCTTCTCCCCCGCGCCGACCCCGATCCGGGTCAGCTGGCGCGGCGGCCCGGGTGTGCACGCGATGTGCGCCATTGACGCACTCGGCGTGTCCGCCATGCTCGGACGCCCCGTCGCCATCACCGCGTCCGAGCCCGATACCGGCCGCGTCATCACCGTGACGGTCGACGCCGGCCACGCCCGGTGGGCGCCGCGGACCGCCGTCGTGTTCGCCGGTGATGCCGGCGGGCCCGACCGCCCGTCGGCGGATCGCTGCTGCGGGTACATCAGCTTCTTCAGCACCGGCCGGGCGGCGCGGGCCTGGGCTGGCCGCCACCCCGAGGTCTCCGGCGTTGTCCTGCGCCGCGACGCAGCGCTCCGCATCGGCATCGAGACTTTCGGCGCCTTACTTCAGCCAGCCGGCCTCGACGCCGCGGAGACGGGCTGAGGAGGTCGCAGCTGGCCTTGCGCCCGGGAGCGCTAGCCTGCTTCGAGCTTCTGCTTGAGTGCTGCCACGTTGGCTGGCATCTCTTTACGGGCTTCCCGGCGGATCACCAGCGGCACCAGGATCTTGCCGATGCCGTGACCGGTGAAGTCGACGCTGATGGTCAGCCGGGAGCGGGCGTCGGTGACCGGCTCGACTGCGACATCGACTGCCGCCCGGACCGGGCCATCGATGCCCCGCACACGCCAGGTCCTGGGCGCGTCGATATGCACAAGCTCGGAGGTGGACGGTCGGCTGGTGCCGCCGATGCGTCGGGTCGTCAGGCACCTTGCGCCCACGGCCGGCGATCCGGTGCCGTCGGCCGGACCATGCATGTGCCCGTCTACAACGCCCTGCTGCCACTCGCTGAACCGAGTCGGGTCGGTGGCATAAGCGAAGACCTCGGCGGCCGGGCGCTCGACTTCCGTGCTGGCCACGATGGCCGACATGTCAGCGACCTCCCTTTAGCAGCCGGACCCTACCGGCCGGCCTCTCGGTTAGCATTCACTAACCGTTAGAGTCCTCTAACCGATGCGCTCATGTCAAGGCGCGCGCCCTGGTATTCCCGGCGGCCGGGCGCGGACTGGGCGGCTGCGCTCAGGTGACCGGCGGTGTCCCAGGCCGGCGGATGGCCGCGGGACTGGCCGGCTTGACCGCGTGGATGCGTTCCACCGAGCCGGCCTTCAGCCGCTCGCTCTCGATGACCTGGAATCCGGCGGCCTGGACGAGGGGCAGCTGGCGGCGCGTGAAGTGCTCGCCGGCTGCGCGGACGGTGATCCGCTCAAGCAGCCACTGGGCGGCGTAGACCGGCGGCCAGGTGCTGCCGATGTGATCGAGCAGCAGCAGCTGGCCGGCCGGGACCAGGACTCGCTTCATCTCTGCGATCGCTGCGGCTGGGTCAGGGATCGTGCACAGCGAAAGTGCGCAGACGACGGTGTCGAATGTTCCGTCGCCGAAGGGCAGGTGCTCAGCGTCGCCTTCCTGGAAGTCGACCGCACGGCCGAGGCCGGCAGCGCGCTGCCGGGCGACGGCGAGCATCGCTGGGCTCAGCTCGATGCCGGTGACGGTCACATCGGCCGGGTAGTGGGGCAGGCTGCGGCCGGTGCCGAGGGCAACTTCCAGGACCCGGCCGTGCGCTCGCTGACCGAGCCATTCCCGGCAGCCGCTAAACCAGGTCTTCTCGAAGAACGCAACCTGCCTGTCGTAGCTTGGCGCGGACTTGTCCCAGACCTGCTTTTGCCTGGCCGCTGGAGTCTGGGTGGCTCGTGCCCTGGACGGCCTGGTCATGCCAGCAGTCCCTCCGTATGCGCGGGGTCAGGAATGGAAGCGGCGGTGTCGGGATGCGCCAGCACGTCGACCGTCCCGCTTCCGGCTAGTTCGGCGACAGCCCTGGTGTAGTCATCCCAGACTCGTTCCACACCCCGGCTAGCACTGCTGCTGCGCCTGCTTCCAGTCAAGGGCGTCAAAGCGCCAGGCGCCGATCCCGCCTGAACCTTCGCGCCGTACGCCGGCTGGTCGGCACTGCGCGCCCGGCCCGCATGATCTCAGTAGTGGCGTCTGCCTCAGATGGTGATGACGACCTTCCCGCGGGCGTGACCTTCTTGCATGTACCGGATGGCGTCGGGCGCCTGGCTCAGCGGGTAGGTCTTGTCGATGACAGGCGTCACCTTGCCGGAGCCG
>DASXMR010000113.1:0-19182 GCA_036495525.1 Streptosporangiaceae bacterium | reverse complement strand
CCAGGCGCGCCGGGTAGAACCTCGGGCTCCTACTGCGCGCGCCGGGTAGAACCTCGGGCTCCTACTGCGCGCGCCGGGTAGAACCTCGGGCTCCTACTGCGCGCGCCGGGTAGAACCTCGGGCTCCCACTGCGCGCGCCGGGCAGAACCCTGGGCTCCCACTGCGCGCGCCGGGTCAGAGCTTCCGCATGCCGCGCCGGAGAGGACGCGCGTCCTGGCGGCCGCGGCGGTTCTGCCGCGGTACAGGTCAAGTGGCGGCAGGCCGGCGGGCGGGTGAGCGCTAGCTGCTAGCGGGCTACAGGGGCAGGCCGGCTTCCAGGTGAGCCAGGCCAGCGTCGATGCGCTCGACGAGATCGTCGCCGCCGGTCATCTCGGCCCACGGCATCGTCGCCGCCATGATCACACCGATCATGGCGCCAGCCAGGTTGCGCGCCGCGAAATCGTCCGGCGGCTTGCCCGCCCGCCTGGCGAGCGCGGTCGCCATCACCTCGATCGTGCGGGCGAACTCGTCGATCGCCCTGGCCCTGACCTCCGGCACGGTGAGGGTCAGCGCCGCGGTCTGCCGGATCTGATCCAGTTCCTCAGACGGGAGCGTGGCGAACGCCTCGGCAGCGGCCGCGCGGAACGCGGCTATCGGCGCCACCTCCGGCGGCACCGCGTCCAGCGCGGCGAGCGCCACCAGGTCGAAGTCGTCCTGCAGGACGACGTCCTCCTTGGTCGGGAAGTAACGGAAGAAGGTGCTCGGCGAGACCTCGGCGGCAGCAGCGATCTGGTCGACCGTGGTCGCCTCATAGCCCCGCTCACGGAACAGGCGCAGGGCGTGCTCCCTGATGGCTGCCCTGGTCCTGGCCTTCTTACGCTCGCGCAGCCCGGTCGGCCGAACCGTGCTGGCAGGCGCTGGCGAATCGCTCATGGCCGTCATTCTGCCCTCGCTGGCCCGCCCGCGGCAGGAGCCGCATCGGGCAGCGCGCTGGATGTCGCCGTCTGTCCGCCGGCCGCGCCGCCGGCTGACGGGTGCTGGCCGGCTATGGCGCGGCCTGCTGACGGTGCCGGCGGGTCGCTGGCGTGCTCTGCGGCCAGTGTCTTGTGGTCGCTGGCGTGGCCAATGGCTGGTGCCTGCACGTCGCGGGCGTGCTCAACGGCCGATGCCGGCTGGTCGCCGGTCGCCGCCGGGTCGGGAGCAACTGCCGGGGCCGCGGCCGGCCGCCTGGGCAGGAACAGCGCGCCTAGCAGAGCGGCGGCCAGAGCGACGCCGCCGCACGCCCACAGCATGATGTCCAGGCCGTCCACATAGGCACTGCGCACCGCGTGCAGCGCCGTGCCGGAGTGCAGGCTGCCGGCTACGCCCACGCCGGCTGCCACGCTGCTGCGCGCGGCGTTAGACAGCGCGGCTGGGACGCCCGCCAGGTGCAGATGGTTCTGATAGGCGGAGGCCAGCACCGTGCCGAGCACGGCGATCCCGATGGTGCCGCCGACCTGCCGCAGAGCGGTCATCAGCGCCGAACCCGAGCCGCTGCGCTCGGGTGAGAGCGCGCCCAGCGCCGCGTTCAGCGCGGCGGGCATGGCGAATCCGAGGCCGAGGCCGGTGGCTGCGATCCACCCGGCGGTGAACGCGGTACCGCTGCCGACGGTCGTGCGCGCGCCGACGGCCAGCGAGACGGCCATGATGGCGAACCCGCCGGCCACCAGGATCTTCGCGTTCACCAGCGGCATGGCTGGCCCGCCCTCGGAGCCGCGGCGCGGGCTCTGCAGCCGCTGGCCGGCCATCAGGCCGACGACCAGCCCGCCGATCATCGGCAGCAGCCGGACTCCGGCGCCGAGCGAGTCGACACCGCGGACGCTGAGGAAGTACTGCGGCATCGCGAACACGATGCCGAACAGCGCGAACTGCACCATGGTGGACAGCAGGGTGCCCCAGGTAAATCCGGCCGAGCGGAACAAGGTCGCCTCGACGAGCGGCTGCCCCGTGCCACGGCGGCTGATCAGCCGCTCCCAGCCAGCGAAGCCGGCCAGGACGACGGCACCGGCCACCATCGTGGCGACCGCGCCGGGGTCAGACCAGCCGTTCTGCCCGGCCTTGATCAGGCCGTAGGTGAGCGCGGCCAGGCCGGTGCTGGAGATCAGCACGCCGGTCACGTCCACGGGCTGCCGCTGGCCGCGGGATTCCGGCATCAGCCAGCTCACCGCTATGACGGCGATGATCACTACTGGCACGTTGATGAGGAACACCGAGCCCCACCAGAAGTGATCGAGCAGCCAGCCGCCCAGGATCGGGCCGATCGGGTAGCCGAGGAACGTCGCGCCACCCACCAGCGCGATGGCCCTTGGCCGCTCGCTGGGACTGAACATGACCGGCAGCACGGCCAGCGACAGCGGCAGGATCACCGCCGCAGCGAGACCGAGCACCGCCCGAGCGGCGATGAGCTCGCCGGCGCCGGCCGCGTAAGCGCAGCCCAGGGACGCGGCGCCGAACAGCACTAGCGCGCCGGTCAGCATCCGCTTGCGGCCGATACGGTCCCCGAGCAGGCCGGCTGGCAGCAACGCGGCGGCCAGCACGAGGCTGTAAGCGGCGACGAACCACTGCAGGTCGGCGGAGGAGGCGTGCAGGTCAGACGACAGCGTTGGCAGTGCCAGGGTGAGGACGAACAGGTCGAGCGCCACGACCAGGACGCTGAGCGCGAGCGCCGCCAGCGCCCACCACCGCCGCCGGTCCTGTGCCCCGTCCGTGATCAGGCCGGCCGCCGACAGCTTCGCCATGACAGTCACCAGCTTTCGATAGCATCACGAATAAAAGAGTAACAGCTAAGTAGATGTTAGAAGTTTTTGACTGTAACTGTCAATTAGCTGCTCTTGCTGTTGCGGACGCAGCGGCGAGCTCGACCGCCAGGCAACGTCGCGCAGAGTGGCCAGGGGCCCGACCGGATCCAGCGCGCTGCCAGGAACGCGCACGGATTCGGCGTGCGGCCGCATGGACCGCGTAAGCCAGCGGTGACCTACGTCCAGATACGAGGCAGACTGGCAGGAGACGTCACGGAGGAGGTCGGCCAGTGGCCGGGGTACGCCGGGTCATCGCGGGCGTGAGCGGTTCGCCGGGCAATCTTCAGGCGCTGCGATACGCAGCGGACCTGGCCAGGGCGCATGAGGCAACGCTGGTGCCGGTGCACGCCTGGATGCCGCCCGGCGGTGAGCTCGCCGACCGCCGTCAGCCGTCCGGCTACCTGCGCACGCTGTGGCGAGATGCGGCCGCGAGCCGGCTGCTGGACGCGCTCGGGCTCGCGTTCGGCGGGCTGCCAGGCGACGTTCGCTGCGAGCCGAGAGTCGTGCGCGGCGAGACCGCGGCCGCGCTGGTGCACGTCGCCGACAGCGACGGTGACGTGCTCGTGGTCGGCGCCGGCCGGCGGGGTCAGCTGCGGCGCCTGCTGGCCTGCCGGGTCGCCCGCTATTGCGCGGCGCACGTGCGCTGCCCGGTCGTCGCCGTGCCGCCGCCGGACCTGGCGACGCTCGGCCACGGCCTGCGTGGCTGGCGGAGCCGGCAGCACGAGCTGGACCGGGCGGTCGCTGACGGCAGCTGAAAGCCGCTGAGTGCCGCCCGAGTGTGCTCGGCGGGCGAGCTCGCGGACCTTGCTCGCCAGGCGTCATCGCCGCCCGCCGCTGCAGCTGATCTGCGCCCGGCCTCATCAGCTGATCTGCGCCCCGGCTTCATCGGTCCTTGACCCGCTGCGGGACACTGGAAAGCGGGCGGCGCAGCGGTGGCGGCGCGGCCCGCGGTCGCGGAGCAACAGCATCGGAGGCGGTCATGCCACAGCCAGAAGGCCAGGAACTGGAGCGGGTCCGGGCACGCCGCGCGCAGCTGCGCGAACAGTACCTGCGGCCGCCAGCGAACCGGCCGCCCACCACCGTCCAGGGCGTCCACCACCTGGCGCTGATCTGCCGCGACGTGGAGGACACCATCCGCTTCTACCAGGAGTTCCTCGGCTTCCCGCTGGTCGAGCTGGTAGAGAACCGCGATTACGCCGGCTCGAGCCACTTCTTCTTCGACATCGGCAACCGCAACCTGCTCGGGTTCTTCGACTTCCCCGGCCACGACCACCCGCCGTTCAGCGAGACGATCGGCGGGGTGCAGCACCTGGCGATCTCGGTGTCCGCCGAGCAGTTCGAGGCGGCCAAGAAGAAGCTGGAGCAAGCGGGAATCGATTATCTCGGCCCGGATCGCGGCGTCGACGACAGCATGTACTTCCGCGACCCGAACGGGATCGGCCTTGAGCTGTACCGCGAGGAGCTCGGCGTCTTCAACGGTGAGCGGCTGCTGGACTGACCTCCAGCCGCGGTCACCTCAGCTCGCGGCGGATCACCAGCCGCAGCGCCGTCCACACCTGGTCGATCGCGCAGACATTGTTGTCGACCAGGCCGGTCGGCAGCGCGATGTCGCGTACCGCCTGGTCGGACATGTCCGTGGGCAGCCTCGAGGCGCGCTTGGGCCAGGCGATCCACAGCCCGCAAGCCGGGGCCATCTGGGCACGCAGCCGGCCGAGGTCGGCCGCCAGCTCCTCCTGCGAGGTGATGAACGCGACGATGACGTCGTAGAGCGCATCGTCGGCCAGGTCGGTATGCAGCAGCACCGGGGCGGTCAGGCTGCTCAGCAGGACATCGACGAAGCCGTCCGGCGCGCCGACGAGCGCTACCTCGTCGTCCTCGCCGATTCCGAGCTTGCGGCCGAGTGGCGTAGCGGAATAGCCAGCCGGCTGAGTCATCCCGGCGGCGAGAAGCGCGAACGGAACTCGGCCAGCCCGTCGCCGGACAAGTCGTCGAGGGCGGCCGCCCGGCCGGTCATCGCCAGCACCAGCGAGAGCATCGGCCCGCGCACCTCTGGCCCGCTGCCTGTGCTCCACTCGGCGTCGGTGGCGCGCAGCTGCAGCCCTGCTATCCGCTTCTTGCTGCCGATCAGCAGGTTGGAGCCCTGGTAGAAGTTGGCGACCCGGATGAGCGCGGCGGTGGGGTAGGCCCTGTTGATGCCCAGCGGCCGGCGAATATCCTCGCCGTGCACGAGGGCCTCGCCGAGCCAGGTAGCCGGCGGGCCCGGCGGATGACTGGTGCTGGGAATGATCCGCCGGAACTCAGCCAGCCCCTCGGCCGGGGTGCCGGCCGTTTCCCGGCTGATGTTCTGAGCGGTCATCTTGTCGAAGCTGAACCCGGCCCTGGCCAGCGCGGCGAAAAACCCGGCGGGCGTCATCTTCGCGGTCGCCGTCATATGGCCGAGAACGTCACGGACCGACCAGCCAGGGCACAGCGACCCGGTGCTCCACCGATCGTCCTGCAGGCCGGCCAGGTCGCCGGCCAGCGCCTCGCGCTCCGCGCTGATCTGCGGCCAGGTATCTGCTGCAGCCATGGTTCCCCCTCCTGCTGCTGAGATGGAGCCTAGCCTGGCACGGTGATGACCGGTAGGCAGGGCAAATCGCGCCGGGCCCTAAGTAATGGCCGAATCCGACGGGGCGCATGAAATGAGCGGCAGTGAGAGGCTACGTGATCGGCCTGATCTGGGCCGCCGGCTTTTTCGGTCCCTGCCCTGGGCAGGAAGGCGTGGCCGCGCTATTCGCCATATTATACGCTGTCGCGATTTCGTTATTGACCTGATCGATATCCCCGTTGGCCTTGCTGACTATTATCTTGATATGTTCTTCTTCGGTCCCGATCGTGGCGGCTTCCCCAGCTAGCGGCTCAGCGCGAGTGAACCGGGGAGGCTAGAAGGCAAATCCGCCTGGCTTGCCGTTACGGTCGGCAATCAGGCCCGCCAGGGTGGAAATGGCGATCTCCGGCGGCGTCCGGGAGCCGATGTTGATGCCGATCGGCCGGTGCACCCGGCTGATCTCCGCCGTCGGCACGCCCAGGCTGGTCAGGGCGGCGACGTGCGGTCCCTCGTGCCGCGGGTTGCCCATGATCCCGACCCAGCGAGCCCGGGTGACCAGCGCGTCGCGCAGCATGACGCCGAGCTCGTCACGGTGATGATCGGTCACCACGACGTCCGCGTCCGGCCCGAAATCCTGCATCGCGCCGGCCAGCTCGGCGGCCGACACGCTCGACTTGGCCAGCTCCGGATCGGGCTCGACGAGCACCGGACGGAAGCCGGCGTCGCTGCCGAAGTGCAGCAGGAAGTCGGCGACCGGGGTGGCGAATACGGCCACCAGCACCCGGTCGGTCGCGGGCGCAGGCGCCCGGCCGTGGGCCACGTCGCAGGCTGGGTCCTCGTGCGTGCTGCTCATGACCCGAGCTTGCCACGGCCGATGCCACCCGCGCGAGCCTGGCCCTGGCGGGCCCGGATGGCGGCGATCAGCTGCCCAGCAGCTGCCGCACGGCGTCCCGCAGCGGGTCCATCCTGGCCTGCGCGGCCAGCCGGGCGGCGTCCAGGCGGCCGCCAAGCACTGGCTCGACCACCTCCAGGTACGCCTTGATCTTGGGCTCCGTGCCGCTCGGCCTGACCACCACCCGGCCGCCACGCAGCCGGTAGCTAAGCACGTCGGCTGACGGCAGCTCGGCGGTCCCGCCGGTCAGGTCGGTGACGGAGGTGACCGGCTCGTCGCCGAGCCGGTCCTGGCGGCTGGCCCGCAGCCGGGCCATCACCTCAAGCGGCGCGCTGGTGGCGGCGGTGAGCTGCGAGGTCAGGTGCACGCCGTGGGCTGCTTCCAGTGCGTCGTAAGCGTCGAGCAGCGACTCGCCGCCCGAGCGGGCCAGCACGGCCAGGCCGAGCAGTGCCAGCGCCGCGCCGATGCCGTCCTTGTCCCTGACGATGTCGCCGACTGCGTAGCCCAGCGCCTCCTCGTAGCCGAAGGCGAAGCTGGCGCCTGGCCGGCGTTCGGCGGCGCGGACGATCCACTTGAACCCGGTCAGTGTCTCGGCGTACTGGGCACCGGCCGCGGCGGCGATCCTCGACAGCAATGTTGACGAGACCACTGTGGTGGCCACCAGCCGGCTGGCCGGGTCGGTGCCGCGCGCCGGGCGCCCGAGCAGGTAGGCGCCGAGTAGCGCGCCCACCTGGTCGCCGGTCAGCACCCGCCAGCCGCCGTCGGCCTTCGGGTCGGGCACCGCGGCAGCCAGCCGGTCGCCATCCGGATCGCTGGCAATCAGCAGGTCAGCGTCACTGCGCCTGGCCTGGGCCAGCGCGATATCCAGTGTGCCTGGCTCCTCAGGGTTCGGGTATGCGACGGTCGGGAAGTCCGGATCGGGCTCGGCCTGCGCGGCGACGATGTCCGGCGCCGGGAAGCCAGCCTGCTCGAAGGCGCGCAGTGCCAGGCCGCCTGCCACTCCGTGCAGCGGCGTGTAGACGAACCGCAGCCAGGCCGCGCCAGGCGGGGCCGGGGATGCGGCACAGACCGCGTTCAGGTACGCGCTGGCGACCTCGCCGCCGTGCCGGATGATCAGCGGGCTGTCCGGCGGCGCGACCCTGATCGCCGACAGCGGGCCGAGGGCACCGATCGCCGCCTCGATCTCGGCGTCGGCCGGCGGGATGATCTGGGCTCCGTCACCCAGGTACAGCTTGTAGCCGTTGTCGGCCGGCGGGTTGTGGCTGGCCGTGATCATGATGCCGGCGGCTGCGCTCAGGTGCCGGACTGCGAAGGCGAGCAGCGGCGTGGGCTGCCGCGGCGGCAGCAGGTGCACCCGGATCCCGGCAGCGGCGAGCACGCCGGCCGCCTCGGCGGCGAACTCGTCCGAGCGGTGCCGCGCGTCGCAGCCGATCACGACGCCCGCCTGAGCGACGCGCCCCCCAGCGCCCGCCCCGGCGACGGGGGCGGCGTCAGCCTGGCCGGCGCCGGCCGGCTCGTCCGCTGCCGCGACGGCGGCAGGGCGCGTGCCGTCCCCGCTGGCCAGCAGCCAGCCGGCCAGCGCCGCAGTAGTGGCCCTTACCACGGCCCTGTTCATCCGGCCCGGGCCGGCGCCGACCCGGCCGCGCAGCCCGGCAGTACCGAACTCCAGCCGCCCGGCGAAGCGGTCGGCCAGCTCGGCGCGTGCCTGCTGGCTGTCATCCCGGCTCAGCGCTGTCAGCTCGGCGACGTCCCGGTCATCGGGATCCTCGGCTAGCCAGGCAGCGACCCTGGTCTGCAGATCCTCGGTCATCGCGTGTCTCCCCACTGAGGCCAGGCGCGTGACGGCGCCATGGCCTGCTCGTCCCCGTTGCCGGCATCATGCCGGGAGCTATCCTGCCGTGCCCGGCCAGCCAGCCGCCGCGCGCGGGCCGCGCCGGATCTCAGCCGAAACGCGGCACGAGGCCGGCCAGCAGGCCGCCGACCCTGGCCGCGGCCGCCTGGCCGGCGGCGATGACCTCGCGGTGGTCGAGCTCTTCCGCCGACAGTCCGGCCGCCGGGTTGGTGACTAGGGAGATGCCAAGTACCTCCGCGCCCAGGTGCCGCGCGGCGATGGCCTCGAGCGCGGTGGACATGCCGACCATGTCGGCGCCGGCCGCGCGCAGCATCCGGATCTCGGCTGGCGTCTCGTAGTGCGGCCCAGGCAGCGCCGCGTACACGCCCTCGGCCAGGCCGGGATCGGCGGCCCTGGCCAGCGCCCGCAGCCGGGCCGAGTATGCCTGCGACAGGTCGGTGAACCGGGACGGGTAGTCGTCTGGCGGCGGCGGCCCGGCGAGCGGGGAGCGCCCGGTCAGGTTCAGGTGGTCGCTGATCAGCACCGGCTCGCCCACCCGATAGTCCGGGTTGATCCCGCCGGACGCGTTGGTCAGCACGACGACACGGCAGCCGGCCGCGACGGCAGTGCGCACGCCGTGCACCACGGTGGCGGCCGGGTGTCCCTCGTACAGGTGCGTACGGCCGAGGAAGACCAGCACCCTGGCCTGCCCGACGAGCACCGAGCGGACCACTGCGACGTGCCCGGCCACGGTCGGCGGCGGGAAGCCGCCGAGGTCGGCCAGCGGCACCTCGGCCTGCGGCGCGCCGAGCGCGTCCGCGGCCGGCGCCCAGCCGGAGCCGAGGACGATCGCCGCGTCGTGCGTCCGCTGTCCGGTGAGCCCGGCCAGGGCCGCCGCGCTGGCAGCGGCTGTCGCGTAGGGGTCGTCAGTGGTCATCGTGGGCTCGCGGCCTTTCGTCGGGGTGCTCGCATGCGCGATGGTCACGCGGGCGCCGCAGGCGCGGTCAGGACTTGATGTACGGCTTGCCGTCGGCAGCAGGCGCGCGCACCCGGCCGATGAGCCCGGCGACGGCGATGATCGTCGCGACGTACGGGGCCATCAGCAGGATGTAGGAGGGGATCGGCACGTTGATCGTGGACAGCGTGCTCTGCAGCGAGTTCGCGAAGCCAAACAGCAGCGCTGCCGCGGTCGCGCCAAGCGGCGTCCACCGGCCGAAGATCATCGCGGCCAGCGCGATGTAGCCAAGGCCCGACGACATGTCCTTGCTGAACGTGCCGACCGAGCCGATGGTCAGATAGGCGCCGCCGATGCCGGCGATGAGGCCGCCCAGGATGACATTGCGGTAGCGGGTGGCCAGCACCCGGATGCCGACGGTCTCGGCCGCGGTCGGGTGTTCGCCCACGGCGCGGACCCGCAGCCCCCACCGGGTGCTGAACAGGCCCACCTGCACCAGGATGATCATCCCGTACATGATGTACAGGAAGACCGTCGAATTGAAGAAGATCGGACCGATGATCGGGATCTGGCCGAGGCCGGGGACCCGGACATTGCTGAAGGTGAGGCCTGCGTTGAGGTTGGGGTGAGTGACCAGCACACGGTCGGCCAGGTAACCGGTAAGGCCGGACACCAGTACGTTGAGCACCACGCCCAGGATGATCTGGTCGACCAGGAACCGGATGGCGAACGCTGCCAGCACGAGCCCGACCAGGCCACCCGCCAGCGAGCCGCTGACCAGGCCGAGCCACAGCGCGCCGGCCGCGAACGCGCTGGAGACGATCGCGGCGGTGAAGGCGCCGAGCAGCAGCTGGCCCTCGATCGCGATGTTGATCACGCCGGACCGCTCGCACATGCAGCCGGCCAGCGCACCGAGTACCAGCGGGATCGAGAGGTTCATCGTGCTCTGCAGCAGGTTGACCACGTTCAGCGGGATGACGCTGCCGGCGTAGGCCCAGCACAGCAGCGAGATCACGAAGAACAGCAGGACCAGGCCGATGGTCAGCCGCTTGACCCAGGTGGAGACGTCCAAGGTCGCGCGCAGGACGCCGATCGCTACCGAGAGTGCGCCGAGCACATAGCAGACCTGCGCGGCTGGGGCGTGGATGCTGGGCACGGTCACCGCGCTGCCTGCGCCGGCGAACCCGAACACGGCGTCGCCGGGGTGCGCGAACATGCCGAACAGGAAGATGTCCACGAGCCCGAACAGGATGAACGAGCCGACGGCGACGTAGCGCCGGTTGACGCTCGCCGGGGCGCGGACCACCGCGGTCATGACGGTCACGTGTTCCACCCCTTGGGCACGCCTTCCAGCCCGGTCGACCTTGCGGTGCGGAGCCGGAATACGGCCTTGATCAGCGGTGGTGCCGCCACGAACAGCACGATGAGGCCCTGCAGTACCTCGACGATGTCGGACGGTACCTGGGTGGCGGCCTCCATGTTCGTGCCGCCGGCGTGCAGGGCGCCGAACAGCAGCGCGGCCAGCACGACGCCAACCGGGCTGGCGCGGCCGAGCAGCGCGACGGTGATGCCGTCGAAGCCGTAGGTGCCGTAGCTGTTGAAGGTGATGTTGCGCAGCGGGCCTTGGACCACCGCGGCGCCGGCCAGCCCGGCCAGGCCGCCGGCCAGGAACATGACGTAGACCCAGCTGCTTTCCACGTTCATCCCGGCGGTGCGCGCGGCGCCGGGGTTGGCGCCCACCGTGCGGAACCGGAACCCGATCGTCGACCGCGACAGCAGCCACCAGACTCCGCCGGCCGCGGCGAGGGCGACCAGGAACCCGACGTCCACCTGCGGAGGCGGCCCGCCGACGTGGGGCAGGGCGGCGTTCGCATCGATGCTGGGGCTGATCAGGTTGGACTGGCCTGGCTGCTGGAGCGCGGTGGGCGTGCCGAGCAGATAGGACAGGAAGTTGTACATGATGTAGTTGAGCATGATCGTGACGATCACCTCGTGGGCGCCGGTGCGCGCCTTCAGCTCACCGACGAGCCAGCCGATGACCGCGCCGCCGAGGAACCCGCCGAGCAGGCAGACGATGACGTGGATCACCGGGGGCAGGCTGACGCCGAAGCCCAGGTAGGTCGCCACGATGGCGCCGCCGACCCACTGTCCGGCCGCGCCGATGTTGAACAGGCCGGCCCGGAACGCGATGGCTACTGACAGCCCGGTGAGCACCAGCGGCGTTGCGTTCGAGGCGGTCTGCGATATCGGGTAGAAGATCGCGCCGACCGAGCCGCCGTGGAAGGCGGCCGACACCGTGCTCGGGTTCACGATCGCGCCCTCGAACAGCGCGGAGTAGGCGTCGGCGGCCGCGTGCCAGGCCTGGCTGATCGCGTTGCCAGGGTCGGAGAAGAACACGCTCCACGCGTTCAGCACTGTCTGGTCGCTGAACGCGATGAGCAGGCCGCCAAGTACCACGGCCGCGACGATCGCCAGGATGGTGACGACGACCGTGTTGCCCTCGGTGACCGCGTCGATGATGGTGTGGCTGATGGTGGAGGCTGACCTGCCAGCTGGCGGGCCGCTGGGCGGCTGGACCGGGGCAACGGGCGAGCCGGGGGCGGGGGAGGCAGGCGGCTGATCGGTCATGACGTACCCGCCTGGTCGCTCTGGTCCGGTCCGGCGGCAGTCTGCTGGTCACCCGGCGGGACCGCGGCGGCCGGCCCGCCGCCGGCGGCTGTCGGCACGGTCGTCGGAACCTCAGGCGTGGCCTGGAGCGCTTCGTCCGGCTGCGCACCGCCGTCGCCGCCGCCGGCCATCAGCAGGCCGAGCTCGGAGACCGAGACGGTCGGCGGCCGGAACCCGGTGATCTTTCCCTCGTACATGACCGCGATCCGGTCGGAGAGGGCGTAGATCTCGTCAAGCTCGGAGGAGACGATGATGACCGCGACGCCCTGGTCGCGCTGCTCGATGATGCGCCGGTGCACGAACTCGATGGAGCCGACGTCCAGGCCGCGGGTCGGCTGGCTGGCCAGCAGCAGTTTCACGTCGCGGCCGATCTCCCTGGCCAGGATCACCTTCTGCTGATTGCCTCCGGACAGCGTGCCGACTTGGGTGCCGATCGAGGAGGTCCTGATATCGAACTCCGGGACCCTGGCCTGCGCGGTGGCGCGCACGGCGTCGAGGTTCAGCGCGACGCCGGAGGCGTAAGGCGGGCGGTCGAACACGTCGAGAATCAGGTTGTCCGCCACCGAGAAATCGCTGACCAGCCCGTCCTCCTGCCGGTCCTCGGGGATATAGCCGATGCCGGCGCGGAGCCGCTCGCGCGGCGCCGCGCCGGTGAGGTCGCGGCCGGACAGCAGCACGGACCCGGTGGCGTCGCGCAGTCCCATCAGCGCCTCGCACAGCTCGGTCTGGCCGTTGCCCTGGACGCCGGCGACACCGAGCACCTCGCCGGCCCGGACCTGGAACGAGACGTCGTCGACGGCCGGCTTGCCGTGCTCGCCGGCCACCGTGAGGTCACGCACGTCCAGCGTGACCTCGCCCTCATGGGCGGCTGCCTTGGTCACCCGCAGCTGGACGGCCCGCCCGACCATCAGCGCGGCGAGGTCAGCGTCCGTGGCGGTCGGCGGCCGCTCGCCGACCACCTTGCCGTGCCGGATGATCGTGATCTTGTCGGCGATCTCCTGCACTTCCCTGAGCTTGTGCGAGATGAACACGATCGAGCGGCCGTCAGCCCGCAGCTCGCGCATGATCCGGAACAGGTCGGCGGTCTCGCCGGGGGTGAGCACTGAGGTGGGCTCGTCCAGGATGAGCACGCTCGCCTCGCGCATCAGCGCCTTGATGATCTCGACCCGCTGCTGCACGCCGACCGGCAGGTCCTCGATGGTCGTGTCGGGGTCGATGTTCAGCCCGTAGCGCTCCGAGAGCTGCCGGACGTCCTGGCGGGTCCGCCGGCGGTCGAGCAGGCCGAACGCGCGGGTGCGCTCCAGGCCAAGCGTCACGTTCTCGGCGACGGTGAACACCGGCACCAGCATGAAGTGCTGGTGCACCATGCCGATCCGGGCCGCGATCGCGTCCTTGGGCGACCGGATCGTGACCGGCTTGGCGTCAACCCTGATCTCGCCCTCGTCGGGCTGCACCAGGCCGTACAGGATGTTCATCAGCGTGGTCTTGCCGGCCCCGTTCTCGCCGAGCAGGGCGCGTATCTCACCAGGCTGAACTTCAAGATCGATGTGATCGTTGGCCACGAGGCTGCCGAAGCGCTTGGTGATGCCCTTCAGCTCAAGCTTCACGGCAGCTCCCTAGCGATTGCAGGTAGGTGACCTGGGCGGGGGGAAAGCCCCGCCCAGGTCACCGTCGTTATAGCGGCGGACTCGGGCGACTACGTCGCCGGGCTCTTCGTCGCTGGCTTGATCGTCCCGTTCTCGATCAGCGTCCCGATGTGGGCCACCTCAGCCTTCAGCGACGCCGGGATCTTGTTCTGGAAGTCGTGGTACGGGGCGAGCCCGACGCCCTTGTTGGCGAGCGTGCCCAGGTAATCCCCGCCCTTGAAGGTGCCGTTGGAGGCCGTCAGCACCGCGTTCTTCACCGCCGCCTGGATGCCCTTCTGAATGCTGGTGATGAAGTACTTGCAGAACTGGGCGGCGCTGATGCACCCGTCGGTGTCCACCCACATCATGTTCACCTTCTGGCTGCCGGCCGCGACGTCTGCCTGCTGGACGGCCTTGGCTGACCCGAGGCCGACGTTCCCGGCGACCGGGAAGATCACGTCGGCGCCCTCGCTGATGAACGTCGTGGTCAGCCGCTGACCCGCGGTCAGGTCGGTGAAGTTACCGGTGAAGCTGCCGTTCTGGGTCTTCTCGTTCCACCCGAGGACCTGGACGTGCGTGTGGTGCTGCTGGTTGTAGTACTGAACGCCGTCGTAGAAGCCGTCCATATAGATCGTCACGGTCGGCAGCTTCTGCCCGCCGAAGGTGGCGACCTTCCCGGTCTTCGACATGCCGGCGGCCAGGTAACCGCCCTGGAAGGCGTCCTGCAGCGTGTTGAACACCAGCGCCGAGACGTTCGGCAGCGGCTTCGGGTAGGTGAAGTCGACGATGGTGAACTTCTGGTTCGGGTTCGCCTTGGCCGCGGCCTGCGTCGCGTTGCCCATCAGGAAGCCGACCGTGACGATGATGCCGCACTTCTGGTTGATGAACGAGGTGATGTTCGACGCGTAGTCGCTCGCCGACGCCGACGGCAGGAACTGGGTGCTGAGCTTGCTCGGGTCGGTGGAGACAGCCTGCTGGGTGCCCTCGTACGCCGACTGGTTGAACGACTTGTCGGTGATCGTCCCGGTGTCGGAGACCACGCACGCCTTGAACTTCGAGGTCGTGGTCGTGCCGCCGCCGCCGGTGCTGCCGCCGCTCCCGCCGCCGCCGGTGTTGCTCGTGGACCCACAGGCAGCAGCCAGCAGCGCCAGCACGCTGAAACCCGCCACAATCTTGAGATTCGCTCTCACGGTTTCCTCCTCTGGCTAGGCAGCCGTGTGGGCCTGCCCAGAAAGCCTCGCCGGCTCAGCACGGCCCCAGCCGGCTAGGGCATAAGAGTCCCGGAAACTCCCCCCCGGGATTGTGCGAAGGTTAGTCGTCACGGGTCAGGCACGGAAGCGGCAGCCTCTCCGCAACGCGGGGCTGTTGCCGAATCGAGACCCTTAGAATCGTAGATCAATGCCGCGAGCGCGGAAAGTCGCGGGGCGGTTACTCGGCGGCTGGCCGATGGCCGCTGCCGGCGGCCGCGGATCACACTGGAGGCTGCGTGATGGCGATCGACTGGCCGTCGCTGCGCGCGGCTGCGACGGCCGTCGCCGGCCGCGCCTACGCACCCTACTCGCGGCTGCGGGTCGGAGCCGCCGGGCAGACCACCGACGGGACGATCGTGACCGGGTGCAATGTCGAGAATGCCTCTTTCGGGCTGACGCTCTGCGCCGAGTGCGGCCTTGTCTCCGCGCTGCACGCGGCCGGCGGCGGCCGGCTGGCAGCGGTCAGCGTCGTCGCGGGCGACGGGGCGCCGCTGGTGCCCTGCGGGCGCTGCCGGCAGCTGCTGCTCGAGGCCGGCGGGCCCGGGCTGCTGCTGGACTCCGACGATGGCCCGCGCGAGCTTGGTGACCTGCTGCCGCTCGCGTTCAGCAGGACCGACCTGGCCGAGCGGCGCGGCACCGATGCCTGACACGGTCGACCTGATCAGGGCAAAACGGGACGGCGCCGAGCTGGCCGCCGCCGACATCGACTGGCTGATCGGCGCTTACACCGCCGGGCAGATCGCGGACGAGCAGATGTCAGCCTTGCTCATGGCCATCTTCTTTCGCGGCATGCGGCCAGCCGAGCTGCGCGCCTGGACCTCGGCGATGGTCAGCTCAGGCGAGCGGCTCGAGCTGGCCGGGCTGGCGGCCCCGACCGTGGACAAGCACTCCACCGGCGGCGTCGGCGACAAGGTCTCGCTGCTGCTCGCGCCGCTAGTGGCCAGCTGCGGGGCGGCGGTGCCGCAGCTGTCCGGCCGCGGCCTCGGGCACACCGGCGGCACACTGGACAAGCTGGAGGCCATCGCTGGCTGGCGGGCGCAGCTCTCGGCCGCCGAGATGCTCGACGTGCTGCGGGCGCAGGGCTGCGTCATCTGCGCCGCCGGGCCTGGCCTGGCGCCGGCCGACCGCAAGCTGTACGCGCTGCGCGACGTGACCGGGACGGTCGAGTCGATCCCGCTGATCGCCAGCTCGATCATGTCCAAGAAGATCGCCGAGGGCACCTCCGCGCTGGTGCTGGACGTCAAGGTCGGCAGCGGCGCGTTCATGCGCACGGCCGCTGACGCCGCGGCACTAGCCAGGGCCATGGTGACGCTGGGCAGCGAGCACGGCGTCCGCACCACCGCGCTGCTCACGCCGATGGACGCCCCGCTCGGCCTGGCGGTCGGCAACGCCGTCGAGGTCGAGGAGGCGGTCGCCACGCTGCGCGGCGACGGGCCGGCCGACCTGGTGGAGGTCACCCTCGCGCTCGCGGCGGAGATGCTGGTGCTGGCCGGGCTGCACCACGACCAGGAGGCTGCCAGGGCCGCCGCGGCCGCAGCCCTCGCCGACGGCCGGGCGCTGCAGCGCTACCGGGGCATGATCGCGGCGCAGGGCGGCGACCCGGACGCCGTGCTGCCGCAGGCGCGGCACGCGCAGGTCGTGCCCGCGCCATCGGACGGCTGGCTAACCCGCCTTGACGCGCGCGCGGTGGGGGTGGCTGCCTGGCGGCTCGGCGCCGGCCGGGCCAGGAAGGAGGACCCGGTCAGCCCGTCGGCCGGCGTGCTGTGCCTGGCCAAGCCGGGCGAGCAGGTCAGGCAGGGCCAGCCGGTGCTCGAGCTGCGCTGCGACGACGAGGCCAGGTTCGGCCGGGCACGCGAGGCGCTGGCCGGCGCCATCGGGATCGGCCCTGGCAGGCCGGCTGCCAGCCCGGCCGTCCTTGACCGGATCAGTTTGTGAGAATGGGAATCGTGCTGCCGACGCTTGATCAGATCAGGGCCGTGCCCAAGGTGCTGCTGCACGACCATCTCGACGGCGGGCTGCGCCCGGCGACGATGATCGAGCTCGCCGCCGAGAACGGCTACGGCGCCCTGCCGTCCTCCGATCCCGACGAGCTCGCCCGCTGGATGACCGGCGCCGCGCAGCGCGGCAGGCTCGAGTTGTACCTGGAGGCCTTCCAGCACACCGTCGGGGTCATGCAGACCAGGGACTCGCTGATCCGGGTGGCCGCCGAATGCGCGGAAGACCTGGCCAGCGACGGCGTCGTCTACGCGGAGGTCAGGTTCGCCCCCGAGCTGCACGTCACCAGGGGACTCAGTCTTGACCAGGTGGTCGAGGCGGTGCTCGAGGGCTTCCGGCGCGGCGGCGCCGGGCGGAACATCACCGTCTACGCGCTGCTGACCGCGATGCGGACGGCCGCGCGCTCGCTGGAGATCGCCGAGCTCGCTGTGCGGCACCGGGACGCGGGCGTGGTCGGCTTCGACATCGCCGGCGCCGAGGCGGGCAGCCCGCCCACCCGCCACCTCGATGCCTTCCAGTACGTGGCGCGGGAGAACTTCCACATCACCATCCACGCGGGCGAGGGCTTCGGGCTGCCGTCCATCTGGGAGGCACTGCAGTGGTGCGGCGCCGGGCGGCTCGGCCACGGCGTGCGGATCATCGACGACATCAAGGTCAGCCAGGACGGCACCGCCTCGCTCGGCCGGCTCGCCAGCTACGTCAGGGACCGCCGGATCCCGCTGGAGATGTGCCCGACCTCCAACGTGCAGACCGGAGCCGCGGCGTCGATCAGCGATCACCCGATCGGGCTGCTGCGCCGGCTGTCCTTCCGTGTCACCGTCAACACCGACAACAGGCTGATGAGCGGCATCACCCTGTCGTCGGAGTTCGGCGCGCTGGCAGAGGCGTTCGGCTACGGCTGGGACGACATCCAGTGGCTCACCATCAACGCGATGAAGAGCGCGTTCGCGCCGTTCGACGAGCGGCTTGAGCTCATCAACAAGGTGATCAAGCCTGGCTTCGCCGCCGTCCGGACTGCCGCGCGCTGACCGCGGTCAGCGCCGGATAACGCGATGACCCGCGCACCGAGGTAGCGTCACAGGGTGGGAATCGAGTCGCTCGCGCCGCCCGCCGGAGTCCGGCCGTGGCTGCAGGATGTCGGGACGTCGGACACCGCGCTGCGGCAGGTGCTGCACGGGCTGCCAGGCGTGGACCAGGTCGGCGCCGAAGGCAGGGCGGCGAGCCTGGCCACCAGGTCGATTAAGCGCGATGCCAAGCTGCGCGGCCTGGACATGGCCGTGCGGATGGTGGACCTGACCACGCTGGAAGGCGCTGACACGCCGGGCAAGGTGCGCGGGCTGTGCGCGAAGGCGCTGCGGCCCGACCCGGCCGACCCGGCGGTCCCGCCGGTCGCCGCCGTCTGCGTCTACCCGGATCTGGTGCGGGTGGCCAGGCAGGCGCTGGCTGGCAATGCCGTGGCGGTGGCCTCGGTCGCCACCGCGTTCCCTTCCGGCCGTGCCTCGCTGGCGGTCAAGCTCGCCGACGTCAGGGACGCGATCGAGGCAGGCGCCGACGAGGTCGACATGGTCATCGACCGGGGCGCGTTCCTGGCCGGGCGGTACGGCCAGGTCTACGAGGAGATCAGGGCCGTGCGTGAGGCCTGCGGGCAGGCTCACCTCAAGGTGATCCTGGAAACCGCCGAATTGGCCACGCTCGACAACGTCTCCCGCGCCTCCTGGCTGGCCATGCTGGCCGGCGCCGACTTCATCAAGACCTCGACCGGCAAGGTCTCGCCCGCCGCCACCCCGCCCGTCGCCCTGGTCATGCTGGCCGCCGTCCGCGACTACGAGCGGGCCACCGGCCGCCCGGTCGGCGTCAAGGTGGCCGGCGGCGTCCGCACCGCCAAGGACGCGATCCGCTACCTCGTCCTGGTCAACGAGACCGCCGGCCCCGCCTGGCTGACCCCCGCCCGCTTCCGCATCGGCGCCTCCAGCCTCCTCAACGACCTCCTACTGCAGCGCACCAAGCAGCAAACGGGCCACTACGCCGCCCCCAACTACTTCACCCTCGACTAACCCACGGGGGTCAGGCGCGGATCACGCGGCGGATGATCGCCAAAAGGATCGCACCGGCCACCGCGGCCTTGAGCCAGCCCGAGGCGACGAGGCTGGGCCCTGCTGCCTGGGCCTTCACCTCGACCCGGATGCTGGCCGGATCTGCGCCGGTCATAAGCGCCACCAGGTCCGCCACGGTGGCAGGCACATCGTCCAGTCGCCGGGCCTGGGTTACCTCGTCCAGTTCGGGCACCGTGATTTCCCACCACTTGCCGGCTCGCCGGCACACCGCGGTATAGGTCGCCGGAGCGCTGGTGCTGGCCGCAGTCACTGGAGCCACCCTTCAGGCAGGCAGGCCATGTGCCGTTCGATCTTGCGGACCACGCCTGCGGTTATCTCACCGTGACGGGGCACCGCGGTGGAATGCTCTCCGCAGGGGCACCGCCACTTCTCATGGATACCTCGCTCGCTCTCTTTGTAGCAACCATGCGCAGATAAGGCCTTGATTACCAGCCTCTTGGCCATCGACTT
>DASXMR010000112.1:0-48360 GCA_036495525.1 Streptosporangiaceae bacterium | reverse complement strand
CGCTCGGGCCGGACGGGCGGGCGTTGCTGCCAGCGCCGCCTGCCGGTCGTGCTGCGGCAGATCCCGGGTCAGCTGGCTGAGCTGGCGATGCGTGGTGGCCGCGAAGGCCGCATCCAGGCGCTGGTTGAACTCCTCGAGGTTTAGCCTGCCCTGCGCGTAGTGCTCACGCAGGGTCGCTGCCGCCGCGTCACGGTCGGCGTCGCCAGCACGCAGATCGGGTCCTGTCGCCATCTCTTTCCTCCCCGCTGAGCGCTGGTGCGAGCAGCCTTAGCCTCGCAGGAAGACGATATATCGCGAGCTGCGGAAGTGGCAACCCGGATGACAAGGCCGCAAGGCTTCCGCCTGGCCGACTGCCCGCCTGGGTGGGCTTCCGCCTGGCCGACTGCCCGCCTTGGTGGGCTTCCGCCTGGCCGACTGCCTGCCTGGGTGGGCTTCGCCTGGCCGACTGCCCGCCTGGGTGGGCTTCGGTCTGGTCGGCTGCGGGCAGGTTCCACCCCAGCTTGGGTTGTCCGCCTGACCGGGGCCTGGGGTCAACTCCGACTGAGCCGGTTTCCTGAGCGGCAGGCGTCCGCCCGGTCAGCGCGGTGGCTCAATCCCCGAGGTAGCTACTGTCCTTGCTCTGCGGGTTCTCCACGATGGCGGGCACCGAGACTGAGCCGGCTCTGGCGAACACCATCGTCAGGGTGATCTCCGAGCCTGCCTGCAGCGGTCGCGAGCCGGTGATGACCAGGTGGTAGCTGTCCGGATTGAGCCGCAGCAGTGCGTGCGCCGGAATCGTCAGGCCCGGTACCGTCGCTGGATTGCCAGGTGCGGGCGCGCCAGCCATCGTCACCACTCCGCCGGTGCTGCTGCGCACCGAGAGCAGCCGGTCAGCCTTGCCATTGTTCTGCAGCACCAGGTAGCCGTCGGCGGTGCGACTGGAGTTCGGCGCGAGCACGTAGGCCGCCGCCGCCTTGATCTGCGGTCCGGTCGTGGCGGCCTGCGCCGTGCAGCCGGCCAGCACGGCGATCACCGCGGCGGCGAGCCATGCCCGCCCGGCCCTGCCTGTTGCGCGTCGTCGGGAGCGGGATCCGTGCAGAGGTCCCCTGGCCGCCAATGCGCCCGGCGGGGATGACTCGCCGGGCATTTCTGCCTCGCCTGGTCCGCCAGGTGCCGGCGAAGCGCCAAGCGCGCCTGAGCCGCCGGGGCGGCTGAGCGGTGACGACCCGCTCAGCTCGCCCGGCCCGCTGTGCCCGCGCCGGGTATCCCAGGCGCCGATGGTGCTCCGCATGAATCCTCTGCCTCACGTCCGCTGCTGCCAGGTCATCGTCCCACGGCGGTGCCCGTGACCTTCGTCCGGCCGGTGGCCCTTCGCGTGTCAGCATGGGCAGCTGTCGGCTCAGGAGAAGTCACGGAAAGACAGCCACTCCTTCGCTGAGCGGACCGCCTGTGCTGAGCAGGCCGGCTGTCCTTAGCAGGGGCACGCCGGGCTGAGCAGGGGTGTGCCGGGCTGACCGGTGCGGTGCGGCCCGCGGGCGAGCCTGACTAGCCGCCGGTCAGCGCCGAGCCAAGCAGCCCGAGCGGCGGCGAGCCGAGCGCCAGCAGAGCGGTGTGGAACCGGCGCAGCGAGAAGCCTGCGCCCCACTCCCGCCTGGCCCGCTCCCGCAGGTCCATGATCTCCAGCTTGCCCCAGGTGTAGCGGCCGTAGGTGGGATCGAACGTTGCCCGCCTGGCCTCCGACAGGGCGGCCTCGCCGGACAAGTGCGTGTCGGACTCGAACCGGGCAGCTGCCTCGGCCACCGTCATCCAGGCCGTGTGCACGCCGATCGCGCAGGCCAGTCGCGTCACCCGGACCAGCGCCTCCAGCCAGATGCCGATCGCGAACCGGGGGTCGTCAGCGCAGAAACCCTCTTCCACGAACAGCTCCTCCGCGTAGTGCGCCCAGCCTTCCACGAAGGCCACGGACTGCAGCGTGCGGCGGACCATTCCCGGCGCCCGGCGCAGCGCCCGGCCGTGCGAGAAGTGACCGGGCGCCACCTCATGCGCGGTGATACCAGGCAGGGTCGTGTTGCTGAACATCTCCAGCCATTCCTCAGCCTGCCGGGCCGGCCATTCCGGGTCAGGCGGCGTGATGTGATACCACGACGGACCCTCGGGCTCGCCGGGCGCGGCCGGCGCCATCATCGCCGTCGCCCAGCGCCTGGATGCCGGGGCAGGCCCGACCAGGCACTCGCCATCGGTATACGGCACCAGCTCGCGCTCGGCGGTGAACGCGATCACCCGCTCGGTCCACAGCCGCGCCGCCTCGATGACCCCGTCGGCGTCGGGGTGCTCGCGGACCAGTTCGCGGGCGACCTGCAGCGGCGGGCGGCCAGGCGCCAGCTGGCCGCAGCTCTCGGCGAGCCTCGCGTGCAGCCGGTCACGCTCGGCATCCGCCTTGACCGCGAGCCTGCCGAGGTCAACGCCGATCCCCTCGGTGCTGCTCATCAGCGCCGTCAGCGCCCTGGTGCCGAGTGCCGCGTCCGGGCTGCCGGTCGCCGCGACGTGATCAACGTGCCCGGCCAGCCGCCGGTGCGCGTCAAGCGCCGCCTCGCGCACCTGGTCGTCGGTGGCCGGCGGGATGCCGGCGGCCAGGCCGCGGATCCCGGCTGACAGTGCCTCGGCGACCGGGGCGCTGAGCTGGTCGAGCGCCTCGAGGGCGGCATCGACGGCCTGCGGCCAGGCGGCGAGCTGGCTGGTCAGGGCGGCTGCCCGCTGCTGCGCCGGAGCGTACTCGCGGTCATAACACGCCAGGTCCAGCGCCATCAGGTGCGGCATCAGGCTGCTCCGGTGCAGCTCAAGCTCGCCGAGCGCGACCCTGGTGCCGTCCTCGAAAGTGGCCAGGTGGGCCTCGTCGTGCGGGTCATCAAGCCGGCCAGCTGCAGCCGCTGCGGCCATCGCGGCCAGGCCGCTGCGCACCCCGGCCGGGGACAGGTCCTGGATTGTCCCGTCGTACTCATGCCGCCCGCCGTACTCCCTGACCTCGGCGACCGAGAGATCGCAGACCGCGCGCAGCCGGGGGTGGAGATCATCCATGAGGTGCAGGCTAACGCGCTGCCGCGCACCGCGTGGCGGCTGCCGCGGCCTTGCCGCGAGCGGAGTTCTGCATAGCCATTCTTACCTGGGCCAATGAGGCCTTTCCCGGTCGCCGGATGCTGCTCATACTGGCAAGCGAGCCCACCGGAAATCCTGGTCGGCTCACTGGCATAGGGGGACACTCATGAAGCTCAGCACCCGAGCCGCGCGCCGGCTCACCGCCGTGGCCGGCGCGGCCGCGGCCACGATCCTGCTGCCCGCTGCCGCTCTGGCCCTGCCGGCCAGCCCGGCGGCACCGTCAGGCGCGGCTAGCCATGCGTACGCGGTCACCGCGAGCACGGGCAGCCACCCGGCCCGCCCGGCCATTCCGGCCTGCGAGACTCCGGGGCTGGTCATCTGGCTGAACACCAACGGCAACGCCGCCGCCGGCAGCACCTTCTTCCACCTGGAATTCACCAACCTGTCCGGCCACGCGTGCACGCTCAACGGCTTCCCGTTCATCCAGGCGGTCAACCTTCGCGGCCAGCAGGTCGGCCGCCGGGCGAGCTTCACCGGCAAGCCGCATACGGTGCGACTCGCGAACCACCAGACGGTCAAGGCTGTGCTGCAGATCGTCGACGCCTTCAACTTCCCGCCGGCCAAGTGCCACCGGGTGGTCGCCGCCGGGCTGAAGGTGTTCCCGCCGAACCAGACCAGGGCGAAGACCGCCCCGTTCCCGTTCCAGGCCTGCTCCACCCGCGGCTCCCACGCACCGGTTTTCCTCACCGTCCGGCCGGTCACCAAGGGCGCTTAACCCGTCCAGGGCCAGAACGAGGCCTGCCCGCCGAAGGCCGGCTGCCGGGCGCTGTGGCGCCCGGCAGCCGGCTTCGGCCGGTCAGGACGTCGCGCCGGCGCCAGGCACCACCACGGTGACACTCAGCACCGGGGCCGGCTTGGCGCACGCCACGGAGGTGAAGAGCACCACCACGGGCGCTGTCTGGTTGGGCGGGTAGACCCGCAGCCCGTGGGCGGTCACCTGGTGGCACCTGGACGCCGGGAAGTTCAGCGCGTCCGCTATCTGCAGCATCGCGTTGCCGGTCTGGCCAGGCTCGAGGGTCACCAGTGCTGCCTTGTGCGCAGGGTTGCGGGATGCGGCAGCGCCGATCTGATGGCCGCCGGTGCGGTCCGGCACGAACGACACGCCAGGGTAGCCGAGCAGCGTGCAGGCGCTGTTCGAGTTGTTGGTGAACGTGATCGGCACGAACACGCTGCCGGCTGCCGCGCCGGTCGAGCCGGTCCGCACCGAAAGGACGCTGGTGGTGCACGGGCCAATCGGACTTGGGGAGCCGGCCGGTGCGGTGCTGGCGACTGGCGTGCCAGGCGCGGCCGGCGGGGAGACGGTGACGGTGATGGTCTTTGCGGGGGCGGCGCCCTGGCCGGCCGGGGTTCCGCAGGCCGCCAGCGCCGCCGCGAGACCAGCAGCAGCCGCCGCTGTCAGCAGCCGCCGGGCGGGTGATGATGCAGTCATCTGAGTCGCCTTTCCCGGCAGAGCCTGACTGCCGCTTCGGATCACCTTGTAGCTGGCCGCGCGGGCGGGGCGCCAGGTGGCCTGGCGTGCGTGGTGAGCGGCTCGCTCGCCTGCTATGACGCCGGTGCGCTGGCAGTGGTTGGCTCGGGATGCATGATCACGCCGGCTGCACGCTGTGCCGCCGCACTAGCCGGCCGCTCACCCGGACTGGAGGCCGGGCTGGCTGCCCGGTAGCGTCGGAGCAAAACAGCAGATTCCCCCAGGAGGCGCCCAGTGCCCGCCAGATCGCCCTTCACCACCCGGCCAGAGCTGGCCGGCACCTTCGGCATGGTGGCCTCTACCCACTGGCTCGCCTCCGCTGCCGGCATGGCGGTGCTGGAGAAGGGCGGGAACGCTTTCGACGCCGCAGTGGCGACCGGCCTGGTGCTGCAGGTGGTCGAGCCGCACCTGAACGGGCCCGGCGGGGAAGTGCCGGTGATCGGCTTCGACGCCGCTGGCGGCAGCGCCTTCGTGCTTGACGGGCAGGGCACCGCGCCGGCCGCGGCCACGATCGACGCGTTCGCCGCGCTCGGCATCGACGACCTGGTGCCCGGCACCGGGCTGCTGGCGGCGTGCGTGCCGGCCGCGTTCGGTACCTGGATGCTGCTGCTGGCCGAGCACGGGACACTGCCGCTGCGCGAGGTGATGGAGTACGCGATCGGCTACGCGGGCGGCGGGTACCCGATGCTGGCCACCGCCAGCGCGGCCATCGAGGCGGTCGAGGGAACCTTCCGCGAGCACTGGCCGACATCCGCCGAGATCTACCTGGCGGGCGGGGTTCCGGCGCCAGGTGCCCGGTTCGCCAACCCGGTGCTGGCCGCTGCCTACAGCCGGATACTGGCCGAGGCGGAGGCCGCCGGCAGCGACCGGGAGAAGCAGATCGAGGCGGCACGGCGCGCCTTCTACGAAGGCTTCGTGGCCGAGGCGATCTCCGGCTACCTGGAGAAGGCCGAGGTCATGGATGTCACCGGGCGGCCGCACCTCGGCCTGCTCACCGGGGCTGACCTGGCTGCCTGGCACGCGTCGACCGAGGTGCCGGTCACCCTCGATTTCCACGGCCTGACGGTGTGCAAGACCGGGCCGTGGGGGCAGGGTCCGGTGTTCCTGCAGCAGCTTGCCCTGCTGAACGGCTTCGACCTGCGAGGGATGGGAGCAGGCAGCGCCGACTACATCCACGTCGTGACTGAGTGCGCGAAGCTGGCGTTCGCCGACCGCGAGGCCTGGTACGGCGACCCGCGGCACAGCGACGTGCCGGTGGCTGAGCTGCTGTCGGCCGGCTACGCGGACCAGCGGCGCGCGCTGGTCGGCGAGCAGGCATCTGCCGAGCTGCGGCCCGGCTCGCCTGGCGGTGCCTTGCCCGCGCTGCCGGGCTATGCGCTGGCCGGATTCAGCGGTCAGATCACCGTGCCTGGCGGGCCGGGCAGCGGCGAGCCGACCATGGCCGGCTCAGCCGGGCAGCGCGGCGGCCAGGTGCCCGAGCTGGGGCCAGGAGACACCTGTCACCTGGACGTCGCCGACCGCTTCGGCAACCTGGTATCGGCCACGCCGAGCGGCGGCTGGCTGCACAGTTCCCCGGTGATCCCCGGACTCGGGTTCTGCCTCGGCACGAGGGCGCAGATGTTCAGCCTGACCCCCGGCTTCGCCAGCTCGCTCGCGCCGCGCCGGCGGCCGCGCACGACGCTGTCGCCCAGCATGGCGCTCCGCGACGGCGAGCCGTACCTGGCCTTCGGCACGCCCGGCGGGGACCAGCAGGATCAGTGGACGCTCGGTGTCTTCCTCAACCACGCCGTGTTCGGGATGAACCTGCAGCAGGCCATCGACTTCCCGGCGTTCCACACCGACCACTTCCCGTCCTCGTTCTACCCGCGCCAGGCAGAACCCGGGTCGCTGTCGGTCGAGGAGCGGGTCGGCGAGGACGTGGCCAGCGACCTGCGGCGCCGAGGGCACCAGGTCACGATCATGCCGCCCTGGTCGCTCGGCCGGGTCAGCGCGGTGGCGCGGCGCGACGGGATGCTCTACGCGGGAGCCAACCCGCGTGGCATGCAGGGCTACGCGGCCGGCCGGTAGCCGCAGGCCGTCCGCTGACCGGCTGGCCGGGGCTCCGGCCGGCCAGCAAGGGCCGTGATGGAGCGCTCCGCCATGGCGGCCTGTCATCTTGCCCGGTCCGGCCAGCCGGGGGAGCATGAGGGCGCACGCCGGCCGCGGGGGAACCGGGCCTGCCCGGCGGCGGCAATCTCACCGGGAGCTGGCATGCTCATCGCGATCCTCAACCAGTCAACGCTCGTCACCAGCGCCGACGCCGCCACCATGACTCAGGCCATCGCCTCGCAGGTGCGACTGGACGCCGCGCCGCTATGGGACCGGGCTCCGGCGGCGGTCATCTTCTACACCGACCCGTCAGCCGTGCCGGTGACCGCGCACGGGATCGCGATCGTCGACACCATCCAGGACCAGCCGCAGGGCGTGCTCGGCTTTCACACCGAGGACCAGGGCGGCAAGCTCTGGGGCGTGGTCGCGGCGAAGCCGGAGCTGGACAACGGCGGGCAGGTGACCACCGGGGACTGGAGCGTCTCCAGTGTGCTGTCGCACGAGGTGCTGGAGATGTTCATCGATCCCAACTGCAACCTGTGGGCCAACGACGGCAAGGGGTCGGCCTACAGCTTCGAGGTCTGCGACCCGGTCGAGGCGCCGAGCTACTCAGTCAGCGGGGTTTCGGTGTCTAACTTCGTCACGCCGGCCTGGTTCGACCCGCTTGCCCCGGCCAGCGCCCAGTTCGACAAGCTGGGCAAGCTCAGCTCCGCGTTCAGCATCCTGGCAGGCGGTTACGTGGTGTACGAGTCGGCCGGCAGCCAGCAGCAGAAGTTCGGCGATGCCTTCCCTGCCTGGCGCCGGGAAATGAAGAGCGGGCCGCTGGCCAGGACGCGGCGGCGGCTCGCCCAGGCGGCTGAGCTGGCCGGCTGACTGCGTCGCCAGGCCCGGCCCGGTCAGCTTGCCGCGCGCACGGCTGGCGCGGCCGGCCTGGCCGCGCGGCTGAGCTCGCCGCCCAGCACCGTCACCGCCTGCCCGGTGAGGATCACCCGGTCGCCGGCCAGCGCGACCCGTACCGTCCCGCCGCGCGCCGACGCCTGGTAGCCAGTCAGCTCGGCGCGGCCGAGCCGCTCGCACCAGTACGGCGCCAGCGTGCAGTGCGCCGACCCGGTCACCGGGTCCTCGGCAATGCCGACGCCGGGCGCGAAGAAGCGCGACACGAAGTCAGCGCCGTCGCGCGAGGCGGCGGCCGGCGCGGTCACGATCGTGCCGCGCAGCCCGGCGGTGGCCGCTGCCAGGGCCGGCTGGTCCGGCTGCAGCGCGAGGACGTCCTGCTCGCTGTCCAGCACGACCATGAAGTCCTCCTGGGCGGCGCCGGTCCACGCCGCGGACCGGGCGCCGAGCGCGGCGAGCAGCCCGGCCGGGGCCGGTGCCGCGGCGGCCGGGGTCGCGGGGAAGTCCAGCGTGATCGCGTCGCCGTCCTGGCGCGCGATCAGCTGCCCGCTCGCCGAGTCGAAGCAGATCTCCTGCCCGGCCGCCGCCCGCCCGGTCTCGTACAGCACGTGCGCGCTGGCGAGAGTCGCGTGGCCGCACAGCGCGACCTCGACGACCGGGGTAAACCAGCGCAGCCCGTAACAGCCGTCGCGCGGCTCGACGAATGCGGTCTCGGCCAGGTTCATCTCGGCTGCGACGCGCTGCATCCAGGCGGGATCGGCCGGGCGGCCGAGCAGGCAGACAGCGGCAGGGTTGCCGCTGAAGGCTGATCCGGTGGTGAAGGCGTCGACGTGGAAAATCTGCATGCGGGCAGCATAAAAGGGGCGCGCCGGGCAGGCCGGGCCGGCTGGCCGGATTCAGACGGGCACCGCGAGGGCCGCGGCTGCGACGGCGGCGATCGCCGCCAGCGAGCGGAACCAGCCGGCCGCCGGCCCGGCAGGCGCGCCGATGGCGGCCGATCCGACGGCGAGGACGAGCAGCCCGAGTCCGGCGGCGGCGAGCGGCAGCTGCCCGCGCAGCGAGGCTGGCCGCTGGCCGGTCTCGGCCAGGTGCACGGCCAGCAGGTAGGCCAGCAGCGCCGCGCCGAGCAGGCCGGTGTGCCAGGCCCTTGCCCCGTGCAGCGCCTCAAGCGCGAGCACCGCGACGACCGTCGCCTCGGCCCACGGCACGAGCCGCAGCAGCGCCAGGACCTCCCGGCCAGCCCGGATGATCCACGGCTCGAACGGCGCCGGGTCGCCGGCCTGACCCTCGCCGGCGGCCAGCCGGACGGCGCCGAGCGCGGCGCACCCGATCGCGATGGTGAGCACCGGACGGCTGCCGGCCCCCGCGCTGTGCATCGGGATCGCGGCCCAGGCCACCGACGCGGCGGCGAGCAGCCCGGCGGCCGCGCTGGTGGCTGCGCGCAGCCGCAGCCCGGGACTGATCCTGGCGGCCAGCCAGGCCGGCCGCGCCTGGCGCTGGCGCGGCTGCGGCCCTGGCGTCATCGCTGGCCCCGGCGTCATCGCCGCACCACCATGACCCGGCGGGCATAAGGCGCCAGCGGCTGGTCGAGCGCCTGCTGGCCGTCCCAGTGCACCACCGGGATGCCGAGCTCGCGCAGCGAGAACCTGATCGCCTGCTGCTCCATCGTCCAGACCCGCTGCGCCAGCGGCGAGACAACCGCCGCCCGGCTGCCAGGCCCTCGCAGCAGCAGCGGCCGCCGGCCGCCGGCATCCCGCTGGGGGCCGGTGTTGAGCACGTCGATGATCAGCATCGTGCAGCCTCGTTCACGCAGGTCGCGCAAGGCCTCGATCAGCGCCGGCTGCAGCAGCGGGCTGAGCACCAGGACCAGCGCGCCGGCTGGCAGCGCGGCACGCGGCAGCCGGGTAAGCGCGCCAGCCCGGCCGTGCGCCGCCGGGCTGGCGAGCGTCAGGTCGGCCATCCGGTGGAACTGGCGCCGGCCGGTGGCCGGGCTGACCCAGGCCGGGTGCCCGCCGTAGATCACCAGCCCGATCCGGTCCCTGGCCGTGAGGTAGCACCGCGCGATCCCGGCCGCCGCGCGTACGGCCAGGTCGAGCGAGCTGGCGCCTGGCTCGCCCACGTCGGTGGAGGCATCGACGATCAGCACCACGTTCTGCGCTCGTTCCGCCGAGAAGGTGTTCAGCTGCAGTGAGCCGCGCCTGGTCGTGGCGGGCCAGTTCACCCTGCGCTGCCGGTCTCCGGGGACGAAGGCGCGCACGCCGGCGAACTCGATGCCCTCGCCGGCAGCCCGCGCTGGGTGCTCGCCGAGCCGGCTGGGCAGCGCCGACAGCACGACCGGGCGGTCCAGCGTGGCCGGCGCCGGGTAGCAGGCGAGCTGGGGGATCCAGGCCCTGGCGCGTCCCTCGGCCAGGTGCAGCCGGTCGGTCAGGATGAGCTCGGCCGTGCCGACGGGCCGGCGGCCCCAGCGCTCGGCTCGGAACGGCAGCCGGTAGCGCGCCGTGCCGTCGGCCGTCACGGTGCCGGCCACGGACGGCCAGGCCGGGGTGACGAAGTCAGCGGGCTGCAGTCGCAGCCGGCCAGCGTGACCGGCAAGCCCGGTGGCCTCCGCGATGACCGATGCCTGCTCACCCTCGGTGATGCTGGCTGAGCTCAGAGCGACCCGCAGGCCGATCGCCTGCGGGCGGTCACGGCGCCACCCGGCCAGCAGGAGCACGGCTGGCGCGGCGACGCCGGCGAACTCGGGCCGGCGGGTGACCACCGCCAGCAGCAGCCCGGCCAGTGCCAGCGTGATCAGCCGCCGGCCATGCCTGGACAGCCGCCAGCTGACCCGGACCGGAAGGGGCTCGCCGGCAGTCACCGGTGCCTGCTCGTTCATCATTCTTGCCGTTTTGCCCTGCTCAGCGGCCGACCGCGGCCGGATCGGTGCGCGGCACCGGTACTTCGCTGAGCATCCGCGCGATCACGTCGTCACCGTTCACCTGCCGCACCCACAGCTCGGGGCGCAGCGTGATCCGGTGCGCCAGGGCCGGCACGGCGATGCCCTTCACGTCGTCGGGAATCACGTAGTCGCGGCCCTGCAGCACCGCCTCGCCGCGGGCCAGCTGAATCAGCGCGAGCGCACCGCGCGGGCTGGCGCCGACCTGGACCTGCGGGTGCTGCCTGGTCGCGCGGATCAGTGCTACGGCGTACTCCAGCACGTCAGGCGACACCTCGACCTCCTCCAGCGAGGCTCGCATCGCGGTCAGCTCGGCCGCGCTGGTGACCTGCCGCAGCGTCGCCTCGGCGGTCCGCCGGTCGAGCCGCCGCTGCAGCATGCTCACCTCGTCGGAGCTATCCAGGTAGCCGAAGCGCAGCCGCAGCAGGAACCGGTCGAGCTGGGCCTCGGGCAGCTCGTAGGTGCCCTCGTACTCGATCGGGTTGTCGGTGGCCAGCACTACGAACGGCTGGGGCAGCAGGCGGGTCTCGCCGTCCATGCTGACCTGGCCCTCGCCCATCGCCTCCAGCAGCGCCGCCTGCGTCTTCGGCGGCGTGCGGTTGATCTCGTCGGCCAGCAGCAGCTGGGTGAACACCGGCCCTGGCCGGAACACCATCTCGCCGGTCCGCTGGTCGTACAGCGGCGCGCCGACGACATCCGATGGCAGCAGGTCGGGGGTGAACTGGATGCGGGAGAAGTCCAGGCCGAGAACCCTGGCGAACGAGCGCGCGGTGAGCGTCTTGCCAAGCCCCGGCAGGTCCTCAAGCAGCACGTGACCGCCGGCCAGGATGCCGATCAGCACCAGCTGCAGGGTGCGGCGGTGACCCACCACGGCGCGCTCGATCTCGGTCAGCACCTCGGCGCAGCGCTGCGCCGTCTGGCCGGGAGTGCGGGTCAGGTCTGTCACAGTCGCTCCAGTCGGTCGACGAGCACGGCGAGCGTGCGCGGTGGGATGCCCGGCTTGCGGCCGTCGTGCTCAGCTGGGCGGGACGGATCGATCCAGTACCACAGCCGGTCGTCGTCGCGCCCGGCCAGCAGCAGCCGCCTGGCCGCCTGCGGGTCGTCGTGCAGGCTGATGCCGTGCCGCTCGGCCAGCCGGGCCGCGAGCAGCCGCTGCAGCGTGACCCGCAGGTACATGTCGTAGGCGGTGTGTGACTGGGTCCCGTCGGCCAGCTCGGCGCGCCGGCGCCAGAAGCCGGCGATGGACCCCGGCACCGCGCCAGCCGACTGCTCGTCGAGCTGGACCGCCCGCTGGTCAGGGACTGCCAGCAGGCGCAGCCCGCCGAGGCACACGACGGCTGCGACGAGGACCACCACCGTCGCCGCGGCAGGCCCGGCGAAGGCGTAGCCGCCGGCCGTCAGCACCGCGACGAGGATCACCAGCACGGCGAGCTCGGGCCGGGCGCCGCGCCAGCTGCTGTCGTCGCCCCAGCTCGCACTCGCCGACGGCGCGGCCGTCCGGCCCGGCTCCGGCGTGCTCATCGGCCAGCCCGCCCGTCAGCCGGCCCCGGCCCGGCGCCTGGCGCGCCAGCGGCGGCGGTGCTGGCCGGCGCCGCGGCGACCGCCAGCTCGGCCAGTGCCTGCTGTGCTGCGGCGCGGCTGCGCTGCGGCATGTCATGAGCCGAGAACCGCGCTTCGTAGAACAGCGCGGTCAGCGTGGCCGCCGCGTCGCCGCTGACCAGGCCGTCAGCGGTGACCCTGGCGAGCAGCTCGTCCGGCGTCTCGGCGGCGTCTCGTACCGCGCCGGCGCTGGCCAGGCTCGCCTCCATGGCGACGTAGCACGCGATGATCGCTGCCCTCGCCTCGCTCACCGCGGCGAGCGCGCGCTGGCCGGACCTGACTGCCTGCCGTAGCTGCTCGGAGTCGTCGTCGTCCTGGTCCTCGGGCACGGGCTCGAACCGGCCGTACCGCGGACGCCGGCGCAGCGTCGCGATCAGGAACCACAGCGCTACGGCAGCCAGCAGCGCGACCAGCACCCAGAGCGGGTTGAACGGCAGCGCATGCCCGGAGGCCGGGGCGGGCGGGTGGCTGTGCGTCGGGGCCGGCGATGGCTGCGGCCTGGGGCTGGACCCTGGCCGCGGCCGCGGCCTGAGCGGCCGCGCCTTGGTGAGCAGGCCGATCAGCGGGATGGCGATCAGGCCCGTGATCAGCACCGGCCGCAGCAGCGAGTTCAGCGTTCCGGCCAGGTGCCCCTGCCCCGCGGCCCGCCGCCGGCGCAGAAGGTTCGCGGTCAGCAGCGCGGCGAGCACCACCTCGACGGCCAGCGCCAGCAGCCCTGCGTGCTGGCGCAGCGGGCCGCGGCTCAGCCGCGACGGGCTGGCCGTCATCGCGCTCGCCCCGGCGAAGGTATACAGCAGCAGCACGACCGCCAGCCCGATCCGTGCCCGCCGTCCGCTGCGCAGGTAACCCTGGTGCGCAGCGCCGCCCGAGCGGCCAGAGCCGGCCTGGCCCGGATCCTCCGGTAGCCCGGCTCCCCGCGGGCCGTGCGTCATGCCGTCATGTCCTTTGCGAGCGGGCCGCCGTTCTAGTCCGGCATAGTGGGCAAATCATATCCACCGCCGTGAGCATGGGGGACGCGCCCGCATCTCGGTCTGAGTACATCTGCGGGTGGTACCAGGGGATCACGCGGGATCAGACTACGGGCTGATGACAGCACCGCCACGCAGCGCAAGGGTGAGGAAGGCCGCGCTACCGCGGCGCCACAAGGGCGAGATGGGGCCGAAGGACAATGACCGCTGACCAATCCCGGCGAATGACCACGCCGGGCGCCGTCGTGACGGCCGGGCGGACAGCCGGGCACGACGAGCCGGGCACGCTCGCGCCGCCAGGAGGCCCCCCGGTCATCACGACCGCCGGGCTGACCATGCGCTATCCAGGTCCGGTCACCGCGCTGGACGGACTCACGCTTGAGGTCGGGCCTGGCATCACCGGGCTGGTCGGCTCGAACGGGGCCGGCAAGTCCACCTTCATCAAGATCCTGCTCGGGCTGCTGGCGCCGAGTAGCGGCACGGCCGCCGTGCTCGGCGCGGACTGCACCGCGAGCGGCGAGGCGATCAGGACGCTGACGGGGTACATGCCCGAGCACGACTGCCTGCCCCCGGACGTCACCGCGACCGAGTTCGTCACGCACATGGCCCGGATGTCGGGGCTGCCGGTCACCGCGGCCAAGGAGCGCGCCGCCGACTCGCTGCGGCACGTCGGGCTGTACGAGGAGCGGTACCGGCAGATCGGCACCTACTCGACAGGCATGAAGCAGCGGGTCAAGCTGGCCCAGGCGCTGGTCGGCGATCCGCGGCTGCTGCTGCTTGACGAGCCCACCAACGGGCTCGACCCGGCGGGCCGCACCGCCATGCTCGACCTGGTCAGGTCCATCGGCACCGACTTCGGCATCTCGATCCTTGTCGCCTCGCACCTGCTCGGCGAGATCGAGCAGATCTGCGACCAGCTCGTCGCGATCGAGGGCGGCCGGCTGCTGCGGGCCGACACGATCAGCTCGTTCACCAGGGCGAGCCACGTGCTGCTGGTCGAGGTGGACGAGGGCGGGCCGGAGCTGGCGGCCGAGCTGACCAGCCGTGGCCTGGCGCCGGTGCCCTACCAGCGCACGCTGCTGCTGCGGCTGACCGGAGACGACACCTACGACGCGGTCCGGGACGCCATCGCCGACCTGGGCCTGCCGCTGAACCGGATGGAGCGCAGGCGGCACCGGCTCGAAGAGCTGTTCCGCGACGATCCCGCCGACGCGCCCGAGCCGACAGGAGCCGGCGATGCCCGCTGACATGACCAGCCCCGTGGTGGGCCCGGCTGGCGCCAGTCCGGCTGGCGTGATCCACAACATCGGCTATCGCGCCTATGACGGGCCGCGGCTCGGCCACGGTCACATCGTGCTGGCGCTGTGCTGGCACAGCCTGCGGTCGGCTTTCGGGCTCGGCCGCGGCTTCAAGGCCAAGGTCGTGCCCGTGCTCACGCTGGTGATCATGAGCCTGCCCGCGATCGTGAATGCTGCCGTCGTGGCGGTGAACACGAACCAGAAGCAGCTGGTCAGCTACGGCGCCTACGTGCCGCAACTGCGCATCCTGGTGCTGCTGGTGTTCGTCGCGGCGCAGGCGCCCGAGCTGGTCTCCCGTGACCTGCGCAGCCACACGCTGCCGCTGTATTTCGCCCGGCCGATCAGGCGGGCCGACTACCCGGCGGCCAAGCTGGCCGGCTTCGCGCTGGCCTGCCTGATCCTGGTGGACGGCCCGCTGCTGGTGCTCTACCTGGGCATGGTGACCCAGCTGCACAGCGGCTCGGCTGTCTGGACGAATACCAAGCACATGCTGGTCGGGCTGGCTATCGGGGCGGCGTGGGCGGTGCTGCTGGCCGCGCTCGGCCTGGTGCTCGCGTCGCTGAGCGGCCGGCGGGCGTTCGCTACCGGGGCGGTGGCGATCTTCCTGCTGCTGAGCTTCACGCTGGCGCGCGTGCTGGCGCAGATCGGGGAGCAGACACCGGCCGGCGGCCTGATCAGGCTGAACGGCACGGGAACGCCACCGCCGCTCGTCGGGCTCAGCGGGCTGATCAGCCCGTTCACCGACCTGGAGGGCCTGCGGCTGTGGCTCGGCGGCACCACGTCCGGCGCCGTGCCGGTCAATCCCGGCGGCTACGGGCCGCTTTACCTGCTGATGTTCGTGGTCTTCCTCGGCGCTGCCGTCGGCGGGCTGATCGCGCGCTACCGGAAGGTCGGTGTGGCATGACCACCACGATCGAGCTGAGCAACGTCTCCCGCTGGTATGGCAACGTCGTCGCGGTCAACGACGTGACGATGACGATCGGGCCGGGCGTGACCGGGCTGCTCGGCCCGAACGGCGCTGGCAAGTCGACGATCCTGCACATGATCTCCGGCTTCCTCGCGCCGTCACGCGGCCAGCTCACCGTCGCTGGCCAGCCCAGCTGGCGCAACCCGGACCTGTTCCGCATCCTCGGCCTGGTGCCCGAGCGGGACTCGGTGTACGCGTTCCTGACCGGGCAGGAGTTCGTGCTGGCCACCGCGCGGCTGCACGGGCTGGCCGATCCGGCCGCAGCTGCCGGCCAGGCAATCGGCCTGGTGGAGATGGGGGACGCGGCCGGCCGCCGGATCTCCACCTACTCCAAGGGCATGCGCCAGCGGATCAAGCTCGCCGCGGCACTGGTGCACGACCCGGAGATCATCCTGCTGGACGAGCCGTTCAACGGGCTTGACCCGCGGCAGCGGCTGCACATGATGAGCCTGCTCGACTCGCTCGGCACGCAGGGCCGGGTCATCCTGTTCAGCTCGCACATCCTGGAGGAGGTCGAGCGGCTGTCGGGCACCATCCAGGTGATCGTCGGCGGCCGGCTCGCGGCGTCCGGTGACTTCCGCGCGATCCGCAGGCTGATGACCAGCCGGCCGCACGTCTTCCTGGTCCGGTCGTCCGACGACCGGCTGCTCGCGGCGGCCCTGATCGGCAGGCCGTCGGTCAACGCGGTCGAGCTGACTCCCGGCGGCCTGCAGGTGCGGGCCGGCGACTACGGCAGCTTCACCAGGGAGGTCGCCGCGCTGGCCAGGCAGCACGCGGTGAGCCTGCGCGAGCTGCTGCCCTCCGACGAGTCGCTGGAGAGCGTGTTCGCCTACCTGCTCGCGGCCTGAGCGCAGGCGGCAGGCACCCGAGCGGACCAACTGACGCAGAGAGCAGGGAACCGATGTCCGGTGTCATCAACGGCGTGGTGCTGAGGATCACCTACCGCGCCACCATGGGCCGCAGGCGCGCGCTCATCTTCATCATCTGCCCGCTGCTGCTGCTGGCCATCACCGCGCTGCTGAAAGCCACCGCGCACAGCCCGGTGTGGCCGCCGGAGTTCCTCGGCACGTTCGGGTTCACCGTCGTGCTGCCGCTGACCGCGCTGATCATCGGCACCAGCGTGCTCGGCGCGGAGATCGACGACGGCAGCATCCTGCACCTGCTCGCCACCCCGGTGCGGCGCAGCTCGGTGGTGCTGACCAAGTTCGTCGCCGCGGCGACGCTCACCGCGCTGTTCGGCGCAGTGCCGCTGTACCTGGCCGGCGCCATCGCCACCGGGCCCGGCAGCAAGCTGGCCGGGGGGCTGCTGGCGGGCGGGCTGGCCGCCGCCGTGGTCTACAACGCCGTCTTCGTGCTGCTGTCGGCGGCTACCACCAGGGCGATCGCCGTCGGCCTGCTGTACCTGGTGGTCTGGGAGGGCCTGCTCGGCAGCCTGATCGGCGGCGTGCGGCTGCTGTCGGTCAACCAGTACGCGCTGGGCATCACCAACTCGGTGGCGCACCTGCACGCACTGCACGCGCACCTGGGCCTGACCACGGCGCTGATCATGGGCGTGATCGTGACCTGCGTGGCGCTCGCGCTGGCCGCCCGCAGGCTGGCCAGCTTCTCGGTCAAGGGCGACGCGAGCTGACCGCTGCGCCGGACGCGGTCGGCGGCGCGGCGCGTCAGCCAGCGTCCGCGATCAGCGCGGCGTGCTCTCGTCGGGCACGAACGACGGGCCGTGACCAGGGATGATCACCGAGGCGACGGCCAGGATCCTGGCCCGGCTTGCGGCCAGCGCCGCGAGGTCGGGGCTGAACGGGTCGTCCGCTGGTCCGCTGGCTGTCCACCAGGCGTGAGTGCATGCGTGCACGCCATCGGCGGTCGCCGCGAGGGTGGTGATGTCCTGCTCGGTGTGACCGGGCGTCGTGATCAGCCGGACCGACGGGCTGAGCACGGCGCCGTCGGCGTCCCGGTCGATCCACAGGTCGCCGTCGTAGATCGCCCAGTGGTCCTGGATCCGCGCGGCGGGGAACAGCGCCGCATTGACGGTGTGGTCCGGATGGTGATGGCTGAACACGATGTCGGTCACCTCACCTGGCCCGACACCGTGGCCGGTCAGCGCCGCGAGCAGCGCCTCGCGCGAGCTCACCATGCCGGGATCGACGACGATCACCGCATCGCCATCGGTGATCAGCGTGACGGTGCTGCCGACGTGCTGCCCGTCGGCCTGCTGGCGTGCGTAGCCGTCCTGCAGGATGTGCACCTGCGCGGACCCGGTACGCGGCAGCTCAGAATCTGGCATGACCGCAGACATTACCGGCCCGGCCAGTGCAACCGCTGACCGGCCTGGCGCGTGTCATAAGAGTGAGCGCGTTCCTGCGGCGCCCTGACTGCGGGCATCAGCGGCGCTGGGTCGCGCCGGCTGCCTCCGGCCCGCGCTGTGGATCGCGCAGCTGTCCGGCGGCGGGCTGACCCGCGCCACGCGACCGTTTGCTGACACGCCGAAGCTGAGCTTCGACGGGGGTGTCTGGTAGGCCAGGCACTGTCCTCAGTCGGCGGCGCCCAGGCCAAATGCGTCAGAGCGGGCCGCCGGATAATGTCCCGGCGGCCCGCTCGCTGACCCGGTCGCGTCTCGCCGCGAGCCAAGAAAAGGGATCGGCCCCGGCCCGGCGCAGACCCGCAGCGTTGCCAGCGGCCGCTGCACGGGAAGGTCCTGACGATGACAATTCCTGTGCTGCTGGCGGTCGACGACAATCCAGGCACCCTCAAGGCGCTCGAAGGCGTACTGCGCCACCGTTACGGCCACGACTACCTAATCATCAGTGAAGACACCCCGGGTGCGGCTCTCGGGCGCCTGCGGGAGCTGCGGGCCGCTGGCCGGCAGGTGGCAGTGATGATGGCCGCCGCCGCGATGAGCGCGGTGCCCGGAGCGGAGTTCCTCGCCCAGGCCCACAGCATCCAGCCGGGCGCCAAGCGCGTGCTCGTGGTGCCGCGGGGCGGCCCGGCCGCCCCCAGCCTGCGTGTTCCGGTGCAGATGGTGGCGGACCGGCAGGTGGCCACGCCGGTGCTGCGCGCGATGGCTTTGGGAAGGATCGACGCCTACCTGCCGGCGCCCGCCGCGCAGCGGGATGAAGGATTTCACCGGGCTGTCGGCGAGCTGCTGGAGGAGTGGGCTCATGGCGCCGCCGCGGTCCTGCCCGCGGTGCGGATCATCGCGCAAGAGCGGTCGGCCCGCGCCCATGAGCTGCGTGACCTGCTGGCCCGCAACAGCATCCCCTACGTCTTCCGCTCCGCCGGGTCCGATGAAGGCCAGTCGTGGCTGCAGCAGGCGGGGCAGGACGGCTCGGCGCTGCCGGTCCTGGTGATGTACACCGGGGAGGTCTTGGCTGACCCGCCGAACGAGCGGCTCGCGGCCGCCTTCGGGCTGGCCAGCCTGCCTGCCGGCATCGTCGACGTGGCGATCGTCGGCGCCGGCCCGGCCGGGCTGTCCGCCGCCGTGTACACCGCCTCCGAAGGCCTGTCGACGCTGCTGCTCGAGCGCGAGGCAATCGGCGGGCAGGCCGGCAGCAGCTCGCTGATCCGCAACTACCTGGGCTTCCCGCGCGGCGTCAGCGGGACGGGCCTGGCGAGCAGGGCGTTCGAGCAGGCATGGTCCTTCGGCGCCATCCCGTCCATGGCCGGCCCGGTCACCGCCCTCCAGCCAGCCGCGCACGGATTCACGCTGCGTCTCGCCAGCGGCGCGGAAAGCCATGCCCGCAGCGTCCTGATCAGCACCGGTGTGTCCTACCGCAGGCTCGACGCTCCCGGCCTCGACTCATTGCTCGGCGCCGGCGTCTTCTACGGGGCGACCACATCCGAAAGCGGCGCACTGGCCGGTGAGCACGTCTTCGTCGCGGGCGGCGCCAACTCGGCCGGCCAGGCCGCGGTCAACCTGGCACGGTACGCCCGGCAGGTCACGATCGTGATACGCGGCGACTCCCTGGCCGCCCGGATGTCCCAGTACCTGATCGACGAGATAAGCGCCACGGCGAACATCGACGTCCGCGCCCGAACCCGCATTGCCGCCGCCGATGGCACCGGCAAACTGGAAACCCTGACCCTGACGAACACAGGGACCGGCCGCACCCAGACCGTTCCCGCCTCGGCGCTGGTGGTTCTGATCGGCGCCGTGCCGCATACCGAATGGCTGCCACCCCAGATCGGCCGCGACGAGCACGGGTTCGTCGTCACCGGGAGCGACCTCGCCGGCGTCGGAAATCCGGCGGCCAGCTGGACGCTGCCCCGCCCGCCGCTCGCGCTGGAGACCAGCCTGCCCGGCGTATTCGCCGCCGGCGATGTCCGTCACGGCTCGGTCAAGCGCGTCGCTTCCGCGGTCGGCGAAGGCTCTATCGCCGCCACCCAGGTCACCCAGTACCTGCAGAAACACACCTAAATGTCATCGAGGCCGACGTGACGGTGGCGGCTACACCTTGGCCTTGGCGGCGGCCTTCTGGGCCTTCTTGTAGGAGCGCACTTCGGCCAGCGAGACGTCGTCCACGATGTCAGCGACGGAGTACCGCGAGCCATCCTCGCCGAAGTGCCCGGCCGCTTCGCGCCAGCCGGGCGGGCACACGCCGAGCTGCTTGCCCAGCAGCGCGATCGTGATCTGCGCCTTGTAGCTGCCGAACCCTGGCAGCTCAGCGAGCCTGCGCTTGAGGTCCTCGCCGGTAGCGGCGCCGGTCCATACCGCGGCGGCGTCGCCGTCGTATTTGTCCAGCAGCTGGCGGCCCAGTTCCTGCACCCTGGCGGCCATCGCCCGCGGGAACCGGTGCAGCGCAGGCCGCTCGGCGAAGACGCTGGCCAGCGCCTCGGGGTCATAGCCGGCCAGCTCGGCCGCCGTCGGCTCGTGGCCCAGCCGCTGGGCCAGCTCGTAGGGCGCGCTGAATGCCTTCTCGAGCGGGACCTGCTGGTCCATCAGCATGGCGATCAGCAGCGCCAGCGGGCTGCGGCTCAGCATCTCGTTGGCCTCGGCCGCGACGGGCAGCGACAGCGTCATGAGCACCTCCAGGCTTCGCGCACTCATCATCTCCCATCAGGCCCGGCCAACGCTGCGCAGCCGGCCCGTCCACCACCAGGCTTGCCGCCGGTCTCAGCCGAGGCGGCGGAACTATCCGGCGGTCGCCGGGAGTTATGCCTAACGACCGAGATTATGGTCTAGTTGGCTGGGCAGGCTGCGCCGGCGGGACAGTCCCGCCAGTATGTGGCTCGCCTGAGAGGGAGTCTGGTATGTCGCCACACATGAAGATCGGCATCGCGGGCGTCATCGTCGGGCTCATCCTGTTCATCATCAGCCCGTGGCTCGCGCTCGGCGTCATCGTGCTGGCGATCGGCATCCCGACCATCGCCTACCTGATGCTTGACCCGTCGCAGCGCGCCAGGCTGCGCCGGGCACGCGGCCGCAAGCAGCTCCACTGATCTGCGGGCCCGGCCAGGCCCGGCGCTGCACGCCTGCGCCGGCCGAACTGACGCCGGCCGTAACCGGCAACCGACGACCGCACCCGGCATCTGCTCCCGCGAGCTCCCACGCCCTGCCGCGAACTGCAGCTACAGCAGGGGATTGACCGCGCGCAGCCGCGGGAACCGGCTGAAGTCCCGGTCGGCGGTCCACAGCTCCCGCACCCCATGCGCCAGGCACAGCGCGGCGACCCGCGCGTCGTGCACGGCTGGCCCGGTGATCATTCCGTCGGCGAGCAGGCCGCGGAGCTGCGACCAGTACCCGGCGCCCTCGCTGAGCAGCACGGCCGATGGCGACTCCAGCCATGCCTCCAGCTGGCTGATCGCCTGTCCGGTCGTGCTCGGCGGGTCGAAGATGCGCGGATGCGTCACCACGGAGAAGAACTGGTCATATGGGTTCACTTCATCAGGCCAGGCTGATGCACGCCCGGCTACGGCGGACCGGTGACCGCTACCCGCTGCCGCACTATCGCGGATAGCCTCTGACCAGGTAGTTCCTTATGTATTGACTGAGTGTATACGCTGAGTGTATTGTCGTCGTCGTGAGCGTACCGCTGACTATGCTCGGCCTGCTTGAGCACGAGCCGAGCCATGGCTACGACCTGAAGCGCGCCTACGATTCGCTCTTCGGCCGGGACAAGCCGCTGCAGTACGGCCAGGTCTACGCGACGCTGAGCCGGCTCGCCAGAGACGGCAAGGTGCTGGCCGGGGAGTCAGAGCCTGGCGCCGGGCCGGACCGCAAGCGCTACACCATCACTCCGGCCGGCGCGGGTGACCTCAGCCAGTGGCTGGCCACCCCGGCCGAGCCGGAGCCGCACCTGCAGACCGTGCTGTTCACCAAGGTGGTGCTCTCGCTGATGCTTGACCGCCCGGCCGAGCAGTACCTGGACGCGCAGCGCGCCTCGCACCTGCAGCGGATGCGCGAGCTGACCGAGATCAAGCGCACCGGCGGCGCAGCCGACGTGCTGCTCGCCGACTACGGCCTGTTTCACCTGGAGGCCGACCTCCGCTGGATGGACGTGACGGCAGCCCGGCTTTCCAGCCTGGCCGAGCTCGTCCGCGACGGCCGGGCAGTGCCGTGATGCGCCCCGGCCGCACCCACCACCCTGACCAGAAAAGCCAGCAGCACAGACCCGTATCCACCCGACAGGGGGCACAGATGTCCGAGCAGCGCGTGATGAGCAGCCGCGCCGTAGTCTCATCGCCACCAGGCGCCACCAGCTACCTGATCGAAGCCAGGGACGTGCACCGGTCCTTTGGCCAGACTCCCGCGCTGCAAGGCGCCAGCCTCGCGGTGCCGACTGGCGAGATCCTCGCCGTCATGGGCCCGAGCGGCTCGGGCAAGTCCACGCTGCTGCACTGCCTGGCCGGCATCTACTCGCCGGACAGCGGGGAGGTGTGGTACGACGGCCGCCGCCTTGACCAGATGAGCGATCAGCAGCGCACGAGGCTGCGGCGCACCGCGTTCGGCTTCGTCTTCCAGTTCGGCCAGCTCGTGCCCGAGCTGACGGCGGCCGACAACATCGCGCTGCCGCTGCTGCTCGGCCGGGCGGGTCGCCGCTCCGCCTACCGGCAGGCGGCCGCGTGGCTGGACCGGCTCGGCCTGGGCGACCTGGCCGGCCGCCGGACCGGCGAGGTGTCCGGCGGGCAGGCACAGCGGGTCGCCCTGGCCAGGGCGCTGGTCACCAAGCCCGGGCTGCTGTTCGCTGACGAGCCGACGGGCTCGCTCGACTCGCTGACGGGCGAGCAGGTCATGGAGCTGCTGGTCAGCCTCGCCAGGGAGGAAGGCACCACTGTGGTGCTGGTCACGCACGAAGCCAGGGTCGCTGCCTACTGCGACCGGATGGTCATGGTGCGGGACGGGCGGGTCACCACTCCGGCAGTGATGGGGAGCTGACCGGCAATGCTGAGACTTGCTATGCGGCTGACCCTGCGCAGCGGCAGGGAAGCCTTCACCCGCCTGCTCGTGACCGCGTGCGCGGTGGCAGTCGGCGTGGCCGTGCTGCTCGCCGTGTTGGCCGACTTCCACGCATTCCAGCAGGCCAGCGGTAGGCCGTGCTGGGAGTGCACCCAGGGTACGGCAGTGAGCGCGCCGGCCGCCGGGCCGGCCAGCCGATCTGAGCTGTGGAACTACGGCAACGACATCTACCGCGGGCGGACGATCGAGCGCCTGCAGGTGGCGGCGCTCGGGGCGAACGCGCCGGTACCGCCCGGCATCTCCCGGCTGCCTGGCGCCGGCCAGTACTACGCGTCGCCTGCGCTGGCGGCGCTGATCCGCTCGGCGCCGCGCGACCAGCTTGGCGCGCGCTTCGCCGGCCAGCAGGCAGGCACCATCGGCCGGGCGGCGTTGTCCGGCCCGACCGAGCTGGTGATCTACGAGGGCGCCCGGCCCGCCAGCCTGGCCGGGCTGCCGGGCACGATGCGGGTCAGCCGCATCGCGGCCGGCGAGGGCAAGCAGGTGTGGACGTCATACTTCCGGGTCGCCTTCGCGGTCGGCGCGCTGGCGTTCCTGCTGCCGATCCTCATCCTGATCGGCACGGCGACCAGGCTCGCTGCTGCCAGGCGGGAGCAGCGCTATGCGGCCATGCGGCTGACCGGCGCGACGTCAGGCCAGGTCAGCGCCATCGCTGCGGTCGACGCCGGGGTCAGCGCGCTCCTCGGGACTGCCGCAGGCATCGGGGTGTTCCTGCTGCTGCGGCCTGCGCTGGCGGACACCGCGATCACCAGCGCCCGGTACTTCAGTGCTGACGTGACGCCGACCGCCCTTGGTTACTTCGGCACGCTGATCGCGGTGCCGGCCGCTTCGGTCATCGCCTCGCTGGCGTCGCTGCGACGAGTGCGGATCTCGCCGCTAGGCGTCGCCCGCAGGACCGCGCCGGGGCAGCCGAGCGCCTGGCGGGTCACGCCGCTGCTGGCCGGCATCGCGCTGTTCCTGACTGGCCTGCGCCTCACCAACAGCCAGTCGATCGGCAAGCCACTGTTTCCCGGCCTGATCCTGATCATGATCGGGCTAGTCACTGGCGGGCCGTGGCTGACAGCCCAGGCAGCGCGGCTGTTCCCGCGGCTGGCCGCCGGCGCGCCGGCGCTGCTCGCCTCGCGGCGGCTCGCCGACGATCCGAGGGCCGCGTTCCGCTCGATCAGGGGCCTCGTGCTGGCCGTATTCCTCGGCACGGCCGTCGCCGGGCTGCTGCCGGCGGTCAACGCCACCACCGCCACGCCCAGCGCGCGGGCGCTGCGGGGCGTGCTACTCGACCAGTTCATCGCGTCGTCCCTCTGCGGCAACAGCGTGAACTGCACCGGCAACCTGCCCGGCGCTGAGGGTCAGAAAGGCACCGAGTCACCGACCGAGCTGAACGGCCTGCCCCCGGCGGCTGGCGCCCGGCTCCTGCGCGGGCTCGAGGGCATCAGCGGCGCTGCGGTCTTCCCGATCTACTCGCTGCCGCCTGGGTCCGGCTCGGCGTCTGGCTCCGGCGGGTCTCCCGGTTCCGGCGGGTCTCCCGGTTCCGCCGGAGCAGGGCCCGGTGGCGGAGCGGGACCTGGCGGGGGAACAGGCCCAGGCGGTGGGCCGGGTCCCGGCGGGCCGGCAAACTTCGGCGGGGCGGGCGGCATCATCAGCTGCGCCAGCCTGCGCCAGCTCGCCGTGCTCGGCCGCTGCGCTCCCGGCCTGCGGGCGGTCCAGGCGAACAGCTACAACATGTACGGGGACAACCCCCGGTTCACCACCAAGGCGATCGTCGGCCCGCGCAGCCCAGCGGCCTCGCCGGACGTATCGAGCCTGTACCTGCAGTCGGTGCTCGTCCGGCCGGCCAGCCCGGCGGTGCTGGAGCAAGTCCGCACGTACCTGGCGGTGCACACCGGCCGGTCAGCCTCGGGAACCGCCCCGCGCACGTTCGGCGAGGCAGTCCAGGCGCGCGAGGGCGTCGCCAACACCGTGCAGCGGCTGCTCTTCGTCGCGGTCGCGCTGACGCTGCTGGTGGCTGGCTGCAGTCTCGCCGTCGCGGCCGGCGGTGGCCTGGTGGAGCGCAAGCGCCCGTTCGCGCTGCTGCGCCTTGGCGGCACGCCGGTCTCGGCGCTGTACAAGGTCGTGCTGCTCGAGGCGGTGCTGCCGCTGGCCGCTGCGACGGTGGTCGCGGCCGGCGTCGCCTACGGCATCGCGGTGCTGACGGTGAACCGGATGGCCCCGGCCGGCACCCCGGCGCCGGTGCTCGGCCACGTGTACTACCTGACCATGGGCGCCGGGCTGGCGGTATCGCTGCTGGTGATCTGCCTGACCCTGCCGCTGCTCGGCCGGATCACCGGGCCGGGCAGCGCGCAGTTCGAGTAGTCAGGCGGGACGGGGGCCGGTACCCGGGGCTGCTCAGCTGAGCAGCCCCGGGTACAGCAGCGCCAGCTCCCGCGGGTAACCGGCGATCAGCCGCAGCTCGTCGTCGGTCAGCGGCTTGCCAGTCGCCGCCGAGCAGAGCTGGACGAGCCGGAACACCAGGTCCTCGTGCTCACCGGGGTCAAGGCCGAGGCCGTCCATGACATGCCGGAACCCGGCCATGCCCCCGTACTCGCCGGTGAGCACGACCCGGCCGGCAGCGGTGTGCCAGTCCTGCGGGAACGGGCCGAGGGTGGCGTCGTCGTACAGCTCGTAGTTGTGCCGGTCCTTCAGCGCGCCGTCGGCGTGAATGCCTGACTCGTGCGCGAACGCGTTACGGCCGGCTCCCGGCTGGTTCTGCGGCAGCGGCTGGCCGAACGCATAGCTAGCCCACAGCGCGAACCGCCGTGCCCAGGTCAGGTCGACCGGGTCGCCGATCTCGGCGCGCTCGGCGATGCCGAAGCCGTGCTGGAACGCCAGGATGCAGGACAGCAGGTCGGCGTTGCCTGAGCGCTCGCCGATGCCGTTGACGCAGGTGTTGACCCACGCGTCCTGGCCGGCATCCAGGTCGCCGAGCGCCCCGCTGACCGAGTTGGCCACGGCCATCCCCAGGTCGTTGTGACAGTGCGTCTCGACCGGCACTGACGTCGCCGCGGCCAGCTTGGCGAACCGTTCCCTGATCCGCTGCGGCGAATCGCCGCCGATGGTGTCGCAGTACCTGATCCGGCCGGCGCCGGCCTCGATCGCGGCGGTCGCGAACTCCAGCAGGAAGCCGTCGTCGGTCCGCGAGCCGTCCTCGGCGTTGACCCCGATCGTCTGCGCGCCGCCCTGCCGGGCCGCGCGCACGGCCGCGGTCATCTCAGCGATGATCGCGCTGCGGTCCAGGCGGCCGCGGAACTTGTGCGCGATCATCTGGTCCGACGTCGACATCGACAGGTTGTAGTGCCGCAGCCCGAGCGGCAGCGCGCTCTCGACGTCATCGGTCACGGCCCGGCACCAGCCGGAGAGCCGCAGCTCGCCGAGCGCGCCGGCCCGCGCCAGCGCGACGTTGGCGCGCACGTAAGGAACTTCATGAAAGAGGAACGGGAACCCGATCTCCGACTGTGCGACGCCGAGCTTGCCCAGGTAGAAGTTGATCATGGTCTTGCCGAATTTGGACAGTCCCGTGCGCGCCGTCTGCACGCCGTCCCGGTTGGTGACATCGAGGAAGTGGATCTGAGGCATTCCGAACTCCAGCTGGTCAGGCCGGCTGTTCCGGGGCCGCAATCCGGGACTGGTCGGCGGTCGTTGAGTGCCTGCGTCAGACTCGATTATTGACGGCTCCTGTACTAGTTAGTCAATGTTGATTTAAATCGATGTTTGGTTACTATGAACGACCATGACGGAGTGGATCGAGGCGGCCGAGGCGGCCCGGCGCCTGGGCATCAAGCAAGCCAGCCTGTACTCCTACGTCAGCCGCGGCGTGCTGACCAGGCGGCGAAGCCCGCATGGCCGCGGCAGCATGTTCCGCGCGGCCGAGGTGGAAGGGCTGGCCCGGCGGGGCCGGCCGCGGCGCGCTCCGGCCGCAGAGCTGGTGATCGAGACCGAGCTGACCGAGATAGCCGGCGACCAGCTGCGTTACCGAGGCCGGGACGTGACCGAGCTGGCCGGGCAGCACCGCTTCGAGGAAGTCTGCGGCCTGCTGTGGTCTGGCGAGCTGGCCGACCCCGCTGGTGCCGATACCTGGCAGGCGCCCGCCGCGGCGGTCGCGGCCGGGACGGCCGCGCAGGCTGGCCTGCCCGCCAGGACGCTGCCGCTGGAACGGCTCCAGGTCGTCGTGCCGGCGCTGGCGGCGGCCGATCCGCTCCGGCTGCAGCTTGGCCAGCCGGCCGTGATCGCGGCCGCCCGCAGCCTGATCGCCGGCATGATCGAGTGCCTGCCGCTGCCGCCCGGCGGCCGGGCTGTGAGCTCCGGGCCGATCGCAGCACGGCTGGCGTCCCGGCTGTGCCCGGTGCCGCTGCCGTCCGGCCTGACCAGCGCGCTCAGCGCCGCGCTGGTCCTGCTCGCTGACCACGAGCTGGCCGCGTCCACGCTGGCCGCGCGAGTCGCCGCCTCGGTCCGCGCCGACCCCTACGCGGTGGTGTCAGCTGGGCTGGCCGCGCTCGGCGGCTGGCTGCACGGCGGCGCTTCGCTAGGCGCGGAGGTGATGCTCGCCTCGGCCGAAGGCCCGGCCGACGCCGGCCGGGTGGTCGGGGACCTGCTGCGCCGCGGCGAGCGGATACCCGGCTTCGGCCACTTCGTCTACCAGGCCGGCGACCCGCGGGCCGTGCTGCTGATGCGGATCCTGCGCCAGGCCGTGCCCGGCGCGCCGCAGCTCGACGTTGCTGAGGCCTTCTTCGCCGAGGCCCGCGGGCGCGCGCTGCCCGAGCCGAACATCGACTTCGCGCTCGCGGCGCTGGCCGGGGTCGCCGGGCTGATCCCTGGCGCCGGCGAGGCCATCTTCGCGGTGGCCAGGGTGGCCGGCTGGATCGCGCACGGCCTCGAGGAGTACGCGCGCAACATCCCGATCCGGCCGCGCGCCATCTACACCGGCCCGCCAGCGGCCGGCTTGTGAGCCGCAGACCGGGAATCAGGACGGGCACCGCTGGCTTGTCCCAGCAGGACTGCTCACCGGGAGCCGGGAGACACGAGATGGCCGTACGCCGCCTGAATCACGCAGTGCTCTACGTCCGCGACCTCACCGCAGCGGTGGATTTCTACCGCGCCACCCTCGGCTTCGAGGTCAGCACCGAGATCCCCGGCCGGGCCGCGTTCCTGCGGGCGCCCGGCTCGGCTAATGACCATGATCTCGGCCTGTTCGAGGTCGGTGACGCGGCCGCGCCGTCCGCGCCCTACCTGGGGCTCTACCACCTGGCCTGGGAAGTGGGCACGCTCGCTGAGCTGGCCCAGATCGGGGCGGCGCTGCAGCAGCGCGGTGCGCTAGTCGGAGCCAGCGACCACAAGGTGTCCAAGTCCCTGTATGCCAAGGACCCAAGCGGCATCGAGTTCGAGGTGATGTGGCGGGTGCCGGCCGAGGACTGGGAGCGTGAGCTGGCCGGCGGAGACATGATCGCTCCGCTCGACCTCGACGCCGAGCTGGCCCGCTGGGGCGACCGGATCACCGGCGCCGCGGCCGGCTCGGTGACCTGAGCACCTGCCGCGGCTAAACACGTTGCCGGCCCGGCCGGCCCGGCGACATACTGCCGCGGTGACCGGGACTAGCGGAGACGTCGGGCGGAGCGCCGAGGCTGCTGCCGATCCAGCGGCCGCCGGCCCGGCTGACTGGACGAGCGTCGGCGCCTGGTACGACGTGCTCAACCCGTGGGGCCGGGACAACGACTTCTACCTGAGCCTGGTCATGCAGGCCGGCCGGGTCCTCGACGTCGGCTGCGGCACCGGCCAGCTGCTGCACCGGGCCAGCGACGGCGGGCATGAGGGGCGGCTCTGCGGGCTCGACCCTGACCCTGAGGTGCTGGCCCTGGCACGCAGGCACAGTGGCATCGAGTGGGTCCTCGGCGACGCGGCTTCCGCCCGCTTTGACCGCGAGTTCGATCTGGCGACCATGACCGGCCACGCGTTCCAGGAGCTGACGGACGACGACGATCTGCGCCAGTCACTGGCCGCGATCCGGGCCGCGCTCGCCGACGGCGGCCGGTTCGCCTTCGAGAGCCGGCACCCGCAGGCCCGCGCCTGGGAAGGCTGGCACGGCTCGTCCGAGCACCGGGGCCCCGACGGCGACCCGGTCGTGGTGAGCTACGCGGTTCAGGACGTGACCGATGGCGTGGTCACCGTCACCGAGACACTAGCCGGGCAGTGGTGGCCAGAGCCGCAGACCGGGCTTGGCCGGCTGCGGTTCCTCGACCAGGCCGCGATCACCTCGTTCCTCCAAGCCTCCGGATTTGCCGTCGAGGAGCAGTTCGGTGACTGGCAGCGGGCGCCGCTGACCTCCGCCAGCCGGGAGATCATCACCATCGCCCGCCGAGCCTGAGGCGCTGCCTGGCGGGCGCCGCCGCTCGTCGTCAGTGCTCAGGGGGCCTGGTGCTGGCCTCGATCGAGCCCTTGTAGCCGAGGCCCCTGATGTGCACCACCTGGGCGTCGTGCGGCAGCGGGGTTTCCAGCTCAGCGCTGGTCGGCTCGCTGCGGGAGATGCCGATCCCGTCCACCTCGACCCGGACGCCGGGCGGTACCAGCACGTCGATCCGTGACTTGTAGGCGATGGCGGTCACCCTGGTGACCGGCGCGGTGAGCTCGGCTGCGCGCAGGTCAAGCCAGCCGCTGCCCTTGTAGACCAGCGAGGTGAAGCGCTCGGGCACCAGCCAGCGGCCCGCCCGGCGCACCGAGCCCTTATAGGCGACCGCATATTTTCCCGGCGCGAAGGACGGAGCGGCTGCCGCGCCTGCCTGGCGCTGCTCAGCCGGCAGGTCGGTGGTCAGCACGGCCAGGTCAGCGCTGGTACGCGCGGTCAGCGCGGCCCGCATCCGCTGGTCAAATTCCTGGTCGTCGAGCCTGTTCTCGGCGAAGGCGACCTGCAGTCGCTGCACCACCTGGTCGCGGTCATGATCCGATGCGCGGATCGCGGGGGAATCGGCGTGCTGGGGATCCGGCTGGCCGGACGGTGTCATCTCGCACCTCCTCTGAGATCGAGATGTATCTTAACTTGTCCGCCAGCGATGCGCAGCAGTCAGCTCGGAGTACAGGCCGGCGGTCTGCGCCGCGACGCTCGCCCAGCTGAACTCGGCGACGGCCCGCTCGCGCCCGCGACGGCCCATGGCCGCTGCCCGGTCCTGGTCGCTTGCCAGCGCATTCAGCGCCCCGGCCAGCGCCGCCGGGTCGTCCGGCGGGACCAGGATGCCGGTCTGGCCGTCGGCGACCACCTCGGGTATCCCGCCTACTCGTGACGCCACCACGGCAGCGCCGCAGGCCATCGCCTCGAGGTTGACGATCCCGAGTGGCTCGTACAGCGAGGGGCAGGCGAACACCGTCGCATGGCTCAGGATCTGGATGACTTCCTCTCTGGCCAGCATGCCGGACAGCCAGGTGACGCCTGACCTGGTGGCCTGCAGGTGCGCGGCCAGGGCGGTGACCTCAGCGGCCAGCTCCGGCGTGTCCGGCTGGCCAGCGCAGAGCACGAGCTGCACGGCCGGATCAAGCCGCTCGGCGGCGCGCAGCAGCACCGGCAGGCCCTTCTGCCTGGTGATCCGGCCGACGAAGACGACCGACGGCCGGTCAGGCTCGATGCCGTAGCTGGCCAGCACGCCGGTGCCGGGGTCCGGCGCGTACTGGCTGGTGTCGATGCCGTTGCGGATGACCAGGACCCGGCCAGGCGGCACCGCCGGGTAGGCCGCGAGGATGTCGGCCCGCATGCCGTCCGAGACGGCGATCACCGCGGCGGCTGACTCGATCGCGGTCCGCTCGCACCACGACGAGACCTGATAACCGCCGCCAAGCTGCTCGGCCTTCCACGGCCGCAGCGGCTCAAGCGAGTGCGCGGTCAGCACGTGCGGAACCCCGTACAGCAGCGCGGCCAGGTGGCCGGCCAGGTTCGCGTACCAGGTGTGCGAGTGCACGATGTCAGCGGCCGCGACGGCCGCGGTCATCGACAGGTCGGCGGACAGCGTCCGCAGCGCCGCGTTCGCGTCGGCGAGCAGCGGCCACGGCTGGTGCGCCACGGCTCCGGCCCGGTCGGCGCCCTGGCAGTGCACGGCCAGGTCCACCAGGCCGGCCAGCTCGCGAGCCAGGTACTCCACGTGCACCCCGGCGCCGCCGTAGATCTCCGGCGGGTACTCCCTGGTCAGCAGCGCGACGCGAAGCGGGCGCGGCAGGCCGCCGGCCGGCTCGCCACCGCCGGCCGCTGACCCGGCCAAGGTCACAGCGGCACCGCCTGGCCCTTGCCGACCACGGTGATCCCGCCGGCCGAGACGACGAACCCGCGCGCCCGGTCGTGCTGCTTGTCCACGCCGACCACGGCGCCCTCGGGTACCACCACGTTCTTGTCCAGGATGGCGTTCCTGACCACGGCGTACCGGCCGATCCTGGTGTTGTGCAGCAGCACCGCGTGATCCACCGTGGCCCAGCTGTCCACCCGCACCCCGGGCGAGAGCACCGAGTCATGCACCGCGCCGCCGGAGATGACGACGCCGTTGCTGATCACGCTGTTCAGCGCGTGGCCGACCCGGTCGCCGGTGTCGTGCACGAACTTGGCCGGCGGCTGGGAGGGCACCTGCGTGAGGATCGGCCAGCGGTCGTTGTACAGGTTGAACACCGGGTGCACGGCGCACAGGTCCATGTGGGCCTCGAAGTAGGAGTCGAGCGTCCCCACGTCCCGCCAGTACCCGGCGTCGCGCTCGCCAGCGCCCGGAACCTTGTTGTCCAGGAAGTCATAGACCTGCGCCTGACCCCGGCCGACCAGCATCGGGATGATGTCCCCGCCGACGTCGTGCCGGCTGGCGTCGTCAGCCGCGTCTTCCTTCAGGGCATCCACCAGCACGTCGGCGGTGAACACGTAGTTTCCCATCGACGCGAACGCCTCGTCCGGGCGGCCAGGCAGCGATGGCGGATCGGCGGGCTTCTCCAGGAACGCCTCGACCGTCCGCCCGTCCTTGGCGGTCTGGATCACCCCGAACGCGGTCGCCTCCTTGCGCTGCACCGGGATGGCCGCGACGGTGACCCCGGCGCCAGACGCGACGTGCTGGTTCACCATCTGCATCACGTCCATCCGGTAGACGTGATCGGCGCCGAAAACGGCGACGATCTCCGGCTGGTCGTCGTAGATCAGGTTCAGTGACTGGTACATCGCGTCGGCCGAGCCGGTGTACCAGTGGGGGCCAAGCCGCTGCTGCGCGGGCACCGGGGTGACGTAGTTGCCGAGCAGGCTGCTCAGCCGCCAGGTCGTCGAGACGTGCCGGTCCAGGCTGTGACTCTTGTACTGGGTGAGCACGCAGATCCGGCGGCACCCGGCGTTCACCAGATTGGACAGCGCGAAGTCGATCAGCCGGTAGAGGCCGCCGAACGGCACCGCTGGCTTGGCCCGGTCGGCGGTGAGCGGCGCGAGGCGCTTGCCAGCGCCGCCGGCCAGAACGATGCCAAGGATCCGCGGATCGCCCATCTCACACCCCCAGCAGCATGATGTCAGCATCGCCTGGCCCGCGGGCCTGATGGCCGGCGGCGCGCCTGATCGCCATTTCCGGCGGGCCTGATCCGTGCCTGGCCGGGGGCACGTGGCAGCGGCCGGAGGCCGGGCCTGCTTCCGGAGCGGCCTGGCTGAGGCGGGGGAGGAGCGGCTACTCGGCCGCGGGCTCCGGCTCTTCGGTCATCGCCTGCAGCTGACGCCGGCTAACCGCCCTGGTCGCCAGCAGCTTCGCCGCCGAGACGCCGACGCCAAGCACCAGGCCCCACAGGAGGGCTTCGGCGAGGGCGACCTGCGGGTCCTCCGGGTGCTCAGGAGGCTCCTTGCCGGCGATCTTCGTCCAGGCGAACACGATGGCCTTGCGCGCTACGAACGCCGCAGCCGCGCCGGCGATCCCGGACACGGCCTTGCTGCCGATGTCTCCACGCTTGCCTGCCATGCCTTTCCTTTCTAGCGCCAGCCCGCATCATCCCACGGGCGCCGGCGGGCTCAGGCGGACGGTCGTGATCTCTCGATTGCATCCGCGAGCTCGGCTGGCCGCCGCGTTCCGATCAGCCAGTACGGCCGGGTGGGAAACTGGCCGACCACTTCCACGTACACCGCCTGCTTCAGGTATGGCCGCACCAGCATCAGCGCGGCGGGATCCGCGCGCGGACCGCGCATCGCCCGGGCCTGGGTGTCGTCTAGCGCGGAGACCTCGCCGGCCAGGCTGAGCGACATCGTCGCCCGCCCGGCCCGCAGTTCGCCGCTGGTCACTTCGATCGTCGCGCTGCCCCAGATCAGCAGCGCAGCTGCGCACACGACGGCCAGCGCGAGATACACCGCGACCGCGACAAGCAGGCTGAATCCCGCCCAGAGGGTCGTGCCGAAGAGCACGACGCTGAGCATCCCGAGCAGCCACCAGCTGCCGGGTGCCGTCAGCTGCTCGCGGTAGGTGCGCATGCGCCAACGTTAGTTGGTTACATGGAGGTCATGACGGGCCGACTTCCCCGGCGCGCCGACGGGGCTGACGCCGCGCCCGGCAGGCCAGGAGCGAGCGACGGCAGGCCGGCTACCGGACCGCGCCTGGCCGCCGGTCATCCGGCGCTGCCCAGCCGGCCAGCTGCCCGGCAGGCGGAGGCAGGGTCGGGGGAGGCGCCGCCCGGCCAGGACCGCCGGGTGAATGACAGGCAGCCGGAGACGCAGTCGCCGGAACGGGTGGACTCCAGCGGAGCAGCTCGCGAGCAGCCGGGCGGAGGTCAGCCGGCCGGGGAGCAGGCGGAGCGGGCCGCTGAGCCGGCCGACCAGCACCGGCCGGACGCCGCTTCCGATGCCACCGCGACCGGGGCGCACGTGCCGAGGCTGCTGCAGCAGGCGGCGGCGTGGTCGTGGCGGCTGATCCTGGTCGCCATCGTGATCTTCTTCGCGTTCAAGGTCGCGACGGCGCTGCGCCTGGTGGTGCTGCCGCTGATCGCCGCGACGCTGCTGACTGCCCTGCTGCAGCCGCTCACGGCGCGACTGCGGCGGATAGGCATGTCCAGGCTCGCGGCCACCTGGTGCACGCTGCTGGCCGGAGTCATCGTGCTCGGCGGCCTCGGCACGCTGGCCGTGAACCGAGTCAGCGCCGAGTACCCCAAGCTGGCCGACGAAGTGCGGCACACGGCTGCAGAGGTGCAGAAGTCACTGGCCGGGCCGCCGTTCCACCTCAGCAGCCAGCGGCTGCAGAACTACTCCAATCAGTTCGTCAACTTCCTGGTCCAGCACAAGGGGGACGTAGCCGGGACGGTGCTGACTGGCGGGCGGATCGCCCTCGAGGTGCTCGCGGCCGTCGTGCTGACCGCCTTCATCACCTTCTTCCTGCTCAAGGACGGTGACCGCATCTGGTCGTTCCTGCTGAGCGGCCTGCGGCCGCAGGCCAGGCAGCGGGCCGACAAGGCATCGGCAGCCGGCTGGCAGGCGCTGGTGAATTACATCCGCGGCACGACGCTGATCGCGGCCATCCACGCGCTGTTCATCGGCGTGGCGCTCTGGGCGCTCGGCGTGCCGCTGCTCGTCCCGCTGGTGATCCTGGTCTTCATCGCCGCGTTCATTCCGCTGGTGGGAATCCTGGTGGTCGGCGCCCTCGCGGTCCTGGTGACCCTCGGTACCAGAGGCTGGCTCGCCGCCGTCATCCTCATCGCGGTCTTCCTGGTCGAGAACCAGATCGAGGGCCATCTGCTGCAGCCCCTCGTGGTCGGCCGCCTGGTGCGGCTGCACCCGCTGGCGATCATCCTGGTGCTGGCCGTCGGCGGGATCGTGGCCGGCGTTCCTGGCGCGATCATCGCGGTGCCGATATCGGCGGTGATCTTCTACGCATGGCCGCATCTGCGCTCCAGCCCGGAACGCGCCCCGCCACCCGACCAGCAGCCGCCGTAGCCAGGCCGGGGGCACGGGGCGTCGCCCCCCCGGCTAGCACAGTAGGGTCGCCACGTGAGCTGGCATCGAGCGCCATGGCACCGGCCCAGGTGAGCCACGATGGCGAGCCGGTCGACGTGCTGATCCGCCGGCTGGACCCTGGTCTTCCGCTGCCCGCGCGGGCGCATCCAGGCGACGCGGGCGTCGATCTCTTCGCCGCCTCCGACGTCGAGCTTCCCCCCGGCGGCCGCGTCAGCGTGCCTACTGGCGTGGCGATCGCGCTGCCGGCCGGGTACGCCGCGTTCGTGCATCCGCGCTCCGGCCTGGCGGCCAGGCACGGAGTCACGGTCCTCAATGGTCCCGGCACGGTGGACGCGGGGTACCGTGGCCAGATCAGGGTGACGCTGATTAACACCGATGCCGAGCGCACCGTCCGGTTCCAGCGCGGAGACCGGATCGCTCAGCTGGTGGTGCAGCGGGTAGAACATGTGAAGTTTCACGAGGTCACCGTCCTGCCGGGGACAGGCAGGGGAGAAGACGGCTTCGGATCGACCGGCGGCCACTCGGCAGCCGGATAGCCGGCCGCCGAGCCTGCCGCCGCGACAGACCAGTGAGGAGCGTGCTTGGTGTTCCGACGGCGCAGCCGCGATGCGGGACGGCCCGGATCAGCTGGATCTGCGGCCGGGGACGAGCCGGACTTCCCGGCCGGGCCGGAGGACCTGGACGAGGAAGCCGAGCCCTGGGATGAGAGCCAGTCCTGGGACGAGGCCGAGCCGGAGGGCGAGGCTGACACCGGGGACGAGGCCGAGGCGGCGCAGGGCAGCTACCAGGAACGGGCCGCCTCGGAAGAAGGTCCGGCCAGCGCCGGGCTCGATGACGGCGAGCAGGTCAGCCGCGTCAACCTCGGCGACCCCGACACCTGGACCAGGGCGCAGCGGGCGCAGGCTGACCCCGGCCGGGCCGGCGGGCGGATGTCGGGACCGTGGGACAGCTCGCAGGACTACCCGCAGCGGACCAGGATCGACTTCGGCAGCATGCTCGTGCCGACGGCCGAGGGCATCGACATCCAGGTCAGCATGGCGGAGGACCAGGGCATCTGGATCACCGTCCTGCATCGCGGCAGCGAGCTTCAGCTGCAGGCCTTCGCCGCGCCGAAGAGCAGCGGCCTGTGGGACGAGGTCCGGGAGGAAATAGCCGCCGAGGTTGCCAAGTCCGGCGGGGACAGCCAGGAGCGGTCAGGCCGGTTCGGCGCCGAGCTGCTCGCCAGGGTCCGGCCGCAGGCCGAGGGCCAGCAGGCAGCGCAGCTGCAGCCCATCCGGTTCCTCGGCGCCGACGGCCCGCGCTGGTTCCTGCGCGGCATGGTCACCGGCCCGGCGGTCAGGCAGGACAGCGCTGCCGCGCCGCTGGAGGAGATCTTCGCTGACGTGGTCGTGGTCCGGGGCGATCACCCGGCGCCGCCAAGGGACCAGCTGATGATCCAGCTGCCCGAGGACGCGCAGCGGGCGCTCGAGGCCCAGCTGGAGGAGGAGAACATGATCCCGAACCCGTTCGTCCGCGGCCCGGAGATCACCGAGACCCGCTAGGCCGCCGCCGGCTCAGCGCTCGCCGGCCGCCAGCAGCGTCGCCAGCTCGTGCTCCACGTCCTGGCTCGTCACGAACAGCAACTCGTCGCCGCCTTCCAGCGGGTCGTCGGCGCTGGGCACGATCACCCGGCCGTCGCGCAGCACCGCGACCAGCGCCGTGTCTGCCGGCCACTCGATGGCGCCAACCCGCTGGCCGGCCAGCGGCGCGTCATCCGGCATGGTCAGCTCGACCAGGCTGGCCTCGCTCTGCCGGAACGTCATCAGCCGGACCAGGTCGCCGACGCTGACCGCCTCCTCGACCAGGGCGGACAGCAGCCGCGGCGTGGACACCGCGACGTCGACTCCCCACGACTCGTTGAACAGCCACTCGTTGTTCGGGTGGTTGATCCGCGCCACCACCCTTGGCACCCCGTACTCGGTCTTGGCCAGCAGCGACACCACCAGGTTGGCCTTGTCGTCGCCGGTCGCCGCGATGACCACGTTGCATCGCTCAAGCGATGCCTCGTCGAGCGCGCTGATCTCGCAGGCGTCGGCGAGCAGCCATTCGGCCCTGGGCACGCTGTACACCTTGATCGAGCGCGGGTTCTTGTCGATGAGCAGGACCTCGTGGCCGTTCTCCAGCAGCTCCTGGGCAATGGAACGGCCGACAGCGCCGGCGCCGGCGATGGCGACTCGCATCAGTTCCCCCTCCCGGGCGCGACCGGCCTGGCAAAGGCCGCCGCGATCCGCTCCAGGTCGCCCGCTCGCGCGATCACGTGCAGCACGTCCCCTTCCTGCAAGACGGTGCCCTGGCCTGGCAGGATCGCCTCGCCGAGCCGCGAGATGAACGCGATCCTGGTGCCAGCCGCCTCCTCAAGGGCGCTCGCCTTCTCGCCCAGCCAGTCGTCGGAGCACGCCACCTCGGCCAGCACGATCGCACCGGTGGGGTCGCGCCAGAGGGGCTCGGCGCCCTCAGGCAGGAGCCGGCGCAGCATCTGGTCGGCTGTCCAGCGCACCGTCGCCACGGTCGGGATGCCGAGGCGCTGATAGACCTCAGCGCGCCGGGGGTCGTAGATCCGCGCTACGACGCGGTGCACGCCGAACGACTCGCGGGCCACGCGCGCGGCGATCACGTTGGAGTTGTCGCCGCTGCTGACCGCGGCGAACGCGTCGGCGTGCTCGATGCCGGCCTCGATCATCACGTCCCGGTCGAAGCCGACGCCGGTGATCTTGGCCCCCTTGAATCCCGAGCGCAGCTTGCGGAACGCCTCGGGATCCTGGTCGATGACCGCGACCGAGTGGCCTTGGTCCTCCAGGATGTGGGCGATCGTCGAACCGACCCGCCCGCAGCCCATGATCACGATGTGCACGGCGCTCCTCCAGCGAGAATGGTCCCGAACAAGCTATGCCCTCGGGGCCCGTGCCACTAGCCCAGGGCACCACCCGGCCGGCCGGCCGCGCCGCGGGCCCGGCAGCATGGTGCGATGACCGCTCCGGCTGCCCCGCCGATCGCCGTCGGCGTCACCCTTGAGCTCGATGTCGGCGAGCCGGCGCACGGCGGGTGGTGCGTCTGCCGGTATCCGGGCGGGGACGGGCCGGGCAGCGTGGTCTTCGTCCGGCACGCGCTGCCCGGCGAGCGGGTACTGGCCGTCGTCACGCAGGCCACCGCCCGGTTCGCCAGGGCCGATGCAGTCGAGATCCGCACCGGCTCAGCGGACCGGGTGCAGCCCCCGTGCCCGCACGCGCGGCCGGGCGGCTGCGGCGGATGTGACTGGCAGCACGCGAGCCTGCCGGCCCAGCGGCAGATCAAGGAGCACGTGATCGGCCAGCAGCTGCGCCGGATCGCTGGACTGGACCGCAAGGTCCGGGTGGAGCCGCTGCCCGGTGACGTGGGCGGCCTGCGCTGGCGGACCAGCGCCCGCTTCGCGGTGCGCCCCGATGGCAATGCCGGGCTGCGCCGGCACCGGTCGCACGAGATTGTCCCGGTGGGCGACTGCCCCATCGCGCACCCGCTGGTCGGCTCCACCGGGGTGCTCCAGCTGCCCTTTCCCGGAGCGCGCTCGGCCGAGGTCGCGGTCGAGCCGCGGTCGGGGGAGCGGGCCGTCCTGCTTGCCGGGCACGTCACCGGCGGCGCGGCCGATCAGCTCAGCGCCGAGGCAGTGCTGCTGGCCGGCCGGCGCGGCGCCGCGCCGGTGCGCGGGCGCGGGTACCTCACCCGGCACGCCGCCGGGCGGGACTGGCGGGTCGCGGCCGGGGGATTCTGGCAGGTCCACCCTGGTGCGGCTGACACGCTCGCCGCCGCCGTGCTCGCTGCGCTCGAGCCAGAGCCGGGCGACGAGGTGCTCGACCTGTACTGCGGCGCCGGGCTGTTCGCCGGCGTGCTGGCCGCAGCGGTCGGGCCGGCCGGCCGGGTGACCGGCTTCGAGCATGACCGGGCGGCCGTGCGGGACGCGAGGCACAACCTGCGGGACGTCAGCTGGGCCCGGGTGCACCACGGCGACGTGGCGTCGCTCTTGCGCGCACGCGGCCTGAGCGGGGCCGGCCTGGCCGTCGCCGACCCGCCGCGCACCGGACTCGGCCGGGCTGTCGTCGACTTGCTGTCGGGCAGCGGCGGGCCTTCGGGCAGCACCGAAGCGGTCGGCCTGCGCCGGATCGCGTACGTCTCCTGCGACCCGGCGACGCTGGCCCGTGACATCAGGGCGTTCCTCGACCACGGCTGGGAGCTGGCCGGGCTGCGCGCGTTCGACGCCTTCCCGATGACCCACCACGTGGAGTGCCTGGCCACGCTGACCCGCGGTCAGGCGGCCGGCCGGCCGGGCGAGGCTAGGCGTCCTTCCTGAGCGTCGCTTCGACCTCGAGCTCCAGCTGGATCTTCTCGCTGACCATGACCCCGCCGGTGGGCAGCACCATGTTCGCGGTGACGCCGTAGTCGGCGCGGTTGATCTCGCCAGTGGCCGACAGGCCGAGCCGGGTGCCGCCGTAGGGGTCCGGCCCGAAGCCGTTGACCTCCACGGCCAGCTCGACGGGGCGGGTCACGCCCCTAATGGTCAGCTCGCCGCTGGCGATGATCTCATCGCCGTCCCGGCGCAGACTGGTTGACCGGAAAGTCATCTCCCGGTGGTTCGCGACGTCGAGGAAGCCTTCCCCCTTAATGTCGCTGTCGCGCTGCTCGTGGCCGGTAGTGACCGAGGTCGTGTCGATGGTCGCGGTGGCAGACGAGTCCAGCGGGTTGCCGGCGGTGACGATCTCGCCGGTGAGGCCAGGGAAATAGCCCCGGACCTTGCTGACCATCAGGTGGCGCGCCACGAAGCCGGCGTGCGAGTGCACGGGATCGATGTCCCACGTGCCGGCGGTGTAGCCGGGAATCTCGGCGCTAGGAGCCGACATCGGATCTCCTTCGGGTCGAAGCTAGTGGCTTACCCTTGCCAACGAGTATCCCGCCGTGCGCGGTAGGGCCGGCGGCGGGATGGCCGCGCAGTACGCCATCATGGCGGCATGCGACTGCGGATCTTCACTGAGCCTCAGCAAGGCGCGGACTACGACACCTTGCTGCGGGTGGCCAGGGCGACCGAGGACCTTGGCTTCGACGCGTTCTTCCGATCGGATCACTACCTGAAAATGGGCCGGACCAGCGGCCTGCCCGGCCCTACTGATGCGTGGATCACGCTGGCCGGGCTCGCCCGCGAGACGTCGCGGATCAGGCTCGGCACGCTGATGAGCCCGGTGACGTTCCGCTTCCCTGGTCCGCTGGCGATCAGCGTGGCGCAAGTCGACCAGATGAGCGGCGGCCGGGTCGAGCTGGGCATCGGCGCCGGCTGGTACGAAGCCGAGCACGCCGCCTACGCGATCCCGTTCCCCCCGCTCGGCGAGCGGTTCGCCCGGTTCGAGGAGCAGCTGGCGATCATCACCGGCTTGTGGCGCACCGCCGAAGGCGAGAAGTTCTCCTTTGACGGCGCGCACTACACGGTGACGGACTCGCCCGCGCTGCCCAAGCCGGCCCAGCGGCCAGGGCCGCCGGTGCTCATCGGCGGCGGCGGCAAGCGCCGCACCCCGCGGCTGGCCGCGGCCTATGCCGACGAGTTCAACCTGGGGTTCAGCAGCGTCGCCGACACGGCCGCCGCGTTCGGCCGGGTGCGCGACGCGTGCGCCGCCGGCGGGCGCAGCGACTGGCCGATGGCCTACTCGGCGGCGCTGGTGGTGTGCTGCGGCCGGACGCCGGACGAGGTGGCCCGCCGGGCCGCGGTAATCGGCCGGGAGCCGGACGAGCTGCGTGAGCACGGCCTGGCCGGCAGCCCGGCCGAGATCGCGGCGAAGATCGGCGAGTACGTCGAGGTCGGCGCGGAGCGGATGTACCTGCAGGTGCTCGACCTGCAGGATCTCGACCACCTTGAGCTGCTCGCCGAGCTGCTGCCGCAGGTCTGACGGCCGCTAGAGCGCGGACGGCCGCCAGCTGATCAGTCCCGGCTCGAGCTCGCCCATGCGCTGCTGGCCGGCCAGCGCCATCACCCGGCGCACGTCAGCGGCCAGCAGGTCGAGCACGTGATCGACGCCGCGCTCGCCGGCCACGCCGAGCCCGTACAGCACGGCCCGCCCGGTCATGCACGCGGTGGCGCCGAGCGCGACGGCCTTGACGATGTCGCTGCCGCGGCGGATGCCGCCGTCGCAGATGACCTGGACCCGGTCACCGACGGCCTCGGCGACCGGCTGCACCAGCTCGAGGATGGGCGGGGCACCGTCCAGCTGGCGGCCACCGTGGTTGGAGAGGATCACCGCTTCGACCCCGGCGTCGGCGGCGAGCAGCGCGTCCTCGACCGTCTGGACCCCCTTGAGCAGGATCGGACCGTCCCAGGCCGCGCGGAACCAATCCAGGTCGCGCCACGACAGCGCCGGGTCGAACTGCGAGTTGGTGTACTCAGCCAGCTTCACGGCTGCGTTGCCCTGCGGTGCGGCACTGGCCGCCACGTTCGCGAAGGTGATCGGCTCGGAGCGGGCGAAGCTCCAGGTCCACGCCGGGTGCAGCACGCCGTCCAGCAGCGTGCCGGGACCCAGCTTGGGCGGCATGGTGAAGCCGCGGCGCACGTCCCGCTCGCGCCGCCCGAGCATCGCGGTGTCCACCGTGATCATGATCGCCTCGAAGCCGGCCTGCGCCGCGCGGCTGAGCATGTCCTTGACCAGGCCGCGGTCGCGCCAGACGTAGACCTGCAGCCACTTGGTCCCGCTGCTGACAGCCGCGACTTCCTCGATCGACCTGGTGGCCATCGTGGACAGGGTGAATGGCAGGCCGCTGCGCGCGGCGGCACGGGCGACGTCGAGCTCGCCGCCGGGACTGGCCAGCCTGGTGAACCCGGTCGGCGCGAGGATCAGCGGCAGCGGCAGCCGGCGGCCGAGGACCGTCGCCGAGGTGTCGATGCCCGAGACATCGCGCAGCACCCTCGGCCGGAACTCGGCGCGGCGGAAGGCGTCGACGTTGCGGTGCAGCGTGAGCTCGTCCTCGGCCCCGCCGTCGATGTAGTCGAAGACTCCCCGCGGCAGCCGCCGGCGCGCGATCGCGCGCAGGTCAGCGACATTCGCCGCCCTGCTCAGCCGCCGCTCGGCGGCGCTGAGCTCGACCGGCCGGAACCGCAGGACGGACCGCAGGGTCTCCAGCACGCTACGCCTCCACCTTCGTCGCGGGTTCCCGACCAGTGTCGGCCGCTGCCGCTGACATGCACAACCCGGACAGCCCTGGCACCCTAACGTGGTGCCATGCCGAAGATGAGCGACGACGAGTGGCGCGAGTTCGTGATGGCGGGCACCAGGACCGGCAAGCTGGCCGTGACCCGCAAGGACGGCGCCCCGCACGTGACCCCGGTCTGGTTCGCGCTGGACGGTGAAGATGTGGTGCTGACCACGCACCGCAGCTCGCTGAAGGGGATCGCACTGCGCCGGGACGGGCGCGCCGCGATGACCGTCGATGACCAGCAGCCGCCTTACTCGTTCGTCATCATCGAGGGCCGGGTTACGCTGTCCGACGACCTGGCCGAGGTCCGGCGGTGGGCAGGCGCGCTTGGCGCGCGCTACATGGGCGAGGAGCGCAGGGACGAATACGCGGAACGCAATGGCGTCCCCGGCGAGCTGCTGGTCCGGCTCCGGATCGGCAAGGTCGTCGCGCAGCGCGACATCGCGCTCTAGCTTGCCGCCCGGCGGCTGACCGGACTGGCTGCTCCGGGCTGCCAGGCATGGCGGCTGCGCCGGCCCGGCCACCAGCGCGACCGGGCCGCCGTCACGGGCGCGAGGATTACCGGCTGGGGCGCCCGGCGGTGCCTGGCCCCCGGCCGGCCCAGGGGTCGTAGTCGACCTCCAGCTCCTCCTGGGCCGGGCGCTGGTCCTCCGGCACGTTGCGCAGGTTGATCCGGATCCTGGTCCAGGTCGACGAGCGGCCGCGCATGGAGTCGACCAGGACGTCGGCCGGCTCAAGCAGGCCAGCGGCCGCCGGGTGCTTGCCCTTCCAGCGGTCGAGGCCCTGCATCGCCTCCGCCTTCGTCGCCGCCCTGGCCACCTCGATCAGCGGCATCGACGTGCGGCGCCGCCCGGCGGGCCCGCTCGTCTTGCCGGGCGCCGGCGCCGGGCTGGCCGGGCGCCGTTTCGATGGCTGGACCCTGGGCGCCTCGCCGGCCTGCTTGACGAAGTGCGGCGGCCACGGTGCGTCGGGCAGCCCGGCGGCCTGGTCCGAGGCGGCGAGCTCGAGCAGCTGCTCCAGCGAGCCCGACATGCCGTCCATGTCCTGCCACGGGTCGCCGAGCTGCGCGAACCTGGCTGGCATGGTGTCGATGGTGTAGTCCTCGGGCCGGCAGCCGGGCACCTCGTCCCAGCCAAGCGGCGCGGAGACGCGCGCGTCCTTGGTCGGCCGGACCGAGTAGGCGGAGGCGACAGTGCGGTCCTTCGCGTTCTGGTTGTAGTCCACGAAGACGCCGTGCCGCTCCTCCTTCCACCACTTGGCCGTGGCCAGCCCGGGTGCCCGCCGCTCGATCTCGCGGGCCAGCGCCACGGCGGCGCGGCGCACGTCGGCGAAGGTCCAGCGGGGCTCGATCCGGCTGTAGACGTGCATGCCGCGCGAGCCCGATGTCTTCGGCCAGCCGGCCAGCCCGAAGTCGCGCAGCGCGTCGCGCGCAACGACGGCGACCTCGGTGATCTGCTCCCAGGTGACCCCCGGCACCGGGTCCAGGTCGACCCGCAGCTCATCCGGGTGGTCGAGGTCGGCGGCCAGCACCGGGTGCGGGTTCAGGTCGATGCAGCCCAGGTTCACCACCCAGGCCAGCTGCGCCGCGTCGGTGACCACGATCTCCTCGGCGGTCCGTCCGGACGGGAAGCTCAGCGTGACCGTCTCGGTCCAGTCCGGCCGTGACGACGGGGCGCGCTTCTGGAAGAACGGCTCGCCCTCGGCCCCGTTGACGAAGCGCTTGAGCACCATCGGGCGCCCGGCCACGCCGCGCAGCGCCCCGTCGGCGACGCTCAGGTAATAGCGGACCAGGTCCCCTTTGGTGTGACCGGTGCGCGGGAAATAGACCTTGGCCGGGTTGCTGATCGTGACCACCCGCCCGGCGACCTCCAGCGCCTCCTTGCGATCCGGCATGACGCCACGATAACCACAGCGCCCGGCCGCGAGCTGACGCCGCGACGACCGCTGGCTTTCTGATGAACGAGGTCGTCGGGCTGACTGCCGCCGTCTAAGCCAGGCGGGCCCGGCCTGCTCTGCCGCGGCTCGGCCTAGCCGCCGGGCTGGCCGGTCAGCTGTAGCTCGCCAGCGGCCGCCGGAGTGAGCGAGTCGACCCTGGCGTTGCGCCCGACGGCGGTCGCGGCGATGACAGCGGCGGCCGCTACCGCGCTCAGCAGGCTGACCCGCTCGCCGAGCAGCAGCGCTGACCAGCACAGGGTGAGGGCAGGCTGGGCGAGCTGCAGGCGGCCCACCCGGGCGACGCCACCGATGGCCATGCCCTGGTACCAGGCGAAGAAGCCCAGCAGCATCGAGAAGATGCTGACGTAGGCCAGCCCGGCCGCCGCTCCGGCGGTCAGGTGCCGTGGCGGGTCAGCGAGGCCGGCGGCGACCGCGACAGGCAGGCTGACCGGCAGCGCCAGGATCAGCCCCCAGCAGATCACCCGCCAGCCCCCGTACTCGCGGGCGAGCACGCCGCCCTCGGCGTAACCGAGCCCGCCGACCGCGATGCCGGCGAGCAGCAGCGCGTCTGCCGCCCGCAGCCGCCCGCCGCCCTGGATCACCGCGAAGCCGACGACGACGGCCAGCCCGAGGCCCAGCGCGAACCAGTACGCGCCGCGAGGCCGCTCGCCTGCCCTCAGCACCGCCATGCCGGCCGTCGCCGCCGGGATCAGCCCGGTGAGCACTGCCCCGTGCACGCTGCTGACGTCGTGCAGCGCGACCGCTGACAGCAGGCCGAAGCCGACTCCGACGGTAGCGGCGACGACCAGCAGCCGGGGCACAGCCGCGCGCGGTGGCAGCAGCGGCTCGCGCTTAACGGCGAGGATCAGCAGCGCCAGCATCGCCGCCGGCACGGCCCGGCCGACGCCAACGACGACCGGGCTGAACGAGGCCTCAGCGGCGGTCGTGGCCGGGAACGTGACGCTGAAGCACAGCACGCCGAGCGCCCCGAGCAGCAGCGGTGACGCTTTCGCCGTCAGCACAGAAGTGCTTCTATTAGCCTTCATGAACAACGATAGCAGTCGCGCCCCGGCTGCCATCGCGCTGACGGCACTGATCGGCTCGCTGCCGCCCGATAGCAAGCTGCCGTCCTACCGCGAGCTGCAGCAGCGCTACCGGCTCAGCCCGGCTACGGTGCAGCGACTCCTCGCCGGACTGGCGAGTCAGGGACTGCTGGTGACCCGTCCTGGGGCCGGCACCTATACCGCCGCGCGGCGGGCAGCCGTGCCGCCGGCCGACCTGTCCTGGCAGACCCTGGCGCTGGGCAGCCGGGCCGGGCTCGGCCCGGACCTGGAGCGGCTGATCGAGCCGCCGGCCCTGGACACGGTGTCGATGGGCAGCGGCTTCCTTGACGAGCGGCTGCAGCCACTCGGCCTGCTCGCGGCCGCCGGCTCGCGAGCGGCCAGGCGGCCGCAGGCCTGGAGCCGCCTGCCGTCCCAGGGGCTGCCCGAGCTGCGCGCGCACCTGGCTGGCGAGGCCGGCGGCGCGCTGACTGCGCAGCACGTGCTGATCACCTCTGGCGGCCAGGCAGCGCTGTCGGCCGCTTTCCGGCACCTGTGCGAGCCGGGGGACCCGGTCGTCGTCGAGTCGCCGACCTACGTCGGCGCGCTGGCCGCGGCGCGTGCGGCGGGGCTGACGCTGGTCCCGGTGCCCGGCGACCGCGACGGCGTGCTGCCCGGTGCCCTGGCTGACGCGCTGAGCAGGACCGGCGCCCGGCTGGTCTACCTGCAGCCGCGGTACGCCAACCCGGCGGGCGCCGTGCTGGCCGCCAGCCGGCGCGATGAGGTGCTCGCCGTCGTCGCGCAGGGCAGCGCGTTCCTGATCGAGGACGACTGGATGCGCGACTTCGACCTCGGCGCGCCGACACCGCCGCCGCTGGCCAGCCACGACGACGACGGCCACGTGATCTACCTGCGGTCGCTGACCAAGCCGGTCGCCGCCGGGCTGCGGGTCGCCGCGCTCGCCGCCCGCGGGCCGGCCCTGGCCAGGCTGCGGCGCGGCCGGATCAGCGACGACCTGTTCGTCGCGCCCGTGCTGCAGCAGATCGCCCTGGACGTGCTCACCTCGCCCGGCTGGCCCAGGCACCTGGGCACGGTGCGGCGAGCGCTGCGGGAGCGGCGGGACGCGCTGGTCCGTGCCATCGGCACCCACCTCAGCGGCCTGGGCTGCGAGCTGGAGCTGGTCCCGTCCGGCGGCGTGCACCTGTGGCTGCGACTGCCCGACGGGACGTCGGATGCCGATGCGGCGCAGGCCGCCGCTGCGGCCGGCCTGGCGGTGAATCCCGGCCGGTCGAGCTTCGCAGGTGAGCCACCAGGCCCGTACCTGCGGCTGAGCTATGCGGGCGAGGAGCCGCCGTCGCTGGAGCGCGGCACCCGGATACTCGCCAGGATCCTGGCCGCCGGCCAGGCCGACGCGCGCTAGGCAGCCGCGGCGGCTAGCGCCGAGAGCCCCTGGCGGCTGCCATGCCGCGGTTGGCCAGCGCGTCGGCCCGCTCGTTGCCCGGCACGCCAGCGTGCCCCTTGACCCACAGCCACTCGACGGTGTGCGGCTTAGCGGCGGCGTCCAGCCTGCGCCACAGGTCCGCGTTCTTCACCGGCTGCTTCGCCGCAGTCTTCCAGCCGTTGCGCTTCCACCCGGCCAGCCAGCTGGTGATCCCGCTGCGCAGGTACACGCTGTCGGTGTGCAGCCGCACGATGGCCGGGCGGGTCAGGCTCTCCAGCGCCTGGATCGCTGCCATCAGCTCCATCCGGTTGTTCGTGGTGGCCGGCTCGCCGCCGTGCAGCTCCTTCTCGCGCCCGTCGCAGGTCAGCACCGCGCCCCAGCCGCCTGGCCCCGGATTCCCGCTGCACGCGCCGTCGGTGTAAATCTCCACGATCCGGTCTTCCTGAGGCCCCGCCATGGGCCGCACTGTACCGGCCGGGCCGGCCGCCGGGGGCCGGCGCGCCGGGCCACGGACGGTCCGGGTGGACGGACGCTCAGCCGCGCCGAGCCCGGCGGAGAGGCGCCGGGTCAGCGAGCGGCAAAGGCCAGCAGTGACTCAGCGGCCGCTCTCAGCGGCGTCGCCGTGCATCGCGTGCTGGTCTGGCGCGCCGCCCATCATCCTGAGCATCTGCGCGCCGCCCGAGCGGTAGAACCGGACCAGCAGCGCGGCTGCGAGCAGCAGGAAGATGATGTTGAGCACCGTGGTGTAGTTCCAGTGGATGGCGGACTCGCCCACCTTCGCGTTCCGCTCGGCCGGGATCAGCCCCAGCCCGCCGAACAGGAACTCGACGATGTAGCCGGCCGCGACCATGGTGCAGAAGAAGATCCCGGTCAGCACCAGCATTATCCTGGTGCCGTAGTACTTCCGGTAGATGATCAGGATCGGGATGATGATCAGGTCGGCGAAGATGAACGAGATCACCCCGCCGAAGCTGATCCCGCCGTTCCACAGCACCGCGGCCAGTGGCACGTTGCCGATCGAGCAGACGAAGCTGAGAACCGAGATCACCGGGCCAATGATCGGCCCCCACAGCCGCGCGGCCAGCGGGTGGCTGGTCAGGAACAGATGCTGCCAGAACGAGTCCGGCACCCAGGCGCCGACCGCGCCGGCGATGAGCAGGCCGATGACCACGTCCCGGATGACGGCGGCCCACTCCATCACGAAGATGTGGCTGACCGAGGTGTAGCCCTCCCGGCTGATCAGGCGGCACCAGAAGCTCCCGCCGGACGCGATGCTCATGTCCATCGCGGCGTGCCCCTCCATCGACCCGGCCACGCCCTTGCCGGCCTGCTCGCGGGCCGCGTCGATCAGCCTGGCCCGGACGAACAGCCGGAACGCCACCGCCAGCAGGACGATCATGATCGGGCCGCCGATGAACTCGGCCAGGGTGAACTGCCAGGAGATGAGCAGGGCCAGGATGATGCCCAGCTCGATGACCAGGTTGGTGCTGGCGATCTCGAACACCATGGCCGCGGTGAAGCTGGCGCCCTTACGGAACAGCGAGCGGGCCAGCGCCACCGCCGCGTACGAGCAGGACGAGGAGGCCGCGCCGAGCCCGGTCGCCCGGGCCAGCGCGGCGGGCCGGTCGCTGCCCAGCAGCCGGACGACGGTGGACCGGCGGATCACCGCCTGCACCACCGCGGACAGCGTGAAGCCGAGGATCAGCGACCAGGTGATCTGCCAGGTCATCGAGCCCGCCACGCCCAGTGCGTGGCCCAGCGCGTCGAGTACCCGCATCAGTCCACCTCCGGCGCCGCGATGGTGAGCAGCTGGCGCAGGCAGTGTTCGAGCAGCTGATGCGGGAAGCCGTCGCTGAGCCGGTAGAACACCACCCGGCCGTCCTTGCGGAAGCTGACCAGGCCGGCCAGCCGCAGCATCTTCACCGCGTAGGACACCTGGTCCTCGGTCACGTCCAGGGCCAG
>DASXMR010000111.1:0-6051 GCA_036495525.1 Streptosporangiaceae bacterium | reverse complement strand
GCGGGCCTGGTCGCCTGGCAGCAACCCGGACGGCGCGGCGTAGGGAAGGTCCCCGGTCACGGCGTTGAGGTCGGTGCGCGTCCTGGCGGCGAAGGTGTGCTCGAGCCGCTGGTTCAGCTCGTCCAGCGTGAGCCTGCCCTGCGCGTAGTGCTCGCGCAACTGCGCGGCAGTGGAATCCCGATCGGCGTCACTGACACGCACGTTATATTCCGTGGCCATCTGCCCCTCCGTGCCCAGACTTGGGCGGGTACCGACTTCAACCACGATATATCTCGATAGCCGAGTCGGCAAGTCGGGTCCGCCGGGTATGGTGCGCGGCCGGCCGCCGGTCCCCGGGGCGGCCGACCGCGGTCTGTGGGCGCCGAGGCGGGCTTCATAGGTATGACGCGCGGGCCGCTCATTCGGATGACGCCGTGGCACCGGTAAAGCGAGAAATACTGTGATTCAGGGGCGCCCGGGGCTCATGACCGCGACCTGAGCACGGTGCGGCTGAGCGGTACCGCCGCCGCGGCGGCGACCACGAACAGCGCCGCCTGCCAGCCCGAGGTCAGCGCGATCGCGTGCGGCGAGGAGGGCAGCAGGCCCGCCCGCCCCGCGCCTGTGGCCCGGCCCGCCCGGGTGGCCAGGGTGAGGAACAGGCTTCCGTACGTAGCAACGCCGGTCACCTGCCCGAGCTGCAGCGCGGTGGTCAGCAGGCCGCTGGCGCCGGCGGCGTCGGCCAGCGGCACGCGCGCGAGCGCGTGCGTGACCAGCGGGCTGAACCCGATGCCGAGCGCCGCGCCGAGCACCAGCAGGATCAGCGGGAAGACCAGGCCGCCGCGTCCCCCCGAGCGCAGGTCAAGGCCGAGCGCGACCTCCGCCGCGGCCGCCGCGACGAGCCCGGCCGGGGTGAGCAGGTGATGGATCCGGGCCGGCAGCCTGCCCCAGTAGAAGCCGCACAGCCCGAACGCGGCCGCCGACGGCGCGAACGTCAGGCCGGCCCGCAGCGCGCTGTCGCCGAGGCCGGACTGCAGGTGCAGCGACAGGCTGAACAGGAACCCGCCGTAGGCCACCATGGTCGCGGTGATGGTGGCGAGGCCTGAGACGATGCCGGGGGAGCGGAGCACCCGCAGGTCCAGCAGCGGGGTGCCGCCGCTCGCGGCGACCCGGCGCTCCAGGTAGACGAACGCCGCGGCCAGCACGACGCCCGCGGCGATGGCGGCCGGCGTCCACCAGGGCCAGCCCTCCTGGTGGCCGAGGACGAGCGGCAGCACGATCAGGAAGACGGCGGGCACGGCCACGGCCAGCCCGGCAAGGTCGAGGCGGGCCAGCGGTGAGCGGGCGCTCGCCGGGCCGCCCTGCACCCGGGTGTCGGCCGGCATGATGCGCGGGATGAGGGCCAGCATGGCGAGGCCGATCGGGACGTTGACGAGGAAGACCGGCCGCCATTGGGCGCCGAACAGGTTCGCGCTCACGATCAGTCCGCCGAGCACCTGGCCGGCCGCGAAGCCGCAGGCCAGCACCGCCGAGTACGCGCTCAGCGCCCTGGCTCGCGCCGGTCCGGTGAAGCGGGCCTGGATCACGCTGATGATCTGCGGCACCATCGCGGCCGCGCCCGCGCCCTGGGCGAACCGCGCGGCGATCAGCGCGGTCACGTCCGGCGCCAGGCCGCATGCCAGCGAGCTTACGGTGAACAGGCCCACACCGGTAACGAACAGCCGGCGCCGCCCGAACAGCGCGCCGAGCCTGGCCCCGGTGATCAGCAGCATCGCGTAGCTCACCGTGTAGCCGGCCACGACGAGCTGCAGCGCCGCCCCGGACGCGTGCAGGCTGCCGCCGATCGTCGGCATCGCGACATTGACAATGGTGACATCGAGCAGGGCCATGAACTGGCCGCCGAGCAGGACGATCAGCATCAGCCAGGGGCTGGCACCGCCGAGCCGCCGGGCGCCGGCCTGACGGCCGGGAGCGGGGGAGATTGTGGTCATGCTCCGACTATCCGGCCGCCGCGCCTCGGCTGGAGAGAGCCTGCTGATGCTGGTGCTGGCAGTACCAGGCTGAGCCCGGGAATGTATCTGGTCCGGTCCCGCCTGCTCTGGACAGAAGGCGGCACAGCCGCTAGCGGACGGGCAGGCGAGCGCTCCGGTGCCCAGCGGGGGCGCGCTCGCCCCCGTCAGCCGCTCGTTGTGACCAGGGACTGCGGGGTGAGCTGCCGGTGGCTGGTGTGGCCGGACAGCGCCAGCGTGAGGTCGAGGTCGGCGAGCAGGCAGCGCAGCACGTGCTCGGCGCCCTGCTGCCCGCCGAGCGCCAGGCCGTAGAGCACGGGCCGGCCGATCAGCACGGCCTGCGCGCCGAGCGCGAGCGCCTTGACGACATCGGCGCCGGTGCGCAGCCCCGAGTCGAACAGCACGGTGAGCCGGTCGCCGGTGGCCGCCACGATGCCGGGCAGCGCGTCGAGCGAGCCGATCGCGCCGTCCACCTGCCGGCCGCCGTGGTTGGACACGACGATGCCGTCCATGCCGTGCTCGGCGGCCAGCCTGGCGTCGTCGGCGCAGACGATGCCCTTGAGCACGATCGGGCCGTCCCAGTGCTTGCGCAGGAACGGCAGGTCCGGCCAGGACAGGCCGGGATTGGGGAACATCTGGGCCCAGTGCAGGACGGCCGCGGCCGGATCTTCGTCCGGCGGCTTGGCCAGCCCGGCCAGGAAGGCAGGGTCGGTCAGGTAGTTGGCGATGCCCTGCCGGTTGAGGAACGGCAGGAAGCCGCGGTCCAGGTCGGCGGGGCGGTAGCCGAGCAGCAGCGTGTCGAGCGTGAGCACCAGCACGGAGAAGCCGCTGGCCTTGGCCCGGTGCAGGAAGCTGACGCACACGTCGTCGTCGGTCGGCCAGTACAGCTGGTACCAGCGCTGCCCGTCGCCGTTCGCCTCCGCGACCTGCTCGAACGAATGCGCCGCGGCCGTCGAGTGGACGTACGGCAGCCCGAGCGCGGCGGCGGCCCGCGCGGTCGCCAGCTCGCCCTCGGGATGGGCCAGCGTCTGCACGCCGACCGGCGCGATCATGACCGGCGCGGGCATCGGGCAGCCGAGGATCGTGCACGACAGGTCCCGCTGGGCGCCGCTGCGCAGCATCCGCGGCACGATCTGCCAGCGGTCGAACGCGGCCCGGTTGGCCCGGGCCGTCGCGCCGCTGCCCGCGCTCGGCACGATGTAGCCCATCGCCTCGGGCGACAGCACGCCGCGGGCGTGCTCCTCCAGGCTGGCCAGGTTCGTGGTGATCGCGGGCAGCTGGCCGGCGAACATCCCGTTCGCGTAGATGCTGGTCTGGTAGTCGCTGAAGTTCGCCGGCGGCCCGCTCACTCGATCAGCTCCTTGGTCGTTTCGGAGCATAGTAGGAGTCGGAATGTCAGAGGCGTTCCGTAGGGTGGCAGCACATGCTGTCTCTTCGGAGCGTGGTGGATGTCTGTGGGCTTCGCGATGCAGGACGCGCCGGCGGCTGCTCCGGCGCGGGCGGCCGACCATCCTCGCCGTGCCGAGCTGGGCAAGTTCCTCAAGGCGCGCCGGGCCAGGGTGCGCCCCGAGGATGTCGGCCTGGCGCCCGGGCCCCGGCGCCGGACTCCTGGCCTGCGGCGCGAGGAGGTCGCCCTGCTGGCCGGGGTCGGTATCACCTGGTACACCTGGCTCGAGCAAGGGCGGAAGATCAACGCCAGCGCGCAGGTGCTCGACGCCGTCTCGCGGACGCTGCGGCTCGATGCCGCCGGCCGCTGGCATCTTTACCGGCTGGCCGAGGCGACGCCGCTGCGGGCCTGGGCCGGCTCGGCCTGCATACCCGACTCGGTGCGGGCCATCGTCCGCGAGCTTGACCCGCTGCCCGCCGTGCTGCTCAACAGCGGGTTCGACGTCATCGAGGACAACGCCGCGCACGAGGATCTGTTCTGGGACTGGCACTCCATGCCGTGCGTGCACAAGAACCTGCTGTGGTGCTGTGTCACCGAGCCCAGCGCGCGGGAGAAGTTCCCTGACTACGATCGCGAGGTGCCGTACCTGGTGGCCCGGCTCCGGGCCGCGTACGGCAGGCACGTCGGCGACCGGGAGTGGGAGGAGGACATCCGCCGCCTCGCGGATCTCAGCTCGGAATTCGCCTCGCTGTGGGCCCGGCAGGAGGTCGCGGGCCCGTCAGAGCGCAGCCGCCGGTTCGTGCATCCCGACGTCGGGGTGCTGACGTTCACCAGCACCGAGCTGGAGATCTCTGCCGTCCCCGAGCTGCGCATCGTCGTCAACACCCCGGCGGATGCCGACACCTGGGCCCGGCTGCCGCTGACCCGCCGCCCGGCCCGCAGGACCCGGGTCGACGCCTGACGCGCAATTCGGCTGCTGCCTCAGGCAACATCCCGGCATGCCGCGCGTCCCTGTCATATGCCTACCGTGAGCACCGGTACGAGACTCAGCAGATTCCTTACGATGGCGTGTGCGGGCGCGGCGGCCATCGGTGCGCTGTCGGCCGCGGCGGCTCCGCCGGCCGGCCACGCGCCCGGCGCCTCCGGCCGAATCCGGGCCCTGCGCGGCCAGCAAGGTGCCCTGACCTGCCACGCCGTCACCCGCTCGATCCTGCTCGCCGTGGACCGGACGTCACTGCGCGACCTCCTCCAGTCCGGACCGCCCGCCTGAGATGACGGTAACGCGTTAGCCCCGCGCCTCTGTCGCGTGCTGGAGGACGGCGGCGATGTCGTCGACAGTGTCGAGCTGCCCGGCGGCGACGCTCATCACTAGTTCGTAGGCGCCGTCGTTGGTGAGCGTGAGACGGCGGCCGTTAAGGCCGTAGAAGGCAATGAGCGCCGCGAGCGCGAGCCGCTTGTTGCCGTCGATCAGGGCGTGATTGCGGGCTATCGAGTGCAGGAGCGCGGCCGCCTTGGCATCCAGGTCTGGGTAGACGTCCTTGCCGAAGGCGGTGGCCCGGGGACGCGCTAGGGCGGCTTCCAGTAGCCCGTAGTCCCGGACCGCGTAGTCACCCAGGGTGCGCTCGGCGATATGGAGCAGCTCGGGCAGCGCCAGGAAGATCACTGACCCAGCCGCTCCAGGGCCTCGGCGTACCGGGGCAGTTCCTCGTCGAGGACGCGGTCCAGAAGCTCGGCGCGGCTGTGGTTCTCGACATACTCGCGGATTGCCTGGCGGGCCACTTCCTGCATCGACCGCCGTTCAAGGTCGGCGCGACGGCGCAGGGCCTCGGTCTCATCGTCAGTCAGCCGTAGTGTCATCGCCATGCGTAAATGGTATCACGGGTGATACCGCGACTCGTATCGCCATCAGCAGGGCCGCGTAGATGCAGAGTCTGCTACGCCTGGTTTTGTTCGCGTGTAGCGACCGCACTTGCTGGTGGCGCAGGCAACCGTGCTCACAGGCTGTAGGTGTGGCGGACCTGTTCGAGAAGACGGGGATAGTTGTCCCGGCCGAAGGTGACGACAGCGGCGTAAAGCGCCTGTAGTGCCGCGCCCAGCGGATCGGGTCCGGCGGCGTCGAACAGCGCTGGTACCGCCATGGCGGATCGCAGAAGATCAGGGATCCGGCCGTCTATCGATACCACGGTCGCCCGCGGCACCCGCGGGTCGCTGAAGAGCATCTGCCACACCTGCTGCCGGTCGCCGAAGGGCGGTGGCAGCTCCTGGCCCTAGTCCAGAGCCCGCAGCGCGGGCGCCACCCAGTCGAGATCGGCGATCCCGGCGATCTCATAGGCCCGGCGAGCCGCCCAGCGCGCGATCGAGCGCTGGGCGGCCGGGCTCGCGGCGGCGATGGCTTCAGCCAGTCCGATGTCGAACTGCGCCATAGCCCGGGCGTTACCCTCGGCCGCGCGGATCCGATCACCCGGCAGCCGCCCGCCCCAGTACCTCAGCTCTGCAGCCAGCCGCTCCCGCCGCTGCCTCTGCTGCTCATCCAGTCGCGCCTGCCGCTCAGTATCAGCCTTCTCCTCGGCGGTGCGCGGCGGCAGGAGCTCGAAGCCACGATGGACGCCGTCGCCGTCGGTGTCTCCGGCGAAGTCTTCCCAGTCAAGGTTGGCGATGTTCAGGTTGTTCTCCACACTC
>DASXMR010000110.1:0-22985 GCA_036495525.1 Streptosporangiaceae bacterium | reverse complement strand
GCGCCAGTCGAACGCCCCGCGCACGGCCTCATCGTCCCCGTCCTCGAGCTCCACCAGCCGGTCGGCAACCTGGCGGGGCGCGAGCAGCGGGACCGGCGGCGCGCCACGGCGGCCATACCAGCGCGCCCGCATCAGGCCGTGTAGGTCCAGCATGTGGTCGGGGTGCGCGTGGCTGACGATCACGGCGTCGATGCCGTCTCCAGTCGCGGACCCGAGCAGCGCCAGCAGCGGCGACAGCGTGCCATAGCCCAGGTCGATGACGATCTGCGCGCCGTCGTGCCGGAGCAGGAAGCCGGCGCAGGCGAGGCCGGGCTCGGGCCACGCGCCGCAGCTGCCGAGGACGGTCAGGCTGCTGTCCGGGCTCACGGCTCGCCCCGAGCTGAGAGCTGCCCCGTTGCGCGTGGCTGGCCCGCGGTCAAGCCTGTCCCCGCGCCGATGGCTGGCCCGGTGGTCATGGCTGGCCCGGTGGTCATAGCTGGCCCGGTTGTCATGGCTAGCACAGCTGCATCCTGCCAAATCGGGCCGGCTGAGGCCGGGCCGGCCAGCCGGGCAGGCGCCGCCGCGGCCGCCGGCCATGATGGGGGGATGGAGCTGGCGGTGATGCCGCCCGTGGCGCCGATGCTCGCCAGGGCGGTCAAGCAGATCCCGCACGGGGACCTGAGTTACGAGCCGAAGTGGGACGGATTCCGCTCGGTGGTGTTCCGCGACGGCGCCGAGGTCGAAATCGGCAGCCGCAACGAGCGGCCGATGACCAGGTATTTCCCGGAGGTGGTCGCCGCGATCCAGGCGAACCTGCCGGACCGCAGCGTGATCGATGGCGAGATCGTGATCCCGGACAAGGCGGGCAGGCGGCTGGACTTCGACGCGCTGCTGCAGCGGGTGCACCCCGCTGACAGCCGGGTGCGGCTGCTGGCCGAGCAGACCCCGGCCTCGTTCATCGCCTTCGACCTGCTCGCCCTCGGCGACACCGACTACACCGGGCGCCCGTTCAGCGAGCGGCGGCAGGCACTGGAGCAGGCGCTCGCCGGGGCTGCCGCGCCGGTGCACATCACGCCGGCCACGCTCCAGCACGAGCTGGCCGAGCGGTGGTTCAGCCAGTTCGAGGGCGCCGGCCTGGACGGCATCGTGGCCAAGCCGCTGGACGGCGGGTACGAGCAGGACAAGCGGGTCATGTACAAGATCAAGCATGAGCGGACCGCTGACTGCGTGGTGGCTGGCTACCGGGTGCACAAGAGCGGCCCTGACGCGATCGGCTCCCTGCTGCTCGGCCTGTATGACAGCTCAGCCAACCTGGCCAGCGTCGGCGTGATCGGCGCTTTCCCGCTGGCCAGGCGGCGCGAGCTGTTCACCGAATTGCAGCCGCTGGTGACCACGTTTGACGAGCACCCGTGGAACTGGGCGAAGATCGAGCCCGGCGTGCGCGGTCCGCGCGAGGCGGAGAGCAGCCGGTGGAACGCCGGGAAAGACCTGTCCTTCGTGCCGCTGCGCCCAGAGCGGGTGGTCGAGGTGCGCTACGAGCACATGGAGGGCACCAGGTTCCGGCACACGGCCCAGTTCTCCCGCTGGCGCCCCGACCGCGACCCGCGCTCCTGCGGTTTCGATCAGCTCGAAGAGCCCGTGAACTTCGACCTGGGCGACATCCTGTCCGGCGAGTACCGGCTCACCTAGCAGTCCGGGTGCGGGCATGCGTGCCGCCGGGCAGCGCAACTATGTCCTGCACCGTCGCGTCCGGTCCGGCGAGCGCAGCGGCCTGGTCGATGGCCGTCGGAGATGGCGGACCGTGGCTCATAGCAGTCCTCCCCGGCTAGCTCCGCCGGGCGAGCAGGGCGAGGATGAACGGGACTGGCTCCGCGTCCGGTTCGAGGACCTGGCGGATCTCTAGCCCGGCCTGGACGAACGCATTGAGGAACTCGGCCAGCGGCACATGCCGCATGCCGACCCTGGACCGGACGCCATCTATCCCCCACCACGGCGATTCCTGGTGCCAGCCGGTGTCCCGGTAGGTCGGGTGGATAATCCTGCTGCCGCTCTCCGTCCGCTCGATGCACGGGCCGTTGAAGCACGGGTGCACCCCGTAGAAGACCAGCTGGCTGCCGGGTGTCAGCACCCTGGCGCCCTCCCGGAGGACGGCGGCGAAGTCGTCGACGTCGGTGGACAGCCAGACGGCGGTGGCCGCGGAGAACGTCGCGTCGGCGAACGGCAGCGCGGCGGCATCGGCCCTGACGATCGCCGGTTCCCGCTGGCTGGCGATGCGCAGCTGGCCGGCTGACAAGTCCACGCCGACCGGCGTGCGCCCAGAGTCCCTGATCGCCGCGAAGTTCAGCCCGGTGCCACAGGCGAGGTCGAGGCACGGGCCGTCGCCTGGTCCCAGCAGCTCGACCAGGTGCCGGCGGCAGTTCTGTGCGCCTCGCGCCGCGAAGTCGTCGTACCACTCGGCGATGTCGTCGTACTTCGCCAGGACCGGCATGGCCGCGCGGCTCCTTCCCTCGCCCCGGCTGACGTTAGCCATGCTAACCAGGCATCAGCGCCCCGGCCACTTCGTTCATACCTATGGGGGGTATCCTGCTCGCTGAGCCGGCAGCAAGCGGAGAGGGGAACGGATGCTCGCGAGCCTCAGCTGGGCGGACCCGATCGCCCGCAGCCTGCGCGAGAGCTTCTTCATGTTCTGGCAGACGCTGTGGCCGCTGGTATTCGGCTTCACGCTGTCTGGCGCGGTGCAGGCGTTCGCGAGCCGGGAGGCGCTGCAGCGCAGGCTCGGCGATCACCGCCCGGCGTCGGTCGCCAGGGCAGCCGGGTACGGCATGGCCTCGTCGTCCTGTTCCTACGCCGCCAGCGCGCTGGCCAGGTCCCTGTTCGCCAAGGGCGCCGACTTCCTGGCCGCGATGGTGTTCATGGTCGCATCGACCAACCTGGTGATCGAGCTGGGCATCGTGCTGGCGGTGCTGATGGGCTGGCAGTTCGCCGCCAGCGAGTTCGCCGGCGGCGCGATCATGATCGTGCTGCTGGTGCTGCTCGGCTCGCTCTGGCTGCGCGGCCGGCTGGTCACCCAGGCGCGCGAGCGGCTGGCAGAACCGGCCGGCGGCGGCGGCAAGCACAATCCGGCCACGGCCGGGCACGAGCGGGCCGGCCAGCACGACCCGGCCAGCAGCCAGCACGAGCACGCCGCGCACGGCGTGACCAGCGGGAGCTGGCGCGGCCGGGTGCGCTCCAGGGCTGGCTGGGCCGACGCCGCGGCCTGCACCATGTCGGACATCGCCATGCTGCGGCGCGAGATGCTGATCGGGTACCTGGCCGCTGGGCTGCTTGCCACCCTGGTGCCAGCGAGCGCGTGGCACGCGGCCTTCTGGCCCGGCCACGGGGTCTGGACCAGCGCGGAGAACGCGGTCGCCGGACCTCTGATCGCGCTCGTCAGCTTTGTCTGCTCCATCGGCAACGTGCCGCTGGCCGCGGCGCTCTGGCACGGCGGGATCTCATTCGGCGGCGTGGTCTCGTTCCTGTTCGCCGACCTGATCGCGCTGCCACTGGTGCTGATCTACCGCCAGTTCTATGGCCGGCGGCTCGCGCTCCGGATGCTCGGGGTGTTCTGGCTGACGATGTCGGCCGCCGGGCTAGCGACCGAGGGGCTGTTTCGGGCGGCAGGCCTGGTGCCCGACGCCCGGCCGGGCCCGGTGTCGGCCACCAGCTTCTCCTGGGACTACACCAGCTACCTGAACATCGTTTTCCTGGTCGTGCTTGCGTGCCTGTACTTGGCTTACCGCAGCAGGCCAGTGCTCGGCGGCGGGTCTAGGCATGCCACCGATCCGGTCTGCGGCATGCAGGTCGAGACCGCCAGCGCGCCAGCCACCATGCTGGCCGGCGGGGAACGCCGCTACTTCTGCTCGGACCGGTGCCGCGAGCGCTTCGCCAGCACCCTGCAGCCGGCGCCGGACTGAGGCCGGCCGGCACGGGCTGGGCTGGCGGCCGCCGGCGCGGGCCGATCAGCCCGGCGACTTGCCTGCGCCGTGACAGCATGTCCTGATGGACGCGCTGCGCACCCCAGAAGGCCGTTTCGCCGGCTTGCCGGACTTCGACTTCCAGCCTCGCTACGCCGACGTGGACGGGCTGCGCCTTGGCTACGTGGAGGCGGGGCCGCCGGACGGCGAGCCGGTGCTGCTGCTGCACGGCGAGCCGAGCTGGTCGTTCCTCTACCGCAAGGTCCTGGCCGTGCTGGCCGGGGCCGGCCTGCGGGCGATCGCCGCTGACCTGATCGGCTTCGGCCGCTCGGACAAGCCGGCCACCATCGGCGACCATAGCTACGCCGCCCACGTGGACTGGATCAGGGCGTTCGCCTTCGACGCGCTTGACCTGCGCGGCCTGACGCTGGTCGGGCAGGACTGGGGCGGCCTCATCGGGCTGCGGCTGGTGGCCGAGCATCAGGACCGCTTCGCCCGCGTGGTCGCGGCGAACACCGGGCTGCCGACCGGTGACCAGGCCATGCCCGACGTGTGGCTCAGGTTCCGTGACGTGGTCGCCGCTGCGCCCGAGCTGAGCGCATCCCGGCTGGTGCAGTCCGGCTGCCAGACGAAGCTGCCCGCCAGCGTGCTGGCCGCCTACGACGCGCCGTTCCCCGACCAGTCCTACCTGGCCGGTGCGAGGGCCATGCCTGGCCTGGTGCCGACGTCCCCCGACGATCCGGCGACGCCGGCCAACCGGGCAGCGTGGCAGCAGCTCGCGCAGTGGCGCAAGCCGTTCCTGGTGGCCTTCAGCGACCGGGATCCGATCACCGGCGCGATGGCGCCGATCCTGCAGCGCACCGTGCCCGGCGCGGCCGGCCTCGACCATCCGGTGCTGACCGGCGCTGGCCACTTCCTGCAGGAAGACGCCGGTGACCGGCTCGGCGCGGTGATCGCCGGCTTCATCGCCTCGACGCCGGTCAGCTGACGGGCGTGCGGTGCCGTCCCGGGACGGCAGCGCACGCCAGCCGCACTGCGGGTCAGCCGGCGCGGCCCGGCTCGGGCAGCCGGCCGGCGTCGGTCTTGTCCAGGGCCCCGGGCGGCGAGCTGGCGGCATCCCCGGACTCACCCATCCGCCGTCGTAGCCTGCCCAGCAGCGACGGCAGCCGGTACTCCTCGCAGCCGCACTGCCTGCAGCCGACGACGTCGACGCCGAACAGGTGTGCCCGGAAGGAGTCTCCGCACACGCAGTCGGACCAGCGCCTTTCACGCTTCACCTTGTGGTTCCCCCCTCAGGGACATGGCGAGCGGGCGGCGCGGACGCGCTCTGGCGCCGCGCCGTCCGCTCGCAGTCCGTGAAATCAGCCGATGCTCAGATCAGCCGTCATTCAGGTCAGCCGGTGCACCGGCCGACCGTGTTGCTGGATCGCCCCCCGGTCTGCCTCAGGGGGCAGGATCGAGCTGCACAGCCGAGAACTGCAGGTCCTCGAGCGAGTAGCTGCCGGCGCCGGTGTCGCTGTCGTAGCCGAAGGCGATGAGGTGGAGCGTGGTTTGGGCGTTCAGGGTCAGCAGCGTGCTGCCCGTGTAGTAGGCGTCGTGCTGGCTGTTAACGCTGGGGACGAACGGAGTCAGCGCACCCGAGCCGAAGTTGTAGAGGTCCCCGTCGAAGGCGGCGTTAGCTGCCTGGTTGTAGATGAAGAACTGCGGGAACACGTCGCCGGAAGTGGTGGCGTTCGGCGCGACCTTCGCGGTGGCGCTGATCTGGTAGGTCCCGGCCTTCAGGGTCACGGTGCCGACGTCAGTCGAGTTGGCCACGAAAGGACCGCCGGTCCCGACGGAGACGGCGTTGCTGAACTCCTTGGTGACGGTCCCGGTCACACCGGACGGCCCGGCGGGCCCCTGCGGGCCCTGAGGGCCGGCTGGCCCCTGGTTGCCCTGTGCTCCCTGCTTCCCCTGGGGCCCAGCCGGGCCCTGCGCGTTGATGCTGAGCGCGAATGTGCCCGTCGGGCAGGCCGGGGTACTCGCCGTGAAGGCTTTCTCGATGGTCCTGTTCTGCTTGGTGTAGACGCAAGCGTGAATGGTCTGACCAGACGTCGTGGCGGTGCGCGCGGCCCCCCCGGCCGCCGTGCCAGCCGAGGGCTGCGCGCTCGCAGCGAGCGCGACGCCGCCGGCCAGGACAGCAGCGACGCCCACGCCGCCGGCGATGGCCTTGAGCTGCCAGCGTGAAGTTCGGTGCTTAGGCAAGGTCGATCCTTTCCGCACGAATTCCCGGCCCCCCCAGACAGGGCTACGGGGCTATTGCTGAGACGCGCTCCTCGCTGAAATGGTGTACAACTGGGCAAGCAATGACGGAAACGTTATTTTCGCTCTTAATACGCATTTGCTTCGCAGTCATTGCGCACGCATACGGAGCGGATCGACGTGGCGTCGTCAGACAGCTTCGCGGCGACACTTCGGGGGTTCAGCCGCACGCGCCTCGAGCGGCGCCGGCCACAGCGGATCGTGGCGACGCACGGCGCGGCTACGGCAGTTCGCGGGTTCCGGCGCAGCCTAGCCCGGCGGCGCGCTGGATCCAGCGGCGCCGGTTACAGCAGCGCGCGAGCCGCGCCGGCCAGCCGGATCATCGATGCAACGTCCGGGTCACCGGCAGCCGGCTGGAGCACCACGGTCGTCGCGCCTGCCCTGGCGTAGGCGCGGATCAGCCTGGCCACGTCGGCCGGGCTCCCGCCAGCCACGCTGCCCTGCTGCTGCCACGGCGAGCTGGCCAGCTCGGCCGAGGCGCGCGCCAGGCCGCCCTCCCCGGCCCCGCAGAGCAGGTACACGACGACCTCGTGCGGACGGACGGCCGCGGCCGTGGTCACGGCCTCGCGAACGCCGTCGGGCGAGATGCCGGCGTCGAGCACGAGTCCGTCGGCCACCTCGCCGGCCAGCGCCAGCGTCTTGCGCCCGCGGGCACCGATCAGCAGTGGCGGGGCGGCAGCCGGCGGCCAGTCAAGAGCAACGTGGTCCAGCCGCACGTACCTGCCGCTGACCGTGACATTCCGGCCGTGCAGGAGTTCCCTGACCGCGCCGGCCCACTCCCGCAGCAGCGTCAGCGGCGAGTCCGCCCGCGCTCCGACCTGCTCCATCCAGGACAGCACGCCGTGCCCGCAGGCCGGCACGAAGCGCCCGGTGAACATCCGCGCCAGCGTTGCGATCTCCATCGCCGCCAGGGCGGGGCTGCGCAGCGGGGCCGGCATCAGTCCGATGCCCACCCGCAGGTCGCTGGTCCAGGCCAGGGCCGCGGCGGCCGATGTCAGCCCGCCTTCGCGGAAGCAGTCCTCCCACAGCCACACGTCGTCGAGCCCGAGCGCCTCCGAGAGCTCGACGAAGCCGCGCAGGTCTTCTGGCCGGCGCTCGGGACGGAACACCGCCCCAATCCGGGGTACCTCGGTCGGGCCGGTCATCGCGCGTGCTCCCTTCGGCGGCGGTGGCTGCGGCCCGGGCCAGGGAACCTAGCTGCCCGCCCGCCCCGGCGCGGCGGCGGTGGCTGCCTCTGACTTGCGCGCCCGGTAGGCGGCGACCGCGGCCCGGTTGCCGCAGCCCTGCTCGCAGTACCGCTTGGACCTGTTCTTGGACAGGTCCACGACCACATTGTCACAGCCCGGGTAGTCGCAGCCGCGCATCCTGGCCAGCTCGCCCACCCGGATGACGTCGGTCAGCGCCATCGCCGCCTCGATCGACATCCGGGTGGCCAGCGGCGCTTCCGGGGACGTCGCGTGCACGTGGTAGCCCCAGTCGTCGTGCTTCACCAGCTGGGGCACGGCGTTCGCCTCCCGCAGCAGCTCATTGACGACACCGGCGACCTGATCGACGTCGGGCTGCCACAGCCGGCGCAGCCGGGGCCGCAGCTCGCGAACGGCGCGGAGCTCTGCTTCGTCTTCGTCGAGCTTGCCGGTCCAGCCCCAGGCCCGGACGAACTCGGCAAGCGACGCGACGTCGGGCAGGCGCTCGGTGTCGCCGTCAGCCGTGTTGATCAGCGCCGCCATGGCCTGCAGCGCGACCTCAGTGTCATGAGTAAAAATCAACTTGACTCCTAACACGCCGCGGCTCTAACGTCATCACTGTAATAGACGTTTGCTGATGACGTGATGTTGGAGGAGGAAGCATGCCGCGCAGCAGCAGTCCCGGCCGCCAGCGCACCGGGCTCGGGGCAGCCTGGGGCATGTCGCTGCTGTCAGCGGCCTCCTTCAGCACCTCGGGATCGGTAGGCACGTCACTGTTGGCGGCCGGCTGGTCCCCGGCAGCCGCGGTCCTCGCCCGAGTCGGCATTGCCGCGATAGTCCTGGCCATCCCGGCGGTGGTCGCGCTGCGCGGACGCTGGCACGTGCTGCGCCGCCAGGCAGGCCAGACCACCACCTACGGCCTGGCGGCGGTCGCCGGCGCCCAGCTGTGCTATTTCATCGCGCTGCAGCACCTGGCCGTGGGCGTGGCTCTCATGCTCGAGTACTCGGGCTTGCTGCTGGTCGTCGGCTGGATGTGGCTGCGGCACGGGCAGCGGCCACGGCAGCTGACCGCCGCTGGTGCGGTCGCGGCGATGGTCGGCCTCGCGCTGGTGCTCGGCGTGTTCGGGCACAGTCACCTCGACATAGCCGGCGTGCTGTGGGCGCTGGGCGCCGCCTTCGGGCTGGCCACCTATTTCGTGGTCGCCGGGCACGGCACCGATGAGCTCCCGCCGGTGGCGCTGGCCAGCTCCGGCATGGCCGTCGGCGCGGTCGCGCTGGCGCTCGCCGGCCTCACCGGGATCGTGCCGCTGCGGGCCACCTTCGGCACGGTAGTCCTGGCTGGCCGGGAGGTGAGCTGGCTGGTGCCGGTCGCGTGCCTGTCGCTGATCGCCGCGACGCTGGCCTATGTCTCCGGTATCAGCGCCGCGCGCATGCTCGGCCCGCGGCTTGCCTCGTTCGCCGGGCTGACCGAGGTGATGTTCGCCGTGCTGTTCGCGTGGCTGCTGCTCGGTCAGGTGCCGGTGCCGGTCCAGCTGGCCGGCGGCGCGCTGATCGTGGCGGGCATCGCCATGGTCCGCCTCGACGAGCTGCGGCCCGCGCCCGAGCTTCCCCCGGCGGCGCCACGGTCCGAGCCGGAGCTGGCGGGCCAGCGGTAACGCCACCGCTCATGTGCGCCCGGCGACGGGTCAGTCCCGGCCCGCTCCTGAGTGGCCAGGCGCAAGCGGCGGCAACATGTATCACGCGGCCCGGACACGCCGCCCGAGCGGCGGCCGCTGTCAGCCGGCGAAGGCTCCGGTGTTCGGCTTGGTCGCTGGCGGCCGGGTGCAGCCGTAACAGCGGCCCTTGTGCTGGAACTGCGCCGGGATCGTCGGCGAGTCCGTCCGGGGGTTGGTGGGCAGCAGCAACGGCGGGCGCGCCTTCTGGCTGAAGTCGAAGTCGTTCGCCAGGTTGCCGAGGATGTTGGCGTCTTCCCTGACGTCGGGCCTGCGGTCGGGCCGGCCGTCGGTCCTGGGGTCGAGCCGCGCCTGCTGCAGGAAGTCATCCTCGATGAACTTCAGGTACGCGTCGCTGCTGAGCACCTGGTGGTCGATGTAGCCGCGCTTGGCGTACGGGGAAATGATCATCGCAGGCACCCGCATGCCGTAGCCGGCGTGGTCGACCGTTGGCGGGTTCACGTGATCGTAGAACCCGCCCCAGTCATCCCAGGCCATGAAGATCGCGGTGGATGACCAGTCCGGGCTCTTCATCGCGGCGTTGACCACCGAGGTCACGTACGCCTGCGCCTGGTGCACGCTGGCTGGCGGGTGATCGCTGTCCGGTTCGGACGGCACAACCCAGCTCACGGCCGGGAGCTTGCCGCGCCTGGCGGCGCTGAAGTAGCCGTCCAGGTTCTGGATGTCGCGCAGCTGATGGTCTTCCTTCACGTCGCCGAACAGCGCGAGCGGATTCCAGATGCCGGGCGTGGTGGCTTTCTGCCGCACCGGCGCGCACGTCTCGGCTGAGTCGTTGCTGCAGTCGGGCTGCAGGCCCGTCTGGATGTAGTACCGCCAGCTCACGTGGTACTGGTGCAGCAGCCAGGTCAGGTCCGTCCAGGCCAGGTCGATGTTGGTCTTGCCGTGGTTCAGCTCGTTCTGCACCGCGTCATCGAACCGGTGCAGGTTGTACGGGCCGCCGATGTCGGTAGCGCAGCTGAGCGGGTCCTTGTCCTTGCACTTGGCTGACCACGCCGAGACCATGTACAGGTGCGCGGGCAGTGACCAGGACTTCACCGCCTCGAACATGTGGTCCTGGAGCACGTAGTTCTTCGCGTATTTCCAGTAGTTCGGGATCTCGGCGGCGGTGTGGTAGCCCATCACGTCCGGCTTGCCGCCCGGCTCGCATGCCGGGTCGCTGGCGATATGGCAGCTGTTCCGCGCCTGGTTGCGCTGCTTGATGAAGCCGTCCATCTTGCCGCCGTCAACGTCTGCGTTGGAGTCCTTGCGGCCGTGCGGTCCGCCGCCATTGACGTCGGCGCTGTCGTGGTAGGGGCGCACGCACCCGTGTTCCTGCTGATCAGGCACGCAGGGCGTGCTGCCGTCTTTCCGGCGGATGCCATCGGCACCGGGGTAGGTGCCGAAGTACTCGTCGAAGGACCGGTTCTCCTGCATGATCACGATCACGTGCTTGATCTTGTGGATGCCGGAGTTGAGCGGGTCGCTAGCGCTGAAGGCCGAATTCTTCTTCTGGCCAGGGTGGCGCGCTGCCGCCGGCAGACGCGCGCTCGAACAGGCGGCGAGCAGGCCGCCGCACAGCAGCAAGGCAGTCGAGGCGGCGAGTACCCGCCGGCCCGGCCGGAGGCCGCGGGCCCGCCCGGGCAACAGCTGACTGCCGGGCCGTACCACAGCCATGCGCCGTTCTCCCTGTTCAGGTCCGAGAAGCTAAGGCTTGCCTAAGTCCAAGGAGGGACCTTACCGGCGGATCTCCGGCCGTGCGGGCAAATGCCGCGCACTTGCAGCAAGCCGGCAGCCTGCGCCTTACCGGCACGCTACCGGCAAGATGGGCAGCGCCGCAGGTCAGTGCCGTGAGTGGCGGTGGCCCGTCTTGCCGTGCCCCGCACCCGACCTGCTGCCCTGATGCCGGTCGTGATGAGGCCGGCTGTGCTGCGGCGACCCAGACGGCGCGGGCGGCGGGGTGGTGCAGCCCAGGCAGGGCGGCTTGCCCCTGAACCACGCCGGAATCGTCGGCGAGTCCGCCGGCGGGTTGGTGGGCAGCAGCAGCGGCGGCCGAGGCGGCTGGCCGAAATTGAAGTCCTGCACGAGGTTGCCGAGCTGGCGCTCGTCCTCTCGCACGTCCGGTCGCCGGTCAGGCCGGCCATCGGTCAGCGGGTTGAGCCGGGCGCCGTTCAGGAAGTCGTCCTCGATGAACTTCAGGTAGGCGTCGCTGCTCAGGATCTGGTGGTCGATGAAGCCCCGCCTGGCGTAGGGCGAGATGACCATCGCCGGCACCCGGAGGCCGTAGCCGTTCTGGTCCACCGCAGGCGGTACCACGCCGTCAAAGAAGCCGCCCCAGTCATCCCAGGTCAGGAAAATCGCGGTAGACGACCAGTCCGGGCTCTTCATGGCCGCGTTGATCACCGCTGTCACGTATGCCTGGCCCTGGTGAACGCTGGCCGGCGGATGCTCGCTGTCGGCGCCGTTCGGCGTCACCCAGCTGACTGCTGGCAGCCGGCCGGCCTTCGCCGCGGCAAAGTACCCGTCGAGATTCTGGATGTTCGGCAGCTGATGGTCGGACTGCACGTCGCCGAACAGCGGCAGCGGGTTCCAGATTCCCGGCGTGCTGAACCGCTGCGGCACCGGCGCGCACGTCTCGGCCGAGTCATCCTCGCAGTCGGGCTGGTCACCGGTCTGGATGTAGTAGCGCCAGCTGACGTGGCTGGCGTAAAGCAGCCAGGTGAGGTCGGTCCAGGCGAGGTCGATGCTGGTCTTGCCGGTCGTGAGCTCCTGGTGCACCGCGTCGTCGAATCTGGTGACGCCATAGGGACCGACGACGTCGTTGACGCAGCTCATCGGCGAGCGGTCCTTGCAGCGCGCTGACCAGCCCGAGACCATATACAGGTGATCGGGCAGCGACCAGGACTTCACCGGCTCGAACATGCGGTCGTCGAGCACGTAGTTCTTGGCGTAGGCCCAGTAGTTGGGGATCTCAGCGCCGGTGTGGTAACCCATCACATCCGGCGTGCCGCGCGGCACGCAGGCGGGGTCGTTGGCGTCGCGGCAGCTCCGCCTGGCGCCGTCGAGCTGCCTGATGAAGCCGTCCATCTTGCCGTGATCGACGTCGGCGACTGCATTGGCCTCGCCGTGCGGACCGCCGCCGTTGACATCGCTGGTGTCGTGGAAGGGGCGCACGCATCCGCCGGCGGGGTCTGGCACGCACGGGACCGGGCCATTCGGCTTGGCAATCCCGTCGGCCCCCGGGTAGGTGCCGAAGTAGCTGTCGAATGAGCGGTTTTCCTGCATGATCACGATCACGTGCTTGATCTTGTGAATGCCGGGGGGCACGACGTAAGCCCCGGCGGGCCCGCCCCTGACGACCTCCTGGTCACCATGCCTGGGTGGCAGCGCGCTGCACCCGGTCAGCAGCCCGGCCAGCAGCAGCAGGCTGCACGTCACGCTCGCGAGCCGCGGAAAAGGGCGGCGCCATCGCCAGCTCGTGGCCGCGATGCCGCCGCGCCTCGCCACGAGTCGATGCCCCCCGCCGGTAAAGGAATGTGCCTCTATAGCCGCACAGCACACGATACTTCCGGCGTAGTAGCTGATTATCCGCGTGCGGCACCGGTCAGGCGATTAAGGCGCAGATTTTGCCGGGGGCCGGACGGGCCTTTGCCCGGGGCCTCGGGCCTCGTCACAGCACGCCGGCCAGGTCCCGCAGCAGCGCGGCCTTGGACTTCGCGCCGATCACCTGGCGAACCGGCTCTCCGCCGCTGAAGACAGCGGTCGTGGGCACGTGCAGGATGCTGAACCTGCGGGCGGTCTGCGGGTTCTCGTCGACGTCCAGCTCGACCAGGTCGACCTCACCGGCCCGATCGGTGGCGATGGCCTCCAGCACGGGTGCCAGCTGCCGGCACGGCCCGCACCACTGCGCCCGGTACGCAACGATGACCGGCCTTGGACTGCAGATCACCTCAGCATCAAACGTCTCGTCAGTAACAGTTCTCGCCAGGCTCATTGCTGTCCTCCGAATACCTACCGATGGTCGTCCCCGCCGCTTGGATCATGCTCGTGGCCGGGCAGTGCGAGCTGGCCGGACGCCCGGCCCTGGTGGCTGCAGCCTGGCTGCCGGGAGGGCGGACCGGCCAGCCGCTGATTCGGCCAGCCGGCCCCTGCCGGTCAGGCTGGCTCGCCCAGGCGCAGCATCAGGCAATCCGCGCTGTCGCCGTGCCGGCAGACCTTCGCCAGCCGCCGGAGCCGGCACTCAAGCTGGGAAAGCTCGCGAATCTGCTGCCGGACGGCGGCCAGCTTGCGGTCTGCAGCGGCGCTGACCGCGCTCGCTGGCATCTGCTCGGCCGTCCCCAGCAGGTCCTTAATCTCCGCGAGGGTAAATCCGAGACCCCGTGCCCGCCGGATGAATGCCAGCCGCCACTGATCGTCAGCGCCGTACTCACGGAAGCCGCCGCGCGGCCGGTCAGGCAAGGCCAGCAGCCCGAGACGCTGATAGAAGCGCACAGTCTCGACGCCGACGCCCTCGCTCGCCGCCAGCTTGCCGATCGTCACACCACTCATGCCGCGAAGCTAACAGCCGTACCGCGGTACAGAGTCAAGTCTTTGTCTATCGAACATATATTCCAGTCCGGACGCCTTCCCATTCTGTTCGTATCTATGTTCTAATCATTGGATGCTACAGGTCACTCATTGTCCCGGGTGGTCGGCCTGGGCGCGCCGCGAATGCCGCCAGGCTGACTGTTACGCACGGCTGATCAGGCGCGGGGTGGCGGCGTGACCGCGCATCTCGGAGACGACCTGAGGCCAGCCGGCGAGCGCCTGGCCGACCTTCGGCATCAGGCGGACGAGCTGCGCCGCCGACTCACCGACGTGCAGCTGCTGCTCGATACCGAGCGGGCAGCCGAGCCGGTCACCGCAGCTGCCGGGGCGCGGCCGCGAGCCAGCCGCGAAGCCGCGCCGGGCCAGGGAACGCCAAGCCCGGCCGACGGTCCGTTCGCGTACCTGGGCAGCAGCACGGCTGGCGGTTACCAGGCCGAGGCTCGCGGAGGTCCGGGCGCCTCGCGCGGCGAAGCGACCAGGCCGGGAACTGGTGCATCAGGCCGGGATGCAGGGCAGGCCGAGGGCGGGAGCAGCTCGGATGCAGCCGCCGACCGGACCACGATGCTGCTGAACCACGGCCGCACCAGCGCTCGCCGGCGCCTGTCCAGGCGCAGCTGGGTGGCGCTGCTCAGCAGTGCGGCCGTGGTACTGGCTTGCGTGCTGATCGCAGTAGTGCTGGTCGGCCAGAAGTCCTGGCCGTCCAGCGTCGCCACGGTGCGCCGGGAAGCGGCCATCGCCTGCCGCAATCCCGATGTCCGATCCGAGCCAGGCCTGGTCAACTTCGCCTGCGCCAAGGACTCAGACCAGATCCTCTGGGTCTTCGCGCTGCTGACGAGCTATGACAATCCGCACTTCGTGGACCGGGCGACGGGCCGGGCGGGTCTTGAGCCGATCACGCCAACCCAGGGCGGGGAGCTGGCCTTTTCCCTCAATCTGCACCATCCGTACAACCCGGCCAGCCCGCTCGACAGCCTCGAGGTAGCAGCGCGGGCCATCAACAACATCGTCGGCGGTGCCACCGTCACCAGCGCCAGCGGCGAGCTCGTCGTCCAGCCGGGTCTGGAGAGCAGTCCGCAGAATTGCGCCCGGTACACCGGATCGGCGGCGCTGACGACCCGCCAGGGCTTCCCCGCGGTGTGCGCACGGCAGATCACCAGCCGGTCAGGACGCATGGAACTGGTGTCCGACATCTATCGCAAGTGGCTGGTCGGCGCGACTACTGCTGCGGCACGAGACGCGGCAGTGCTGTTCGGGAACGCAGACAACCCCGGCAATGGACGGGTGCAGGCGATCCTCAGGCAGCTATCTCAATCCCGGCAGCCGGCTTAGCCGGGCCAGGCAGCCGGCTTGTCCGGCCAGGCAGTTCAGCTCAGCCAGGCGTCGCTTCCCCAGCGCCGTGAGGAAGGAGGCGCGGGCTCATGCAACCCGCCAGGACACCGCTGTGGCAGCAGGCGACGGCGCTCGTCAGCGTCACCGCCAGCGGCGCGATCACCGGCTTGTCCTATGTACCGGGCCCGGCGTCCGAACTGGCCTCACCTGCCAGCCTGCCGGTGCAGCTGCTCGCGCTGCAGCAGAGCGCCAGCGCGGCGCCAGCCGGCGATGCGATGCTGCGCGGGGCCATCGTCAACGTCGCCAGGCACTACCTGAGGATGGCGGCTGACAGCACGCCGGCCGAGACGGAAGCGATGATCTGGCGCCGGGCCAGCCTGGACGGAGCTGATCACGGAGCGTCGTGCGCTGCGTTCGCGAGTCTCACTCTTGAGCTGGGTGCCAGGGCAGCGGGCCGAAGCAGCTGGGTGACCGGCGGGCACAGCTATCCGTGGCCGCTGCACTCGTGGGCGGACGTCCGGGTCGATGAGAACCCTGCCTCCCCCGCCATCGTCTCGGTTCTCCAGGACGCCGAGGCGCATGACCGCTGGCACCCGCTCGGCGACGGATACCGGCCGCTGCCCGGCGACTGGGTCCTCTTCGACGGCCACGTCGAGGTGGTTACCGGGCACAGCCGCGGCCTGCTGCAGACCATCGGCGGCGACTCGCTGCCCGATTTCTCGGTCAACGCGCACGAGTACGCCGGCTCGCTCGCCGAGCATGGCATCCAGGGCTTCGTCGACAACGGCCGCCTGCCGGGCGCCGGACCGTCAGCGTCCGGCGGGCCGACCCGGCCGAGCGCGCGTCCGGCGCCGCAGCCGGCCGGCGGCGGCCAGCAGGCAGGCGGGCACGACGCAGGAACGACGGGTGGCATGCGATCCGCCCGCAACGGCGGCGGGGACAGCGGCGGCTCTGGCGGCACCAGCACAGTTCCGCACCGCCACGGTCAGCACCATCACGGGCTCGGCGCGCCAGGACGCCAGGGCCAGGGCAGGCAGGCCGGCGCCGCGGCGATTCCCGGCATCTGGAGCGGCATGGCTGCTGCCGCTTCGGCAGCCAAGCCCGCTCACGGGCACCCACGGTCAGCTGCCGCTGAATCGCCTCCGTGGGCGGCCAGCCCGGCGGGCACGGCATCAATTCCCGGCACCGGCACGCCGCAGGCCGGAGCGGCGGGTGCCGCGGGCCCGGCGGCGCCAGCGGGCGACGACGGGTCAGCGCAGCAGGCCGCGCCACAGCGGCAGCCTGGCGGCGATTCGCATACTCCGCCGCAATCACCGGCCCATGCAGGCAAATCTCGGGCTGGCCAGGCGCAGGCTGACCGGGCTCAGGCTGACCAGGCTCAGGCTGGCTCAGCGCCATACGCAGCGGTACCTGGCCTGGCGACGCCGGGCGCCGCCGGAGCTGCCGGCCTGCAGATGCAGCAGCGGACCAGCGACCACCGTCACGGCCACAGTCCCGCCGGTTCGCTGGCTGGTGCGGCCGTGCCCGGTCTGGTCGCCCCTAATGCCGCCGTGGCGGCGAGCGGAGCTGGCCATCGCCCGGCCGGCCTGCGGCAGCCTGACCAGTCTCCTGCCGCACCCGCGGCGGACGCTGCCGTGCCTGGCCTGACTAACCCCGGCGCCCGCAGTGCCGCCAGCGCTGCGCAGGCGGGTACGGCGCAGCCGCACGGCCGGTCCGACGCGGCGACCAGGCAGCTAGCACCCGGCGGCCCGCCAGCCGACACTGCACCGGCGCCGGGCACGGCCGACATCCCCGGCCTGCCAGCTGGGCGGCAGTCAGCCGGGCACGCCGGGCGGCCAGGCAACGGCGGCAGGCAGCCGTCTCAGCTGGCCGGGCAGCACAGCCAGCACGCGGAAGCTGGCCAGCACGGGCAGGGTGGCCAGCACGGGCAGCCGGGCCAGCACAGCCCGTCGACGGCGCCGGCGCCGTCCCTGGAGTCGCCGGCGGAGCAGGCCTTCATCAGTGAGGTCGCGCCGGGCGCAGTAGCAGCGCAGCGCCGGTACGGCGTGCCGGCATCGGTCACCATCGCGCAGGCGATCATGGAGTCGGGCTGGGGCCAGAGCGTGCTGGCAGCGCGGGACCACAACCTGTTCGGCATCAAGGGCAGCGGCCCGGCTGGCACCGATCTCCTGCCGACCAGGGAGTTCCAGAGTGGCCACTGGGTGACCATCGATGCCGGGTTCCGCGTATACCACAACGACGCGGAGAGCATCGACGACCACGGCAGGCTGCTCGCGACCAGCGGCTTTTACACCAGGGCAATGCAGCAGCGGCGTGACCCTGACGCGTTCGCCGACGCGCTGACCGGCGTCTACGCGACGGACCCGGACTACGGGGCGCAGCTCATCACCCTGATGCGCCGCTACGACCTGCAGCGCTTCGACCTGGCGTCAGCGAGCGGCCGGCGCCCGCCGGCGACGCAGCCGGTCAAGCCCGGCCGGCCCTCGGTAGCGAAGACACCGAGGCCTTCGCCAGGGCCAGATCAGTCCTCGTCGGCGCCAGGCCCCGCGCCAGCACCAGCACCAGCCACCCAGGCTCCGTCGCCGTCACCGTCTCCGTCACCCTCGACCGCCAGCACGACCGCGGCATTCAGCGAGCCAGCGCCGGCAGTAGCCGCCGCGCCAGCCGCGCGGCCAGCGCCACGTGCGGCCTTTAGCGGGCAGGTGCCGGCTGCTGCCGCGGCGCCGAGCACGCCGTCGGCGCCTGCTGGCCCCGGCGGACCGGTCGGGCGGGCCGGCGAGTCAGGCCGGGCAATGCAAACGGCCGGGCCAGCGCCCGCGACGCCGCCCAAGATGCCGAGTCCGTCCGCGAGTCAGCCGGGCCGGGGCACGCCTGCCGCGCGAGCCGGCCGGACGCGCAGGCTGGCCTTGTACCGGCAGCCAGCACCGCTGTCGGTGCGCAACGCATTCGTCACGTCAGCGAAGGTGCCGCTGATCCGGGCCGAGCCGCTCTACCGGGACGTGGCCGGTGACCACGGGATCGCCTGGCAGCTTCTCGCCGCGTGCGACTGGATGCAGTGCAAGGCCAGGCTCAGTTACTCGCCGGTGCACGGCGAGAAGCTCGGCACCGCGAATCCCGACGGAAGTTCCTACCGAACCAAGTCGGCCGCGCTGGCCCAGTGCGCGGAAGATCTGGCTTGCCTTGCCCGCGCCGTTTACGGCATCAAGCTGACCGCGGGCGGTGCCCTGTCGGTTCGTGAGCTGGCCGAAGTCTTCGCCGCCTTCCGCTGGGGCGGGCTGCTGCGGGTGCACAGTACCTCGGCAATGGAGTTCCCGTACTCGGTGGCGGGATTGACAGCGCTGCATCTGGGTATGCGGTGGCCGGCCATTCCTGCCGTCAGCGCACCGGACAAGCCGGGATCGCGGTTCCGGATGCCATTCGGTGCCGTTCCGGTGGTGCTGCGGCTCGGCTACCCGGCCACAACCTGAAGATGCCCGGCCCGACTGAAAGGACAAGGCGCAGCCCGCGATGCCGGTCTGCCCATGACAAGGAAGGTGAGCCGCATGGTGCGGATCCTGTTGTTCCTGCTCGGCAGCCTGACCTCGGGCCGGCCGGCGTTGCGCCCAGCCGCGGCGCAGCAGCCCGGCGGCCAGGACGGCGGGCTGCCCGGATGGCCGGAGCCTGCTGCGGCCGGCCGCACTGACACTCGCTCCTGGACCGAGGCCGCGCCGCGATCGGCCCCGCCAGCGGGAGCGCCGCCAGCGGGTGCGCCGCCTGGCGACCATCCCCGGCCGCGCCGGCCGCGACGGCTGCGCCGCTGGGTGGTCTGGACGGCAGTGCTCACGGCAGCCGGGCTGGTGTTCCGCCGCGCCGTGGCAGCCGCGGTGCTGACGGCCCTGTCCACCGTGCTGCAGGTAGTCGGCCTGAATGTGCACCTGCCGCACGTCAAGTTCGGCTGGCCATGGCAGGCGGTCACCTCGGGCACGACCAGCAATGTCCAGCTAGGCCCGTTTGTGCTGCAGAAGATCGAGGGGATCTCCAGGCCCGCGCTGGGGCAGGTGAACTTCAATTTCGTGTTCACCCACAAAGTGTCGAAGAACATCGGCCCGTGGCCGTGCTGGTACGCGGCGACGTTCTACGCGGTCGGCCGGGCCTCTGCCACCGTCGACCTCAACCCTGGCGCGACATGGTGGCGGCCAGTCACCGGTCACTACCAGCTGCAGGTGCTGAGCAGGCCAGCGGGCGGCCGGCCGGGACATGTGGCCGTGACCATGGTCCTGCCGCAGCCACAGCTCCCCCAGTCCGCGCACGACGTCACCGTGGACAACATCTCCTCGACCCCGGTAGCGGTGCAGCACAGCTGGACCTATCCCGGCTTCGGCTGCGGCGTGCTGGTCCGCCCGCAGTTCAGCCAGTCCGTGCTGTACTCGGTGGCCCAGCAGATCGCCTTCTACCGAACCGGTCACGTGCCCCAGGTGACCACGCCGCTCGTCCGCGCCGCTGAGAACCAGGCGGTGACGACCATCAGGGACAACTTCGTCCAGCCAACAGTCAACGCCCTCGGCTACAACCTCGACCGGTTCACGTTGCGCTGGGCGGCTACGCCTTAACGAGCATGCGGGGGGGCCGAGGATGCTGGCGCCTGGTCGCTGATGAGTGCGGATCGCCGTGTTCCCGAAGTCGGCTGCAGCCGTCACGACACCTCGGGAACCCTGGTGCTGCTCTGGCAGCAGCACAGCTCCCGCGGTGCGGCAGCAGCAGCGGCGTCGCAGCGCTGTCTGCGGCAGCGCGACGTGATGCCGGTGGCAGCGCGGCGTGAGATGGTGCTGGCGTGACTGCTGAGGGACGGAAATGGATAACCGCCCTGCCCGAGGAGCTGGCCGGGCAGCGCAGGCTGCTGGCAGGGCTGCTCGATTTGTGCGAGGCCGATCAGCGGATCAGGTGGCTGGCTCTCGGGTGCTCGCTCTCTCGCGGCGCCGGTGACCGGCTGTCGGACGTGGATGCCGCGATGGGCGTTTCTGATGCCGACTTCGACGCAGCGGTTCCCGTGGTGCGCACCGCCGTGGACGGCCTCGGGCAGCTGGTCGACAGCTACCACCATCTGCTGCCCGGCAGCCGGACGCCGGGCGAGCGGATTTTCGCGCAGTTCGCCGACCGCTGCCAGGTCGACCTGGTCGTCCTGCCCGCGTCGGCCGGCCGCGGGCTTGTGCCACGCATAGTGGTGCTGTATGACCCCGACGGCCTGGTCGAGGTTAGCGAGGGGACGCAGCCGCCAGGCCCGCAGCAGCTGCGCGAGTGGGCCTTCGGCGGCTGGTGCGCACTGGCCGACCTGGGCAAGTACCTGCGCCGTGGCTCGGCGTGGGAAGCGCTGGCCAGGCTGACCGAGGCGCGGGCTTTTCTCTGCCAGCTGCACGCCGCCTCGCTCGGCGTGCCTGACCCGCAGTACGGCGTCACCAGCCTCCTCGACTTCGCGGCTGACCGGATGCCCGCAGGCCTGGAAGGCACGGTGGCCGACCTTGAGCCGCGGCAACTGCTCGCGGCGGCGATGCACACCGCCACGATGCTGACCGAGACTGCCGAGCAGCTGACCGCCGAGCAGCGCACCATGCTCCCGTCGGCCATGGCCACCTACATCACTGCTGACCTGGCAGAACTCGGGCGGCAGTGACGCGCATGCCAGCCGGCTGAGGCGAGTCTCTGACCGGCTGGGTCGCGCGCTGCGCTGGGCAGGACAGCGGCGCTTGGCTACCTCGTTCATCCTTGTCGTCCTTCGTGGTCCCGTGCGCAGGCATGGCGGCGCTGTGCGGATGTGAAATGGCCGGCCTGGCCGGGCAACTTTGCCCGGCCAGGCCGGCCTTGGGGTGAGTGACTGGCCGTCAGCCGGACGGGATGCTCGGCACCACCCACTGAATGGCGCCGACACCGCCTGCTGTTGGCGCGGTCTGCATGACCACCCGCAGCTTCGTGGTCGTCACCGGGTCGAACGTGACGTTGTTGAAGACGTTGTCAGCCTCCGGATAGCTGCTCGGGTTGGTGACGTCGGTGAACTCGGTCCCGTCCCAGTACTGGACCTTCCAGGAGGCCGGCAGCTGCAGGCCGCCGCCGTCGTCGGCGAAGTACACCTCGGTGCCGTTCGTGGTGACCGGCTGGTTCCAGTCCAGCTCCATGTACTGGGTGCCGGCCATCGGCCAGGTGCCCCGGTACGGGGTCAGGTCATTGTCGTCGCTCGACTGGATCGGGAAGATGCCGTTGTTGATGGCGGTGATGGTCGTCCACGGCGAGGCGTAGGACGCCGATGGCGTGGCCGGCAGGGCCAGGTTGGTCGCTCCCGGCGGCAACGGCAGCGGCTTCTGCACGTGCAGCCACTGCTCGGCGCTGACCGACTGAGTGCCGAAGCCTGCCGAGTAGCTGGCCGACACGACCAGGCCGTCACTGCCATTCTCGCTGGCCGGCGGGGTCACCGACCAGGTCACCGTCTTGGTCGCGCCAGGGTCGATCGACGCGATCGTGGTCGGGCTCGTGCTCTGCACGGTCCAGGCCGACGGGGCGGACGCGGTGAGCCGGACATTGCGCAGCTCGGTGCCGCCAGTGTCCTTGATGGTGGCGGTGGCGGTGGTCGAGGTACCGGCGGTCAGCGTGGGCTGGCTCTGGCCGGGAACCGTGCTGGCGACCTGAACGCTGACATCCGGCCTGGCGGCGTTGCCGAGCCGGATCACCGTGGAGTGGCCGTTCATGGTCACCGTCTGGCTTGCCGGGTCGTAGTGGCCAGCCGACACCGACTGCACGCCCTCGTCGGCGAAGGCCGGCAGCTGGACGCGGACGTCGCTGGCCGGGACCTGCCCGGACAAGTCGACGTGCACCGCGGTGGTGCCGCCCTCCGACGCCGTGCTGATCCGCACGCCGTAGGTGGACCGGCTGCCGCTGTTCACGTCATAGGAGGAGGTCAGGTTGCCGACCGAGATCGTCTGGCCCGGCGTGAGCCACTGGTCTGGGACGCCGCGGCCGATGTACAGCACCGGACGGTACGACGGCGTGCCGTCCGAGCCCACGCTGCTGGTCAGGCCCTGGGCTACCAGCGACTGCAGCAGCGTCTGGGTCTGCCCGGCCATCGGCCAGGCGTACGGGATCGCGCCGAACTCGGGCGCGGCGTGGCTGCCCTGCCACGGGTTGTTCGGGTCAGGTGGTGAGCCGTTGGCCTCCCACCACGCGTTCGGGCCGCCGGTCGTGGTGGCGATCTGCCAGGCGTAGCTAGTGATCGGCAGGCTCCGGTAGGCATTGCCGTAGAGCGCCGCCGCTGAGTAGCCGGTGTTCAGGGCCACGCTGTAGCCGGTGTACGCGCCGAAGGACGGGAACGGCACGCTGCCCTGCAGCCGGGAGAAGCCCATCTGGTACAGGTTGTCGGTCTGCGACGGGTCGCCGAGAATGCCGTTCAGATGGCCGCCCTGCAGGAAGATGTTCCACGCGTTCTCGCCCCACAGGACCTGGGAAGCCCAGTTCGCGTCGCTTGGGCTGTTGCACCGGTCGGCCGTGACCGGCTTGTTGACCTCGCACGGCAGGAAGTTGAAGCCGTTCGCCTGCTCGTTCGCTGCCAGTCCGGCGTTCGTCGCGTTGAGCAGGCTGGTGTACTCACCCTGCGCCCACTGCGCCTCAGCTGTGTCGCCGATCCGGTCCGCGATGTAGGCGTAGGCGGCCAGGCCGGTGAGTGCGGTCTCGTCGTCGAACAGCCAGGTGCCGCCCGAGTCGTTGTCGAAGGACGACTTCAGGTAGCCGGTGCTCGGGTTGATCTGCGCCAGCAGGTCCGTGTGCATCATCGTGAACAGGCTCGGCCCCCACTGGCTCGGGCCGTTCGCGTCGTCGTGGAAGTACTGCTTGACGAACGCGACGTCGCCGGTCGCCTCCAGGTACTGCGCCCAGGCGAGCGGAGTGCGCCACACGCCGTCCCAGTACCAGTTGGCGCCGACCTC
>DASXMR010000109.1:0-18185 GCA_036495525.1 Streptosporangiaceae bacterium | reverse complement strand
CGTTGACCTTACGGCCAGCAATGACGACGTCGAATTAATCCTGTGGCGGCTCGCCAACTACGAGAGCGCGCTGAAGAACAGGCTGATCAATACTGCTATCACCAGCATAAAGATGGAAGGCCAGATCCCGCCCGCTGAGTTCCCGGACAGATTCCTTGACAGCAAGATTGGCGGTGGACGCTGTGTCATCCAACCGCGTGACTCTACCCTGTTCTCGATCCTGAGCAACCCAGCAGATCCACGATTCGCTGGTGAAGCCAGCCGCATCCTCGCGGAAGTCAGCGAGGTCTTGAACCGGATGGATGGGCTTGTCAAGCTTACCCCGGATTTCGGGCGCTTCGGCATGCTCGCTGACCTCATGTATGACTTCACGCCGCACGTCCTCGGTATCGGATTAGATAAAGGCGGATGCGGCGGCAAGAGCTCGTATTCGGCGACCGGTGTCATGGCTGCTGCCAGCATGAGCCGAGTAGGGCTCGACCACGCTCAAAAACTCACGCTCATTGGGTCCAATGGCGCCATGGGAACTAATGTGGCCGCACATTTCCTTAGCCGTGGGAACCTCGACATCGCCCTATGTGATGTGGCTTACGACGACGGCACCGCCCAGCCACCAGAAGGTGCCCGCGAGGTTCTGCCTTCACATTTCGGCAGATTCACCCGCGAATGCCTGCGCCGGGGTAATGTGATAGTCGCGACGACCGTCGGCAATGAGCTGATTAATTCAGCCTGGCAGGCGATGCCGCGTGACACCGTCATCCTCATGGCCCACAACCTGGCACTGCCGCCGCACTACGCCGGCCTCGAACTGGCCCGGCGAGTGCATGATCACGGTGTGACCTTGCTGCCGGGCCAGGTTCTCACCCTGGGCGGGGCTCTCACATCCCGGCTAGAGTGGTTCTGGCGGCAGGGCAATCCCGGGGCACGATTTCCGAAGCCCCTCGCCCACAAACTGGCCAGTACCGCCATCACACTGCTGGTGAATCAGATCCTGTCCGCTGCGGAGGACGAGCGAACCTCCCCCTATGAGGTCATGCTCCGGCTGAGCGACGTGAACCCGCAGTCAGAGGCACGGAACTGGTGAAGACCGCCCCGCTGAAGCCGCTCCCTGGCGGCTTCAGCGGTTATTGCCGCGGATCAGAGCGTGCAGGCGGCCGGCGGACGGCGATCCCATCTCCTGGCATATCGCCAGCGCTCTGCTCAGCCAGGCGGCGGCATCGTCGGCGCGATCATCCCTAAGACAGCACAGGCCGATCCCTTCGGACGCGCGAGCCTCCTCTGGCCGTGCACCGATCGTAACGGCGATCACGAGTGCCCGCTGATGCAGCTCGTATCATTCGGCAGGCTCGCCGATTGTCAGGACCAGCTCTCCTTGGGCATTCAGTGCCTCTGCCTCCCCGAGCTTGTTTCCCAGGTCACGGTACAACTCCAGGGCACGGGCAAGGTTAGTTGCTGCAGCCGTGTGATCACCCATTCGATGCCGCACCATGCCCAGGTAATACAGGGTTCTGACTTCCCCCATCCGGCTGCCAAGGCCCCGCTGCAACTGCAGGGCGCGGTCAAGGGTCGATGCGGCGGTCGCATGGTCTCCCAATGCCTGCTGCACGAACCCCAGATCGCGAAGGGCGTTCGCCTCACCGAACCTATTTCCCAGCCCGCGATACAGTTCCAGCGCGCGAATCTGATGGGAAGCGGCCTCCGCGTGATTCCCGGCCATGGTGCAGACAACGCCGAGGAAATTCAGGGCACCTGCCTGACGGACCGTATTTCCCATGCCCGAATGGATCTCCAGTGACTGGGCAAGGCTGGCTTGCGCTCTCTTGTAATCCCCAGCATCTCGCTGCACATTTCCCAGGTAAGCCAGTGCGCCGGCTACTCCAAGGAAGTCACTGTGCGCCCGGTAGAGCCTTACCGCCCGTCTCAGGGTGGCAGCCGCGCGACGGGTGCCCCCGGTCAGGTGCTGGACATACCCCAGGATCGTCAGGACGTGAGCTTCTCCCTGACCGTCCTTGCGAGCCCGGTGCAGTTTGAGGGCGCGCATGAGGCTGCCAGTGGCGGCCGCGTAGTCCCCATCGAGGTACTGGATGTCACCCACGTCGGTAAGCGCATGAGCCTCCGCCTGCTGGTCACGGGTACGCCGTGCCACCTCAAGGGCGATGTGATGCATGCTGAGAACTTGATCCCAGTGACCCTGGTGGCGCAGGTAGCCATGCATGGCTGCGGGGATGGCAATCGCATAACCGGGACGGCCGTTGGCCGCGGCATGAACGACGGCAGCATGCAGGTTGACTCGCTCGGCGTCCATCCACGTGGTCGCATCCTGCCATTTAGACAGATCCGGAGTATCTGCCGACGTCGCCGGATCGATGGTGGACGGCTCGTCGGGAGTGCGCCGCGCCAAGTGACGGCCGCCGCCGCGCACAGTCAGCAAGTAATAGGCCAGCAACCGATCAACGGCGTTCTCACGTTCAGATTGCGGATCGGCCAGGGCGAGAGTTCGCGCGTGCTCTCCAATGAGGTCATGAAACCGGTATCTGCCCGGCGTTGGCTCGGTGATGAGATAGTGATCGTAGAGATCCTCCAGATCACGCCGGGCGGCGACCGGATCGGTATTGTTAAGCGCCGCCGCGGCATACCGGTCGATATCCGTGCCCGGATGCAATCCGAGACGACGGAATAGCAGTTGCTGACTGGGGGCAAGTTCCTGATATGACAGATCGAAGGCTGCTGTGACCGACAGATTCTCAGCGTGCATCAGGTGCAGCCGGCATCGTGCGGCCGCCAGGTCATCCGCCAGCCCTGATGCGGACCAGGCAGGGTGGTGATGCAACTGGCGGGCGAGCATTCCAAGGGCCAGTGGGAGATGACCGCACAGCCGGGCGATTTTCTGCACCGCGTCGTCCTGATGCACCAGATCGGGTCGTCCGGCGAGCCGGACCAGCAGGCTCCCGGCTTCATCTGGTGACAGGGTGTCGAGGCTGATGACCTGAGTGTCTTCCAGCGCGGTCAGGTGCCTGCGGCTGGTGATCAGGATCAGGCTTCCGGCGGTGCCGGGGAGCAGTGGCCGCACCTGCTCGTGACCTGCCGCGTCGTCCAGCAAGAGCAGCAGCCGCCTGCCAGCCACGCGATCACGCCACAGCCAGGCCCGCTCTTCCACGCCCGCAGGGATTCGATGGGCGGCCACGCCGACCGTCTGCAGTAGGCTGGCGAGGGCGTCCGCAGGATCCACCGGCTTGTGACCTGGCGTGTGGCCGTGCAGGGGCAGGAAGATCTGACCATCTGGAAACCGCCGCGCGAGTAAGTGGGCGGCGTGAACCGCGAGGGTCGTCTTGCCGATTCCGGCCATCCCCCCGATCGCGCAGATGCCGACCACGCCACCGTCGTCCACCGCAGCTGACATCTCGGCCATGAGCTGCATGACCTCGGATTCCCGTCCGGTGAATGAGGCGATGTCACGGGGCAGCGTTCGCGTCCCCGCCGACACGTCTTCGCCCGGCACCGGCGCTTCCACTTTCACCGCCCCAGACGCAGCGGTACCACGCGCCACAGCCTCGAACCTTGCCCGGTCATCGCCAGTCAGGTTGAGCCCGTCCGCCAGTAAGCGGGCGGTGTCTCTCCTGGCAGTGCGATTGATGCCACGTTCCAGGTCGCTGACGGACCGGGCGCTCACACCGGCCGCCCCGGCGAGCGCCTCCTGCGTCAGCCCGGCCTCCAGGCGCAGCCGCTTCAGTACGGCGCCAAAGGACGCGGCAGGTGGATTGGCCGTGCTGAGTCTCTGCGGATTCTCTCCCACGACGCCATCCGGTTCGGGACGCTTGTCTAAATGGGCGGGGAAATCATAGGCAAACAGAAAGCCCCCATGAGACCCCACCACATCACGATACCTCTTGCGCGCCTTTGCCCCATTCGCCGATCGGGGGTGTGAACGCGGGGGCTCGTGAGCGCTCGGTGTGCTTGATCGCCGGGACGCGGCCGGGCATTGCGGCCGCCGCGCTGGTGGACGTCTGTCAGGCCGGGTAGCCGCTGCGCCAGGCCGCGTACTCAGGGCAGAAGGGGCGGCCGGTTTCGGGCCGGCAGGCGCTGCATCCACCAGCTGAGATTGCTCACTCGTGCTGGCTGACCCCGCTGCGGAAGCAGGCGGCCTGGATAGCGGCAGCGCCGGCCAGTTTTACCCGGCCGCCGCGGCCCAGGGACTCGCCCAGGGCGGCCTCGGCGGCTTCGATGCGCAGCCAGTCGGCGTACTCGACCGGGCGCACGCCCCGCTCGGCCAGCAGGGCGGCCAGGCCGCCGGCGGCACCTTCGCCTGGGCCTTCGCTGCCGGCGCTTTCGCCTGGGCCTTCGCTGGCGGTGCCCTGGCTGGGGCTGGCGCTTGTGCCCGGCTCTGGGTAGCGGAGGAGGCCGGGTCTGGGGAGGGCGGAGTCGGCTGGGCTGGGGCCGCCGGCCAGGTCTTCCAGAAGGGCGCGGACGGTCTGGGCGGCGTCGGACTTGTTGGTGCCGATGACGCCGGTGGGACCGCGTTTCAGCCAGCCGGCCACGTATTCGCCGGGGAGGGGGGTGCCGTCGGGGGCGGTTACCCTGCCTTCGGTGTTGGGGACGGTGGCTGAGCGCTCGTCGAAGGGGACTCCGGCCAGGGGGACGCTCTGGTAGCCGACGCTGCGCAGGACCATGGTCGTGTCCAGGGTTTCCAGGTCGCCGGTGCCGGTGAAGGCGCCTGCGTCGTCCAGGCGGGTGCGCTCGAGGACCAGCTGCTCCACTCGCTGGCTGCCGAGGATTTCGACTGGGCGCAGCCAGAATCTCAGGGTCAGCTTGCGGGGGTGGCCGGTGGGCTGGCGGGCGGCCCAGCCGCTGATGACCTTGTAGTTGCCGCGGACGTGGCGGTCCGACCTGGCTAGTTCGGCGCTGCCGCCGGTCGGGTCGAAGGCGTCGAGGTCGGCCTCGGTGGCGTGGACTATGACGTCCACGCCGGAGAGCTCGCCCAGCTCGCGAAGCTCCTTGGTGGTGAATTTGGCTTGGGCGGGGCCGCGGCGGCCGATCATGTGGACTTCACGGACCTTGCTGTCCATCAGGGCTTCGAGTACCGGCTGGGGGACGTCGGTGCCGCGCAGCTCGGCTGGGTCTCTGACCAGGATGCGGGCCACGTCCACCGCGACGTTGCCGACGCCGATGACGGCCACCGACTCGGCGTCCAGGGTGAACGCTTCCGGGTCCATGTCGGGGTGGCCGCAGTACCAGTTGACGAAGTCGGTGGCGGCGTAGCTTCCCGGCAGGTCTTCGCCGGGGATGCGCAGGTGGCGGTCGCGCATGGCGCCGGTCGCGTAGACGACGGCGTCGTAGCAGGCGAGAAGATCGTCGCGGGTGATGTCGCCGCCCAGGTGGACGCCGCCGAGGAAGGCCACGCCGGGGTGCTCGAGGACCTTGCGCAGGTACTCGGCGATCGACTTGATCGACTTGTGGTCAGGCGCGACGCCGTACCGGACCAGCCCGTACGGCGTGGGCAGCCGGTCGAGCACGTCTACCCGGATCGGGCGCGCCTCCTCGAGCGCGGCCGCCTGCTTGATCAGCGCCTCGGCCGTGTAGAGCCCGGCCGGGCCAGAGCCGACCACGGCGATCTCCAGCGTCTTCATGCTCCCGATTCTGCCGCGTCCAGGCCGTTGCCGTGTCCCGAGGCCGTCAACCGGCGGGCCCGGCGGCCCCTTCCAGGCCGAGCGCGGCGCCGATCTGGCCGCGCGAGTCGGCGCCGAGCCTGGCCAGGATCTGGCCCAGATGGAATTCGACCGTCTTGACGCTGATGAAGAGGTCTGCCGCGATCTGCCGGTTCGACTTGCCGCTGGCCACGGCCCGCGCGACCGCCAGCTGCCGGGATGTCAGCGGGAGCTGGCCACCGACCTGGGCAGCGGCCGGCACGCTGCCCAGCTCGTCGTCGCAGCGGCTCACGAAGGGCTGGGCACCGAGCCCGGCGAACAGCGCCCTGGCGGCGCCGAGCTCCCTGGCTGCGGCTCGCCGCTGGCCTGCCCGGCGCAGCAGCCTGCCATACTCCAGCCTGCTGAGCGCCAGCTCGAACGGCATGCCCAGGCCATCGAGCTGCCGCACGCTGGCGCTCAGCGCGCGGACGGCAGCCTCGGGCCGCTGCGCCTGCGCCTCGAGGTACCCGCGCGCCCGGCCTGCCGCGGCCAGCGCCGAGCGCCGCTGCCGGCTGGCCGCGAGCCGCTCGAACCTGGTCAGCACCTCGTCGGCCTCGTCCAAGTGACCCGCCCTGGCCAGCGCCTGCGCGTAGGCCGGCCAGAAAAGCATCCAGCTCGGCTCGAGCTGCTCCAGCACCCCGAATGCGCCGGTGACCGGCCTGGCAGCGGCCACCACGGCGTCCTGATCGCCGGCCGCCACGGCGATCGCTACCTGGGCGTCGGCCAGCTCGGCCGCGGCGCGGCCGCCCCGGCCGGCGAGCTGACTGGCCGCGGCGCTCGCGTGCCGACAGGCCCGCTCCGTCTCACCTCGCGCCGCTGCGACGTAGACGGCGGCCAGGTGCGCCCGGCCGGCCAGCCACACCTGATCCAGGTCATCGATCAGAGACACCAGCCGCTCGGCCTCGGCGTCGGCCCGGTCCCAGGCACCCGACCGGTAACACGTCAGCACCAGCTGAAGCCTGGCCTCGAGCAGGTGCGCCATGGGCAGCTTCGCCGCTCCGCCGGCGGCCACCGCCTGATCGAGCTGGTCGGTTGCGGCAACCAGCTCATCGGCCCGCAGCAAGATCGCGCCGAGGCAAGCACGCAGCAAGGTGCGGCCCGAGTCGTCTGGACAGTCGCGCAGCTCGCTCTCCAGCAGCAGCCGTGCCTGGTCTCCCTGCCCGATCGCGGCCAGCGAGCCGCCGCGGACCGCGCAGGAGCAAGCCCGCGTGAACGCGGTGACCGCGGTATCTGCCGCCCGCCGCGCCCATGCCGCCGCATCGGCCGTGCGGTGCTGCCCGATCAGCATCAGCGCGAACTCGCACGCCGCCAGCGCCGCGCCCTCTCGCACATGCTCGGGAGCCGGAGCCTGGCTGCCAGCAAGGCTCTCCTTCGCCTGCGTCATCAGTTCCTCGGCGGCCAGGTACTCGCCTCCCAGCATGGCCAGCCGCGCGAGCACGACAGTGCGCCCCGGCGATGGCGCGAGCTCGGACACCCCGGCCGCGCACGCTCGCGCCCGGGCCCCGTCGCCGGCCGCGAGCAGAAGCTCGACAGCGGTGAGCAGCCGCCGGTCCCTGGCCGGCCCCGACTGGTCGGCCCTGACCGCGGCCAGCAGGTGCTCGGCTGCCTCGACCAGCTGCCCGGCTTGCCGCTCGGCCGCAGCCTGAGCCTCCAGGTCGGCGGCAAGCTGCGGGTCGCTGCCGGAGCACGCCGCAGCCCGGTGCGCGAGCGCCGCCGGACCGCCGGTCAGCACGGCCGCCCTGCGATGCAGCTCGGCCCTCCTGCTCACGCCGATGTCGCGGTAGACGGCGGCGCGGATCAGCGCGTGCGGGAACGCGCACCGGCGGCCGATGGATTCCTCCTCGGCCAGCAGCCGCTCCCCGGCCGCCTGCTGCAGCGCGGGCAGCGGGTCGGCCAGTCCGGCCAGCCGCGCAGCGTCGGCCAGGTAGCAATGGGGCCCGAGCACCGCGGCGGCCACGACCAGCCGCTCGGTCTCCGGCGCGCACCCGGCCAGCCGCGAAAGCACCAGGGTCGCCAGCGAACGGGGCGCGGGCAGTACCGCTCCGGGTGAGCCGAGAACGTCAGGCGGCAAGTCGTGCAGCAGCTCGACCACATGCAAGGGCAGGCCCGAGGTGTGCTCGCACAGCAGCTGGGCGGCACGCCCGGTCAGCCTGGCCGGTCCGGCCAGTTCGGCAACCTCGGCGGCGTTCAGGCCCGCCAGGTCCAGCCGCAGCCCGCGGTCGGCGATCGCGCGCAGCAGGCCGGGCGGCAGCGCCGTGAGTTCATCGGGACGGCAGACCACCAGGCACAGCGCCGGCACGTCGGCGAGCCGGCGCGCGGCGAAGCTGAGCGCCTTGAGCGACAGCTCGTCGCCCCACTGCGCGTCGTCCACGACCACGACCACCGGGCCCGGGCTCGGGCGCTGCCGCAGCAGGCCGAGCAGCGCTGATCCGGCTGACAGGGGGTCGGCGCGGCCCGATGCGAGCACCGCGGCGAGCTCGTCCGCCGGCGGCCCGGAGGCCGACCTGGCCAGCTGTTCGAGCAGCCCGCCGGACAGCGTGCTCTCCTCCTGATCACCGGAGGCCACGAGTGTCCCGGCTAGGTCAGGAAGGCAGGACAGCCAGTGCCGGATCAGCGTCGACTTGCCCATACCGGCCGGGCCGGTGACCAGCACGACGTGCCCGTGCCCGGCGGCCGCCTGATCCAGCTGCCTGCCCAGCGCGGCGAGTTCTGCAACCCGCCCGACAAATGGCCCCTCCACCGAATTCGCCCCCCACCCCGGTCCGCAAGCCTCGGCCTGTGCTCGCACCCACCTGCCGGCCCTGGCCGTAAATGCCCGCTATGCCTACTGAGAGGCAACCCTAGGCCGGGAAGCTAGGGTTCGTCACTGGCGCCAGCGCCCTCTCACGCTGTGATCATGGCAACTTCACCCGGCAGAGCCCGCAGGGCAGGGGAGAGTATGACCCAGATCGTGATCCGGCTGCAACGCGGCCCTGACGACCAGCCGGTCGGCGCTCTGCGCACCGGCCGAGGCGCTGACCTGCCGTTCACTGGCTGGCTCGACCTGATCCGACTGCTCGAAAGGGAGCTTTCGGTGGCCGACGGCGCATCCGGCGCGGCCGGCACCGAGCCGCCAGATGCCGGGCTGCCCGCGGGCACCCCTGCCCCTAGTTCCGGTGACTAGGGGCCGGCCCTAGTGCCCTGCCCATTTCTCATCAGCAGGCTGGGATCCGTCCCGCCAGCGCCCCGGACTAGCCGGGGCGCGCCGGGCCACTGGGGAGGTCCGTTCATGCGTAAATTCCACCGGCTCGCCGCCATCGCCGGCACAGTCGCCGCCGCGGGGACTGTCGCGCTCGCCGGGGTCACGGCCGCCACCGCCGCGCCCGCCGCCGCGCAGCACGCCGGGAAGCCAGCGGCCGCCGGCGCCGCGTCGGGTACCGAGCACTTCCGCCTGGTATCGACGTCGAACGCAAATAACCGGGCGAGCTTCATCGCGACCGGGGTGTTCACCGCCGGCGGCGTCGACCATCAGGGCAAGGGGAACACCGACCTGATCGTCGCGCCGGGCGGCACGTTCAAGATCGTCCACTCCAGGGGCACCGGTCCCACTCATATCAACCAGAAGACCTGCCTGCTGACCGTCAGCCAGCACGGCACCTACCGGCTGACCGCCGGCACGGGCAAGTTCAAGGGACTCAGCGGGCACGGCACCTACCACGTGAGCGTCACCGCAGTCGCCCGGCGCAACTCGGCCGGCAAGTGCTCGATGAGGAAGGCACCGGCCGCCACCCAGCTGATCATCACCGCGAGCGGGCCGGTCCGGCTGTAACAGCGGCCGGCCTGGCGGCCCTGGCTGGTTTCCGGCTGGCAGGCTCGCCTGGCGAACGACGTCACGGCCCGCTGCCGCTCGCTGCGGCGGCGGGCCGTGCCGAGCTGCGTCCACAAGCGCAGTGGGACCGGCGCCACGCCGCAGCTCCGGCCCTGCGCTGCCAGGGGCGGCAGGGGCCGACGAGGCTGGCCCTAGTTCCGCGGGCTAGGGGCCTGCCCTAGTGCCGTGCGCGTTCCCGCCGGTCACGCTGGGATCCGTCCGGCCAGCGCCAGGGACAGGCCAGGGCGCGCCGGGGCCACTGGGGAGGTCCGTTCATGCGTAAATTCCACCGGCTCGCCGCCGTCGCCGCCACGATGGCGGCCGCGGGGGCTGTCGTGCTCGCGGGGGTCACCGCAGCGAGTGCCGCGCCGCACGGTGCCGCAAAGCACGGTGCCGCAAAGCACGGTGCCGCAAAGCCAGCTGCGAAGGCCGCCTCGGGCACGGAGCACTTCCGGCTGATCGATACGTCTTTCGCGTCCAGCAGGGCGAGCTTCCTGGCAACAGGCGCGTTCACCGCCGGCGGCGTCGACCACGAAGGCAAGGGCAACACCGACCTGATCGTGACGCCCGGCGGCACGTTCAAGCTCAGGCACTCCAACGGCACCGGCCCGACCAAGGTCAACCCCAAGACCTGCCTGCTGACCACCAGCCAGCACGGCACCTACCGGCTGTTTGGCGGAACCGGCAGGTTCAAGGGGATCAGCGGGCACGGCACCTACCACGTCAGCATCCTCGCGGTCGCCCGGCGCACCTCGGCTGGCAAGTGCTCGCAGAAGAAGCCGCCAGCCGCTGCCCAGATCATCATTAACGCGAGCGGCCCGGTCAGGCTGTAACCGCCGCCGGCCCCGCCCGGTGGTCCTGGCCCGCCAGGCGGGCCAGGACCGGATAAGGCACGGCCCGCCGCCGAAAACTGGCGGCGGGCCGTGGGCAGCCCGGCCGGCGCGACCGAGGATGGCCGGTCTAGGCGTGCACTGGCGGGTGGCGCTGCGACCAGGGTGCGGCCTGCTCGAGCTGGCTCGCCACCCGGACCAGCAGGTCCTCCCGCCCGTAGGCAGCCACGAGCTGCACGCCGACCGGCAGGCCAGCGGGCGTCCAGTGCAGCGGCAGGCTGACCGCTGGCTGGCCGGTCATGTTGAACTGCGCCGTGTAAGGAATGAAGCTGACGATCCGCCGTCCTTCCGCCTGCGCCCCGGCGGCGGTGAACCAGCCGAGTTCTGGCGGCGGCGCCCCAAGGGTCGGCGTCAGCAGCAGGTCGTAGCCCTTCCACCAGTCGGCCATCCGCCGCACCCAGATCCCGATCCACGCCCGGCTCTGCAGGTAGGCCGTGGCCGGCAGCGCCCGGCCGCCGTGCCGGTAGGCGGCATTGCGCGGCTCGATCTCCTCGTCGCCGATCGGCCGGCCGAGCAGCAGCTCGAACGCCTGGAGGGTCGCTTCGGTATCGCCAGCGATGATGGTCGTGAAGTGCCGGGTGAATTCCTCGTCGAACAAGGCAGCGGGCGCGGACTGCTCCACGTGATGCCCGAGCTGTTCCAGCAGCTGCGCGGCCGCGGCGACCGCGGCGCGGCACTGCTGGTCGTCCAGGTAGGCGTCGCCCGGCGGCCGGTCGATGAAGCCGACCCGCAGCCGGCCAGGGCCGGCGCCGACCTCCTGCGCGAGCGGCCGCGGCAGCGGGGGCGCGTAGTACGGCTCGCCTGCGTGCCAGCCGCTGATCGCGTCCAGGATCGCGGCGGCATCGCGGACACTGCGGGTCACCGCTCCGTCGATCGTGCCGCCGGCCCAGCCCTCACCGACCATCGGGCCCTGGCTCACCCGGCCGCGGGTCGGCTTGAGGCCGACCAGGCCGCACTCGCTGGCCGGGATGCGGATGGACCCGCCCCGTCGTTGGCGTGCGCGGCCGGCACCATCCCGCTCGCGACCGCGGCCGCCGACCCGCCCGACGAGCCGCCGGTGGACCGGGTGGGGTCCCAAGGGTTCCGGGCGGCGGGAAAGCTGCGCGCCTCGGTGGTCACCGTGGTACCCAGCTCCGGCACATTCGTGCGGCCAAGCGGGACGAATCCGGCCGCCAGGAATGCCGCCGCGAGGTAGGAAGTCACCGGCCAGGGCAGGTCGCGCATCGGGCCGAGGCCGAACGCAGTCACCTCGCCCTCGACCGTGCAGCCCAGGTCCTTGAACAGCAGCGGCACGCCGCGGAACGGCCCGTCCGGCAGCTCACCCGCCGCCTCGGCCCTGGCCTGGTCGAATCTGGTCCGCAGCACGGCATCGAGCTGCGGATTCACCGCCTCGATCCGGCTGATCGCCGCCTCGACCAGCTCAGCGGGGCTCGCCTCGCCGGTGCGCACGAGACTGGCCTGCGCCGTGGCGTCCAGCCACGTCAGCTCGGTCATGTCGGCGGGCGCCGGTCAGGCCTGATGCTCCTGCTGGCGGGCCGGCTCCGGGGCGAGCCTGGACACCGCCTCGGTGATCTTGATGGCCAGGTGCTGCGGCGTCAGGCCCATGTCGGTGAGGATCTCCGCCCGGTCCGCGTGCTCGATGAACTCCTGCGGCAGCCCGAACGTCCTGGCCGGCACGTACACATCGCTGTCGCGCAGCAGCCGGCAGACCGCGTCGCCGAAGCCGCCGGACCGGCCGTTGTCCTCGACCACGGCGACGAGCCGGTGCTGGCGGGCGGCGTCCACCAGCGCCGGGTCCACCGGCTTGAGCCACCGCGGGTCGACCACGGTCACCCCGATGCCCTGGCTGGCGAGCCGGCTGGCGACCTGCAGGCTGACGACCGACATCGGGCCGGCGCCGACCAGCAGCACATCGCTGGCTAGCCCGTCGGCCGGCCGGGCCAGCACGTCCATCCCGCCGAGCTTGCCGACCGGCTCGGCCTCGTCGCCGACGGTGCCCTTCGGGTAGCGGACCACGGTCGGGCCGTCGCTCACCGCGACCGCCTCGTTCAGCAGCTCGCTCACCCGGCTCGCGTCCCTCGGCGCAGCGATCCGCATGCCGGGCACGACCTGCATGATCGACCCGTCCCACATGCCGTTGTGGCTCGGCCCGTCCGGGCCGGTCACTCCCGCCCGGTCGAGCACGATCGTCACCGGCAGCCGGTGCAGCGCGATGTCGAGCAGCACCTGGTCGAACGCCCGGTTCAGGAACGTCGAGTACACCGCGACGACCGGGTGCAGGCCGCCGAGCGCCAGCCCGGCAGCCGAGGTCATCGCGTGCTGCTCGGCGATGCCGACGTCGTAGATACGGTCCGGGTACGCCTGCGCGAAGGGGGCCAGGCCGGTCGGGTGCAGCATCGCCGCGGTGATCGCCACCACATCCGGCCGCCCTGCCCCGATCCTGACCATCTCGTCGCTGAACACGCTCGTCCAGCTCCGCTTGCCCGACGGCGTCGGCGTCCCGGTCAGCGGGTCGAACGTGCCGATCTGGTGCAGGCAGTCGGCCGGGTCGTTCTCGGCCGGCGGGTAGCCGAAGCCCTTGCGGGTCATCACGTGCACCAGCACGGGGCCGCCGAAATCGCGCGCCCGGCGCAGCGCGTACTCCATCGCCTGCTCGTCGTGCCCGTCGATCGGGCCGAGGTACTTCAGCCCCAGGTCCTCGAACATCACCTGCGGCTGCAGGACGTCCTTGAGGCCCTTCTTGATCCCGTGCAGCGTGTCGAACAGTGGCGGGCCGACCAGCGGCGCGTTGGAGACAGTGGTCTTGATGTACTCCAGCACGTGCTCGTAGCGCTGTGACACCCGCACGGTGGCCAGGTGATTGGCCAGGCCGCCGATCGTCGGGCTGTAGGAACGGCCGTTGTCGTTGACGACGATGACCACCCGCCGGTCCTTCGCCGCCGCGATGTTGTTCAGCGCTTCCCAGGCCATCCCGCCGGTCAGCGCGCCGTCGCCGATGACGGCGACCACCGCGCGGTGCGTCTCGCCGCGCAGCTCGTAGGCCTTGGCCAGCCCGTCGGCGTAGGACAGGCTCGTCGAGGCGTGCGAGTTCTCCACGATGTCGTGCTCGGACTCGGCCTGATTCGGGTAGCCGGACACGCCGCCGCGATGCTTGAGCTGGTCAAAGCCCGCCTGGCGGCCGGTCAGCAGCTTGTGCACGTACGACTGGTGGCCGGTGTCGAAGACGAGCCGGTCGACGGGCGAGTCGAAGACCCGGTGCAAGGCGATGGTCAGCTCCACCACGCCGAGATTGGGCCCGAGATGGCCGCCGTTCTTGGCGACCGCCTGGATCAGGAAGTCACGGATCTCGGCGGCTAGCTGCGGCAGGTCGCCGGCGCCCAGCTTCTTGAGGTCCCGTGGACTGCAGATCGTCTCCAGCAGTGACACCTGGCACTCCTCGTGGTCGTCCCCGGGCCGAAGGGCCTGCAGCCCGCCGAATTCACCCGAGTCTAGTTCGGGCGCCCAGCCCGACTCACCGTACGCCCGGCCTGCCGGGGTTTCGGCGCTCCTGACGCGGCTCGGGCCGGCCGCGCACGCGGCACTCGGGTTCCGGCCGGACCGCCAGCCGATGCGCCCGCCAGTCGTCCTGCCGCCGGCCGGCGGCATCGGGCCGTCTGTAGGTTGCCGCTGGCCTGGCCGGGTAGGCCGCCGGGTGCGCCGGGAGGAGGCGACCTTCGGTGAAGCTGGAAATGCTGCGCCCGCTCTACGACACGATCGGGAATTACGTCTCGGTATATCTCGATACCGACCGGGTCAGGGAAAATCCGGACGCCGTCAGGATCCGCTGGCGTCAGGCCCGCGACCGGCTCGCGGAGGCCGGGGCCAGCCCGGCCTCGCTCGATGCGGTCGGCGAGGTGGTCGAGGATGCCAGCGACGTCGCGGTCGGCCGGGCCGTGTTCGCCCGCGACGGTGATGTCGTCTTCGACGGGGCGCTGGACGCGCCGCCGCGCCGCGAGATCGCGCGGCTGGCCATGCTTCCGCACCTGATGCCGCTGATGGCCCAGCACCGGCCGCCGATCCCGCACGTCCGGGTGAGCGCGACCCGTGCTGGCGGCGAGCTAGTGGCGGTCGGCGGTAACGGCCAGCAGTGGCGGGACTGGATATCCGGCCGCCAGTGGCCCATCCACAAGGCGCGGGCCGGGGGCTGGTCGGAGGACCGCCATCAGCGCAGTGTGGAGGAGACCTGGAGCGAGAACGCCAGGACGCTGGCGGCCGAGGTGACCAAGGCGGCCGATCGGGCCGGCGCCCGGCACGTCGTGGTGGCCGGCGATGTGCGGGTCCGGTCGCTGCTGCTCGACCATCTTGCCGAGCCGCTGCGGGAGTTGGCGGCGCTTGTCGACGAGGAGGTAACGGCGGACAGCCAGGTCATGGCTGAAGCCGCGGATCGCGCGCTGGCCGACTGGGCCAGCCGCGAGGTGCGGGCCCGGTTCGATGCCTGGCAGGCCGGACTGGCCAGCGGCCAGGCCGTGCAGGGCATGGCCGCGACCATGACCGCGCTGCGTGACGGGCAGGTCTCGGACCTGTTCATCGCCGACAATCCGTCCTCGACCGCGACGGCGTGGATCGGGCCTGCCGGTAACGAGCTCGCGGCGGGCCGGGACGAGCTGGCGGACTGGGGCGTGGCCGAGCCAGTGCTCGATCGCGCCGATGCCGCCATTGTCAGGGCCATCGTCCGCACCGATGCCGAGCTGCATTTCCTGCCGGATGACCTGGTCACTGCCGGGGATCCGGCGGCGTGCGGCGGCATCGCCCGGCCGCTGGATGGCGTCGCCGCCACGCTCCGGTTCTCGCTGGGCAGCGGCTGACTCCGCGAGAGCCTGCTGTCCGGCAGGCGCATGACACCGCGACCGGGAACGGGCCGGGCCAGGCCCTGTGAGCCACCAGCGGCCCGGCGCGACGGCCGGGTCGCGCCGGTCAGGCTGGCCGGCCAGAGGGGATTAACCCGGCTGCGGGCAGAGTCCGGTCCCTGGCCGCGAGCAGGCCGCTGACCAGGGCGAGCACGGCGACGGCCAGCAGCACGGCGACCGGCACCGACCAGCCGCCGGTGGCCGAGTGCAGCAGCCCGATCAGCAGCGGGCCGGTGCTGGCGATCAGGTAGCCGCCGCCCTGGCCGAACGCGGACAGCGACGCCGATGTCACCGGGTCGGGTGCGCGCGCGGTGAAGATGAAGATGGACAGGCCGAGCGTCGCGCCCTGCCCGAGGCCGAGCAGGAACGTCGCCGGCACGACGACCGCGACCGGCGCGAACGCCGCCCCGGTCAGCCCGGCGCCCATCATCACCAGCGCGGCGCTGACGAGCCGGCGCTGGTCCGGGGTGCGGTGCGCGAGCATCGGCATCAGCATCGCGGTGACCGCGTTGCCGAGGTTCATGAGCGCCAGCAGGTCGCCGGCGTGCACCGCGCTGATCCCGCGGTCGCGGAACATCGTCGGGAACCAGGACAGCGCCGCGTAGTAGAGCAGGCTCTGCAGGCCCATGAACGCGGTCGCCTGCCAGGCCAGCGCGTGCCGCCCGAGCGCCAGCACGCCGTGGCTGGCCGAGCTGCCAGGACGGGTACGGAACCGGAACTGCGGCAGCCAGAGCGCGGCAGCGGCCAGCGCTGGGAGCGCCCAGATCCCGAGCGTCAGCCGGACTCCGGCGCTGCCGCCGCCGGCCGCGCTGAACAGCGGCACGGCGGCCAGCGAGCCGATGATCCCGCCGATCCCGAGCAGCAGCAGGTACAGGCCGATCAGCAGTCCGGCCTGGGCCGGGCGCCGGCGCTTGATCAGGCTCGGCAGCAGCACGTTGAGCAGCGCGATCGCGGCGGCGGCCAGCGCCGTGCCGGGGAAGAGCAGCGCGCCGGGCGCCGCGCCGCGCAGCAGCAGCCCGGCGGCCAGCAGCAGCAGCGCCGCGCCCAGCACACGTTCCTCGCCGAGCCGCCGGGCGAGCGGCGCGGCGACGCCGGAGAACACTCCGAAGCACACCACCGGCACGGCGGCGAGAAGGGACTCCGCGCCGACCGACAGGTGCAGCGCGGCCGGGTGGGCGAACTCCGGGAACAGCGGCGGCAGGCTGGTGATCGAGATCCGCAGGTTGATCGCCAGCACCAGGATGCCGGCGACCAGCAGCAGCTCGCCTAGCCGCAGCCCGGACGGCTGGCCGGCCTCGGGCCGGCCTGGCCGCAGCGCTCGCGAGCGCAGGGCGGCTCAGTCCCGCGCGGCTAGTGACCGGAGCACGTACTGCATGATCCCGCCGTGCCGGAAGTACTCGGCCTCGCCGGGCGTGTCGATCCGCACCAGCGCGCGGAACTCGCGCCCGTCCGCCCGGACGGTCACTTCCCGCGGTACCCGGCCGGCGTTCAGCTCCTCGATGCCGAGCACGTCGAACACCTCGTGCCCGGTCAGGCCCAGCGTCGCCGCCGACTCCCCTGGCTCGAACTGAAGCGGCAGCACGCCCATGCCGATCAGGTTGGACCGGTGGATCCGCTCGAAGGACTCGACCAGCACGGCGCGGGCGCCGAGCAGCGCGGTGCCCTTCGCCGCCCAGTCCCGCGACGAGCCTGATCCGTATTCCTTGCCGCCGATCACCAGCAGCGGCGTCCCCTCGGCCAGGTACTCGCGGGACGCGTCGTAGATCGACATCGGCGTGCCCTCGGGCAGCTTGACTGTGAACCCGCCCTCGGTGCCCGGCGCGAGCTGGTTGCGCAGCCGGATGTTGCCGAACGTGCCGCGGATCATCACCTCGTGGTTGCCGCGGCGGGAGCCGTAGGTGTTGAACTCGCGCCGCTCGACGCCGTGCTCGGTCAGGTACTTCCCGGCCGGGCTGTCGGTCTTGATCGAGCCGGCCGGCGAGATGTGGTCGGTGGTGACCGAGTCGCCGAGCAGCGCGAGCACCCGTGCGCCGTGGATGTCGGTCAGCGGCTCCGGCTGGGCCGGCATGCCGTCGAAGTACGGAGGCCGCCGCACGTAAGTGGAGTCCGGATCCCAGGCGAACACCTCGCCCGGCGGCACGTCCAGCTCCTGCCAGCGCTGGTCGCCGGCGAACACGCTGGCGTAGCTGCGGCTGAACATCTCGGCGGCGACGCTGTCGCGCACGATCGCCGCGATCTCGGCCGGGGCCGGCCACAGGTCAGCCAGGTAGACCGGCGTGCCGTCCGAGCTCATGCCGAGCGGCTCTGAAGTGAGGTCGATGTCCATCGTCCCGGCCAGCGCGTAGGCGACCACCAGCGGCGGGGAGGCGAGGTAGTTCATCTTCACGTCGGGGTTGATCCGGCCCTCGAAGTTCCGGTTGCCGGACAGCACCGACACCACCGCGAGGTCGTTCTCCTCCACGGCGGCGCTGATCGCCTCCGGCAGCGGGCCGGAGTTGCCGATGCAGGTGGTGCAGCCGTAGCCGACCAGGTTGAAACCGAGCGCATCGAGCGGCTTGGTGAGGCCCGCCTTGGTGAGATAATCGGTGACCACCTGAGAGCCAGGGGCGAGAGAGGTCTTCACCCACGGCTTGACCTTCAGCCCCTTGTCGATGGCGTTGCGGGCCAGGAGGCCGGCGGCGATCAGCACGCTGGGATTGGAGGTGTTGGTGCAGGAGGTGATGGCGGCGATGACCACGTCGCCGTCGCCCACGTCATGGCTCTCGCCGTCGACCGGAACGCGGCGCGCGCTCGCCTCCTCGGTCCTGCCGAACTCGCCTTCCAGGGCTCCGCGGAACGCCGAGGCGGCGTCGGAGAGAAGCACGCGGTCCTGCGGGCGCTT
>DASXMR010000108.1:0-2000 GCA_036495525.1 Streptosporangiaceae bacterium | reverse complement strand
CCCGCCGGGCTCGTTCACCGGGCTGCTCACGCTCGCCGTGCACCCGCCGGATCCGGTGGTCCCCGGCATCGCCACCCGCCAGTTCCTGAGCAGCAACCACCTGCACCCCGGCACCGTGATCGACATCAGCATCGCCGGCTCACAGGTGCCAGTCAGGATCGCCGCCGTTGTCGCCGCGTTCCCGACCACCACCAGCGCGGTCATCGTGGACCAGGGCGCGGTGCAGGACCTGCTGGTCAGCCGCGCGGGCCCGCCGCTGCCGGTCAGCCAGTGGTGGCTGCGCACCGCCGCGGGCGCCGTGCCGCCCGGGCTGCCCGCCGGGTCGACGGTGACCGACCGGGCCAGCCTCCAGAGCAGCCTGGTCAGCAACCCGCTCAGCGCGGCGCCGCTGCTGGAGGGGCTCGCCATCGCCGCCGCGGCCGCGTTGCTGGCCGGGCTTGGCTTCTCGGTCGGCGTCGCCGCCAGCGTCCGGGCCCGCCGCTCGCAGAGCGCCCTGCTGGCCGCGCTCGGCTGCTCGTCGCGGGCCCAGGTGCGCGGGCTGTGCCTGGAGGAGCTGATGCTGACCGTGCCCGCGGCGCTGGCCGGGCTCGGCGTCGGGATCGGGCTGGCGCACCTGATCATCCCCGCGATCACGCTCACCGCCTCCGCTACCGCCCCGGTGCCGGGCGTGCTGGTCGAGGTGCCGCTGGGCTGGGCCGCGCTGATCGCCCTGGCGGTGGTCGTGACGCCGGTGATGATCGCCGCGATCGCGCTGGCCCGCCGCCACGACCCCGCCGCCGAGCTGCGTGCCGCGGAGACCACGTGAGCGCCCTGCCGGGCCGGCTCAGAGCCGGCTGGATGGCGGTCACCGGCACCGGGGGAGCGGCCGCGGTCAGCCTCGCGGTGCTGGTGCTCGTGAGCGTTTTCGTCGCGGTGGCCGGGGCGCGCGTCAGCCAGACCGTTCCGGCCAGCGCGCTGCGCGCGGGCCTGAGGACGCTGCCGACGTCGGGCAAGGCGGTGCTCGGCGGCGCCGGCTTCGGCGACGCGGGGCTGGGCGCCGACGGTCCGCTTCCGGCCGCCCAGCTCGAATCCGACCGCATGCAGCTGCGCGGTAACCTCTCCCGGCGGCTGCCGCTGGCGCCGGCTGCCACGGACTGGACCGGCCTGACGACCGGCTACTCGACGGTGCTGGCCGGCGGCCGCCGCGCCTGGGACGGCAGCACGCCGCCGCAGCTCGAGCTGGCCTACCGGGATGCGCTTCCCCACTACACCAAGCACATCACCGGCTCGCTGCCGACGGTCAGCCGCGGCCATGAGTTCCAGGTCGCCGTCACGACCGCGACGGCGCGGCGGTTCGGCCTGACGGTCGGCTCGCGGCTGCGGCTAGCTCCGTTGCTGACCCTGGTGGTGACCGGGATCATTGCGCCGGCCAGGCCGGGCTCGGCGTTCTGGGCCGTCGACCCCGCAGCCTACGCACCCACAGAGTACGTGCCGGCCAGGTCGCCGCCGTACTGGCTGGGCGCGATGTTCGTGGGACCGCGCGAGGTGCTGGCGCTCGAGGGCAGCGTGGACCCCGGCCAGATCCGGCTGTCCTGGGGATTCCCGCTGGCCGTGACCGGCCTGACGACCGCGCAGAGCAGCCGGCTGCAGGGCCAGCTGTCACCCGGCAGCCTCGGCCAGTTCGGCCAGCTCAGCCTGAACCCGCCGGTCAAGGTGAACCTCTCGGCCGGGCTGGGCGGGTTCCTGACGGCCTTTGCCCGCGAGCGCGACGCGGTCAGCGGAGTGCTCGGGCTGCTGGTGGTCAGCCTGGCCGCCATCGGCATTGTCGTGGTGGTGCTCGGCGCCCTGCTGCTGGCCGAGCAGCGCCGCGGCGAGTTCGAGCTGATGCGCGCGCGGGGTGCGGCCAGCTGGCAGCTGGCCGCGACGGCCCTGCGTGCCTCGGCGCTGGTCGCGATCCCGGCCGCCGTCGCCGCGACGGCCGCGGCGAATGTCGTCACCCCAGGTGGGGCCGGCGCCCTGCC
>DASXMR010000107.1:0-105511 GCA_036495525.1 Streptosporangiaceae bacterium | reverse complement strand
GGCCAGCGAGATCATCTGCTGGCCGGTGCCGGTGAAGCGCGGCCAGAAGGGCTCGCCGTGCGCGGCCGGGAACCCGCGCGCCGCGAACGAGGTCCAGTAGCGCTGCATCGAAGCCGACAGCTGCTGCTGGGCGGCGCTGAGTGCAGCCGGGAACGCCGAGGTTAGCCCGAACAGGTACTGCAGTTCTGAGGCGTGCGCGGCGCCGTACGGGAAGCCGGCCGGCGGCAGGAAGAGCTCGGGCGCGTTCTCGTCGTTGAACTCGTAGCCGAACGTCGGCACGAACTTGGACACCGACTGGTCCACGGTCAGCGCCGGGCAGGCGAAGATCGCGTCGGTGCCGACCGCGCCGAGGGCGGCCGGCGGGCTCGGGAAGCTGCTGAGCGGGTACTGCTGCGCGATCGCAGCCGCGATGGCAGGGGAGACGCTCAGCGTGGAGGCGATCATGCTCTGGTAGTTCGCCGCGGTGACCGGCGCCCCGGCCAGCGTGGCCTCGGCGACGAACAGCCGCCACTCGTCGTGGTTGCTCCCGTTGATGACCGGCACCCGGTTGAACTCGCCGCTGGCGAACGCGGTCTTCAGCGACTGGGTGAGCACAGTGCCGTCCACGTCGGGGGTGTAGCCGGTGGCGTTCTGGTCGGCCAGGACCGTCGACACCGGCAGGCTGCGCAGGCACGCGGCGGTCTGGCTAGCGCAGCCCGCCTTGGCCGCGAACGCCTCACCCGAGCTCTCGGCGCTGGCCAGCGACGTCTGGGTGAGGTTGTACGCGCCGCTTTCCACGATCGCGCGGGCGAACAGGCCGTGCGCGCCAGGCGAGGCGAGCTGGGACAGCACGCTCAGGCCGCCGGCCGACTCGCCGAAGATCGTCACGTCGCGCGGGTCGCCGCCGAAGCTGCGGATGTTGCGCTGCACCCAGCGCAGCGCGGCCTGCTGGTCCATCAGCCCGTAGTTGCCAGCCGGGCCGCCAGGGCGACTGGCCAGCGCGGGGTGCGCGAGGAAGCCGAGCGCGCCGAGCCGGTAGTTGATCGACACCACGATCACGCCGTCTCGCACCAGCCCGGCCGGGTTGTAGTCGTCGCTCTCACCGGTCACCAGCGCGCCGCCGTGGATCCAGACCATCACCGGCAGGCTGTGCCCGTGCTCACCGGGGCCGTGCTTACCGGGGCCCGGCCCGTCGGTCCCGTGCCCTGCGTGCTGCGGCGCGAACACGTTCAGGTACAGGCAGTCCTCGGACGTACTGGCATGGCCGAAGGGCGTCGCCGACTGCGGGCAGTGCGGCGCGAATTTGGTCGCCGCGCGAACGCCATGCCAGCGTGCGGCCGGCTGCGGTGGCCGCCAGCGCAGGTCGCCGACCGGCGGAGCGGCGTAGGGAATGCCGAGGAACTCGCTCATCGCGCTGGCAGTGGTGCCCTGCACCAGTCCGTCAGCCGTCCGGGCAACTGGCCCGGCGCTGCCGTGGCCGGCTGCGGCGTTCCCGCCTGAACCGGCCCGGCTGCTGCCGGTAGCGGCCTGGCGGCTGCTGGCGCTGAGCTGCGCGGCTGGCCGGGTGCTGACTCCCGCGTGGTGCTGCCTGGCCGGTGCCGCCCCGGCCGCCACGGCGGTAAGGGCCGCTGCAGCGGCGCCGGCCGTTACCACGGCGGCGGCCAGCCGGGCGCGCCTGGGCCAGCTGGAGGAAATACCTCGCATCACAGTCTCCGTCTCCGGCAAGATCGCCGGGAAGCTCCTCGTTCCGCCATTGTGAATGCCGTCTGGCCCCTCGCTCTCATCAACACTGACAGGTCAGCTGGGCGGAGAAAAGCAAATGCCCGAATCGAATTCGGCTTTGTGCCGATGGTGATAAAGCGGTGATGCAGTGCGCCGCGAGGTTCAGAGGACCCGGTCAGTCTCGGTGGTGTCGAAGGCCTGCCCGAAGGCGCGCACCCGCTGGGGCCGCAAGATCATCAGGAACAGCAGGATCAGCAGCCCGGCACCGAGCAGGGCCAGCGCGATCCACAGCGAGTAGCTGATCGGTGCGGGCGGGCGCGGGAAGATCGAGCCGTAGATCGCGTAGCCGCAGATGGCGATCGCCGCCAGCGGAAGCACCAGGTCCATCAGCGGGTTCCATGACTGGCCCGGCTCCCGGCTGGCCCGCCAGAAGAACACGATCCCGCCGAGCGCCACCAGCGCGTAGACGAGCAGGATGCCCAGCGAGGCGGTCGTCGCCATCAGGAAGAAGTAGGTCAGCACGCCATAGTGCCGGCCAAGCGTGGCGCCGAGCACCAGGGTCAGCGCGACAACGACTCCGATGCCGACGTACGGGCTGCGGAAATGGCGCGTCGTCACGGCGAAGACTGGCGGCAGGGCGCGGTCGCGGCCGAGCGCGAACAGCGTCCGCGCGGTCAGGTGCACGCCGGCCAGCGCGGCGACGAACGCGTCGATCACGACCACGCTGTCCACCAGCGTGCTGAACCAGTGCGAGACGTAACGGGTGGCGAGCGTGTCCAGCGCAGTCGGGTCCGCTGCCCACTTCGCCGAGCCGGCCACGCCGTAGCCGACAGCCTGCGCCCAGGTGACGAAGACGAAGTACGCGGTGGCCAGCAGGACGGTGCCGAGAATCGCCCGCGGGATGACCCGGCGTGGCCGTGCCGCCTCCTCGCCGAGCACGGCCGCGGCCTCGAAGCCGATGAAGCCGGTGAAGGCCAGCACGACGGCGACGGACAGGCCGTGCGTGCTCGGCGCGAGCCCGGGGTTGAACGGCCGCGCGGTCAGGCCGGCCGCGCCGCCATGCACGACGATCGCCACCGACAGCGCGAGGATGGTGAGCACGCCGATCACCGCGAAGGCCAGCTGCACCCTGGTGGACACCCTGATGTCGGCGAGCGCGATCACCAGGATGAGCGCCAGCAGGATGCAGTACAGCGGGAACCAGCCGATGCTCACGGTGGTATTGGCCGCGAGCACCGCCGACAGGAACTGAGCGGAAATTATGAGCACGAACGAGATGCCGATCGCGAACCCGACGGCGTAGAGCCAGCCGGCCACGAAGCCGGCCTGCGGGCCCAGGCCGCGGACGGTGTAGGCGTACAGCCCGCCGGCGTGCGCGATCCGCCGGGTGAACCGGACGATCACCGAGGCCAGGCACAGGCTGCCGATGCCGGCGATCAGGTAGGCGGCTGGCACCGCGGCGCCCGCCGTTCCCGCCGCTGCGCCGGGCGCGGCCGAGACGGCGAAAGCTAATGCGAGCAGCGCCAGCGACTGCGCTACCGCGTCCGCGCTGCCGAGTACCCCTCGCCGCAGCCCGGTATCTTGCTTGGCTGCCCGGTGGCTGACTGCCATGGTGCCCTCATTCCCCCTGGCCGTCCGCTGGCGCGGAGCCGGCCGGTCGTCATTGACCTTGAGTTCAGTCGTCGGCCAAGATCAGCACCCTGGCCGGCCCGCCGTTGGCGCCGCGCACCTTCAGCGGTGCGACGACGATGCGGCTGCGCGGCGGCACGCCGGCCAGGCTGGCGAGGTTCTCGATGATGATCCGGCCGCTGCCGAGCCACAGCTGGTGCAGCTCGTAGCTGGAGCTCTCCACCGGGTCGGCTGACGGCCCGTCGAAGCCGATGCCGGACACGCCGCGGTCGATGAGCGCCCGGCTCGCCTCGGCGTCCGGGTAGCACCACCCGTGCCAGTAAGCGTCGGTGCCCCAGTTCGCCGCGTTGCCGGAATGGAACAGCACGATGTCGCCCGGCCGGACCTGCGGCAGGTGCGGCGCCAGGTCGGCCGCCGTGACCGGGCCGGCCTGATGGCCGGTGAAGTCGATGGTCACCGCGTCGGTGACCAGCCGGTCAAGCGGGATGTCGTCGAGGGTGGCGCCGCCGGCTACCTGGTGCGCCGGGGCGTCGACGTGCGTGCCGGTGTGGTTGATGAAGAAGTACTCCGACATCGCGTAGCCGTCAGCGGCGACGCTGGCCAGGTCACGGAACCGCGGCGCGGCGATGCCGTCCATGACCGGCATCCCGTCGGCCATGGCCTGCGTCGCGTCGACGATCCTCACCCGTGCTTCTCCAGCTTGGCCGCCGGGCTGTTGGCCGGGTGGAACACGCCAAGCACCCGCAGCGTGGCCTGCCCGGCGTTCTCCAGGCAGTGCAGCTGGCCCGGCGGCAGGTGCGTGCACGTGCCGGGGGACAGGGCGTGGTCCTGGCCGCCGGCGTGCACCACGCCCTCGCCGGCCAGGATCAGCACTACCTCGTCGTAGGGGTGGCTGTGCTCCGGCGCCCGGCCCGGCGGGATCTCGCCGACGAACTGGGTGGCGATCTCGCAGCCCTGCCCGGGCCCGAAGAGCACCCGGAATTGCCGGTCACCGGTGGTCTCGACCGCGCAGTCGCGGAAGTCACAGGCCATCGGCGCGGTCGCGGTGCCAGCTGGCTGGCCGGGGGTTGCGTCAGCCTGCGTCCCGGCCGCGGGGCCGGCTTGCCCGGCCGCTTCGCCGGCCGTCGACGGCAGTGTCACGGCGTCCATCCGCAGCTGCGCAGGGCCCTCGGACTGCAGCCGGTACGTGGCGCCCGCCGGGATCCACACCCCGCGGTCCGGGCTCAGCGAGAGGCCGGGGTGGCCCTCGACGTCGAGCCTGCCGCTGCCGCTGATCACGAACCACAGCTCGCCGGCGCCGCCGCCAGTGCCGCCCGCCTCGGCGCTCAGCGGCAGCTCGATCAGCCGGCGGGCAAGCAGCCCGCCGTCGGCGCCCGCGTCCAGCAGGGTTCGCACCGTGCCGCCGCCGGGCACCGGCTCGGCCGGAACCTCACCTGCCCGCACGACGGCCTGCCTGGTCATGCCGGCTTGCCTGCCTGTTCCTGGGGGTTGCCGTCCGGCCCGCCGGAGGCAGGCCCGCTGTACTCGGTGACCAGGTCAGCGAGCGTCGCGCAGAACCGGTCGAGCTCGTCGATGGTGTTGTAATGCGCCAGCCCGATGCGCAGCGCCTCGCCCCAGCCGATCCGGTCGTGCAGCCCGAGCGCGTAGTAGCTGCCGTGACTCCACACGCCGAACCCGCGCTCGGCCAGCTTCTCGCTGAGCAGCCCCGACGGCACGTCAGGGAAGTTGACCAGGAACGTCGGCACCCGGTCGGCCATGGTCGGCAGGCCGTAAAGCCGCGCGTTCTTCGGCAGCCGGGCCAGCACCCGCTCGCCGAGCTGGCGCTCCCACTCAGCGATCTGCGCCATGCCGCCGATGCTCTCCAGGTACCCGTAAGCGGCGAGCAGGGCGCCGAGCAGCTCGTATGGCAGGGTGCCGGTCTCGAACCGGTGCCCGACCGGGTCCATCCCGACCGGCCTGGCCTTGTACGGCCGCCACGACTCGAGCAGTTCCTTGCGGCCGTAGGCGATGCCCAGGTGCGGCCCGCAGAACTTGTAAGCCGAGCAGGTCACGACGTCGGCGCCGATCGCCCGCACATCCATTGGCTCGTGTGCCGCATACTGCACCGCGTCGACCCAGGCGAGCGCGCCCGCCTGGTGCGCCAGCTCGGACACCGCGGCGGCGTCCACGATCGTGCCGGTGGAGTTGGCGGCCCACGGGAACGCGACGACCCTCGTCCGCGGGCCGATCTGGCGCTTCAGGTCGGCGAGGTCGAGCGCGGTGTCCGCGTGCACGTCGGCGTGCCTGACCTGCAGCCCGCGGTCGGCGGCCAGGTCGAGCCAAGGCGCCACGTTGGCGTCGTGATCCAGCCGGGTGACCAGGATCTCGTCGCCGAGACTGAGCTCGCGGCCCAGCGTGCGCGAGAGGGTGAAGTTGAGCGACGTCATGCTGCCGCCGAAGATCACCTCGTCCGCCGAGCAGCCGAGGAAGCCGGCTGTCGCGCTGCGCGCGTCGTCGACCAGCGCCTCAAGCCGCCGGCTCGTCGCGTACGGGGCGCCGGTGTTGCCGCTCATGTCCCGGTACACCCTGGCGACCGCGTCGGAGACCTCGTCCGGCACCTGGGTGCCGCCTGGCGCGTCCAGGTACACGAAGCCACTGCGCAGTGAGCTGAACCGGTTCCGGGCCTCCGCCATGACCTCGGCGATCGGCGTCGGCCTCGCGGCGGGACTGGTGGTGCCTTTGGCCGCTGCCCGGCCAGCGCGCAAGCTGCTCATCGCAAGCAACGTAGGCGAACTCGCGGGGGTAGGTCAACGCCCGCCCCGTGGCGAATCGCGCCTGGTCACAGGCCGGATTGCTACCGTTACTTGCTGATCACAAACGGGCTGCGCGGCTGGCCCGCCAGCACCACGAGACCATCGGCACGGCGATCTCGGCGGCGCCGGGGAATCGCTCGCGCAGCGCGCTCTCGGCGCGGCTCAGACCCGCTGCCCGCTCGGCCGGATCCGCGGTGATGACGCCGCTGTAGGTGCCGAGCATGCTCACCACGTCGTCGAGGAGCATCATCCGGGTGAAGGCGAAGACCGCGGTCTGCGCCGGACCGAAGGGGCTCGCGGCTGGCAGCACGATCTCCCGCCGCAGGCCTGACGCGCGCTGCCGGCTCAGCTCCCGCTCCGGCCGCGCCTTGTCCTCGGGGCGCTGCTCGCCGCCTTCGGGGCGCTGCTCCCCGTCCTGGTCGCGCTCCCGGCGGGGTTCGCCCGGCTGGCCCCCGTCGCGCGGCTGGCCCCCGTCGCGCAGGCTGTCGAGCTCGGCGACCCAGTCGACCTGGCGGTCCCGGCCGGTCCAGATCATCCCGAGCCGACCGCCGTCGCGCAGCACCCGGCCGATATCGCTGATCGCCAGCTCGTGATCCATCCAGTGCCAGGCCGACGAGATGAACACGCCGTCCGCGCTGGCATCCGGCAGCGGGATCGCCTCGCCGCGGCCGTCAAGTACCTGCATCCCGGGCGAGGAAGCGCGGAGCACGGCCGCCATCCGCTGATCGGGTTCCACCGCGATGACCTGTCCGGCCCGTCGGGCCAGCGCCCTGGACAGCAGGCCGGTGCCGGCGGCCAGGTCGACGGCCACCTGGCAGTGCGGCGGGACCAGCCAGTCAACCGCGTCGTCCGGCGGCGGCGGCCGCAGCCGGTTGTAGTCACCGGCAATCGCGCCGAAGGACATCGCCCGCTCTGCCCGGCTCGCCACGCCGGCTAACGCTAGCGGAGCACTCGGCCGAGCAGTGAGCGGGATCCGGCGTGGGTCCATCCGAGCCCGCTCAGGCGGCGTTCAACCCGGCTCCGCTGGCAAACCGGACCTGACCGCGCACGCCAGGAACGTGCCCGGTGACGGCATGAGCGGCCTCGGTGGTTGTCTGAGGCTGCTGCGAGAATCGGTCCGTGCTGACACTAGGCGTGGTCGCGCTCGGCGTGGACGACGTGCAGCGGGCGGCGGCGTTCTGGTCCGCAGCGCTCGGCTACACACTCAGGACCGACGGCTACGGCGGGTGGGCAGCGGTGCTGATGCCGCCGGACGGCGCCGCCGGGCCGGGTATCGCGTTGCAGCGCAGCAGCACGGTCCCGCCGGACTACCCGCGGCTGCACCTGGATCTGCACGTCGCGAGCGCCGCCGAGCAGGCGGCCGAGGCTGACCGGCCGGTGACGCTCGGCGCCACGCGGGTGGACTGGGACAGCTATCCGGACGACCCGGACTTCGTGGTGCTCGCCGACCCGGACGGCAACCGGTTTTGCATCGTCGACCTCGGCCACGGCCAGGCCTGATCCAGCCGGCCAGACCGGCCGGAGCTGCGCCGCAGGCGCTGCGCCCTTGGCCTCCGGCTCGGCTTCCGGCTCGCGCCTGTGGTATTTCAGGCTGCGTCGTGCAGCACCAGGCCGAGGCTGAACCGCTCGCCGGACCTGATCAGCGACACCCCGTGCCGCACCGGCGCGGCTGACCAGCCGCGCTGCGAGGCGACTGGCCGGTCCCTGGTGGTGAAGACCAGGCCGTGGCCCTGCGGTATGAGCGTCGCCGTGCCGCGCGACTGTGCTCGGGGCCGCTGCTCGACCAGCAGGAACTCGCCGCCCTCGTGGTCCGCGCCAGGGCTGCTCAGGTTGATCACCATCTGCATCGGGAACACCAGGTCCCCGTACAGGTCGCGGTGCAGCGCGTTCCAGTCACCCGCCCGGTACCGCAGCAGGATCGGCGTGGGCTTGACCTGCCCGGCGGCGTGGCACATCTCCAGCCACTCGCCGAGCGTGTCCGGCCATGGCGCCGGACGGCCGAGCTTGCCGTGCCAGTCCCTGGCGATCGGCAGCAGCCGCGGGTAAAGCGCGTGCCTCAGCTGCTGCACCGGGCCGGGGAACGGCGCCGCAAAGTAGCGGTACTGGCCGGAGCCGAAGCGGTACCTGGCCATGTCGATGGTGGATCTGAAATGGTCAGGCTGGTCATAGAGCACAGCTAGCTCCCGGCACTCGGCCGGGGTCAGCAGCGGGCCGGTGAGCGCGCAGCCGACATCGTTCATCCCGGCGGCGACTTCGTCCCAGCGAACTGCGGCCATCCGGCCGGCCCACTCATCCTGCGTTGCGGTGCTGTTGGAACCAGCGCCGCCGGTCTCGGTGCCTACCGTCGTCCGGCTGCGTGCCGTCGTCTGGTTGCCCGCCCTGGTCGAGGCGCCCTGCTGCGCGGTGCGCGCTGTCGACGTGGTCATGCCGCGCTCCTTTCCTGGGCCTCCAGTGTGATCAGCGCCTGCTTGACGTCCTGGCCGCCGCGGTAGCGGCCGAGGCTGCCGTCTGAGCGCACTACCCGATGGCAGGGCACCACCACGGGCAGCGGGTTGGTCGCGCATGCCGTGCCGGCCGCGCGGACAGCCTTCGGGCTGCCCGCGGCCGCGGCGACGGTCGCGTAGCTGGCGGTCGTGCCGTACCCGATGCCAGGCAGGCGGCTGAGCACGGCGCGGCGGAAGCCGGTCGCCAGCTGGAAGTCAAGCGGCAGGTCGAAGACCTGGCGGCGGCCGGCGAAGTACTCGTCCAGCTCGCGCGCGACGTCGTCGAGCCGCGCCGGGGCGCTGAGGATTCGCGGGCTCACGCTGGCCGCCAGCGCCTGCAGCACCTGGTCGTGTCCCTCGCTGGCGAACGCGACCCGGACCAGGCCTTGGTCGGTCGCGGCGAGCAGCAGCGAGCCGATCGGGGTGTCGACGGTCCGGTAGGCGACGTCGAGCACGCCGGCGGTCTGCGCTGCACGGGTCAGCCGCTCGTGCAGCGTGCCCAGCTGCTGCTCGGTGACCTCGGGCAGGCTGCCGAGCAGCGTGCTCACGCTGGTCCCGGCTGTGGCAACGGTCTCATCTGTCATCGCGGGTCTCCTTTCGCTGCCCCGGCCGTCAGGCCGGCTGGCTGGCGATCGCGCTGGTAGTGCTGACGCAGAGCGGCGATGCCGTCCGCGGCGGCGCGGCGGGCCGCCGCGGCATTGCCGCCGATCACGACGGCCACCTCCTGGTATGGCAGCCCGGCCAGGTAGTGGTAGGCGATGGCCTCGCGCTGCTTGCGCGGCAGCGCGGCGACCGCGGTGGTCAGGTCCGGCTCGGGCCCGTCGGCGGATTGAGTGGCAGCCGTCTCGGGGACCTCGGCGACCGGCAGCGCGCGCCGCTTAGCCGCGCGGGTGACGTCGATGGCCTTGCGGTGCGCGATCGTCACCAGCCAGGCCTGGACGTTCGCGTCAGCCGCGAGTCGCGGGTAGGCGCGCATCGCCGCCAGGAATGTTTCTGACCACGCGTCGTCGGCGTCAGCCGGACCGAGGATGGCGCGGCACACCCGCAGGACGGTCGCGCCGTGCTCGGCGACGACGTGCTCGAACGGCTGCTTATCGGTCACGGTCTGAAGACGTCCAGGCTCGGCGGAATGTGAGGCCGGCCAGCCAGCTCGACCCGGTCCGGTCAAGCTACCCCGTACCAGCCCGGTGCCGGTCAGCCCAGTGCCGGTCAGCACAGGGCCGCTGAGCATGGGGCCGGTTAGCGCAGCGGCGCTGAGCACAGGGCCGGTTAGCGCAGCGCCAGTCAGCCCAGTGCCGCTGAGCGCAGGGCTGATTAGCGCAGCGCCGATCAGCCCAGTGCCGCTGAGCACGGGGCGGGTAAGGACGGGGCCGGTCAGCACGGGACCGGTCAGCACAGCGGCGGTCAGAACAGCCGCCTGGCTGACTGCTCCAGGTCGAGCAGGAAGCGCTTGCGGCGCAGTCCGCCTGCGTACCCGGTCAGCTGGCCATCCTTGCCGACGACTCGGTGGCACGGCACGACGATGCTCAGCGGGTTGCGCCCGACGGCCGCGCCGACGTCCCTGGCCTGCACGCCGTCGCCGAGCTCGGCGGCCAGCTCCCCGTAGCTCACCGTCTGGCCATAGCCGACCTCGCCGATCAGCCGCCACACGCGCAGCTGGAACTCATCGCCGCGCAGCTCGGCCGGCAGGTCGAATTCTGTCAGCCGCCCGTCGAAGTACGCGGCGAGCTGGCGGGCGGCCTCGCCGAACCCGGCGTCCTGGCGCGGGCCGAACGAGGCCGGGTCAGGCAGGTACCAGTGATGCGGGAAGTACAGGCCGGTCAGCTTCCCGTCGGCCGCGACCAGCGTGAGCTCGCCGATCGGCGAGCCGAGCACGGTGTGCACGGAGCCGGGCGCGTGCCTGGCGTCCGCTGCGGATGCTGTCTGCAGTTCGAGAGTGCTCATGTCCTGCAGACGCCGCCGCCGTCAGGAACGTGAGGTCCCGGCGGGACCTACCTGATCCTGGTCAGGAATACCTGCTGGGTCGCGTCGCGCTGAGTCCTCGCCGCGCCGCGGTCGCTGGTGAACACCACGACCCCGCCGTCGGCAGCCGGGAACGTGCCGTTGCCGAGCGTGGTCAGCTGCTGCGGGCTGCCCCAGCCTGCCTGCTGGTCGCGCCGCGCGGTGAACACCTTCCACCGCCAGTCGGCTGACCGCGAGTCGTACCAGACCGCGCGGACGGCGCCGTCGCCGTCCCGGCTCAGCCGGGCGCGCTGGCTCATGGCGTCAGCGTCGAACGCCACCTGCTCGAACGGTGACCAGGTCGCGCCGCCGTCGGCGGAGTGACTGCTGCGCAGTGACAGGTTGGCCCCTGAGCTTTGCAGCGCCTTGCTGTCCCAGCTGGCGATGAGCGTGCCTGAGCTGTCCGCGACGATGCTCGGGTGCCGGTCGGCGGCGTCGGTCACGACGCTGACCTGCACCGCCGGACCCCAGCCTGCCGCACCGGCTGGCCGGCTGCTGGCGAGGATCTGCCAGTTGTCGGGGTCAGTGCCCCCGCTGGCCGGCTGGCCGGGCGGCGGGGTGTGGCCGGTCCACAGCGGGTCGGCGTCGAACCGGTCGTCCTGCCAGGCGACCACGATCCGGCGGTCGCCGGTGACCGTCACCGACGGGAACAGCGAGGCGGGAAAACGAGGTGATCGCGCGTCGGCCGCTCGGTTACCAGGGTCGATCACCTTGCCGGCCGCCGAGATGTTCACCGGCGCCTGGTCGATGCCGACCACCAGGGCGAACACGTCGAACGCGCCGGCGCTGTTGTCTGCCCAGCTGACGACCGGGTGCCCGGCATCCAGCAGCGCGATGGCCGGATGGATGGCCAGGCCGGTCCCGGTGCTGTCGCTGAGCTGCACGGCCGGGCCGAACGAATGGCCGCCGTTGCTGCTGTGCCGCAGGAAGATCGACGGCCGGTGCGGCTGCTCCTGACCCAGCTCGTCCTGCCAGACGACCCAGACGTCACGCCCGCTGGCCGCGACCCTTGGGGAGCGCGCGGTGCCTGAGGCGCCGGACAGCACCTGCGGTCCTTGACCGTTGCCGTGCCCGTCCGCGCGCAGGTAAGCCACCCTGGCCTGGTGCTCGGCGTGCACCTCGGCGACGACGTGGCTGACGCCGCCGGAAACCGCGACGTCGGCGAATCCGGCGAACCCGGCCTGGTCGCCGATCAGCAGCGAAGCGCCGTCCCGGCCGGAGTCCGCCGCCGGCAGCTGGATCTCCGGCTGCGGCTCGGCTGGCTCGCGCACCGAGATGAACACCGGCGAGGTGGCGCCGCGCAGCTGGTCGGGCAGTGTCGGGTCGGAGTCGATGCCGGGCAGCGAGCCGGGGGAACGCAGCTCGACCCGGAACCAGCTCTGGTCGGCCGGCAGGGTCAGCAGCACGGTGAAGGTCTCGTCATCGGTGGCGGGCGCGAAGGTGGCGATGGGCCCGGCCGAGCGGCCGGGGACGCATAGACCAGGACGGTGATCCCGCTGGCCCGCTGCGCGCGGACGCGCAGGCTGGCCTGGCGCGGCAGCCGCCGGCCAGCCACGATCACCTCGTCGCCGCCCATCGCCTCGAACACGCCGTCGCCGTCCACGTCGGCCTCGAGCGTCGCGAACGGCCCGCTCGGGCTGTTGGAGATCGTGGTGTGGCCGGCTCGCAGCGCGTCCAGGATCGCGCGCACCGACCGCTCGGCGGCGAACACCCAGGTGGTCGGCATGCCAGGGCCGGCGATACCCCACAGCTCGCGGAAGTGGCAGTCGCTGGCCGCGGTCGCGCCGAACCGGAAGCCGCGATTCCACCGGTTCTCCGCGTAGTCGACCTGGGCGTCCGGGTCCATGCTCGGGTTGTACAGCTCGACGGTATTCATGCCCTGCGCACTGGCGTTGTCGTTCGGGCCGCCGGCCGGGGTGTACTCGCCATCGTCGGGATGCGCGGTCGACCAGATCGCGTTCTGCGCGTGGGCGTCCCAGATGGACTGCTGCACGTGCCGGAACGCAGCAGAGCCGGGCGGGTTGGCGCCGTCGACGACCGTGTCGACCGCGCCGAGCACGATCGCGTGCGGCGAGCCGTTCGCCTCCTCGCCCGGGATCAGCAGCAGCCGCGAGGAGGTCCACTGCGGGTCCCACTGCTGGTCGTAGGTCCGGTGATCGGTCAGCGGGGTGAAGTCGAGCCCGGTGACCTCGGCCTCGCCGATCTGGTCGCCGACCGGCAGGTTGCCTGGCAGCCGCTGACCGGACTCCTGCCGGGGCAGGCTGCCGTCCGATGAGTGGTCGTCGTGCACGTGCGTGTCACCGGCCAGCCAGGTGCCCTGCGGCGGCTGCTGGCGCTTGCCGCCGGCCGCCGCCGAGGCCGGTGCCGCCTCGGGTACCAGCCCGGCGACGGCGACGACCGTCCCGCCGGCGACGACGAATGTCCTGCGGCTCAGTTCCATGTGGCTTCCTCGAATGGCTGCGGACGCATGCCGGGCGGCTGCCCGAGGCACGCTAGCCGCGCTACCGCAATAGCCGCATGAAGGAAAAACGAAGCGTCTATGGATGAATCATGAAATCTCTTGCCGGCCAGTCAGCGGCCGGCGCCGGGGCCACTTCGGTGCCGGTCTACTCCCAGCGCGTGGCGTTCTCGTCGGTCAGGCTGCCCGGCGGCTCCGGGATCACGCAGAACAGCAGCCCGGCGGGGTCGCGCATGATCCACCAGCGATGCACCTGCTGCACCCGCTCGGCGCCGAGCTGCTCAAGCCGGGCGAGCTCGGCCTCCAGGTCGTCGGTGTGGATATCCAGGTGCAGCCGCGGCGGGCCGTCTTCGAGCTGCTGGACGAGCAGCCCGATGTCCTGACCGGGCAGCATCGCGCCGTGGTACTCGGGATAGCGCTCGCCCCTGACGAGCTGCTGGCCGGTGGCGCCCTGCCAGAAGCTCACCTCGGCGTCGTGTTCGTCCGCCGGGACGTCGATGACCAGCTTGCGCACCTTGCTGTAGTGGGCCACCGCTATCACTTCGGTGTTCCGGCGATGCTGGCGGTCCACTCGGCCACGGTGCGCACCTGCGCCTGCCGGGGGAACACCTTCTCGGTCAGCACCCGGTGCACCTCGGGATCGGCGTCGAGGCAGCCGTCGGAGAGCACCTCCAGCTGGTAGTCCAGATCGGCGGCCTGCCGCAGAGTGGACAGCACCACGCCGCTGGTGGCGATGCCAGCCAGCACCAGCGTGCGGGCGCCAAGCCCGCGCAGCACAACGTCGAGATCGCTGCCGGTGAATGCGGAGACCCGCCGCTTGAGCACGATCACGTCCTGCTCCAGCGGCGCGATCGCGGGGTGGATCTCGGTCGCCTGGTCGCCGGCGACGAAGCGGCCAGACGCCGCGATCCCGGAGAAGGTCCGGTTGGCCCGGCTGATCTCGGGGTGGCCGGGCCGGAAGCTGATCGTCACGTAGATCACCGGGATCCCGGCGGCCCGCGCTGCGGCTATCGCGCCAGCCAGCCGGCCGAGGTATCCGGCGTCGTCGTCATACCGCTCGACGATGCCACGCTGGACGTCCATGACCAGTAGCGCTGAGCCGTCCACCGGGGTCACGCGGATCCTCTCGGTCAAGAACGAAGCGGTACGGTGCCGGTGTGGACCATACCCGACTTGGCCGTACCGGCCTTCAGGTGTCCCGGCTGTGCCTGGGCACGATGACATTCGGACTGCAGTGCGACGAGCCGACCTCGGCGGCCATTCTCGACCGCGCGGCCGAAGGCGGCATTGACTTCCTTGACACGGCAGACGCTTACCCGCTCGGCGGTGACCTGACCACGGTCGGCGCCACGGAGGAGATCCTCGGCCGCTGGCTGCGCGGCAAGCGGGACCGGTTCGTGGTCGCGACCAAGTGCTGGGGGGCCACCGGCCCGGCCCCGTTCGACCGCGGCAATTCGCGCAAGCACATCATGTCGGCTGCCGAGGCCTCGCTGCGGCGGCTGCAGACCGACTACATCGACCTGTACCAGCTGCACGCCTACGACCAGGACACGCCGATCGACGAGACCCTCGGCGCGCTCGACGACCTGGTACGCCAGGGCAAGGTCAGGTACATCGGCTGCTCCAACTTCCTCAGCTACCAGCTGGCCCGCGCGGTGGGCAGGTCAGAGACCCTCGGCCTGGCCCGGCTCGACTGCGCCCAGCCCCGCTACAACCTGCTGTTCCGCCAGGTCGAGCGGGAGCTGCTGCCGTACTGCGGCGAGGAAGGCATCGGCGTCATCCCGTACAACCCGATCGCCGGCGGCCTGCTGTCGGGCAAGCACTCACGGCAGGCCCCGCCGCCGGAAGGCAGCCGCTTCATGCTCGGCACCGCCGCGCAGAACTACCAAAACCGGTACTGGCACGACCGCGAGTTCGACACCGTGGAGACGCTCGGGAAGCTGGCCGAGAACGCCGGGGTGAGCCTGGTGACACTGGCGGTGGCGTGGGTCATGGCCAACCCCGCGATCACCGAGCCGATCATCGGCGCCAGCCGCCAGGACCAGCTCGACGCCAGCCTGGCCGCGGCGCAGTACGTGCTCGACGGCGAGCTCAAGCGCAAGCTCGACGGGTGCACCCAGTCCTACCGGCTCGGCGACGCGCCCCGGTAGCGCACCGCTCGCCACGGCCCGGCGGGGACTGGCTACCAGGGAACGGGGCGGCCGTCGCGGAAGAAGCCGCCGGTCGGCCCGTCATCGGGCAGAGTGGCGGCCCACACCACGCTGGCCGCGCCCTGGTCAACCGGGCGGCCGCCGGGACCGCCCATGTCCGTGGCGGTCCAGCCGGGGCAGACCGCGTTCACCAGCATGTGCTCAGCGCGCAATTCGGCGGCGAGCATGCGGGTCAGCGCGTTCAGCGCGGCCTTCGACGCCGCGTAAGCCGGAGTGCCGCCACCCATGCTGGTCAGTGAGCCGGACTCGCTGGAGACGTTCACGATCCGCGGATGCTCGCTGCTCCGCAGCAGCGGCAGGAACCGCTGGACCACCAGCCACGGCCCGTACAGATTGGTCTCCGCTGCCTCTCGGACCACGCTGAGGTCGGCGGTCATCGCGCGTTGCCAGGTGTCGTAGCTGATCGCGGCGTTGTTGACCAGCACGTCGAGCTTGCCGTACCGCTCGGCGACCGCGTCTGCGGCTGCGGCGATGCTCGCCGGGACGGTGACGTCCAGGCGCAGCGGCATAGCGCCGGATTCCTCCGCCGCTGCGGCGGCGGCAGCGGCGTCTCGGGCGGTGAGCACGACCGTGTGGCCTCTGGCCGCCAGCTGCCGGCATACTTCCCGGCCAATGCCGCGGTTGGCGCCAGTCACCAGCGAGACGGTAGCCACCGGACCTCCATGATCGCTCGGCGTAGCGGGGCTGACCGCCGGGAGCGGCGGCCATCTCCCGATGCTGACACGCCGCCGCCCGCGCACCGGAGCGGGCGGTGCGCGGGCGGTCGGCAGCGATGTGGCTTACCTCGGCGCTACCCCTTCACGCCCACGTTGAAGAAGAAGTCGCCCACGTGGAAAGCCAATCCGAAACCACCAAGGTGATGGATCAGCAATGCGGCCAGCAACACCAGCACGATTGCCAGCAAGAACCAGAACAGCCAGACGAGGAACCCTGGAACGCTGCGCGTTATGCTCATGCGCTTCAATTGCCCGGCTAAACGGCGAGCATGCACCAAGATCAGCTTCGCGAACTTCTCCCGGAAGGCTGCAGGACGAAGACATCCGTGCTGGCCTTGACCGCCAGGCCACGCACCATGACGCGGCCCCCGGCCGGCCCGTTGGTGGTGCGGTGTCCAGGCGCTCGCCGGGGGAGCGGCGCCGGGTCGTAGCGGCGGGGGCCAGGCCTGACCGCCCGGAGCTAGGCTGCCGGTGAGGAGGATGAGCCGTGGCCGCTGACCTGAAGTCGCTTGCTGCCGAGCTGCCCGAGGGCCGGGTGATCACCGATCCGGACATCGTCGACGCCTACCGGCGTGACCAGACCTCGGCGGTCGCGCCTGGCAAGCCGCTGGGCGTGGTCTTGCCGCGCAGCACCGGCGAGACGGCCGCCGCGGTGCGCTGGGCCGCACAGCACGGCGTCCCGGTGGTGCCGCGCGGCGGCGGCACGAGCCTGGCGGGGGGCGCCTCGGCGCTGGACGGCTGCCTGGTCCTTTCGATGACCCGGTTGGACCAGATACTGGAGCTCGACCCGGTCAATGAGCTCGCGGTGGCCGAGGCGGGCGTATTCAACGCGAGCCTGGATCGCGCCGCAGCCGAGCACGGGCTGATGTACCCGCCTGACCCGTCGAGCTACGAGATCTCGACCATCGGCGGCAACCTGGCCACCAACGCCGGCGGGCTGCGCTGCGTGAAGTACGGCGTCACCAGGGACTCGGTGCTCGGCCTCGAGGTGGTGCTCGCTGACGGCCGGGTGCTGCGCACCGGCCGGCGCACCGTCAAGGGGGTCGCCGGCTACGACCTCACCAGCCTGTTCGTCGGCTCCGAGGGAACCCTCGGCGTGATCACCTCGGCGACGCTGCGGCTGCGGCCCCGCCCGGCGGTACCGGCGGCGACGCTGGCCGCGAGCTTTCCCGGCTTCGCCGCCGCCGCCCGCGCGGTGACCGCCATCCTGCAGGCCAGGCTGCAGCCCAGCCTGCTTGAGCTGCTCGACCGGACCACCCTGCTGGCGATCGACGAGTGGAAGCAGCTCGGCTTCGGCGACTCGGTGCACGCACTGCTGATCGCCCAGGACGACACCGACGACGCCGCCCGCCGGGTCGAGGCGATGCGGCAGATCTGCGCCGAGCACGGCGCGCTGCTCGCGGACGTGTCCGGCAGCGCCGCCGAGTCACAGCAGCTGCTCGACATCCGCCGGCTCGCCTACCCGGCCACCGAGCGGCTCGGCGCGACGCTGGTCGAGGACGTGTGCGTGCCGCGCTCGGCGCTGCCCGACATGATCGCCAGGATCGAGCAGGCCGCTGCCAGGCACGAGGTGCTGATCGCCACCGTCGCGCACGCAGGCGACGGCAACCTGCACCCGGTGTTCGTCTACGACCGCGGCCTGCCCGAGGGTGAGGTGCCTGATCCGGTGTGGGCAGCGGCGGACGAGGTCTTCCGCGCCGCGCTCGAGCTGGGCGGCACGCTCACCGGGGAGCACGGGGTCGGCATGCTGAAGCGGCGCTGGCTGGCGCTGGAGCTGGGCGAGGACTCGCTGGCCGTGCACCGGTCGATCAAGCAGGCGCTCGACCCGGCCGGCCTGCTCAACCCCGGCCGGGCGTTCTGATCCGGCAGGAGCGGCGTGCGGGACGGGCAGACCGCGGGGCCTGACGGCCGCCGGCCAGCTGCCGGGGAAGCGGGCGTGCGGGCCGAGCTAGTCAGCTACAGCCTGCGGATGCTGGACGACGGGCTGGCCGCCGGCAGCTCGGGCAACATCAGCGTGCGGTCCGGCGACGTGGTCGCGATTACACCGTCCGGGATCAGCTACCGCGAGCTGCAGCCAGCCGACATCTGCCTGATCGGGCTGGACGGCACCGAGCTCGACGCGCCGGAGAAGCCGTCCACCGAGGTGCCGATGCACCTGGCCGTGTACGCGGCCACCGGGGCGGCCGCCGTGGTGCACACGCACTCGCCCGAGGTCATCGCGCTGTCGGCGGTGTGCGACGAGCTGCCGGCGATCCACTACGCGATCGCCGGCCTCGGCGGGCCCATCCGGGTCGCGCCTTACCACCGGTTCGCCTCGGCCGAGCTGGCGCAGGCGGCGGCCGACGCGCTGGCCGGCCGCAGCGCGGCCATCCTGCAGAACCACGGCGCGATCACCTGCGGGCGCACGCTGGCCGAGGCGTTCGAGCGGGCGGTTCTGCTGGAGTGGCTGGCCCGCGTCTACCGGCTGGCCCGCAGCCATGGCACCCCGCGGATCCTGACCGAGGCCGATCTGGCCCAGGTCACGGCGGAGACCCGTCGGCGCCGGTACGGGGAGCGCCGGCGGCCACCAGAGGCCGTCCGGTGACCGGCCAGGCTCATACCGCAGCACCGGACGAACGGAGCAACGATGGCTGAGCTGCTGCTGCCTGCCAGCGACGACATCAGGCCGCGGGCTGAGGATCAGGCGCTGCGGCGCCGGGCCAGCGCCGTCATTCCCGGCGGCATGTACGGCCATCAGTCGGCCGCCCTGCTGCCGCCGGATTACCCGCAGTTCATGCGCGGCGGCCGCGGCGCGCTGATCTGGGATGCCGACGGCAACGAGTACGTCGACCTGATGTGCAGCTACGGCCCGGTGATCCTCGGTCACCAGCACCCCGAGGTCGAGGCGGCGGCGCGCGCTCAGGCCGCGCTCGGCGACTGCCAGAACGGGCCTGGCCCGGTCATGGTGGAGCTGGCCGAGCTGCTGGTGGCCACCGTGCAGCACGCTGACTGGGCGATCTTGGCCAAGAACGGCACGGACGCGACGACGGCGTGCTGCACCGTCGCCAGGGCGCAGACTGGCCGCGGCACGATCCTGGTCGCCCGCGGCGCCTACCATGGCGCCGCCCCGTGGTGCACGCCCGGCCGGGCTGGCGTCACGCCGCAGGACCGGGCGAACCTGGGCTACTACACCTACAACGACCTGGAGTCGGCCCGTGCCGCCGCCGCCCTGGCGGGCGACGACCTGGCGGGCGTGCTGGTCAGCCCGTTCCGGCACGACGCCGGCTTCGACCAGGAGCTGGCCGACCCGGCGTTCGCGCGCGGGCTGCGTGAGCTGTGCGACGCGACCGGCGCGGCGCTGATCCTGGACGACGTGCGCTGCGGCTTCCGGCTGCACCTGGGCTCCAGCTGGGAGCCGCTGCAGGTGATGCCTGACCTGTCCGCGTGGAGCAAGGCCATCGCCAACGGGCGCTCGCTGGCCGCGGTGCTCGGCGCCGACTCGTTCCGCCGCGGCGCGCGGCGGATCTTCGTCACCGGGTCGTTCTGGTTCTCCGCCGTGCCGATGGCGGCGGCTGTCGCCACCATCAAGGCGCTGGCGGCGCAGGACGCGATCGCGGCCATGGCGCGGGCAGGCACTGCGATCAGGGACGGCATCGCGAGCCAGGCAGCCGCGCGCGGGCTGCAGGTCAGCTACACCGGGCCGGTGCAGATGCCGTACCTGACCTTCGCCGGCGACGAGGACTACCGGCTGGCCGGCGTGTTCGCCGCCGAGGCGCTGCGCCGGGGCGCCTACCTGCATCCGCGGCATAACTGGTTCGTGTCGGCCGCGCTCCCTGACGACGACATCGGCAGGGTGCTGGCGGCGACAGACCGGGCTTTCGCGGCGGTTGCCGAGTGCCGGAGCGCCGGAGACTGATGAGATAACAGGGTGCGGATCGCCACCTGGAACGTGAACTCGGTGCTGGCCAGGCTGCCCCGGCTGGTCGAATGGCTGGCGCAGGCCGCGCCTGACGTGGCCTGCCTGCAGGAGACGAAGGTAGCGGACGGCGCGTTCCCGGCCGACGCCGTGGAGCCGCTCGGCTACGCGGTGGCGCAGCACGGTGAGGGCCGGTGGAACGGCGTCGCGGTGCTGTCCAAGCTGCCGATGACCGGCGTGGAGCGCGGCCTGCCTGGCGACCCTGGCTTTCCCGACCAGGGCACGCTGGAGGCCCGCACGCTGGCGGTGACCTGCGGCCCGGTCCGGGTCAGGTCGGTCTACGTGCCCAACGGCCGGACCCCGGACGACCCGCACTACGGCTACAAGCTGCGCTGGCTCAGCGCGCTGCGCGACGCGGTCACGGCGGACGCCTCGGCGGCGCGTCCGTTCGCGCTGATGGGCGACTTCAATGTGGCCCCGACCGACGCTGACGTCTGGGATCCGGCCGCCTTCGCCGGCTCGACGCACGTGACGCCGGCCGAACGGGCGGCGGTGGCGGCGCTGCGGGAGGCCGGGCTGGCCGACATCGTGCCGCGGATCGCCAAAGGCCCGCACCCGTTCACCTACTGGGACTACCGGGCCGGGGCATTTCACAAGGGCATGGGCATGCGGATCGACCTGGTGCTGGCCAACCCTGGCATGGCCGGGGCGGTCTCCGACGCCTGGGTGGACCGCGAGGCACGCAAGGGCAAGGGCCCCAGTGACCACGCCCCGGTGATCGTCGATCTCGACCTGCAGCCATAACTAGGCCGCCAATGGGGAAAGCACCCGGGTAACGGCCGGCCGCGCGGGGCCGGGCTCCGGCAGGACATCGGCGAGCGCGCAGTTGCGAGGAGGCACCGTGGGGCTGAGGGAGGACTGGGCCAGGCTGCTGCACGCCGAGGCCGCGTCCTACGCGGAGGTCGCGCTGACCAACATCCGGCGCGAATTCCCGTCCGCCATGCTGCACATGATGGACGCGCCGGGCGATTTTCCCTACCGGCCTCGTGCCCGCACGCCGGTTTTCTACGGCAGCTTGGACTGGCATTCTTGCGTGGAGATGCACTGGCTGCTGGTCAGGCTCATGCGGATCGCCGGTGACCAGGTGCCGGCCAGCCAGATCATCACGGCGCTCGGCGGGCACTTCGAGCGGCTGGCGCTCGCCGTCGAGGAGGAGTTCGTGACCGGCCCCGACGGCCTGTTCGAGCGGCCCTACGGCTGGGGCTGGGCGCTGACGCTGGCGCACGAGACCGCGCTATGGGACGACGACACCGGCCGCAAGTGGGCGGCCGCGCTGGCCCCGCTCGCCGCGAAGCTGACCGAGCTGTTCGCCGAGTGGCTTGCCAAGGCGACCTACCCGTCCCGCTACGGCGTGCACGGCAACAGCGCGTTCGGGTTGTCCAGGGCGCTGCCGTTCGCCACCGCGCAGGCCGCGGCGGGCGAGCCGGCCCTGCTGCAGGCGATCACCGACCGGGCGCTCGACTGGTTCGGCAGCGACATGCTCTATCCGGCAGCCTGGGAGCCGTCCGGCAGTGACTTCCTGTCACCGGCCCTGGCCGAGGCCGAGCTGATGATGCAGCTGCTCGGCCAGGACGAGTTCAGCGACTGGCTCGGCATGTTCCTGCCGGGGATCGCGCAGTTCGAGCCGGCGTCTCTGTTCACGCCCGCGGTGGTCTCGGACTCCAGCGATGGCGCTATCGCCCACCTGCACGGCCTGAACGCCAGCCGGGCCTGGTGCTGGCGCCGGATCGCCGAGGCACTGCCGTGCGGTGATCCGCGTGTCGGGCCGGCCACGACCTCGGCGCGACGACACGCCGAGGCCGTGCTGCCGCACGTGGTCGGTGACGACTACATGGTGGAGCACTGGCTGCCCGCCTACGCCGTACTGATGCTGAGCTGACCAGGTGCAGCTCGCACGCCACCTTGGCTGATGGGCATCGCCGGCCGGTACTACCTGGAGCGGGGCAAGCCCGTGCTGGTGCTAGTCCAGTGGGCCGGCCAGGGGCCGCGCAACGTGCTGATCCGCCGCGGCGACGGCAGCGAGGTGGTTCGGCCGTTCCGCGGGCTGCGCAGGGTGCCGCCTGGCGACCGGGTGGTCGCTCGCAGGCCTGATCGGGGATAGGCGGCCTGGCTGGACATGGCCGTGACCGGGGCCTCAGGACCTGGCGAGCCTCGCGCCGCCTGAGTATTCCAAGTACTTGCTTGACATCCTGGCTGCAGCGCTGGCAGCATTCCAAGCATGTCCTTGGAATCGGGGTCAGGCCGGCCGTCGGCAGGCGGCAGCTCAGGCCAGTCAGGGGACGAGCTGCAGGGCCAGTCGGGGGACCAGCAGCAGGGCCAGTCACGGGATGAGCTGCAGAGCCAGTCACGGGACCGGCCGCGGGGGCAGCGCAGGCGGCTGCTTGATGACCCGAGGGCGATCCGTGCGCTTGCGCATCCGCTGCGGCTCGAGCTGCAGTCGATCGTCGGCCGGTCGGGCCGGATTACCACCGCCGACGCGGCGCGCGAGCTGGGCATCAGCCACGCACTCGCCTCGCATCACCTGCACCAGCTCGCCAAGTACGGGTTCGTCGAGCAGGTGGGCGGCGCTGACAACAGGGAACGGCCGTGGCGGCTGGTCGCCACCTCGACCAACTACCGGGGCGCTGACGACAAGCCCGGCGGCACGGCGGCGATCCAGGTGCTCGACCAGGTGATCGCCGAGAGCGCGCTGGACAACTTCCTCGACTGGCAGGACCGCAGCTACAACTGGCCGGCCGGCTGGCGTGAGCAGTCAGGCCTGGGCCGGAGCACGCTCTACCTGACCGAGAGCGAGCTGGCGGGGCTCGTCACGGCCATCGACCAGCTGATCATCGAGTATGCCGAGGAGCGCCCGCTGGACGACGTGGAATCACGCCCGCCCGGATCGGTGCCGGTCGACTTCACCCTCCTGGTCGTGCCCCGCGAGCCCACGTCGGAAGGTCACTAGCGATGCGCGCCATCAGCGGCGCGCTGCGGCAGCGCGGCCTGCGGCTCATGCTCGGCGCCGGGCTGATCTCGCTGACCGGCGACTGGGTGCTCAGGATCGGCCTGGCGTACTACATCTACGCGATCACCGGCTCGACGCTCGCCTCGGCCACCATGCTGCTGGCCTCGTTCGTGCCGCAGATCGCACTCGGCTCGCTGGCCGGCGTCTTCGTCGACCGCTGGGACAGCAAGCGCACCATGATCGTCGCGAACCTGCTGCTGGCGGCCGGGCTGCTGCCGCTTCTCCTGGTGCACCAGGCCGGCCAGGTGTGGATCGTCTACACGGTCACCGCCTGGGAAGGCTGCGTGCAGCAGTTCTTCTTTCCCGCCCAGCAGTCTCTGCTCCCGGCGCTGACCAGTGACGACCACCTGACCACTGCCAACGCGCTGAGCGGGCAGGCCAGCGACGTGTCCCGGCTGGCCGGCTCGGCGGCCGGCGGTGTCATCGCTGTCGCAGGCGGCGTGACCGCGCTCGCGCTGACCGACGCAGCCAGTTTCCTGCTCGCCGCGGCGCTGATCGCCAGGATCAGCCCTGCTGACCGGGCTGGCGCTGACCGGGCTGGCGCTGTTCAGGCTGGCGCTGGCCGGGTCGGCGCCGCTGACCCTAGCGCTGACCAGGCCGATGGCGCTGACTCCGGCGCTGACCGGGCCATCGCAGCTGACTTCCGCTCCTTCGTGCCGGCCCGGCGCGCGGTGCGTGTCCGGGGGCGGCTGACCGACCTGCGCGGGCGGGTGGCAGAGCTTCGCGGGGAGTGGGCTGACGGGCTGCGGGTGAGCACGGGCGACCGGGTGCTGCTGATCGTGCTGGTTTTCCTGCTCGTCACGTCGGTGGGCGAGGGAATCATGGGCACGCTGTTCGCGCCGTTCGTCCGGTCAGTGCTGCACGGCAGCAGCGCAGACTACGGGTTCATCGTGGCGGTTCAGGCGGTCGGCGGAATCTGCGGCGGACTGGTCGCCGCCGCGATCGGCCACCGGGCCAGCGCTGCCCGGATGCTCGGCTGGGGCTCGGTGCTGTTCGGCGCGATCGACCTGCTGCTGTTCCTCTACCCGCTCGGCTTGGTCGCCATCTGGCCGGCCGTCGTGTGCATGGTCGCGGTCGGCGTGCCGGGCGCGCTGATGCTGGCCGGCGCCCTGACCCTGGTCCAGCGCAGCACGGCCGAGGGCCAGCGCGGCCGGGTGTTCGGCGCGCTGGTCGCCGCCGAGGGCGTCGCCACCGTGACCGGCACGATCGCCGCTGGCGTGCTCGGCCAGCACGTCGGCATCATCCCGGTGCTCGCCGTGCAGGGCGGCGGCTACCTGGCTGCCGGGCTGCTCGTCGTGCTGACCCTGCGGGCGAGGCCGGTGACCGACAAGGAAAACCTTTCCCTTGACTCAGGTCGGGTCCAGGTCTAGCGTATATAGCGTTATCTAACTAATAAGTAATATTTCGTATTCACGGAGATTACACGGGCATTTCGCGGGCCACCGAATTGCCGCGCGCCAGGGCGTTGACCCCGGCGCGGCACCCGCCCTTCCCGATCGGCCAGCAGCCGCTCACCTCGTTCTCCATCTTCTTTCTCTCGCCTGCCCACCCGGCGGCTGCCGCCTGTCCGGCCGCCCAGATCCTGCTGGCTGGGTGCGCCTTTCCGGTGCCCGCCGTCCCGGCGGCCCGTCCCGCCTGCCCGCCGCGGATGCTGCCCGGCGGGCTATCTCGCTTCCACTCCAGTGAGTCCTGTCCCAGCACCACCGTCCGTTTCGACCGGAGGAGAGGAAATGCGCATGCTCCCCCAGCTCGCCCACGCCACGTCTGCCCGGCGACGGCTGACCGGCGCCGCCGCGGCCGTCGCCCTGGGGCTCGGCTTAACGGTGCCAGGAGGCAGCCTCGCCCTCGCAGCAGGACCGCCAGGCCAAGCCGCTGCGGCACGGGCACCGGTATATGACGGGGCCGCCTCAGGCGGCCGGGTCATCGTGCTGATGAAGAGCCAGTTCGCTGGCCTGAACCTGCGCAGCCAGGGCCGGCAGCTGATGTCCGACGCGCGCTCGGCCCAGGCTCCGCTGCTGGCCAGCATCAGGGCGCACGGCGGCACCGACGTGACGCAGCTGACCGCGCCGGACGCGATCGCGGCGAAGGTGCCAGCCGCCGAGGTGGCCCGGCTGCGCGCCAGCCCCGCGGTCGCCGAGATCATGGCAGACCCGTCCGTCCAGGTCGGCGAGCCGAGCCCGGCCCCGCAGCTCGCGACGAAGGTTGCGCCGGCCACGAGTTACGCGAACGCGTGCCCGTTCAACCCGGCAGGCGCGTCGAAGCCGCTGCAGGAACCAGAGGCGGACACCGACATTCACGCGTCGACCGACAACCAGAACGCGCCAGGCATGGCGAACTCGATCGCGACCGGCAAGGGCGTGATCGTCGCCAACATGGGCGCCAACCAGCTGGCCGGCAACCCCAACTTCCAGCGCGCGGACGGCTCGCACGTGGTCATCAACGCGCCGGACTACACCGCCGACCACAGCAACGACGAGGACTACGGCGACGTGTCCTCGATCGCCGCGCAGGGCAACGTCGTGTACCAGTACTCGATGGCGCTGCCGTTCTCCGGCCTGCCAGCCGACTGCACGTTCGTGATCAAGGGCGACGCGCCGGACGCCTCGGTGGTCGACCTCTCCCAGATCGACACGCCTGTCCTGCAGATGTCGCAGGTCATCGCCGGCATCGACAACGCGGTGCTGACCGAGCACGCGGACGTGATCTCCGAGTCGTTCGGCAGCTCGTCGCTGCCCGGCAGCCGCTCGGCGCAGCTGCTGGCGCAGGCTGACGAGGCGGCGGTCGCCGCGGGCGTGACCGTGGTGGAGTCCTCCGGTGACAGCGGTGACTCGGGCACGATGATCTCCGCGGCCGACGACCCGGCCGTCATCGCGACCGGCGCGGTCGACAATTTCCGCCTGGTCGCGCTCGCGCACGGCTACAGCAAGTACGTCAGCAACAACATGGCCGCGCTGTCCTCCGGCGGGGTCGCGCCTACCGGCAAGACCGTGGACCTGGTCGCGCCCGGCTACTTCGGCGGGGAGGCGGCCTGCGCTGACGGCAGCGGCGGCTGCCCGCCGAACTACCCGACCGAGTCAATGCGCGGCACCAGCGAGTCAGCCCCGCTCACGGCCGGCGCGGCGGCCGACGTGATCCAGGCCTACCGGCAGACCCACAACGGGGCGAACCTGACCCCGGCGCAGGTCAAGCAGATCCTGACCAGCACCGCGACCGACCTCAACGTGCCTGCCGACCAGCAGGGCGCTGGCCTGCTCAACATCGACGCCGCGGTGAAGGCGGCGCAGCAGATGCCGGGCACCATCGACGCGAGCGGTCCCGGTGACGCGCCGGGCCTGATCTCCTCGCCCTCGCAGCTTGACCTCAGCGGCAACGGCGGCTCGGCCGTCAGCCAGCCGGTCAGCCTGTACAACGCCAGTGACAAGCCGGCCACCGTGACGGGCAGCTACCGCAGGATCGGTCCCGAGCACCAGATCGGCAGCGTCGTCACCGAGAACATCAGCGCCCCCGACCCGAGCCAGCCGATCCCAGCCGAGGGCGCGAAGGCGGCCGACTCGATCGGCTTCAACGTCCCGCCCGGCCTCGACCGGCTGGACGCCGACATGATCTGGCCCGAGCCGACCAACGACAACATCATCTGCTTCGCCCTGTTCGACCCGCAGGGCCGGCTCGAGCAGCTCTCCTACGATGACGGCAACCCGCGCACCGGCGGCGTCGGGTCGATCTCCGACATCCAGCACGCCACGGTCACCGACCCGCAGCCGGGCCGGTGGACGGCGCGGATCCTCTGGTCGGGCAAGGACGTCGACCTGGCGCTCGCGCCAGCGGTGCCCGGCACCTATACCGGGCCGATGTCGTTCAAGGTCTCCGGCCAGAACTTCATCACCTCGCCGGCGTCCGGCCCGGTGGTCATCCCGCCGCGGTCAAGCGCGACGGTACCGCTGCACGTGGCGATGCCGGTCAGCCCCGGCGACAGCGCCGAGTCGGTGCAGTTCACCGCTCACCGGCCGGGACCGCACGGCGTCGCCGTGACCTCCGTGCCGATCGCCAGGCGCACCCTGATCCCGTCGGGAGGCGGGCCGTTCCAGACGCTGATCACCAGCACCGTCGGCCGGATGGTGGGGCAGATCAGCACCTACGAGATCAACGTCCAGCCGGGCCGGCCCGACCTGGACGTGACGTTCAGCACAGCGGATGCCAGCGCCGACAACGGCTACACGTTCGACCTGGTCGACCCAGGCGGCAACATCGTGGCCACCGATCACACCCCCAAGACAGTCAACGGCCAGCAGGTGGCAACCGCCGAGCTCGATACCGCCAGCCCGGTAGCCGGGACCTGGCAGATCGACGTGGTGCTGAACCTGACCACGAGCGGGAAGGAGTTCACCCAGACCGTGTCCGGCGACGTGCACGGCAGCTGATCTGGGCCGTGCCGGCCGGAAGCAAAAGCTGCTCTCGGCCGGGCCCGGCAGCCTTGACGGGCCCGGCGGCGGGCCGGGAAGCGGGGCCCGCCGCCGGGCCATTTGCATCCGTCCGCTCACCCCCGGTGATCATGATCTGCCAATGGCCCTCGGGACGGCCTGCTGCATTGGCGCCGGGAATGCCAGCCGCCCGCCGGCCCGTTGACCCGGAGTCGACAATCGCGGGGAGAGCCAGGCGTGCAGCCAAGATTGAGCCAGAAGGTCGCCGTCAGCGTCGTCTTCGTCGCCGCGATGTTCATGAGCATCATGGACGCGACGATCGTGAACGTGGCGCTGCCGACGATCGGCCGGGACTTCTCGGTGCCCCCCACCTCCGTGGCGAGCATCTCCATCGCGTTCCTGGTCAGCCTCGCCGCGTTCATCCCGGCATCCGGCTGGCTCGGCGACCGGTTCGGCGGCAAGCGGGTGCTGCTGACCGCCATCACGGTATTCACCCTCGCGTCCGCGCTGTGCGGGCTGGCGACCAGCCTGGGCGAGCTGGTCGCGTTCCGGATCCTGCAGGGTGCCGGCGGCGGAATGCTCGCCCCGGTCGGGATGGCAATGCTGTACCGGGCGTTCCCGCCAGCCGAGCGGATCCGGGCCTCCTCGATCCTGACCGTGCCCACGACGCTGGCGCCGGCCCTGGGCCCTGTGCTTGGCGGGGTGCTCGTCACCGAGGCGTCGTGGCGCTGGGTTTTCTACGTGAACCTGCCGATCGGGGCGGCCGCGCTCATCTTCGGCTTCCTTTTCCTCGAGCAGCGCGCCGAGTCGTCAGCCAGGCACTTTGACGTGGCCGGCTTCTTGTTGTCCGGCGCCGGGCTCGGCCTGCTCATGTACGGCGTTTCCGAGGGACCGGAGATCGGCTGGCACCGGACCGAGGTCATCGCCACGGTGGCCGTCGGAGCAGTGCTGCTCGTCATCATGACCGTGGTCGAGCTGCTCTCCCGGCAGCCGATTGTCGCGCTTCGGCTGCTGGGCAACCGGCTGTTCCGCTCGGCCAATGGCGTGATGGTGCTCGGCTCGATCGCGTTCCTCGGCACGTTGTACGCGATCTCGCTGTACTTCCAGGACGGCCGCGGGCTGAGCGCGCTCGGCGCCGGGCTCAGCATCTTCCCCGAGGCGTTCGGGGTCATGCTCGGCGCTCAGCTGGCCAGCCGCGTGCTCTACCCGCTGCTGGGGCCACGGCGGCACATCGCACTCGGGCTGGCGGGTGTCAGCGTATCCATCGGCCTGCTGTCCCTGCTCGGTGCCTCGACCAGCCTGTGGTGGGCCAGGCTGCTCATGTTCGCCATGGGCCTGGCCATGGCGCAGGTCTTCGTGCCGACCCAGGCCGCCGGCTTCGCCACCATCTCGGCGGCCCAGACTGGCCAGGCGACGACCATGTTCAACACCGTGCGCCAGCTCGGCGGCGCGATCGGCGTCGCGGTGCTCACCACGGCCATCGTCGCGATCGGGCCGACCAGGCTGGTCGGCGGGCAGGTGACGCCCGACCTGACCGCCTATCACGTCGCCTTCCTGGTGGCCGCCGCTGTGTGCCTGGCCGGGGTGGCCTGCGCGCTGTCGATCAGGGACGCCGACGCGGCCGCGAGCATCCCGCCCCGCCGCCAGCGCCGTCGGGCAGCGGCCAGCGGTCTGCCGCAGCCAGCCGACTCGGCCGCGGTCAGCTGATCACCGGCCGCTGTTCGCGGCTGACCACAGGAGTCCGCCTGGTCACCCATGGTGACTGCGGCGTGCGCTGAGTCGGTGCCCTGATCAGCGGACTGGCCGGTTCCCGCTCGGCGGTCAGGTCATCACGGGCAGGCTGACGGGTTCCTGTCCAATCGGCCCGTCACCCTGAACCGGTCATCCGCTGTCGCTTGCTGGGCTGGCATGCGCGGACCGGCGGTCAGCGAGTGCGGTCAGCGGGCGGGCGCGGCGGCGCGCCTGGCCTCCTGCGCCTGGCGGCTGGCCCGGCGGTCGCGGACCGCGGCCGCCAGCTCGGCGAGCACGCCAGCGGTGGTGCCGATGTCCATGCACGCGTCGGTGATGCTCTGGCCGTACGCCAGCTCGGCCGGCTCGCCCAGTTCCTGCCGGCCCGCACGCAGGAAGCTCTCCAGCATCACGCCGGCCAGCCCGTCCTCGCCGGCCGCGATCTGCCCGGCGAGCGCCGCTGCCACTGCTGGCTGCCTGCGGTGATCCTTGTCGCTGTTGCCGTGACTGGCGTCGACCATCAGCCGCCGAGGCAGCTCGGCCGTCACGAGCTGGTCGAGCGCCGCGCTGACGGCCCTGGCGTGGTAGTTCGGACCTGACCGGCCGCCGCGCAGGATGATGTGGCAGTCGGCATTGCCCGTGGTGGTGACCACCGCCGCGGCGCCGACCGGAGTGACGCCGAAGAACCGGTGCTCGGATGCGGCCGCGCGGCACGCGTCGATGGCCACCTGGGAGTCGCCGTCCGTGCCGTTCTTGAAGCCGACCGGCATCGACAGGCCGGATGCCAGCTCGCGGTGCACCTGGCTCTCGGTTGTCCTGGCGCCGATCGCACCCCACGCCACGGTGTCGGCGATGTACTGCGGCGTCACCGGGTCGAGCCATTCGCAGCCGACCGGGAGGCCAAGCTCGACGATGTCGAGTAGCAGCCGCCGCGCGGCGCGCAGCCCCCGGTGGATGTCGTAGCTGCCGTCCAGGCCCGGATCGTTGATCAGGCCCTTCCACCCGGTCACGGTGCGCGGTTTCTCGAAGTACACCCGCATCACCAGCAGCAGGTCGGCTGCGAGCGTCGCGCGAAGCCGGGCAAGCTGCCTGGCGTAGTCAAGGCCAGCGACCGGGTCGTGCACCGAGCAGGGCCCGACGACTACCAGCAGCCGGTCGTCGGAGCGGTCGAGCACCGACCGGACATCGAGCCTGGCCTGGGCGACGGTGGCAGCCTGGTCGCTGCTCAGCGGCAGCTCGGCGAGCAGCGCCGCGGGTGCGAGCAGCGGCTCATAGGCGACGATGCGAGTGTCGCTGGTGTGCGGCATGGCTGGAGTGATGACGATCAGCGCCCGGTTGTGCGTCCGGCCCCGCCGGGAGCGGTCCTGCGATGCCCGTGCCCCTGCCGCATGCCAGCGAGGCTACACCAGCGCTCGCGCGCTCCTGCCGCCCGGATACCTAGCCCCGGCGCGTGCGGCACCGCCGCCCGTGGCATGTGTCCGGGCGTCTGGCAGGCAGCAGCTGCCCGGCCGCCTGGCTCGTGTCGCCGGGCTGGAAGTGGCAGGGACCGCGAGTCTTAGTACTGGCGGCGGGAGCGTCCTGATATTGCGCCAGCGATGAGCAGGACGACGCCCACGGCTATCGCCACGTAGCCGCGGATGTGATGGTGGCCGTTCCCATGGTGGGCGTGGCCGGGGAAGAACGAGGGCAGTGCGTGAATGGGCTCTACCAGGTAGATGACGCCGACCACTATGGCCAGGATGCCAAGAACCAGCAGTATGACGGCAATCAATCGCGACATCTGAGGCCTCCTCGTGCGGCAGCCCAATGCTAGCCCGGCCGCGGCCGACCGGATCCGGTTTCGCCCGGTAGCTGGTAAATGTTCGGTTGTCTGGCCTGCAGAGGGGCTGGCTGCGCAGACAGCTGCGGCGTCAGCAGTCTCAGACCACAGTCCGGTGCTCGTTACTCCCTGCGGCCAGTCAGCGCCAGGCTCAGCCCGACGCCGATCATCACCAGCCCGCCGGAGCCGCCGATCAGCTCGAGCCGCCGCGGTGAGCGTGCTAGCCAGCTGCGCGCCGAGCCGGCGGCGACCGCCCACAGCCCGTCGCTGATCACGGCCAGCACGGTGAAGATCGCGCCGAGCACCAGCAGCTGGGCGGGCAGGTGCCCGGTCGCGCGGTCAGCGAACTGGGGGAGTACAGCCGCGAGGAACACAATCGACTTGGGGTTGGTGAAGCCGACGAGGAAGCCGTCCCTGAGCATGCGGCCCGTGCTGGCGGCGGTGATGCTGGCTTCCAGCGCCGCCGCCAGCGACCGCCGATGCCTGATCGCCTGCACGCCGAGGTAAGCCAGGTATGCGGCGCCGGCCAGCTTGACCACCGAGAAGATGGCAGCAGAACGTGCCACCAGCGCACCCAGGCCCAGCGCGACGCCGATGACCTGGACGAATTCGCCGCCTGACCGCCGGTCGCGACCTTGAGCCCGGCTGCCCGGCCAAGCTGGAGCGAGCGGGTGATCACGAACAGCATGCTGGGGCCGGGCAGGACGTGCAGCAGCAGCGCCAGGGCTGCGAAGGCGAGCAGATGGCTTGCGGGCGGCATAATGCCACGGTAACGACGACACGGCCCGCGGTGCATCGCCATTTCCCGGCGACAGCCCTGCTCGCAGACCGGATGCTGTCACCTGCGGGGCCGTGCAGCGAACCCGATAGCTGGCGCTCGCACCCAGCAGCCGGGCCTGGCCGTGCCGGGTCGCCCAGAAGGAAGCGGAGGCTGGATTGTTCACTTCACTCAGCGGCAGGTCAGTCCTGGTCACCGGCGGCAGCAAGGGCATCGGCAAGGGCATCGCCGCCGGATTCGCCGCCGAGGGAGGCCGGGTCGTTATCAGCGGGCGCGACCAGGAGGCTGGGGAGCGCGCTGCCAGGGAGCTCACCGACACGGCCAGGGCGGCTGGCGGCGAGGTCGCGTTCGTGGCCGGTGATGTCGCCGACCAGGAAAGCTGTCAGGCCGTTGCCGCCGCGGCCCAGCAGCGTCATGGCGGCCTGGACGTGGTGTGCTGCAACGCCGGAATCTTCCCGCTGGCCCGGCTGGACGACATGACGGCCCGGCAGCTCGACGAGATGCTGGCGATCAACCTCAAGGGCACGTTCTTCACCATCCAGGCGGCGCTGCCCGCGCTGCGCCGCTCGGCGCACGGCCGGATCATCGTCATCTCGTCCATTACCGGCCCGGTCACCGGGTTCTCCGGCTGGTCGCACTACGGTGCGAGCAAGGCCGGCCAGCTGGGCCTCGTGCGCACGGCGGCGCTGGAGCTCGCTCCCGCCGGGATCACCGTCAACGCGATCTTGCCGGGCAACATCGCGACCGAGGACGAAGACCCGGACTACATACGGTCGATGGAGGCGGCGATTCCGCAGCGGCACCTCGGCAGCGTGCAGGACATCGCGAGCGCCGCCCTCTTCTTCGCTACCGACGAGGCCGGCTACATCACCGGCCAGACCCTGATAGTCGATGGCGGCCAGACGCTCCCCGAGTCAGCCGACGCGATGAGCTAGCCTGCCGCGGCCGCGCTGCGGGGGGCGCGAGCCTGGCCGGCGCGGCCGCGAGATACCAGACCGCCAGGTCTGCTCAGGCCATTCGCTTCCTCGCGTCGCGCAGCAGCTCGCGCGCGCAGTTGCGGCCGTTGGCGCCGGTCACCCCGCCGCCAGGATGGGTGCCGGCGCCGCAGAGGTAGAGGCCGCCGACCGGGGTCCGGTAGTCGGCGAACCCGCGCACCGGGCGGAGGAACAGCAGCTGGTCGGGGGCCATGTCGCCGTGGAAGTGGTGGCCGCCGGTCAGCGCCAGCCGGCGTTCGAGGTCGAGCGGGGTCAGGATCTCGCGGTGCAGCACCGACCCTGGCAGGTTGGGCATGAACTCACCGAGGTAGGCCACGACCCGGTCGGCTACCTCTTCCCTGATCGCGTCCCAGCCCGGCCCGCTCAGCCGGTAGGGCTGCGAGCGGACGCCGATGGTCACCACGTGCTGGCCCTCGGGCGCCAGGCTCGGGTCATGCACGGTGGGGATGCAGATCTCCGCGTGCGCCCTGGCGGCCGGCACCCCGCGGCTGGCGCTGTCCTGGTCTTTGTCCAGGTCGGTCAGCGGCTTGGTGAACTGGATCAGGCCGCCGTGATAGGGCTGCAAGCCGCGCCCTTCGCCGCCCCGGACCTGCGGCAGCTCGGCAACGGCCAGGTTGATCTTCATGCTCGCGCCCTCGCAGCGGTAGGCGCGGACCGAGGCGAGGAAGCTGTCCGGCAGCTCTGCCCCGTCGAGCAAGGTGAGGAATGTGCGCTTGGGGTCCGCGTTCGAGACGACCCTGGCGGCCTGGATCTGCTCGCCGCCGGCCAGCGCGACGCCGGTGGCCTGACCGCCGGACACGGTGATGGCGCTGACCTCAGCGCCGGTGCGGATCTCGGCGCCTGCCTCGCGTGCCGCGTCGGCCATCAGGGCGGTCACCGAGCCCATCCCGCCTGCCACGAAGCCCCAGCCGATGCCGCCGCCCGAGCCAGAGGCTGCATCGTGCAGCAGCGTGTAGGCGGTGCCGGGAGTGGAGGGCCCGGCCAGGGTGTTGCTGATCGCCTCCCAGCCCAGCGCCGACTTGAGGATGTCGGTGCGGAAGTACTCGTCGAGGAACTGCCTGGCCGACGTGCTGAACAGGAACGCCGCGTCCGGCAGCTGCCTGCGGTGGCGCATGGCCAGCCGGCCGAAGCGCAGCAGCGGCGCCAGGTCGCGGCGCCTGGTCAGCCTCGGGTCGGGTGGCGTCCAGTCGAACAGCGGCATCAGCGCGGTCGCGATGCTCTCGAGGTCGTGCTCGAACCTGGTGAACGCGTCCGCGTCCGCTGCGCTCAGCGGCTTGATCTCCGCCAGCGTCCGGGCGTGGTCCTGATGCAGGGTCAGCGTCTGCCCGTCGGGATACAGGTGCAGCGACGGCCCGCCAGGAGCGACCCGCAGGCCACGCTCGCGCAGCCGGAGATCCTGCCAGACCGGCTCGCGGAGCATCGACAGCACGTACGCGCCCGGCGACGCGCGGAATCCCGGCGCGAATTCCTCCGTCACGCAGGCCCCGCCCACGATCGGCCTGCGCTCCAGGACCAGCGTCCGCAGGCCAGCCCTGGCCAGGTAGAACGCGGCGACCAGGCCATTGTGCCCGGCACCGACGACAACGGCGTCCCACCGCTCAGCCATGAGTGGCCTCCGTGCGCCAGATCGTCGTGCGCCAGATCGGCGAGGGCCATCCGTTCCGGCTGGGCATGATGAGCCGTTCGAGCACCATGAGCATGGCGTTCCTCCCGCGTTCTGAGCGGCAGCCGAAGCTATCGACCCTGAGCGGTCATTATTGTAAACTGTCGACCATGGGGCGGCGCCAGCACGAAAATCCGTTCACGCTGGCGAGCTGCAGCGTCGGCGATATGGCTGAAGGCCCGCAGACGGCCTGGTCAGGCGCCAACCTGATGGTCAGCACTGAAGCCCTGGCGGCCGCCGCGCTGCGACAGGCTCCCGCATTGCAGGACGTGACCGTGCACCTGGTGCGCCCTGGCGAGCCGGTCCGGATCACCAACGTGCTCGACGCGGTCATCCCGGACGTGAAGGCAGCTCACCCGCAGTCCACCTTTCCTGGCGTGCTGGGCGGGCTCACTCCGGCCGGGCATGGCGAGACCACCAGGCTGGACGGCGTGGCGGTGCTGCCGGTGTGCGACTGGACAGCAGCGGGCCTGACGTCGCCTGGCGAGTTTCCGTCCGCCTTCGTGGACATGGCCGGGCCGGGCCAGGCGATGACCGCGTGGGGGGACCGCGCCGCAGTCGTGGTGTGCTGCACGCCGCGGCCCGGCGCTGCGGTCGGCGACGCTGACCGCTCGGTGCGGATGGCTTCGCTGCAGGTCGCACGGCTGCTGGCGGAGTCGGCCAGCGGCCGGGTGCCGGATGCGGTCGAGTCGTTCGAGCTGGCCGGGCAGGCGGATGAGGCACTCCCGTCGGTTGCCGTGATCCTGCAGGTCGCGTCCGAGGGCACGCTGACCGATACCTTCCTGTACGGCGGCGCGCTCATCGGCATGGTGCCGACCCTCGTCGACCATCGCGAGATTCTCGACGGCGCGCTCACCAGCGGCGCCTACGACTGGCCGGCCGTGCGCAACCTCACCGCGTTCTACCAGGACAACGCCCTCATCCGGGCGCTCACCGCGGCGCACGGCAGCACGCTGCGGTTCGCCGGGGTGATCCTCGCCCTCGGCTACCTCGACACCGCCGCGGAAAAACAGCGGTCCGCGATGCTGGCGGCCCGGCTCGCGGCGCAGGCCGGAGCGGACGGCGTCATCTGCACGACGTTCTCCTCCGGCAATTCGCACACCGACACCATGCTCACCGTCCGGGCCTGCGCGGAGCGTGGCCTCGGCACGGTCGCCATCGTCGCGGAAACGGACAGCGGCCTCACCGACCACGTGCCGGAGGCCGATTCCATCATCAGCACCGGAAACACCGACGAGCTCGTCCGGGCGTGGAGCCCGGGAAAGGTTATCGGGGGATCCGGCTCAGCGATGGCCGGCGAGCCGGTCCCGCTGTACTGCTACCTGGGCGCGTGCGTGCAGACCGGTGATATGGCGCTGACGGCGGTGCCCGGATGATCGTCGTTCACTACCTGAACCAGTTCTTTGCCGGCCTTGGCGGCGAGGAAGCGGCCGGCCTGGAGCCCGCCAGGATGGCCGGGGCGGTGGGTCCCGGCCGCGGCCTTGCGGCGGCGGGGCTGCCGGTTGACACGACGCTGAGCTGCGGTGACAACTTCTTCGCCGAGCACGAAGCGCGCGCGCTGAGTCAGCTGCTGCAATGGCTAGACGAGATCGGGCCCGACGTCCTGGTCTGCGGGCCCGCGTTCGGTTCCGGCCGCTACGGCTACGCCTGCGGGTCGCTCGCCCGCGAGGCCGGCCGGCGGGGCATCCCTGTCGTCTGCGCGATGACGCCGGACAACCCCGGCGTGCTCGCCGCCAGCGGCTCCGCCTACATCGTGCCCACCGGGCCGAACGTCGCGGCGATGCGCAAGGCGCTGCCGGCCGTCGCCAGCCTGGCCCGCCGCCTCGGCGAGGGCGAGCCGGTGGGCACCGCGGCGGAAGATGGCTACCTGCCGCGCGGCGCCCGGACGAACGTCAGGGTGGCGCGGCTCGGGGCAGAGCGCGCCGTCGCCGCCATGCTGGCCAGGCTGGCCGGCCAGCCGGGGACGGAAATCGAGCCCGGCCGCGACCGGGTGCCGCCGCCGCAGCCGATCGCCGACCCGGCGGCCAGCACGATAGCGCTGGTGACCGAGTCGGGCTGCGTGCCGGCCGGCAATCCGGACCGGCTGCCCACCCGGCACGCCGACGTCTGGCTCAGGTACCCGGTTGGCGGCGTGACGTCACTCGACGCTGGCAGCTACGAGTCGGTGCACGCAGGGTTCGACACTCGCGCGGCGAACGCCGACCCGAACCGGCTGGTGCCGCTCGACGCGGTCCGTGCACTTGAGCGCGAGGGCCGGCTCGGCGGCGTGCACGAGTACTTCTACACAACGTCGGGCGTGGACACCCCGGTGGCGGCGGCGGCCAGGTTCGGCCAGGAGATAGCTGCCGTGCTGGTCAGCACCGGCGTTCAGGCCGTCATCCTGACTGGCACTTGAGGGACAGGCACGCGTTGCGGGGCAGCGCTAGGAAAGGAACTCGAGAGAGCAGGGATTGCGACCGTGCTGATTACCGCGCTACCGACGATCGCGCAGATGACCGGCATGAACCGGATACTGCGCGGCGTCTCCATCACCACGCCGACGGGCGACGAGTCGCTGGCGGCCGGCGATGAGCTGGCGCTGCGCACCAGGATCGTGGCGCGGGCACTCTCGCTGCTCGCGACGGACGTGGCGCCGGGCACGGTCTGGGAGCTGACGCCGTGAGCCGCCGGGCGGCGATCCTCGCCGCGTCGATGACCCTTCAGCATGTGCCCGATCTGGTCAGGTACGGATCGAAGCCGGCCAGGGAGCAGGCCAGGATTCCGGAGCTGCTGGCCGCGCTGCGCACGTTCGACGAGGCGGTCGGCTACCTGCCGCATCAGGTGTTCATCGGCAACCAGCGCCCGGAGTACCTGCGGCAGGCCGCCCGGCCGTGGTGGGGCAGCAGCACGGCCGGCCAGGCAGCCGGCCGTAGCGGCGAGATCATGCCGCAGGCAGCTTTCTATGAGCTGATGGCCGAGGTCGATCAGTTCGGCCTGCTGCGGCTCAAGGAGGAGCCGGGCCCAGCGGACCTGAGGATCTACGCCGACGGTGAGGTCACCGGCGCATTCTCGGCGGCTCACGAAGCGGACGAGTCGCTCACCGCGCAGGTGCTGCTGGAGAACCTGGCCTGCAAGGCGGGCGCCGTGCACGCGACCCGGTTCCTGCTGTCGCGGACCGGTGCCGACCCTGACTCGATCTCGTTCGTGCTGGGATCCGGCGAGGAAGCCATCGGTGACCGGTACCAGCGGGGCGGCGGCAACCTCGGCAAGGCAGTCGCCGAGGCAGCCGGGCTGACTCAGGCTGCCGGAGCCGACGTCAAGGCATTCTGCGCCGGCCCGGTGCATGCCCTGGTCATGGCCGGCGCGCTGGTGCAGGCGGGGGTGCACGACCAGGTCGCCGTGGTGGCCGGCGGCTCGCTCGCCAAGCTGGGCATGAAGTTCGAGAGCGCGCTCGACCGCGGCATGCCCATCCTCGAGGACACGCTGGCCGGCCTGGCCATCCTGGTCGGCGTCGCGGGCGAGGCTGACGGCATGGTGATGCAGCTGGACGCGGTGGGCCGGCACCGCGTCGCGGCCGGCTCGTCTCAGCAGGCGCTGCTTGAGGACATCGTCGGCGTGCCCCTCGCGCGGATGGGCCGCTCGATCACCGACATCGGGGTCTACGCCCCTGAACTGCACAACCCGGAGATCACCCAGCCAGCGGGCGGCGGTGACGTGCCGGACCGGAACTACCGGATGCTGGCCGGCTACGGCGTCCTTCGCGGAGAGCTGGCCAGAGCGGATCTGCCCGCCTTCGCCGGGCAGCACGGGATTCCCGGCTTTTCCCCGACGCAGGGCCATATCGCCTCGGCGGTTCCCTGGCTGCCGCATGCGCTGTACCGGGCGGCGCAGGGCGAGCTGTCGAGCACCATGCTCATGGCCAAGGGCAGCCTGTTCCTCGGGCGCATGACGCACCTGTGGGACGGCGCCTCACTGACGCTGGAGGTTTAGGTGGCCGCTGACACGTCCCTGACAAGCTTCATCGAGCTGACCGGCAGCGGGCACGTGCTGCTCGATGTGTGGGGCCCGCACTGCCGGCCGTGCCTGGCCCTCATGCCCGAGGTCGAGGCGATGGAGGAGCGTTACGGCGGTCAGTTCCGGCTGGTCAAGCTCAACGCCGAGGAGAACCGGAAGCTGTGCCGTGACCTGCGCGTGGCTGGCCTGCCCGCGTACGTGACCTTCCGTGACGGCATCGAAGTCGAGCGGCTCAGCGGCGGCAGCGTGACCGTGCCGGGCATCGCCGCTGCGGTGGACCGGCTGCTGGCCGGGGCGCCGGCCCGCGGCCTGCCGGTACCTGAGCATCTGCGCTGAGCCTGGCGGCAGGGCGTGGCCTGGTCACTGGTGCTGAGCCTGCGCCTGCCGCCGGGCCCGGCGTCCGGTGAGCTGGTGAGCGGCCCGAGCCGTCAGCAGGAAACCCGAAAGATCAGCAGGAACGAGGAGGTGACAGTGGATCTCAGCGGCAAGAAGGTAATCGCTCTCGGCGACCGGGACAGCGTGCCAGGCGAGGCAATCGCAGCGGTAGCGGAATCGCTTGGCGGAGTCGTGATCGCCGTGCGGACAGAATGCTTCGTTTGAACGGCTTCTGGGGCTATGGACCCGGAAAATCAGGGCCTGATCAAACAGCTCGCTGATGAGGTCGGCACCGAGGATCTTGTCGTCATCCTGGGTGCCGCCGACGCCGAGGCGGTCGAAGTGGCCGCCGAGACGGTGCGAGAGGGCGACCCTGCTTATGTCGGTCCGCTAGCCGGAGTCCAGTTGGGGCTCCCCGTCTATCACATTCTCGAAGATGAAGTGAAGGGAGAGGTCGAGCCGGACGTCTACTCCGAACACCTGGGCTTCTTCGCGTTGTCTTTCGACACCGACGAGATCAGCGAGGCCATGCGCCGGGCCCGCGGCGAGGGCTGAGCTCCGCGAGCCTGCCGCTGACCAGGCGAGCCCATTGTCCGGCCGGGCTCGCACTGCGGTCGGCGCACACCAGGCACAGGCCGGCCGGGGCGCTGCCCCGGCCGGCCGCATGCTGCCTCAACGCCGCCACCCGGCCGCCCCGCCTGTGCGGCCGCCGGCCCGGAATCGGCACGGACGATTCCGTTCAGCTAGCAGATGTAACCAAAGTTAACTAGCGCGAAGCTATGTCTTTAGGAAACGGTCGAGTGTAAACTGTTGACCGTCGTGATAAGAGAACTTCATGTGAGCGGGGATTGGCACTTCCTGAACGCGATCTGACCGGCAGGTAGCAGGCGCAAGCCGGCTGCGTGCCGGGCAAGATGGCCGTGCCCGCCCTGCTGGCGCAGGAAGTCCATCAGGCCACGGAGGTCTGATGCAGGGTCGCGTGTTTCCCCAGTCGCCTGGACGGCCGGCCGAGCTGGCCAGCAGGCACGACCAGGCCGGGCCGAGGTGTCCGGCTGCGGCTCTCATGGCGGCAAGACATCCGGCCGGGCGGCCTGCCCGGCTCTTCCCTCGTTCTCCTCCCGCCAGGCAGCCACGCGTGCCGGCCAGGCCATTCCAGCCCGGCAGCGACGCCTGCCGGGCAGCCACCCCATCCAGCCAGGCAGCCACGCCTGCCGGACCATCGCAACCCGAGAGGCAGAGATGACCAGAAGTCAGATCGACCGGAGCTGGCGATGAGGATCCTGGCGCGGCCAGGGCTGCTCACTCGCTCCCGGCTGCGCCAGCCACTCGCGCTCATCCTGGTCCCGTGCCTGCTACTGCTGCTCGCCTCGTGCGCCAGCTCGTCCGGCAGCTCAGGCAAAGGCGGAACCAGCGGCGGCATCCTGCGGCTTGGCACGCACCTGACCACCACGTCGATGAACCCGTTCGTGACCACCCAGACGCTGTCGTTCGACTCGTTCGAGGTGATGTATCCGAGCCTGGTTCAGTACAACACGAAGACACTGCAGATCGAGCCCGACTTCGCGACCAGCTGGTCGACCTCGTCCGACGGCCTGACCTGGACCTTTCACACCAGGGCCGGCGCGCAGTGGTCCGACGGCAAGCCGCTCACCGCCGCCGACGTGGCCTGGACGCTGAGCACGATTCTCAAGTTCAAGGCCGGCGCCACCAGCGTGGTGGCGGGCAACGTGCTTGGCATGACAAGCGCGCGTGCCACCTCTGCAACCACGGTGCAGATCACCTACGCGCACCCGGTCGCTGACGTCCTGCCCAGTCTGGCGCAGGTCTACATCATGCCGCAGCATGTCTGGCAGCAGTACGCCGGCGGAAACGGCAAGGGCCTGCAGAAATTCTCCAATCTGCCAAGCGCGAATCATCCGGTGGTGTCTGGCGGTCCGTTCGTGCTGACCAAGTACGTACAGAGCCAGGTCGTCCTCTTCCAGCGCAATCCGCACTACTACGGTCAGGCACCGCACATCGACGGGTTTGGCTATCAGTACTTCGCCAACGATGACGCGGAAGTGGAAGCGCTGCGGTCCGGCCAGATCGACGCTGCCCTCGCCAACCCGAACCTGCCGCCGACCGACATTGCCCCGCTGCGGGCCAGCGGCTTCAACATCATCAATCAGCCGGCCATGTCGTTCAACGACCTGATCATCAACACGAACCCGCTGATGGTGTCGCACCGGGAGCTGCTGAATCCGAAGGTGCGCGAGGCTTTCGAGTACGCGACCGACCGCAACACCATCGACAAGGTCGCCTATCTCGGGTACGCCCAGGCGGGGGCGTCCATCATCCCGCCCGCGGTCACGCAGTGGCATGATCCCGCCGTCAAGCCGCTGCCGTTCAGCATCGCCAGCGCCAATGCCCTGCTGGATCAGGCGGGCTACCGGATGGGATCCGGCGGTGTCCGCATCGCTGACGGGCATCCGATGTCCTATTCGCTGCTGATCTCGTCTGACAACGGCGGACCAGGGTTCCGTACCGGTCAGATCATGGCGAACGACTACCGCAAGATCGGCGTCAAGCTGAACCTGCAGGTGCTGGGCGACACCACGCTGAACAATGATCTGCTGGCCAACCATTACCGCAATTTCCAGCTCGCCATGTGGGGCTGGGATTCGTTCGTCGACCCGAATTACATTCTCAGCGTCATCACCTGCGGCCAGTGGTACAACCAGAGCGACAGCGGCTACTGCAACAAGAACTACGACAAGCTGTTCAACGAGCAGGCAGCGGCGACCAGCGTGCAGCAGCGCCAGCAGATCGTGTTCAAGATGCAGGAGATCGCCGACCAGGCAAGGCCTTACATCGTCCTGCAGTACCTCAACGTGCTGGCCGCCTGGAGCAAGAAATGGTGCGGCATTCTGACCTCACCCGACGGCTTCAACGGCTTCTTCTCCAAGGATCCGATCGAGCAGGTACGCCATTGCTGAGAAGCGTCCAGGCATGGACGCCTGAACAGGGCGAACTCGCTGACGGTGGCCGGGCCGGCCAGGCTCGGCGGCCGGCCGCCGGCAGCGGGCGGGCCCGGCGCCCGCGCCGCCGGGTACCGGCCGGCGCCGGGTCATCCGGCAGCGCCGGCGAAGCGAGTTCTGGCGAGTCAGAGTCGAAAAGGAATCCGTACACGACATGTCATAAGTGTTAGGCTGTCAACTGTTGACAAGATGGGCTCGATATCGGCTGGAGGGGCCGATCCTGCGCCCTGGGCCGCCCTGCGCAGCTGGCCGCCCGTCGTTTCTGCACGCGTTTTCGCGGACCCGGCTATTGGCCTTTGCGGCTCTATCGGGCAGCGGATAGCCGGTTTACCGATCGGTAGCTTGAAAGGAGACAGGCTATGACGCTCCCAGGCCGGCACCGGCAGGTGCACAGCCAGACCAGCCGGAGGTGGCGACGGGGCGCTGTGTGCGCCGCAGCTCTCGCGCTCGCGGTCTCCGGTTGCAGTAGTGCAGCTGGCGGCGGAAACTCCGGATCGGCCACGAGCGGCGGGATTCTGCGGCTCGGCACGCCGGCCACCATCGCCTCACTGAATCCGTTCACGACCAGCAACACGCTGGCCGGGGACGCGTTCAACGCCATGTATCCATACCTGGTCCAGTACAACCTGCGCAACGACCAGATCGAGCCTGACTTCGCGACCAGCTGGCAGCAGTCCTCGGACGGCATGACCTGGACGTTCCACACCAGGCCCGGCGCCAAGTGGTCCGACGGCAAGCCGCTGACCGCTGCCGATGCGGCCTGGACGCTCAGCACGATCGTGAAGTTCGCGAAGGGCCCGACGGCCGAGGAGGCCGGCAACGTCGTCAACATGACCAGCGCCAGGTCCACCTCTCCCACCACGCTGGTGTTGCAGTACTCGAGCCCCGTTGCCGACGTGCTTGCCTCGCTCGGGCAGGTGCCGATCCTGCCCCAGCACATCTGGCAGCAGTACGCCGGAGGCAACGGCTCCGGGCTGAAAAAGTTCACCAACATGCCGGCCAAGGGCGGCACGCTGGTCGGCGGCGGCCCCTTCATCATGTCCAAGTACGTGCAGAGCCAGATCGTGCTGTTCAAGCGGAACCCGGACTACTACGGCCCGCGGCCGCACATCGCGGGATTCGGCTACCAGTACTTCGCCAACAGCGACGCTGAGGTGGAGGCGCTGAAGTCCGGGCAGATCGACGCCGCGCTCGGCAACCCGGCACTGCCGGGCACCGCGGTCGCCTCGCTGAGGGCGGCCGGCTTGAACATCATCAACGTGCACGCCACGAGCCTGCACGACATCATCATCAACACCAATCCCGATCAGGCGGCCTCGCACCGCGAGCTGGCAAACCCGAAGGTGCGGGAGGCGTTCGAGTACGCGACCGACCGCAACACCATCAACAAGGTCGCCTACCTGGGCTACGCCCAGCCCGGCGGCTCGATCGTGCCGCCAGCGAGCGGCTCCTGGTCCGACCCCAGCATCAAGCCGCTGCCCTACAGCATCGCGAAGGCCAACGAGCTGCTGAACCAGGCTGGCTACAAGATGGGGTCTGGCGGCCTGCGGGTAGCGAACGGGCACCCGATGTCCTACACGTTCCTGATCTCGACAGACAACGGCGGCGAGGGCACCAGGGCGGCGGCGATCATGGCCACGGACTTCAAGAAGATCGGCGTCAAGCTCAACGTCCAGGTCGTCAACGACCCCACGCTCAACAACGACCTGTACGGCAACCACTACAAGAACTTCGCCATGGCGATGTGGGGCTGGGACGCGTTCATCGACCCGACCTACATGCTCAGCGTTGTCACCTGCGAGCAGCTGGGCAACCTGAGCGACAGCGGCTACTGCAACCCCGCGTATGACGCGCTGTTCAAGAAGCAGGCCGCGACGACCAACGTGGCGCAGCGGCAGAAGATCGTGTACCAGATGCAGCAGATGATCTTCAGCGCCCGCCCGTACATCATCCTGGAGTACGTCAACGTGCTCGAAGCGTGGAGCAAGAAGTGGTGCGGCGTGCTCACCTCACCCGATGGCTTCGCCACCTTCTTCTCCAAGGACCCGATCGAGCAGGTGCACCTGTGCTCGGGCGGATAGCCAGCGAGCCGGCCGCCAGGGCCTGCCTGGCGTCCTAGCGGGCCGGCGCGGCGCGGCGGCCGGGGTCATCACTGCCCTGGCCGCCGCTGCCCGCAGACCGGCAGGGCGTCCTGGCCTGACAGTGGCAGGCCAGCTGCCCGGCGCTGGGACAGGCCCACCCGGGGCTCGACCGTGCAGGGTTCAGGTTTCGTCCGGCAGCGGGGGAGCGTCCTCGCGATTCCACCAGTCCCCGCCGCCAAGCTCGCCGCCGTCGACGATCAGCGTCTGGCCGGTGATCCACGCCGCGTCCTCGGATGCGAGAAACAGCACGGCCGCTGCCTGGTCGGCTGGCGTGCCGGCCCGCCGCAGCGGAATCCGGCGCAGGTACTCGCGCTCGAGCCGCGCCGTCTCGGCGTCGGCCGCTATCGCGGCGAGCTTCTCCGGCGTCACCGTCTGGCCGGGCGCCACGCAGTTCGCTCGCACCCCCCGGTGCCCAAGCTCGTGCGCGACCGCCCTGGTGAGCGCCACGAGCGCGGCCTTGGATGCGTTGTAGACCGACTCGGGGGACTCGTTCTTGAAGGCGTTGGCCGACGCGACGTTCACGATCGCACCGTGCCCGCGCGCCGCCATGTGCGCGCCAGCCACCTGCATCGTCGCCAGCGGGGCGCGCGCGTTGACGGCGAAGGCCAGATCGAAGGCCGGGGCGGTGACCTCAAGGAAGGGCCCGTCGGGCATCACCCCGGCGCAGTTCACCAGCACGTCCAGGCCGCCGAGAACGTCGATGGCCTGACGTGCCGTCGCCGCCGCAGCGGCGAAGTCGCCCAGGTCAGCCGCGCTGGCTTCCAGCCGGCCAGGCCCGGCCAGTGCCCGCAGCCGGGTGAGGCCGTCCGCGCGGATGTCGGTCGCGAAGACACGAGCGCCCTCGGCGAGGAACGCTTCCGCGATGCCGCGCCCGATCCCCTGGGCGGCGCCGGTGACCATGACGTTGCGGCCGGCGAACCTGGCCATCAGGGCACCTTCGGGTAGTGCAGCGGAGCGCCGGCGACGCCGAGGTCGGCGATGGACAGGTGCCGCCCGCCGACATTGCTGACCACCGCGCGGTCGAGCGACGGCCCGATCCAGGCGATGTTCGTCGGCGCATCTAGATGCGAGGCCAGATGATCGTCGACGACCAGCTCGGCCGGCCCGCCGGGAGCGATCCGCATTAGCCCGTCAGGCCGGTAGAGGGTCACCCAGAAGCTGCCGTCAGCCGCCAGGCCCACGCCGTCCGCGTCGGTGCCCGGCAGTTGCGCGATGGTCTCCGGCTGGCCGGCCGAGCCGTCGGCCATGATGGGCACGCGGACCAGGCGCTGCGCCGTGGCCTCGACCACCACGAGGGCGTCACCGGCCGGCGTGACCAGGCAGCCGTTGGGGTAGCCGGGCACCGCCTCGGTCCACGTCTGGGTCACGCCGCCGGGCGCGATCCGGGCGATCTGGGGCCGGCCATCCTCGCCCGAGCAGGTCACGTACGCCATGCCGTCGGGGCCGAAGGCGAGGACGTTCGGCGTGTCGAGATCGGCACCGCCGGCGCCGCGCGCGTAGCAGGTCACCGCGCCCGATGCCACGTCGAGCCTGGCGATCTCGCCGCGTTCCGCGTCGCACGCGTAGACCCGGCCGTCGCCGTCGACCGCCAGGCCGAGCAGCGATCCGCCGGTCGAGCCCGCCAGCACGGTGGTCCTGTCCGCCGGTGAGATCGCGTAGATCTCGCCGCCCTCGCCGCCGGCGTACACCCGCCCGTCGACCGGATTCCAGCTGACGCCTTCAGGATGGTTGAGGCCGCCGGCGAAGACCGAGAACCTTCCGAGCATCGTGATCCCTTCAGCCGGTGACGGCACCGCCAGCACCCGCCGGCGGGGCGCAGCGTGCCGCTGCCATGACCGTCGTCGGCGGGCAGCTCTTACTTCCTGTCCTTGAGCGGCCCGGTACGGCCGCGGCCGGCTGGCTCGGCGGAACGGAGCGTCTGGGCGACCTGCTGGATGCGCCAGAACTTCGTCGAGATGTGCGCCACCCGCAGCCGCGGGTTCAGGCTGTCCTCCAGCGCCTGCCCGACGAGGTAGCACGCGACGATGACCAGGGCGATGCAGACGCCAGGGGGGACGAATGCCCACCACGCGCCGTAGCTGACCGCGGTCCGGTCATTGGCGTGCTCCAGCAGCGTTCCCCAGGTGACGGCGGACGCGGAGCCGAGGCCGAGGAAGTCAAGCGTCGTCTCGTCGAAGATCGCGTTGGCGACCATCAGGATCATGTTGGCAATCAGCAGCGGCGCGACGTGCGGAAGGATATGCCTGAGGATGATGCGGCGGCTCGTCGCGCCGAACGAGCGGGCATGCGAGACGAAGCCGCGCTCCCGCAGGCTCTTCACCTGAGCGCGGATGACCCTGGCTGTGGTGGTCCACAGCAGCAGGCCGATGACGAAGATGACGTGGGTGACGCTGGGGCCCCACAGCGCGGCCACCACGATCATCAGCACCAGGCTGGGAATGACCAGGAAGAAATCGGTGATGCGCATCAGCACGGTGTCGATGACGCCGCCGAAGTAGCCGGACGCGATGCCGATGGTCCCGCCGATCAGGAGTGAGACGAGCGTCGCGGCGCCGCCGACGAGCAGCGAGATGCGGGCGCCCTGAATGGTCTCGCTGAACATGTCGATGCCGCCGTCGTCCAGGCCGAACCAGTGCCGCAGCGAAGGCGGCCCGTACACCGGTCCGCTCTGCGCAGCGGTGCTGTACGGCTCGATCAGCGGTCCGAGCAGGGCGACGAGGATGAAGAAAGCGAGCAGGGCCAGGCCGAGGACGACCGACGGCCGCTCCCTGAGCATGCCGCGCACCGACTCGAGGTGACCGCTGGATGCCTCAGCTGACGGGTCGGGCTGTGTCCGGACGACGACGCTCATTCGCGGATCCTTGGGTCGAGCCGGCTGTAGAGGATGTCTGCGACCAGATTGAAGAAGATGACCGAGACCGTGATGACCAGGAAGCCGCCCTGCATCATCGGGTAGTCCCTGGCGACCACCGCGTTGTACAGCGCCGAGCCGATGCCCGGCCAGGTGAAGACGATCTCCACCAGGATCGTGCCTGCCACGATGTAGCCGAAGGACAGCGCGAACAGCGTCACGATCGGCAGCACGGCGTTCCTGAGCGCGTGGCTGCCCATGATCGTCCGGGGTGCGAGGCCCTTCGCCCTGGCGGTCAGGATGAAGTCCTCGCCGACAATCTCCAGCAGCGCGGACCTGATGATCAGGGTGTTGCCGCCGTAGATGGTCAGCACGAGCGTGGCGCACGGCAGGATCATGTGCTTCGCGATGTCGAGAAAGTGCTGCCAGGGGGTCGGCGTGGTAAAGGTGAAGACCGAGCTCATGCCAGCCGACGGGAGGTAGCGGCCGAGCAGGACAAGGAATCCCAGGCCGATCCACTGTGTCGGCAGCGCGTAGAGCACGACGGCCACGCTGGTGCTGGCGTGATCGACGAGCGATCCGCGCCGCCGGGCGGACAGCACGCCGGTCCACAGGCCGAGCAGGCTCGCGATGATCGTCGCGATCGTTACCAGCGGGATCGTATTGCGCAGCGCGGCTACCAGGTTTCCCAGCACCGGCTGCTGGTTGGCGAAAGAGACGCCCAGGTTGCCGTGGAACAGCTGGTTCAGGTACAGGAAGTACTGATCGATCTTCGGCTTGTCGAGGCCGAATTGCGCCTTGAGCAGGTGCTGCAGCTGAGGAGTCGAGTTCGGCACCCTGGCCCAGTTGGTGATGGCGCTGCCGGGCAGGACGCGGAAGAGGAAGAAGTTGATGGTAATGGCGACGAATATCGTCGCGATCGCAAAGGCGACTCGCTTGAGGAGCCCGCGCACGCCCATGTGTGGCCTCCTCGTGGCTCAGGCTGCCTCACAGGGAAGCCCGGTCAGAGCTGCACTCGCGGCGATGCGGGCATTGCCAGGGTTGGCGCGCGGCCGCTTCCCCGGAATGGCGTGATCGCTAGTTGTCGACAGTTTACCATTTGCTTCGCCGCGTTGTCGTCGTTGCGCGGATATCCGCAGCCATCGGCGCCGCCCAGCCGAGGCCGTCGGCGCGGCGACCCGGCCTGGCCGCGCGCCGCGCCCGCGCGGTCTGGCGGGTCAGCAGCCGGGCGCCGGCCCGCGCTCACGGCACCAGCGCCTTGCGGCGTGCCAGTCGGCTGCCGCCGTGCCGGGCGTCACGCAGGATTTCCCGTGCCGCGTTGCGGCCGTTAGCTCCCGTCACGCCACCGCCCGGGTGCGTCCCTGCGCCGCAGAGGTAGAGCCCGGCGACCGGCGTCCGGTAGTCGGCGTAGCCGCGCACCGGCCGCATGAACAGCAGCTGGTCCGGGGCCATGTCGCCGTGCAGCGCGTGGCCGCCGGTGATGCCGAGCCGCCGTTCCAGGTCGAGCGGCGTCAGCACCTGCCGGTGCAGGATCCGGCTGGGCAGGTCAGGGAAGTGCGTGGCGATCTGCGCGATAGCGGCGTCTGCGCTCGCCTCCTTGATCGCGTCCCATTCCCGGTCCCGCGGCTGGTACGGCTGCGAGGCCACGTCGATCGTGGCGATGTGGCTGCCTTCCGGCGCCAGCGTTGGGTCATGCACGGTGGGGAAGCAGATCTCGATGTGCGCCGGGTCAGCCGGGATGCCGGCCCTGGCCCCGGCCTGCTGGGCGTCCATGTCAGCGATGAACGGATTGATCTCGAGGATGCCGCCGTGATACGGCTGCACCCCGCCCGCTGGCAGGCCGGCGGCCTGCGGCAGGCCGGCCAGCGCCAGGTTGATCTTCATGCTGGTCCCCGCGCACCGGTAGGCCGAGACCATGGCGCGGAAGGCGGCCGGCAGGTCGCGCTCCTCGAGCAGGCTCAGGAATGTGCGCTTGGGATCGGCGTTCGAGACCACCCGGTGGGCAGGGATCTCCTCGCCGCCGGCCAGGGCCACGCCCGTCGCCCGGCCGCCGGCCGTCAGGATGCGCTCGACCTCGGCGCCGGTCCGGATCTGGGCGCCGGCTTCCCGCGCGGCATCGGCCAGCAGGCTGGTGACCTGCCCCATGCCGCCCCGCACGAACCCCCACGCCCGCGGGGTGCCGTCTGCTGACTCACCGGCATGATCATGCAGCAGCACGTAGGCGGTGCCGGGTGTCGACGGCCCGGCGATGCTGTCATTGATCGCATGCCAGCCGAGGGCGGCCATCACGTGCTCGGAGCCGAAGCGCTCGCCGAGAAACTGCGTCACGGAAGTGGCGAACAGGAATGCCAGGTCCAGTGCATCCCGGCGGTGCCGAAAGCCGATCCTGGCCGATCTGACCAGCTCGGGCAGGTCCCGGCGCGGATCGAGTAGCCGCAGGTCAGGCGGCGTCCGATCGAAGAGCGGGACCACCGCCTTGGCCAGAGCGGCAAGATGGTCCTCGAAGGCGACCATTGCGCGGGCGTCGCGGACGGAGAACCTGCGGGTTTCAGCGACCGTCTTCGCCATGTCATCGGACAGGTAGTAATGGGCGTCGTCCGGATACAGGTTGAGCGTCGGTCCGGCCGGGTCCACCCGCAGGCCCCGCTGCTCGAGCCGCATGTCCTGCCAGATCGCCTCGCGGAGCATGGACAGCACGTAGGCGCCGGTCGAGGCCCGGAATCCGGGCGCGAACTCCTCGGTCACGCACGCGCCGCCGACGATGCCGCGGCGTTCCAGAATGAGCGTCCGCAGCCCGGCCCTGGCCAGGTAAAAGCCGGCAACCAGGCCGTTGTGACCCGCTCCCACGATGATGGCGTCGAAGGGCGGGTCTGGCATCGAGGGTTCCTCCCGGATCCGCAGCACGCCCTGGGCCGGCCGGCTGCCCGCCAATGTGCGCGGTCAGGCGAGTGTTGACGGCCTGCCATATCGAGGGTGTTAACTGTCAACCGTGAGTATTGCGTTTCGCCCGAGCAGCAGCAAGGCCTGATCGGGTGAGCCGGCCGCAGCAAGAGGTGGTACATGGCCGTTGCCGCTGGATCGGGGCAGGGGAGCCGGGCTGATGAGCCTGCTTGACGTCCGCGACCTGAACGTCTGGATCGACACGCGCCGCGGCCGTCCGCTGCACGTGGTGCGGGGGCTTGGCTTCAGCCTCGAGCCAGGCCAGCGATTCGGGCTGGTCGGCGAGTCGGGCTGCGGCAAGACGACCGCGCTGCTGGCCATGCTTGGCCTGCTGCCGCCCTCGGCGTCGGTGTCCGGCCAGGTGCTCCTCGACGGCAGGGACATCTTCGCCAGCGGCGAGGAGACGGTGCAGCCGGCCAGGTGGATGGACATCGCGATCGTGTTTCAGGGCGCGATGAACGCGCTGAACCCCGTCAAGACCGTCGGCTGGCAGATCGCCGAGCCGATGGTGCGGCACGGCTTCGCGCGGCGTCAGGCCGCCTGGCGACGGGCTGAGCACCTGCTCAGCCTCGTCGGCATTCCCGGCGCGGCGGCCAGGCGCTACCCGCACGAGTTCTCCGGCGGCATGCGCCAGCGCGCCGCCATCGCGATGGCGCTTGCCTGCGAGCCGCGGGTGCTGCTGGCCGACGAGCCGACGACCGCGCTGGACGTCATGGTGCAGGCGCAGATTCTCGAGCTGCTGGTGCGGCTCACCGGGGAGCTGGGGCTCGCGCTCGTCCTGGTGACTCATGACCTGCCGGTGGTGGCCCAGGTCTGCGACCAGGCCGCTGTCATGTACGCGGGTGAGCTGGTCGAGAAGGGGCCGGTGGACGCCCTGTACCACGATCCGCGCCACCCGTACACGCGGCTGCTGTTCGCGGCGACGCCCGACCTCTACCAGCGCGAGTCGGTGCGCTCCATCCCCGGCGCGCCGCCGCGGCTTGACCGCGACATCACCGGCTGCCCGTTCCGGCCGCGCTGCGATCAGGCGCTCGACCGCTGTGCCACCGAGGCCCCGGTGCTGCTGGAGATCGGCCAGGCCCGCGCAGCGGCGTGCCTGGCGGCTGAGCATGACCGGTCGCAGACGGCGGCGTCATGAGCCTCGCCGAGCAAGCCGTGACCGAGGCCGCGACCGGCACGCCGCTGCTGGCCGTGCGGGACCTGAAGACGCACTACCGGGTTCGCCGCAGCGCAGCCGGGCAGGATGCTGGCGGCCGGAAGCGGCTGCTGCGCGCGGTGGACGGCGTCTCGTTCGACGTGCGCAAGGGCGAGATGCTAGCGCTCGTCGGCGAGTCGGGCTGCGGCAAGACCACCGTGGTCCAGAGCGTGCTGCGGCTGACTGAGCCGACCAGCGGGTCGGTCCTCTTTGACGGCATCGACCTGCGTCAGCTGCCCGCCCGGCGAATGCGGCCGCTCAGGCAGCGGCTGCAGGTGATCGAGCAGGACCCGTACGAGTCGCTCGACCCGCGATTCCGGGTCCGGCAGATCGTCGAGGAGCCGCTGCTGGTGCACGGTCTTGGCGGCTCGCGCCGCGAGCGGCGCGAGGTCATCCTGCAGGCGCTGGAGCGCGCCGGGCTGTCACCCGCTGAGCAGTACCTGGAGCGGCATCCGCACGAGCTGTCCGGCGGCCAGCGGCAGCGGGTCGCGATCGCGACCAGCCTCGTACTCGGCCCCGAGCTGCTGCTTGCTGACGAGCCGGTGTCGATGCTCGACGTCTCGGTGCGGGCCGGGATCCTGTCCCTGCTGGACACGCTGCGCCGGGAAGGCGACCTTGCGATCGTGATGATCACCCATGACCTCTCCACGGCCGCGCATTTCGCCGACCGCATCGCGGTGATGTACCTGGGCCGGATTGTCGAGGAGGGCCCGGCCAGGGATGTCGTGGAGAATCCGCGCCATCCGTATACCAGGGCGCTGGTCTCCGCCGTGCCGAAGCGTGACCCGAGAGACACCACCAGGGCAGAGATCCTGTCCGGCGAGACGCCGAACCCGGTCAGCGTCCCGTCCGGCTGCCGCTTCCACCCGCGCTGCCCCATTGCGGTCGCGCAGTGCCGTGACATCGATCCTGAGTTGCGTCCGCCTGCTGAGCCGGCGGCGCCGGACCACCGTGTTGCCTGCATACTGTCGTAACCGGCAGCCCCCGTCTTTCGCCCTTTGCCGCGGGGCAGGTAGTCCTGCGGCCTTCTGCAGGAAGTGCAGCGGCGGCCCCTTGGGCGTGAATACGGCCAGGCCGGCGATTTCCTGCTACCGCGCCTTTGCCATCCGTATCCCGGCTCGGGCCGGGCATTCAGTAGACTGTTCGCCGGCCTTGGGTAAAAGGCTGTCGCAGCACCGCGCTCAAGGAGGAGTCCGTTGACCGATGGTGCCGGGCGATCGACGCTGAGCCCTCTTCAGGCTTCACCGTCCCTCGCTGAATCGGCTGCCGAGCTGATTCGTAACGAGATCCTGGCTGGCCGTTTCCGGCAAGGCGAGCATCTGGTGGAGGCGCTCATTGCCGAGCAGCTGAACGTCAGCCGCGGCCCGGTGCGCGAAGCCTTTAAGTTGCTGCGCGCGGAAGAACTCGTGCAAGAGGAACCACGGCGCGGGACTTTCGTCGTCAGCATTGGCGCCACCGACGTCCGCGAGATCTACGGGCTGCGGGCTGCCATCGAGGGCAGGGCAGCCAGGCTCCTGGCGGCCGTGCCCAACCAGCAGGTCGTCCGCGAGCTCAGGAAGCTGTACGCGGAGATGGGCGAGGCCGCCGCGCAGGACAACGTGGCCGCTCTCTACGCGCGCGATCTCGCATTCCACGAAGGGCTGACCAGGCTGTCAGGGAATGGACGACTGCACGGGGTCTTTGTCCGCTATGTGCCGACGCTGCGGGCGCTGCTGCAGGTAGACGGCCGGTTCCTTGAGTCCGCTAGCGATATGGCGGCTGATCACCTGCCGATCCTTGAGGCTATCGAGGCGGGGAACGGCGCGCTGGCGGCCCAGCTGGCCGAGCACCACTGCGACCACGCTGCCGACATGATCTCCGGCTATCTCGCTTCGCTCGGCAGCGAGGTGCCGGCCGCGACCGAGGCCTGACTGGTCCGCGCGGTCGGGGCCGCCGCCGCACGGCGCACGGCGCACGCCAGGGGATGTCGTAGCGGCGCCCCGCCCGGCCGGCCTGGCCAGCACCTCGGCGCGACCCTGGCGGCTGCGCTCCCGGGCGGGCCGCGTACCGGCTGGCCAGCTCTGCACAAGGTCTGCCGGCCATTGCCTGCCACCCCTCGGTCAACTGTTGACCAATATGGTTAACTGTTGACAAGCTATCTCTGCGACCAGGATCAGGCCATCCCGGCCGAATGGCCGGACGCGGCCCGCTGGTCACGGGACGCAGGCATGCTGATCGCCGCCGGCTCAGCTCATGCCAGGCGGCCGTGGTGCAGGACCGCGGACCGTCAGGCGCGCAAACCGGCCGATCCCGGTCGCGGTGGGGCCCGCATCGCCGCGGCGTCGCAGACGGCAAGAGAGAGGATCCGGCGCATGGGCAGACTGTCCGCTGAGGAGATCACCGAGCTCTCCAAGCGCTTTACCCTCTTTGACTGGAGCGCCCAGTCGAAAGTGCTGCCGCTGGCCGTTGACCGCGCCGACGGAATCTATTTCTGGGGCAGCGACGGCACCCGCTACATAGATTTCAACAGCCAGCTCATGGGCGTGAACATCGGGCATAGTGATCGCCGGGTCATTGCGGCCATCCACCGCCAGGCCGAGCGGCTGGCGTACATCTCGCCCTTCATGACCTATGAAGAGCGCGCGCTGCTCGGGCAGAAGATGGCGGAAATCCTGCCAGGACGCATGGAGAAGTCCTTTTACACGCTCGGCGGCGCTGAGGCCAACGAGAACGCGATCAAGATAGCCAGAATGGTGACGGGCCGGCACAAGATCCTGGCCCGGTACCGCTCCTATCATGGCGCCACGACCGGTGCGCTGTCGCTGACCGGTGATCCCCGCCGGTGGCCCAACGAGCCGATGCTCGGCGGCGTCGTGCACGTGCTCGACCCGTACCACGGCCCGCAGCGCCCGGCAGACGACGCGGCGACCGCGCTGGCGCTGATCGAGGAGACGATCGAGCTCGAAGGCCCGGAGACCATCGCCGCGTTCTTCCTGGAGACGGTCACCGGCACCAACGGAATCCTCATCCCGCCGGATGGCTACCTGCAGGGCGTGCGCGAGCTGTGCACCAGGTTCGGGATCCTGATGGTGAGCGACGAGGTGATGTGCGGCTTCGGCCGCACCGGCGAGTGGTTCGCCGTCAATCACTGGGACGTCGTGCCGGACATCCTGTCCTGCGCCAAGGGCCTCACCTCCTCCTACGCGCCGCTGGGTGCGCTGGGGCTCAGTCCGGAGGTGGCCGGCCACTTTGATGACAATGTCTTCTGGGGCGGCCTGACCTACAACACGCACCCGCTGTCGGTCGCGGCGGCGCTGGCGACTATCTCGGTCTATGAGGAAGACGGCCTCATCGATCATGCGCGGAAGATGGGCGCGGTGATGGCCAGGCACCACCAGGAGCTGAAGGAGCGGCACTGCTCTGTCGGCCAGGTCAGGAACATCGGCCTGTTCGGCGCCATCGACCTGGTGAAGAACCGAGAGACCATGGAGCCGATGTCGCCGTTCAACGTGACGAACGACGTGATGGCCAGGGTGAACGGGTTCCTGCTCGATCACGGCCTCTACACCATGATCCACTGGTGGACCGTCATGACGAACCCGCCGCTGCCGATCACCGAGGCGCAGCTGGCCGAAGGTTTCGAGATCCTCGACGAGGCGCTGGCGATCGCCGATCTTGCGGTCGAGGCCTGAGCCGTGACAGCCGAGCGCGTCGGCTTCATCGGACTGGGGATCATGGGCCGGCCGATGGCCGGCCGGCTGCTGGCCGCTGGCGTTCCGCTGACAGTGGCCTCGCGCAGCCTCGCCGCTGACGACGAGATCGTCGCGGCTGGCGCGACTTACGCGTCCTCGCCGTCCCAGCTGGCCAGCGGGTGCGACGTGGTGATCAGCATGCTGCCCGATACGCCCGACGTGACCGCGGTCCTGCTCGGCGACTGCGGTGTCGCCGACGCCCTGCAGCCGGGGGCACTCGTGATCGACATGAGCACGATCACGCCGGCCGGGACCAGGGTCATCGCTGACGGCCTCACCAGCCGCGGGGTGATGATGCTCGACGCGCCGGTGTCCGGCGGCGAGGCCGGCGCCGTAGCCGGCATGCTGTCGATCATGGCAGGCGGCCCGCAGGCGGCATTCGCCCGGGCACTGCCGCTGCTCGAGCTGCTCGGCAAGAACATCGTGCACGTGGGCCCCCAGGGAGCCGGGCAGGTCGCGAAGGCCTGCAATCAGCTCATCGTGGCCGCCACCATCGAGGCGGTGGCGGAGGCACTCTGCCTGGCAGCGCGGGCCGGCGTCGACCCGTCGGTCGTCCGCACGGCGATGACGGGGGGCTTCGCCGACTCGCGCGTGCTGCAGGTGCACGGCCAGCGGATGCTCGACCGGACCTTCCAGCCCGGCTTCCGGGCCAGGATGCATCGCAAGGACGCACGCATCGTGCTGGACGCGGCGGGCCAGTGCGGCGCGCAGGTGCCCGCCTTCACGGTGGTGGCCGCCCAGCTGGACCGGCTGGTGGACCAGGCAGGCTCGGGGGAACTCGACCACTCTGCGCTGCTCACCCTGCTGGAGACCTGGCCAGGCAGCGCGGGCTCGCCGGAACCGGGGGAGACAGCGCATGCCGGGGCTTGACCGCAGCCGGATCGGGCCGCTGACCGAGCGCGAGCTTGAGCTGTTCCGGCGCACTCATCCAGGGTCCGGTGAGCTCGCCAGGCAGGCGAGGGCGTCGCTGCTCTACGGCGTGCCGATGAACTGGATGATCCGCACGCCGGGCGCCTGGCCGGTCTTCATCGACCAGGCACAGGGCGCGCACTGCACGGATGTCGACGGCAACGATCTCACCGACTTCTGCCTCGGTGACACCGGCGCCATGGCCGGGCACGGCCCGCCGGCCGTCGTCAGGGCGCTGGCCGGGCAGGCGGGCCGCGGCCTGACCTTCATGCTGCCGACCAGGGACGCCGCCTGGGTGGGGAACGAGCTCACCCGCCGGTTCGGCGTGCCCTACTGGCAGTTCGCGCTCACCGCGACAGACGCGAACAGGTTCGCGATCCGGTGGGCGCGCGAGATCACCGGACGGCCGAAGATCGTCGTGCACAACTGGAACTACCACGGCTCGGTCGACGAGACGATGGCCCAGCTCAGCGACGACGGCGCGCTGGTGCCGCGGGCAGGCCTGATCGGTCAGGCGACGCCGCTCGACCTGACCACCAAAGTGGTCGAGATCAACGATCTGGAGGGCCTCGAGCTGGCGCTCCGCGACCGCGACGTGGCCTGCGTGCTGTTCGAGCCGGCGCTGACCAACATCGGCATCGTGCTGCCAGAACCCGGATACCACGACGACGTGCGCCGGCTGTGCGACGAGCACGGCACGCTGCTGATCATCGACGAGACGCACACGATCTGCGCCGGACCAGGCGGCTGCACCCGAGCGTGGCAGCTGTCGCCGGACATCGTCACGATCGGCAAGACCCTCGGCGCTGGCGTCCCGGCTGCCGCGTTCGGCGTCACCGCCGCCGTCGCCGACCAGATTTACGCGCACACCGACCTGGTGCATGCCGATGTCGGCGGCACCGGCGGGACGCTGGCCGGCAACGCGCTGTCGATGGCGGCTATGCGCGCGACGCTCAGCGGCGTCCTCACCGACGCGGCCTTCGCCCGGATGATCGAGCTGGGAGAACGATTCGAGCGTGGCGTGCAGCAGGTGATCGACGTCTGCCGGCTGCCCTTCCACGTGACCAGGCTTGGCTGCCGCACCGAGTACCTGTTCCGGCCGCAGCGCGCCACGACCGGCGCGCAGGCCGCGGCCGGGCAGGACCAGGACCTCGACAGCCTCATTCACCTGTACATGCTCAACCGGGGCATCCTGATGACGCCCTTCCACAACATGGCGCTGATGTCCCCGGCCACCGAGGAGCAGGACGTCGACCGGCACACCGAGGTGTTCGCCGAGGCGATGCAAGAACTCGGCGGCACCGGCTGACGCCGCCGGCGCTCCAGGCCGGCCCTGCCGTGCTCCGCATGACCGGCCCGGCCGGGGTAGGCCGGCGGGCAGGCCAGACTGACGTCGCGTTGTCGAGACATCTCGCGCGCGGTTAGCTGGCTGGATGGACATCCAGGCGGGCCAGGTCGCGGTGCACTACACCGAACACGGGACCGGGCGAGGAGTGCTGGTGCTGCACGGCGCCGGCGTCGACCACCGCGAGGCTGAAGCTTGCTTCGAGCAGGCGATCGACGGGACTGCCGGGCTGCGGCGGATCTACCCTGACCTGCCAGGGATGGGCCGGACGCTCGCGCCCGACACCATTCGCAGCGCCGACGACGTCCTCCGTACCCTGCTCGACTTCGCCGACCAGGTCACTGACGGGACCGCGTACCTCCTCATCGGTCACTCGGCTGGCGGGTACTTCGCGCAGGCCATGGCCGCGAGGCGCCCGGCGCAGGTCGCAGGCCTGGCCCTGGTCTGCCCGTTGCTGCCAGGACTGCGCGACGTGCCGGCGCATCGCGTGGTCGCAGGATCCGGTGAGATCGGTGACGATGCCTTCCGTGGCTACTTCGTGATCCAGACCCCGGAGATGCTCGATCGATACGAGCGTTACGTCGCCCCGGCCGCCGCGGTCGCTGACCAGGCAGCACTCGGCCGGATCGGCGAGCGGTGGGCACTGACCACTGATCACGCGGCTGCCTATCCGGGTCCGGTAGTGGTCGTCGCCGGGCGGCTGGACTCGACGGTCGGGTACGCCGCCGCCAGCGACCTCATCGACCAGTACCCGCACGCGTCGCTCGCCGTGCTCGATGACGCGGGACACGCTCTGCCGCACGAGCAGCCGGAGCTCCTGCGCGCGCTGCTCGCTGAGTGGCTAGCGCGAGTCGGGCGCCTGGGCTGAGCGGGAACTGGCTCGCGAACAGCATGGTTGCCGGCTGGGCCTGGCTCAGTCATAGCCGGGGATACATTCGGCTACTGACGATCCATGCGCGCTGCTTTCGGCTCTTTCCGCAGAGTGCGCGTTCCGAAGGGCATCTTGTAGGCGAGGCGCCGTCGCCTAGATATCAAGGCTGGGGGAGGACCTTAGTAATGCGGCCGCCACCCACTGTGCGGCCCCCATCCCGCATAGCGAACCGCAGGCGATCTTCCATGGCCATCGGCTGGAGCAGTTCCACCTCTACTTCGGCGTTCTCGCCAGGCAGGATCATCTCAGTACCTTCGAGCAGGTGCACGACGCCCGTGACGCCTGCGGTGCGGATGTAGAACTGTGGCCGGTAGTTGTTGAAGAACGGGGTGTGCCGGCCGCCCTCGTCATGGGTCAAGGCATACACCTGAGCGTTGAAGCGGGTCCGAGCAGCGGCAGTGCCTGGCGTGACAACAGCCTGGCCGCGCTCCACTTCCTCGCGCTTGATATCGCTCAGCAGCAGACCGACGTTGTCGCCCGCCTGGCCTTCGTCGAGGATCCTGCGGAACATCTCCACACCGGCGACGGTCGTCTTTGTCGGCTTGCTCGTTATGCCGATGATGTCTACGGCGTCGCCGCTGCGTATGACGCCACGCTCAATGCGGCCGGCGACTACGACTCCGCGGCCAGTGATCGGGAACACCTCCTCGACCGGCATCAGGAACGGTTTGTCCACCTGGCGGGTCGGGTCCGGGACCGCGTCCTCGAATGCGGCCACGAGTTCCAGGACCTTCTCGCTCCACTCACCGTCGCCTTCAAGGGCCCTCAGCGCGGAGACCCTGACCACCGGGACGTCGTCACCGGCGAAGCCACATTCAGTTAGCAGCTCCCGGACTTTCAGTTCGGCCAGCTCCAACTCCCGTTCACGCATCAGGTCAGCCTTGTTCAGCGCGACTACGAGGTGAGGCACACCAACCTGCCGGGCCAGCAGTACCTGCTGCCGGGTCTGCGGCATCGGGCCATCGGTGGCTGCGACTACCAGGATCGCCCCGTCAATTCTGGTCGCGCCGGTAATCAGGTTCTTGACACAGTCTGCGTGTCCAGGGCAGTCCACCTGCGTGTACTGGCGCTTCGCAGTCTGGTACTCGACATGCGAGATCAAGGTCGCGATCCCGCGATCTTGCTGCTCCGCCGCGGCATCGATCTCGTGGAACGAGGTGAAAGGGCTGACGTCCGGATACGTGTCGTGCAGCACCTTGGCGATCGCAGCAGTCAGCGTTGTCTTACCGTGGTCGATCTGCCCGATTGTGGCGGTGTTCACATGGGGCTTCGTCTGTCCGCCGCGCCTAGTGCGAGACGCAGTTTCTTCCAAGTTCGGAGCCCGTGGGTTTGTCGAATTTCTGGCCGCACGTGTTGCTTTTACTCTTGCCGAGCCGTTTGATTCTTGAGAACGATCACGACTTGCGTTTCTGCCGGAGCTCCCGGTCTGGCCGACGAGAGCACTGCCTTGCGAATGCCCGGCATGATCGCTACTTTTTGGGAGCCTTCGGCGATTAGCAATCTGAAGCAGGCGTTCTCGATCGCTGCGACGATCCAGGCGATCGAGTTCTGCTATTAGCGCGGGGATCTCCTTCACTGGGCGACGAGCAGCAAATTTAAGAATTGCATCGGCATTCTGATGACTCAAGTGTCTCCGAAGATGATCAATGGCTGCTGCTGTTTCAGGTGCTGGCCTGTCAGCCAGCATTCTCAGCAGGGTACTAAGGTCGCCCTGACATGAATGCAGTTTCCTCAAATGGGTGGTCAGCTCAATAACATCATCGATCGACTGCTGCCCGGCCAGCCTCGTCAACCTTTCGGCTGCTCTGTCACTTCGCTGTGTACGCAGAGCCGCGATTGTATCTTTGATCTCATTAGGAGTCCGCTTGGACAAAGTCAGCAAAAGTTGGTCAATGTCGTCCTCATAGCCTCTCCACTGCGACAACTGTGAAATAAATGCAGCAGCGTCATTGACTGGCTTGTGGCTAACGAGCCTAAGTATTTCAGCGGCCTCAGCATCAGCACTTGAAGACCGCAATGCGCTGAACAGCGAGACTATCTCATCGGTCGGTCTTTTGTCCACAATTCTGTATAGGAAAGCTGATCTGTGTGGCAAGCTAGTGCGCTGCAGGTCTCTGACCATGGCGGCTATCAAATCACCTGGATGCGATACTTCAGGCATAGTATTGCTTGTATTAGCTCCTTCGAACATTGCCCGGCTCTTGGTCTTGGCTTCGGCGAGCCGTACGGGACGAATTTTCTCGTCCTGATGCGGCGTCGGCGGCTCAAGACGTGCAGCGTTAACGGCGAATGGATACATATGCGCGCCTCTTATGCCGCTTTCAACAGGCTCGGGTAGCCCGGCGACAAGGAGACGGGTGCGGAGCTCTATGAAGATCTGATCCATCCTGAGTTCAGCTGCATAGCCGCGGATGCCAGTACTTACAGTGCTAATGAACGCTTTAGTGAAGTAGGTGAGATCATCGTCAAATTTGGCTTTCAGGTGAGCCTTACTAGCCCCAATGAAGTAGAGCCCATCTACAGGATAGGCTTCGGTTATCTCGCCTGACTGGAACCGGAAGTTCGACTTGTTGCCGAGCTCGGCGTGGCAGCAATCCAACATAACCAGCTTCGTGGCAGCAGGGCAGTCCCGAAGCATGCTGGCAAGGTTGTCATATAGCATTGAAGTATGCGGCAGCAAGCCGCTATCCACTTTGGTGTCCTGCAATACTAAAGCAAGCTGGCCGTCGCGAGTACGCAGCCCGTGTCCAACATAATATACAAACAAGACGTCTCTGGCTTCGCGTACTGCCCGCTGGACTTTGATTGCCAGGGTCGACGGGTTGGTTACGTCTCTAATCTGCTCGATGCTGTTCTTCGGCCAGTTACACAGGCTGCTAGTGAGGAGCTGGGAGACTGCGGACAAGCAACGCGCTGCCGGGACTCGAGGAAGGTGGACCTTGTCACTAAAGTTTCCGTTGCCAATAAGTACCGCGCGCGATTGCGATAGATCATGATCCATCCAACATCTTCCTCACAAGAGGCAGCACTTCTTCAACATTGTCGCATGTCACCTCTAGCCGATCGCGGCCGTGGCGGATCCTCATAGAAAACCTCGGTCCACGTGACTCGGCAAGAGTCTTGACGATCTGCAGTAATGCGGTTATAGCTCCACCTTCGCAGGCAACCGTCAGGAAATCCAATAGCGTTCCCTGCTCGCCGGGCTGCGGCGGGGCATAAATCCTCTCGACGGTTAGCCCCGCGATACCCCGCAACTCCGCATCGAGCGCATCCAACTCATCCAGATCCGGCGACGAGAACTCGATGCTAGCCACCAGTCATCCTCCGCACTTCCGTTGGCGTTCACCTGCGCGGACCCGCCGGGGGGAGAGGCCACCTCAGGTCCTTAAAGACTGCGTCCCAGGCAGCCGCTGCCGTTGCGCGCCGTGTCCGCCTTCGCACCTGCGACTGTGAACGGACGTGTCTGACATCGTTCCAGTTATCGGGTCCCTAGTGAAGTACGCTGGCGCACGGCAGCTGCCGCTCGCGAGCGCATAGTCACCATACTTTGCAACCAGGCCCAGGATCGGTTACGTCTGTTCTGAGCGGCGATACGGGTTGGCGGGCATGTGGGCGCCTCAGCCGCGACGCCCGGCTCTTTGCAGGGTCGGTATCCCGCCGGTGATCTGGCGTGGGGCGGGCCGCATAGATCCCGCGAGAAGCCGCATGTTCATTCCCCGGCGGTTGGAGCATCTCTACGCCTGGCGGCCGGCCAGCCCGAAGACCCTTGCCGCGTTGCCGCCCCAGGCGGCTTCCACCTGCTCGCTGGTGCAGCCGGCTTCCAGCAGCACCTTCTCCAGCGCGCGGGCATTGCGCTCCACGCCGGGGATGCCTGGCCAGTCCGTTCCGAAGATCATCTTGTCGGCGAGCCGGCGCAGCGAGCCGCCGTAGTACTGCCCGAGCCGCTGCGGCGGCAGCCCGGACACCTCAAGCCACACCGTCGGCCGCATCAGCGCGAGGAAGGCGGCCTGGTCGTACCACCAGCCGCGGCCGCCGTGCGCCAGCACCACGGTCAGGCCGGGGAAGTCGCGGAACACCTCGTCCAGCAGGATCGGGTCGGCGTAGGCGTTGGCCGAGCCGGAAAACGTCGACGTGCCGCAGTGCACGATGACCGGCAGCTCGCGCTGCTCCGCCCAGGCGTAGGCCGGGTACATCATCCGGTCGCGGGCCTCGAAGCCGGCGTGCACCGGGTGGATCTTCAGCGCGACGGCGCCAAGGCTCACCTGCCTGGCCAGCTCGGCGGCTACCGGGTAGTGCAGGTGCGGGTTGATGTTCGCGACCGGCCGGAACCTGACCGGGTTCGCCTCGACCACCGGCAGCACGTCCTCGATCGGCTGGATTCCGGTGGCCTTCGGGCTGTACTCGCAGAACAGCAGCACGTGGTCGGCGCCCTGGGCCTCGAAGTGCGCGTCGATCGCGGCCGGCCGGGGGACTCCGTCGCCGTCGAACAGCTCGTGCAGCGGTATCGCCGTGCCGAACGCCCGCGCCCACGCCTGCCAGTCGGCTGACAGCGTGCCGATGCGCGCGACGTGCGTGTGCGCGTCGACCAGCAGCCGCCCGTCGATCACGCCGCTGCGCTGTCCGCCGCGGTGCTGTCCGCCACGGTGCTGGCTGGCTGGCCGGCGGCCGCCAGCACCGTGAGCGCGTGCTCGCGCAGCCGGAACCGCTGCACCTTGCCGGTGGCGGTGAGCGGGAACTCCGGCAGGAAAAGCACCCGGCGCGGGCGCTTGAACCCGGACAGCCCGGCGCGGCAGAACGAGATCAGCTCGTCCTCGTCCGGCTCGGCACCCGTGCTGGCCACCACGCAGGCCACCGGCTTGTCCAGGCCGTCGGTGTCCGGGATGGCGACGACCACGGCCTGCTCGACGCCCGGGTGCGCGCGCAGCCGCATCTCCACCTCTGCCGGTGACACCCACATGCCGCCGACCTTGAGCACGTCGTCGCTGCGGCCCAGGCAGGTGTAGTAGCCGTCGGCGTCGCGGGCGTAGATGTCGCCGGTGCGCAGCCACTCGCCGCGAAACACCCGGCGGGTGACCTCGCTGCGGCACCAATAGCCGGAGGCTGTCGAGTCGCCCTTGACATACAGGCTGCCCGGCTCGCCCTCCGGCACTAGCTGGCCTTCTGCGTCCTCGATCCGCAGCTGGTATCCGGGCACCACTTCGCCGGTCGTGCCCGGCCGTACCCGGCCTGGCCGGTTGGACAGGAAGATGTGCAGCGCCTCGGTGGAGCCGATGCCGTCGAGCACCTCCAGGCCGAAGTGAGCATTGAAGCGCTGGTAAAGATCGGCCGGGAACGATTCCCCGGCGCTGACGCCGAGCCGCACGCTGGCGAAGGTGCCGGCTGGCAGCCCGGCGGCGAGCATCGCCGCGTAGCCGGTCGGCGCGCCGAAGAACACGGTCGGCCTCGCTGCCGCGAGCACCGCGGCCAGCCGCGGCGGGGTGGCCCGTGCCCGGTCCAGGATGCTGCGCGCTCCTACCGAGAACGGGAAGGTCAGCGTGTTGCCCAGGCCGTAGGCGAAGAAGAACTTGGCGGCCGAGTAGCACACGTCATCCGGCTGGATGCCCAGCACCTGCGCGCCATAGGTGAGCGCGGTCGACCGCAGCGCGCCGTGCCGGTGCATGGCCGCCTTCGGCTGCCCGGTGGTGCCCGAGGTATAGAGCCAGAACGCGGGGCTGTCGGCCAGTGTCGGCTCAGCGGCGCGGGCGCTGGCCAGCTCGGCCGGCCCAGAAGCGGTGAGGAAGTCAGCCAGCGTCTGCACCCTCGTGCCGTGCCCGGCCGCGCTGAGCAGCGGTGCCAGGTCGGCCGGCTGACCGGCCACGACGACGTCGCGCACGCCAGGCAGGCCGGCGGTCCCGGCGGCCGTCGCGCTGAATTCAGCGCTGACCGCGACGAGTGCCGCGCGGCTGTCAGCTGCCAGCGTCCGCAGGTCGGCCGCCGTTGCCATGGTGCTGACCGGCACCGGCACCGCGCCGAGGTACAGCCCGCCGAGGAACAGGGCCAGCAGCTCAGGCGTGTCGGCCATGCACAGCAGCAGCCGCTCCTCGGCCCGTACCCCGGCCGCGACCAGCGCCCCGGCTGCCTGCCAGGCCAGCTCGTCCAGCTGGCCGTAGCTGATGTCGGTCGCCGAGCCGTCGTGGTCGACGGCGGTCACCGCGATGCGGCCGGGCGACTGCTCGGCGTGCCGGCCGAGCAGCCAGTGCGCGGCGTTGAACTGTTCGCCGGTGCTCATGGGTGTACCTGCCTGGTTCGGTGCGGGCCGGGGGCGTGGATCAGAATCGCACGTAGTCGTACTCGACCGGTAGGTCGTTGATGCCGGTAGACGGCGGCGCAATCCAGCTGGCGAATTCACCTGGCTCGTAGTGCGGCTGCATCAGGCTCGCGACCATCGCCCGGTCCTCGTCGGCTGGCAGCCAGCCGGCCGCCTGCCGCTGCCAGTCTGCCTGGTCGAGCATGCGGCCGTCCGGGCTGATCCACTGCCCGGCGAACGCGCCCACCTTCCGGTTGAAGCCCTCGTGCGGCAGGAAAAGCCGCTGCTCCAGGCCAGCTCCGGCCAGGTCGGCGTTCCACCGCCGCAGCCCGCGGGCGCAGTCGGTCACGAACTCGTTGCGCAGGTCCAGGTTGAGCGCGGTGAGCATCGGCACCGCCCTGGTCGCCAGCGCGCCGTCGGCGACGACCGGTACGTCCGTGCTGGCATCGGCCAGCAGGTGATCGTCCTCGCGCCTGGTCTCCATCCACCGGCCCTTGAGCCCGGCGGTGTAATAGGCCGCTGCGTTGGAGGAGGTTTCCGACCCGAACAGGTCCAGCGAGACGGCGAACTGGAAGTTCAGGTACTTCTGGATCACCGGCAGCGGGATGCCGCCGTGCGCCCAGATGTCCTCGGTGCCGTGCTGCGCGGTGAGCTGCGCGCTGCGCTGCACCACCCGCTGCACGCCGGTGGTGCCGACAAACATGTGGTGCGCTTCTTCCCGCAGCATGAACTCGCAGGTGCGGGCCAGCGGGTCGAAGCCGCTCTCCTTCAGGGTGCCGAGCTGGTACTTGCCGTCCCGGTCGGTGAAGTAAGTGAACATGAAGAACGACAGCCAGTCGGTGGTCTGCTCGTTGAAAGCGCCGAGGATCCGCGGGCTGTCCAGGTCACCTGAGTTGCGCTTGAGCAGCTGCTCGGCTTCCTCCCGGCCGTCCCGGCCGAAGTAGGCGTGCAGGAGGTACACCATCGCCCACAGGTGCCTGCCCTCCTCGACGTTGACCTGGAAAAGGTTGCGCATGTCGTACAGGCTCGGCGCGGTGGCGCCCAGGTGCCGCTGCTGCTCGACCGAGGCCGGCTCGGTGTCGCCCTGCACGACGATCAGCCGGCGCAGGTCGCTGCGGTACTCGCCGGGCACCTCCTGCCACGCTGGCTCACCCCGGTGCTGGCCGAAGCCGATGCTGCGGTCCGGGGTGCGCTCGGACAGGAAGATGCCCCAGCGGTACTGCTCCATCGGTACCCGCGCCCAGTTCGCCCAGCCGTCCCTGCCGATCGCGGTGGCGGTGCGCAGGTAGACGTCCCTGGTCGGCACCGACGGTCCGAGCGCGGACCACCAGTCGAGGAACTTGGGCTGCCACGACTCGAGTGCGCGCTGCAGCCGGCGGTCTGTCGCCAGCTGCACGTTGTTCGGGATCCGCTCGCTGTAGTCGATGACGCTGACCGGACCCTCGGGTGCCGGCGCTGCCCCGATGATCTGGCCGTCGGCCTCTGGCTCGCTGGTGGCAGTCATGTCACACCCGCCTTCTGTCGTAGTCACCGCGCTGCCCGGTGCCGTACCGGCGCAGCGCACCGCGCGGGCCAGCGGCGTTAGGGCGCTGGAAGATCCAGTTCTGCCAGGCCGTCAGCCGCCCAAGGATCTTCGTTTCCGCTGTCTCCGGGCCCGCGAAGCGCAAGTTGGCCTCCATGCCGGTCAGCGCGTCAGGGGAGAAACTGGCCCGCTCCTCGATGACCAGCCGCATCTCGTCGGCCCAGTCGAGGTCGTCGGGCGTCTCGGTGACCAGGCCCAGGTCCGCCGCGTGCGCCGCGTCAAGCCAGCGGCCGGACGCCGCCGTGGCAGCGGCCAGGCCGGTCTCGTCGGTGGCGAACCTGACCTGCAGCCGCGACCTTCCGGCTGACCCTGGCAGCAGCCCGGTGCTGAACTCGTCCAGCCGGATCGCCGCCGGCGGCGCAGGGCTCTCATCCTCGCTGAACACCCCGTCGAGCATGTACTGTCGGTCGGCGGCGAGCGCCAGCTCGAGCAGCGGGCCGGCGAAGCAGCTGCCGGGCTCGATCAGCGCGATCAGGCTCCTGGAGGTGGCGTCCACCCGCCGCAGGGTCCGCTTCCAGTACTGGATGATCTCGTTGACCAGCCAGTCATCCCGGTTCGCGAGCAGCAGCTCGGCGGTGGCCGCCATGACGTGCGGGTCGCCTGCGGTCCGCAGCAGCCAGGTGCCAACCTCGTTCTCATTGGTGCGCAGCCGCAGGATCGCATCCTCCAGCTCTCGCACTGCCGCCAGCGGCCAGCAGCCTGCTCCCTGCGCGTGCAGCTCAGCCACGTCTAGCGGCGCGGCGGCCGGCCCGGTCACGGTCAGTCGCGCGGTGCCCGCCGGCCGGCTGATCTCGATGCTGACGTGGTCGTAGCTGACCCGGTCCCCGTCGGCGGAGCGGTGCAGCGGCGGCAGCGGCACCCCGGCCGCCTCAGCCGGGCGGCCAGAGCGCCCAGCGGCGCCGCGCGCCCGGCGACTCAGCTCCGCGTCGAAGTCACGCGCCCTGACCGCAGCGTCGGCGAGCCGCCACGCGACCGCCTTCTCGCCCCGGATGCCCTCCGCCGTGGTGGCGAACACGTCCGCCCGGTCCCGGCGCACGCCGCGCTTGTCCACCAGCCTGGTCAGCCCGCCGGTGCCGGGCAGCACACCGAGCAGGGGAACCTCAGGCAGCGCGACCGCTGAGGAGCCGTCGTCGACGAGGATGATCTGGTCGCAGGCCAGCGCGAGCTCGTAGCCGCCGCCGGCCGCGGTGCCGTTCAGCGCGGCTAGGTAGGTCTGGCCGGAGCACGCGGTGGCGTCCTCGATCGCGGCGAGCGTCTCGTTGGTGAACTTGCAGAAGTTCACCTTCCAGGCGTGGGAGGACTCGGCGAGCATCCGGATGTTCGCGCCGGCGCAGAACATCCGCTCCTTCAGGCTGGTCACGATCACGGCCCGGACCTCGGGATGCTCGAACCTGAGCCGCTGCACCGCGTCGTGCAGCTCGATGTGCACGCCCAGGTCGTAGCTGTTCATCTTCAGCTCGTAGCCGGGCACCAGGCCGCCATCCTCGGCGACATCCAGCGACAGCGTCGCCACGGGGCCGTCGACGGCGAGCTTCCAGTGCCGGTACCGGCCCGGGTCGGTGTCGAAGCTGACCTCGGGCAGGGCCGGTTCCGGCTCGCTGCCGCCGGCGTGCTCGGCCTCGACGGCTCCCGCGCTCGCCCCGCTGCCCGCGGCGCCGGCACTAGCCGTGATGCCCGCGCTCGCTGTGGTGTCTTGGCTGGTCCTGCCGTCATGCCTGCGGCCGGCGCCGGGCCTGGCGGTGGTGTCGTGCTCGGTAGCGCTCATCGCATGCTCCTCGGCTGCCGCCCTGTCGTCTCGGCTGCCGCCCTGTCGTCTCATACTGACGTGCTACAGCTTCTCGGGCAAGGTCAGCGTATCTGTAGATAATCGAGTGGCCATGGCTGGTAAGGGCGCGCCGCTGCGGCCGGCCCTGGCGCTCGCCGGGCTGCGTGGCCGGCTCACGACGTGCTGAGCAGTGCTTCCCATTGCTGGCCTGCTCCGTCCCGCCAGCTGGCATGCCTGGCGTGGAACAGCTCGGCGGCCGACGCTCCGGCCCACCCCTGCGGCAGCAGCTCGCCCGGCAGCTGGGGGTCAAGGAACGGGAACCGGCGCCACTCGTGCACCAGCCTGGTCTGCGCGGCGAACACCTCAGCGCTGGCGGTCGGGGACAGCCCGCCGAACGCGGCGATGAACGCCTCGTACCTGGCAGTCAGTGAGTCCAGGTCCCAGGCCAGGCGGACGACCGTCGCCGGCCTGCCGACCGATCCGTAGCTGGCCAGGAACGACATCGACGCCTCGGCCAGGCCAAGTTCAGCGAGGATGCGCCGAGCCTCGGTCTCACGCGCCGGCTGGGGCGAGAGCCAGATGCCGGGCGCCGGGGTGCCAAAGCCAGCCCAGGTCAGCCGCGTGCGCAGCTGGTGCCGCAGGTCACGCTTGGCCTCCGGCACGCTGACCAGCAGCATCAGCCACCGGCCGTCCCAGCTGGCGTGCTGCTGGCCGAACGAGTAGATCCGGCTGGCGCCATCGGACAGCAGCTGCCTGCCGTGGCCGGTCAGCTCCCACCGCACCCGCCGGCCGTTGCGCTCCGAGTGCAGCCAGCCCTCGGCGGCGCTGCGGGCCAGCGCCTGCCTGGCCGACTTCTCCTCGACGCCGACCAGGGCCAGGGCGCGAACCAGGCTGATTGTCCACACTGCCGTGTCGCCCGGCAGCACGTACTCGCCGAGCACGGTCATCAGCAGCGAGCGCGCGCTTGTCCCGCCGACCTCCCGGCGCCGGCTCACCGCCGGGACGGGCGTCCCGCCCGGCTCTGGGGCCGGCCGCCGGGCCGGGCCGCTCAGGCCAGCCCGGCTCCCGGCTGCGGAGATCGTCGCCACCAGGCCCCCAGTCCTTCCTGCGCGCGGGCGCCGTCCCTGCGCGCGGGCACTGTCCACGGCAATCTACCTCGGGCGCGCGGCCCGGCCCTGGATGATGCTTGCGCTGTCAGGCGACGCCCGGACCGGCCGCTAAGTGGCCGCGGTCGGTTCGCGGGCTGTCTGCCAGGCGTTCCGGGCGCAGGCCGAAGAACATGCCGAACATCACGCCCAGATCCAGGATCGCGATCAGGCCGGCGATGTACGGGCCTGGCCCGCCGAGCCAGGCCAGGTAGCCGCAGAAGGACAGCACGATGATCAGCGCGCCCAGCGCCCGCGGCCGCCCGCTCTGCGCGAGCCGCTCAGGGACCTCGTACGGCGCGCGCTCGACGTAGTTCGCCGTCGCGGCCTTCTCCTTGGCGATCTTCAGCCACAGCTCGTACAGCTCGGGCGCCTGCTCGCGCAGCGCGATCGCCTGATCCACCGACGGCATCTCGCCGGTCGAGGCCGCGGCTGGCGCGCGCGGAATCGGGCCGGTTTCCGAGCCGGCCGGGCTCTGGGCATAGCCGGCGGCAGGCCCGGCGGCCGCTGTGCGCGTGCCTGGCGGCTGCTGGCCGTCAGGGAAGGATGTGACCGGCCGAGCCGGGTCCGCCGGAGTGGCTACCTGCGGGGGCAAAGCCGGAGTGGGTGCTGCCGTCGGCGCGGGGGCCTGGGGCGGGGGAGCCTGCGGCGGGATTGCGGCCGCGCTTGCCGCCGGCTGCGTGCTGGCCGCGGGCTCATGAGGATCTTCTGTTCTGGTGCGATCCGTGTGGTTCATGCGGGTAAGGTCACACCGCTCTCATCGTGCGCACGCAGGACGGCCTCGTGATGAGCCGCCATGATCGTGCTCATCGCCGATGTGAAGGGATCGGCGTCCGTGCCCCTCGGCGGGGTTGCCGGGAGGCGTGGGCGGATGATCCGGTAGATGGTCGCTCCGGTCAGGTCGAAGATCGCCGCGACGCCCATCGTGAAGGCGAGCGCCCGGCGATCCGGCCGGTCTGTCCGCATGACTGATCGATTCCCGATCGCGACCGACGCAAAACTCAGGGCCGTACTAAAGGGATTAATCACGTAATAGTCAGAAGTCCATGCCAAACGGACTCGCCGCGCCCAGCCGAGCCTACGGCTGGCCTCGCTGGGCGCCAGTCAAAAAGCAGGAGCGTGCCGCGGCCCCGGTTCCTAGAATTCAGGTCTTCCAGTCACTCCGCGAAACCGAGCCGAGGCTGTTTGCATGCGCTGGTCACAGCTGCACATTCCAACGTTGCGCGAGGATCCCGCTGACGCCGAGTCGGCGAGCCACCGGCTGCTGCTGCGTGCCGGGTTCATCCGTCAGCTCATGTCCGGTCACTACTGCCTGCTGCCGCTGGCTGTCCGGGTGCGCGCGAAGATCATCAGCATCATCCGCGAGGAGATGAACGGGATCGGCGCGCAGGAGTTCCTGCTGCCGTCCATGCACCCGGCTCAGATCTGGGAGAAGAGCGGCCGCCTGGAGATCATCGGCGAGGAGATGTTCCGGCTGCGGGACCGTAAGGGCGCTGCGATGGTGCTCGGGTTCACCCACGAGGAGATCTTCACCACCATGGCGCTGGAGCTGGCGTCCTACCGCGACCTGCCGCAGTCCTGGTACCAGTTCCAGCTCAAGCTGCGCGACGAGCCGAGGCCCAAGGGCGGGCTCATGCGGGTGCGGGAGTTCACCATGAAGGACTCCTACAGCTTCGACCTGGACGAGGCGGGACTCGACGCCTCGTTCGAGGCGCATCGAGGCGCCTACGAGCGGATCTTCGCCCGGCTTGGCATCCCGGCATTTGCGGCAGAGGCGTCCAACGGGACGATGGGCGGCAGCGACTCGCTGGAGTTCATGTGCGCGTCGCCAGCCGGCGAGGACAGGGTGGTCCGGTGCCCCGGCTGCGGCTACGCGGCCAACCTGGAGAAGGCTACGTCGGCGCTGCCGCCGGTCGAGGACGCCGACGGCGCCGCCGTGCCGGCCGCTCTGGCGACACCCGGCGTGCGCACCATTGAGGACCTGGCGGTCAGGCACGGCATCCCGGCTGACCGGCAGATCAAGACGCTGGTGCAGGTCATCGACGGGAAGATGACGCTGGTGCTGCTGCGCGGCGATCATCAGCTCACTGACCAGAAGCTGGTCGACTCGACCGGCGCGGCCGAGATCCGGCCCGCCCACCCGGATGAGATCCGCGAAGCGCTCGGCGCGCTGCCCGGCAGCCTCGGCGCAGTGGGCGTGCACCTGCCCGTGATCGCCGACCTGGCGCTTCGGGGCAGGCGGGACATGGCCACCGGCGCCAACACCGACGACGTGCACCTCACCGGTGTCGATGTCGCCCGCGATATATCCGCTGGGCTCTGGGCTGACCTGCGCGAGGTTGCCCCGGGCGAGGCGTGCCCGCGCTGCGGCACGGCGCTCGAGCAGGTCCGGGCGATCGAGGTCGGGCACATCTTCAAGCTCGGCCGAAAGTTCACCAATGCGCTCGGCGCGACGGTCAGCGGTCCCGACGGAGCGCCGGTGGTGCCGATCATGGGCAGCTACGGCATCGGCGTGGAGCGGGCGCTCGCCGTGCTCGCCGAGATCTATCACGACGACGCCGGCCTGTGCTGGCCGGTCCGGGTCGCGCCGGCATCGGTGACCGTGATCCTGCTGACCCCGAAGGACGCGGACGCAGCTGCGGCGGCCGAGTCGCTCTATCAGGAGCTGATCGCGGCCGGCGTCGACGCGCTGCTCGACGACCGGGACGAGCGGCCTGGGGTGAAGTACAAGGACGCCGAGCTCACCGGCATCCCGCTGCGGGTCAGCGTCGGCACCCGCGACCTCGCCAGCGGTGTGGTGGAGGTCACCAGCCGCGCAACCGGGGAACGACAGCGCGTGCCAGCCGCCGAAGCCGCGGCCACGGTGCGGCAGCTGCTGACCAGCAGCTGACCGCCGCAGCAAGGTCAGCGAAGGCGGCCAGGGCGGCTAGCCGGAACCACGCTAGGCCGGGGTCGCGTTGCCGCCAGTGCCGGATTGCAGCAGGTCCCTGGTCAGCTCTGCCTGGCCGTGGTGCTGCGCGACCTCCTCCAGGACGTGCAGCAGCGCCTGCCCCTGGCTCGTTATCGCGCCGCGGTGCCTGGTGCTGGCGCTGGCCGGCCGGCGCAGCGGCTGATCTGGCTGCGCGACCGCGAGATCGGCCGCGAACTGGCGCTTGGCCTGCTCGCAGGCCTCGGCGAGGCGGTCAGCGGCACCAGCGGCACGGAACTCCGCAGCGCGGTCGCGAACCACCTCGCGGCCCGCCACGGCGTGGCCGCCCCAGTAATCCATGACGCCGAGGCAGTGCGTGAGGATGGCGTACGGGGAGTTCGCGCCGGGCAGCTCCGGCCGGGTGCCGGCCAGCTCGCCGCCGAGGTCGCGGACGATCCCGATCATGTCGTCGATCGCGCAGTCGACGAAGTAGGCAAGATCATCGAGTGAGATTCCCATGCCCACGATGGTGGCAGGCCAGCAGCGGCGACCGGGCTGTGCGCTGCGGCGCCGGGCCGGGATGGCCTGACCGGGCCAGGCCTGCGCCGGCAGCCAGCTGTCCCCGCCGGGCTAGCGGCGCCAGGCCGGCGGCGGCGGACTTGGCGGCGCGTTGTGACCCGGCGGCCGGGCAGCCAGCCGTGCGTAAGCCGGAAGTGAATGGCCCCGGCCTGAAGCCGAACAGAATGGCGACATATATCGCCAACATCATCTGACGCAGGCTAAAAGCAGCTAAAGCCATTCAAGGGTTGACGCATCGGGCATCGCAGAGAACGATGGGCTGGTCGCATGTCGACGCACGGGTACCGCCCCGTGACAAGGCGTTGCTCTCGCGCCATAACCCCCCGGGGCGCCGGAGCCTGGCAGTCTTCCCGCCGACGCCCGAGGGGGACGAGGAACCCTGCGAGAGGCACTGAACAATGCCGTTCAAAAGGAGAAACCTCTACCGCCTGTCTGCCTTTCTGGTAGCCCTGGGCATGCCGATCTGGATGCTGGTCGGCGTCGCGCCGGGCGCTTCCGCCATGGTGGCGAACCCGCAAGCCTCCACCGTGACCTCCTCCAGCCTGGGCAACGGCCCGCCGACCTTCGTCGGCACCGCAGCGACCGGTTGCGCGAGCGGGTGCAACCTGCTGACCGGTCCGTTCGCCACGCCGTCGACGGCCTCGTTCACGCCGGGCTCCGCGCAAGCCAAGGCTGCTGCCAGGGCCGCGAAGGCTGACATCAAGGCGCGCAATGCCGCGGCAGCTGGCCTGTCGAACCCGGCAGCGATGACGCACGCCCTGCCGTCGCCGATGGTCGACAAGAACGGCCAGGACCCGCCACCGCCGTCGGTGAACTGCGACCGGCCAGGCACCGGATGCGATCAGATCAACATGAACGCGAATGGCGCGAAGGGCGTCAAGGGACTCAACGCCGTGGACAGCGGCACGCTGAGCACCAACCCGAATGGTGACATCGAGCCGGCCGACCAGGGCCTGTGCGCCGGCAACGGGTTCGTGGTCGAGGCCAACAACCTCGGCGAGGTGCTGTTCTTCAACACCAAGCTCAGCCGGGTCTCCTCGGTCATCCCGCTCGACACGCTGATGGGCCTTACCGCCAGGGGCTGGAGCAGCGGCGGCGACATCATGTGCCAGTTCGACCCGAGCAATGGCGGGCACTTCATCTTTACCGAGTTCGCGTCAGCCAGCACCGAGGCGAGCGGCGGCCCGTTCTCCGGCTGCTTCGCCGGCGTGGCCAACACGTGCTTCGAGGGCATCGCGGTGACGAAGGGCAACAACCCGTTCGGCCCGTACAACGTGTACTTCCTCAACGCCAACTACAACCCGGCCGAGCCCGGTGCCCCGTTCCTGCTCAACGACTTCACGAAGATCGCCGTCACCAGGGACGCGTTCGAGCTGTTCTACGACGAGTTCCCGCAGGTCACGGCGGGTATCGGCGGCGGCGGCTTCAACGGCGCGCAGGAGTTCGCCTTCGACAAGAACGCGCTGGAGCACGGCCTGCCGGTGACCCTCGGGAACGGCAAGCCCAATCCGGCCTTCAACGTCGCGATCGAGAATATGGGCTTGCTCGCAACGCCCGACGGCACCTGCGCCTCGGACAATATCCGGCACCGGCCAGGCATCACCTGCTGGTTCTCGGTGATCCCGGCGATGCCGCCGGACGCGGCCCAGTTCGACAACAGTCATGGCGGTTCCGGTTTCATGCTGGACACGCTGGACTTCCGCGGCCAGGGCGATAACCGGATCGCGGTCTTCGACTGGACCGGGCTGAGCGCTCTCGACAGCGCGAACTGCGCTGCCTGCGGTGCTGTCACCTTCGGCGGCCAGCTGTTCTCCGGCACCAACTTCTACTTCGGTGAGGGCGTCAACGCCCCGCAGAAGACCGGACCTATCCCGCTCGGCGACGAGTGCGGCGCGGCCGGCCTGAGCACCGGGGCGAACCCGCCGGCCAGCTGTCCGGAAGGCGGGATCGCGACCAACGGTGACAACTTCACCCAGGCCTCGCAGTCCCAGGGCCAGCTGTGGGGTGCCATCAGCACCGAGACAACCCAGTCGTTTGCTGGCGAGGCGACTGGAGAAGTGCACCAGGGCGCGGCCTTCTGGGAAATCGGCACCAAGGGCTTTGACCAGTCTGGCGTCTTCACGCTGACCAGCCAGGGCTACGTGTCACCGGCCCATGAGGACCTGTCAATGCCGGACATCGCCGCTCCGGACCACGGCCCAGCGGCGCTGTTCTTCACGCTCACCGGCAACGGCGGGCCGGCAGGCGCAGACAACGGCGGCTTCTTCCCGAGCACGGCGTTCGGGAGGCTGGGCGTCGGGGCCAGCGACCTGAACGCTTCCAAGGTCAGCGTCGCCGACCTCGGGCAGGCACCTGAGGACGGGTTCGGCGAGTACCAGGGCTTCCCTGGCCGCACGTCACCGCGCTGGGGTGACTACAGCGCCGGCGTGTACGACCCGGGCAGCAACAAGATCTTCTTCTCCACCAACTACATCCAGTTCCCGAACTGCGCGCCGCCGCAGTTCACCCTGGCGCTCGCCACCTGCGGCGGTACCAGGGACGGCTTTGCCAACTGGGGCACCTCGGTCAACTCGGTATCCCCGTAACCGCGAAAGACACGAGCGCCCCCGCCAGCCGGCGGGGGCGCTCGCTTGTCTGCCTGGTGCTCCTGGCGCAGCCGGCCGGCCGAGCCGCTGCCTGAGCTTCGATGCAGCCCGGCCAGGCTCGCATCGCGGCCCGCGCCGCGCTGCCCTCAGCACAGCCGCTCGATCGGCGGCCGGACTGGCTGCCAGCCGGCTGGCTAGAGGGAGCGGCCGGTCCGGCGCAGGCCGTGCCTGACCAGCCTGCCCCGGTGGCCAGGGGCGGCACCGGTGATCCGGTGATGCCACCGGCGCCGGGCGCCATGCGGCCCGTCGACCACGGGCTGCGGGCAGGTGATGTCGACCAGCCGCTCGTACTTGCTGTCTAGTGCCGCCCAACGCTCGCTGCCGGCTGACATCGTGCCTCCCGTGGTACCCCGCGCCGCAGTCCGGCTGCCACCGTCCGACCCCTGTGCCCTGCGACCGCCCTCACTTTTAACAGACGCACTGGCGGTGGATTAGACGAGCAAATTCGATAACGAATTGGCAACACTTGATCGCGGCTTAAAGGGCTGCTGTCACGGCCAGCAAGACCCGCCCGGCCCGACGGCGGTAAACCATCGCCGCATCAGTTCGGCCGGCCGGGGCGAATAGCTCGTGACAGCAGCCCGCACGCATAACTACGGTCAGCTGAATTTGAGGATAACGCCCGCGACGCGGACGCCGATGTTGTCCTGGACGTGGGTGAATCCGACGCTGAACGCCGTGCCGCCGTGCGCCGCCACCGCCAGCACATCCAGCTTGCGGCCGCTGACCGGCATCGTGACGCTGCTCAGGTGCCCGGCGCTGAACCGCAGCATCCGGAACGGTATGCCGTCAGCGGACGGCACCGGAATCCACAGCCCGGCCTGGCCGTCGGGGGCGACCTGGGCGAGGGCCGGGTCGCCGGCCGACGCATCGAGGGCCGCGCGGCTCCAGCGATGGCCGTTGAAGTGCAGCACGACCGCTGGCCCGCCTTCGTCCTCGCGGCCGCCGGTGCCGACGGCCCAGACGCTGCTGGCCGAGGATGCGAAGATCGCGGTCAGGCGCGGCGAGCTGAGCTGGCCGGCTGGCGGCAGCAGCCTGGCGACCGACGTCCTGGTCCAGCGCATGCCGTTCCAGTGCGCGACGGTCTTGCCGTCGACCGCCCAGATGCTGTGCGCGGACAGGGCGCTGCCGGCTGACAGGCCGTGCCCGGCCGCCTGGCGCAGCCAGTGGTGGCCGTTGAAGTGCCAGGCGCCGCTTCCGCGCAAGCCCGGCTGGCTGAAGGCCCAGACGTCGGTTTGGCTGATCACGACCACGTCGTCGATGAGGGTCGGCAGCGTGCCCGTCGCCTGCCAGCGGCTGCCGTTCCAGCGCAGTGCCCTGGACGACGCCAGCTTGCTGGTGACCGCCCACACGTTCGCTGGCGACGAGGAGTCAGCGGCCGGCACGCTCTCGCCTGCCCGGCCGGGAAACGGCGCCCGCTTCCAGGTCGTCCCCGACAGCCGGAAGGCGGCCGGCCTGGCCGACGGCAGACCGCCCTGCTCGAACGCCCAGGCGTCGCGCGCGCCCAGCGCCGTGACGGCGGTGACCAGCGGGCCCCCGCGCGCGTGCACGGTCCTGACGATGTTCCAGCTGGCTGCGGCCGGCTGCTGCGCCAGCCCGCCCGGTGCCGGCCCGGCCAGCGCGATCGCCGGCGCGGTCATGGCGGTCGCAGTCAGCGTCACCGCGCCCGCGATCAGCGCCCGTGACATCCGGCCGTACGGGTGCCCGGCCAGCGCACTGAGCCGGGCTTTGCTAATGCATGCCGAATTTCTTGCCGACATCTGGTCCTCCCCGGTTGCCACCGCCATTTCAGGGCGCCACCTGCCCTGAGTCAGTCCATTACTAGACGCGCGAGTGGCACTCGCCGTAGCTCCCCGGCTGCTACATATTCGTCACCCGCTGGTGCTTTCGCAGGGGACGCCGAAATCCGGCGCGACAGGCTCTCGCCCGTGAACGCGGCGGCGCCGCCTGTCCGCCCGGCGGCGGGAGGCCGGTACTGCTACCGGTTCATGACGCGGCTAGCCGCGCGGGTCGTGCAGGCCAGTCATCCGCTGGCCGGCTGTCTCCGCGCCCGTGCGACCGTGGTGGTCGGGGCTGATCTGCGCCCAGGCCCTGGTCAGCACGTCGCGCAGGATCTGCTCCATCTCGTCGAAGTGCTCCTGCGTGCAGGTCAGCGGCGGGGACAGCTGGATCACCGGGTCGCCGCGGTCGTCGGCACGGCAGATCAGGCCGGCCTGGAACAGGGCGGGGGAGAGGAACCCGCGCAGCAGCCGCTCGGACTCGTCGTCGTCGAACGTCTCCTTGGTGGCCTTGTCCTTGACCAGCTCGATGCCGTAGAAGTAGCCGTCGCCGCGCACGTCCCCGACGATCGGCAGCTCGCGCAGCTTCTCCAGGGTGCCGCGGAACGCCGCCTCGTTGGACCGCACGTTGCCGAGCAGGTCGTCCTTCTCGAAGACGTCGAGGTTGGCCATCGCGACCGCGCACGACACCGGGTGGCCGGCGAAGGTGATGCCGTGCAGGAAGCTGGCGTCGCCTTCGCTGAACGGCTCGATCAGCGCGTCGCGCACCAGCATCCCGCCGAGCGGCGCGTAGCCGGAGGTGACGCCCTTGGCGAAGGTGATGATGTCCGGCTGGTAGCCGTAGCGCTGGGAGCCGAAGTAGTGACCAAGCCGGCCGAATGCACAGATGACCTCGTCGGAGACCAGCAGCACGCCGTAGGTGTCGCAGATCTGCCTGACCCGCTCGAAGTAGCCGGGCGGCGGCGGGAAGCAGCCGCCGGAGTTCTGCACGGGCTCGAGGTAGACGGCGGCGACCGACTCGGGCCCCTCGCGCAGGATCGCGCGCTCGATCTCGTCGGCCGCCCACCGGCCGAACGCCGTCTCGTCGTGCGCGACGAAGTCAGGCGCGCGGTAGAAGTTGGTGTTCGGCACCCGGACGCCGCCGGGCGGCAGCGGCTCGAAGGGTGCCTTGATGCCGGGCAGGGCGGTGATCGCCAGCGCGCCCATCGACGTGCCGTGGTAGGCGATGTCCCGGCTCAGCACCTTGTACTTGCCTGGCTGCCCGGTGGCCTTGAAGTACTGCTTGGCGAGCTTCCAGGCCGACTCGACGGCCTCTGAGCCGCTGGTGGTGAAGAAGACCCGGTTCAGGTCACCGGGCGCCAGCGCGGCCAGCCGCTCGGCCAGCTCGATCGAGCGCGGGTGCGCGTACGACCAGAGCGGGAAGTAGGCAAGCTCGCTCGCCTGCCGTGCCGCGGCCTCAGCGACCTCGGTGCGGCCGTGCCCGATCTGGCTGACGAAGAGCCCGGACAGGCCGTCCAGGTAGCGCTTGCCGTGCTCGTCGAATACGTACTCGCCGGAGCCGCGGACGATCAGCGGCACGTCGGCGTCACGGTATGTCGACATCCGGGTGAAGTGCAGCCACATGTGCCGCTTAGCTGATTCCTGCCACGCGGTCGCGCGGTCCGCCGCGTGCTCGCCGTCGTGCGCGCTGCTCATCGTGTCCCCCAGCTGTAGGTCTGCTTGCGGAGCTTCAGGTAAACAAACGTCTCAGTCGCCGTGACACCCGGTAGGGACCTGACCCTGCCGAGTATTTCCAGCAGCTGGTCGTCGTCCTCGCAGACCAGCTCGATCAGCAGGTCGAACGAGCCGGCGGTGATGACCACGTAGTCGATCTCCGGCATCCCGGCCAGGTCGTCAGCCAACCGCTCCAGGTCGCCGTCGCAGCGCACGCCGATCATCGTCTGGCGCCGGAAGCCGAGCGTCATCGGGTCGGTCACGGCGACGATCTGGATCGCGCCGCTGTCGACCAGCCGCTGCACCCGCTGCCGCACGGCCGCCTCGGACAGGCCCACCGCCTTGCCGATCGCGGCGTATGAGCGGCGGCCGTCCTGCTGCAGCTGCTCGATGATCTGCTTGGCGACCTGGTCGAGCACCTGGCGGCCGTTCTGCTGGCTCCGGCCGCCTGGCTCGGCTCGCGACCGGGCCAGCCCGGCCGTCGCCGCCCGCGTGTGCGTCATGAGCCGCCTCCTTGCCGACATCGTGTCACGAAACGGACAGCTGTCAACTGATATCGTGGTTTCTGATGCAACCGATGACTGATTCAGTTGTCGAAGGACAGATTCTCTGCCAGGATCGGTACCTGTGCATGTTGCGGGCCGGGCGGGCACGGGACAGCACCTGACCCGAACACTCGCCTCCGGGAGGCCCTCATGACCTCAGCCGCTGCCGAGCTTGATAGCCGCCAGGTGCTGCGCAACTTCGTGAACGGCAAGCAGGTGGCCGCTGCCGACGAACGTACCAGCGACGTCGTCGACCCCAGCACGGGCGATGCCTACGCAGCGGCGCCGCTGTCCGGGCCGCGTGACGTCGACGCTGCGCTGCAGGCCGCGGCCAGCGCCGCGCCGGGCTGGCGGGACGCCACCCCGGCGGACCGCAGCCTCGCGCTGCTGCGGCTCGCTGACGCGATCGAGGCGCGGGCGAACGACCTGATCGAGGCCGAGTCTCGCAACACGGGCAAGCCGGTGGTGCTCACCAGGACCGACGAGGTGCCGCCGCTGGCTGACGAGCTGAGGTTCTTCGCCGGCGCGGCGCGGATCCTGCAGGGCCAGGCGGCCGGCGAGTACCTGCGCGATCACACCTCGATGGTCAGGCGCGAGCCGGTCGGCGTCTGCGCTCAGGTGACGCCATGGAACTACCCGATGATGATGGCGGTCTGGAAGATCGCCCCGGCACTGGCGGCCGGCAACACCGTCGTGCTCAAGCCGTCCGACACCACGCCGGTATCCACCCTGCTGCTGGCCGAGATCGCGGCGGAGTTCCTGCCGCCGGGCGTGCTGAACGTGATCTGCGGCGACCGCGACACCGGCCGCGCGCTGGTATCGCACGCCATCCCGCAGATGGTGTCGATTACCGGTTCGGTCCGCGCTGGCATAGAGGTGGCGCAGGCCGCGGCGGCCGGCCTGAAGCGGGTGCACCTGGAGCTGGGCGGTGACGCGCCGGTCATCGTCTTCGATGACGTCGACGTGGCCAGGGCGGCGGAGCAGATCGCGGCGGCCGGCTACTACAACGCCGGACAGGACTGCACCGCGGCCACCAGGGTGCTGGCCGGCCCGGCCGTGGCCGCTGACCTGGCCGACGCGCTCGGCGAGCAGGCCGGCGGCATGAAGACCGGTGGTCTCGAGCTGCCGGACGCGGACTTCGGCCCGCTCAACAACCCGGCCCAGCTGGCCAGGGTCGAGGGCTTCCTCAGCCGGGTGCCCGACCACGCGAAGGTGGTTACCGGGGGGCACCGGGTGGGCGACCGGGGCTACTGCTACGCGCCGACCGTGGTGACCGGGCTGCGCCAGGACGACGAGATGGTCCAGGACGAGATCTTCGGCCCGGTCATTACCGTCCAGCAGTTCAGCTCCGAGGACGAGGCGCTGCGCTGGGCCAACGGCGTGAAGTACGGCCTGGCGGCCAGCGTGTGGACCAGGGACCACGGCCGCGCGATGCGGATGGCCAGGCAGCTGGACTTCGGCGCGGTGTGGATCAACACCCACATCCCGTTCGCCTCGGAGATGCCGCACGGCGGGTTCAAGAACTCCGGCTACGGCAAGGACCTGTCGATCTACGGCTTCGAGGACTACACCAGGATCAAGCACGTGATGAGCTACCTCGGCTGAGTTCGTTCAGCCGGGCCGCGGGCCCGCGAGCGGCGACCGGCAGGCGCCAGGCGGGCTAGCGCGGCTTCTGGCGCTGCTTGGAGCGGGGCTTCTTGCCTGGCGCGCGGCCGTTGCCGGCGCTGCGGTCAGGCACCGCCGTGGCCGCTGATCGCTCCGGCGCGTGCTCGGGCCCGCTCACCGGCCACTTGATCTCCACCTCTATCTCGATCTCGTCGCCCTCGACCTCCACCTCGAACTCGGTCCGCACGCTGTCCGGGATGTGCAGCGTCACCGTGCCGGGGCCGAACGGCAGCTCGGTGTGCCCTCCGGTGGTGAACGCCCTGGCGAGCATCGCCAGCATGTCAGCGGCCTCAGCCCGGCTGACCGATTCCTTGCGCTCCAGCTTGACGTCCGACATCACGCACCCCCATCGGCAGTCGGGCGGGCGGTACCGCCCGGTCATGGCCATCGTGCGACAGCAGTTACGGGCATGCATCACCTCGGCAGGGTGAGTCACCTCCGCCGGCCAGCGGTGCGCGGGCAAGTGAGGAGCGGGCACCGCACGGCCGAGCCCGTCCCGGCCGCCTGCCCTGGGCTCGCCCGCAGGCCGGCGCGGGGCCGCTGGTTACCATCGTCTCCTGCTCTTCGGGGGGTGAGCGGAGATGAGCCGGCGCGGGGAACCGCAGCGGTGACGATCCAGTACGGCGGGCTGCTCGTCGTCGCGATCGCGGCATTCGCGGCGCCGCTGCTGGCCAGGGCAATCCCGCGGCGGCTGGTGCCGCCCGTCGTGCTCGAGGTCGTGGCAGGGATCGTGGTCGGCCCGCAGGCGCTCAACCTGGTGCAGCTCACCGGCGCCGTTGAGGTGCTCTACCTGCTCGGGTTCGGCTTCCTGCTGTTCCTGGCCGGCCAGGAGATCCGGCCGGAGCAGTTCCGCGGGCCGGCCTTCCGGCTGTCGGCCATCGCGTTCGCGGCATCGCTGGTGATCTCCGTGCCGGCCGCGGCCGCGCTGCTGCCCATCGCGCCCGGCGCTGACCTGCGGCTGCTGGCCCTGGCGCTGACTGCCAGCACCCTCGGTGTGATCATCCCCGTGCTGCGCGACGCCAGGGAGATCAGCACGGGCTTCGGCCAGCTTGTCGCCATGTCCGGCTCGGTCGGCGAGTTCGGCGCGCTGATCCTGCTGACCATCCTGTTCTCCGCCGAGCCCGAGTCCACCGCGGTGCAGCTGCTCTACCTGGCCGCGCTGGCGGCGGCCGCGATCGTCATCGGCTTCGCGCTGACCCGGCTCTGGCAGACGGCCTGGTTCCGCAAGGTACTGCTGGCCACCGACGAGTCCACAGCCCAGCTGCGAGTGCGCGCCGCCTTCGTGGTCCTGCTCTTGTTCGCCGGGCTCGCGCACCGGTTCGGTGTCGACTCGCTGCTCGGAGCCTTCATCGCCGGGATCGTGCTGAATGTCTCGGACCGCGATGAGCGGCCGAACCAGGAGGCGTACTGGGGGAAGCTGCGGGCAATCGGCTTCGGCTTCCTGGTCCCGGTCTTCTTCATCGGCACCGGTGTCGGCTTCGACGTGCGCGCGCTGCTGTCGCATCCGGAGGCGATAGCCCTGGTGCCCGCGCTGATCGCCGCGATCCTTGTCGCGCGTGGCGCGCCCGCGCTGCTGTACCGGCGGCGGCTCGGCACCCGCCCGGCGATCGCGGCCGGCCTGCTGCAGGCCACCACGCTGACCTTCCCCGTCGTGGTGTCCGCCCTTGGCCGCGAGCTGAACCTGCTCAGCGCCTCGACGGCGGCCGCGCTGATCGGCGCCGCGCTGCTGTCGGTGCTGCTCTTCCCCGCGCTGGCGCTCGCGCTGCGTCCGTGGTCGGCCAGCAAGGACGCTGCCGCCGAGCCGGACGCCGAGCCAACTGGCGAGCCTGCCTGATTTACGCGGCCGGCTGGGGACCGGGCCAGAGCCGGAGTACCGTCGGGAGCACAGCCGGGGAGGGCGAAGCGGCCGGGGCTGCAGCACTGTCGTGGGAGCACTGTCGTGGCAGCACGGGTGCGGCAGCACGGGTGCGGCAGCACTGATATGGCCGCTGGCAGGCACGGCCGCCGTCAGCGAGGCGGCGAGGCAGGGAGGCATAGTGGCGGAGATCATCAGGGCCGGGCTGGTGCAGCAGGCCTGGACCGGGGACAAGGACTCCATGATCGGCAACGCGGTAGCGGCCATCGGCACCGCGGCATCGGCCGGGGCCAGGGTGGTGTGCCTGCAGGAGCTGTTCTACGGGCCCTACTTCTGCCAGATTCAGGACGCCGATTATTACTCCTATACCGAGCAGATCCCGGACGGCCCGACGACCGCGCTGATGCGCGAGGTGGCCGCCAGGCACGGCGTCGTGCTGATCGTGCCGATGTACGAGGAAGAGCAGCCGGGCGTGTACTACAACACCGCCGCGGTGATCGACGCGGACGGCAGCTACCTCGGCAAGTACCGCAAGCACCACATTCCCCAGGTCAGAGGGTTCTGGGAGAAGTTCTACTTCCGTCCTGGGAACCTCGGCTACCCGGTGTTCGACACCGCCGTCGGCACGATCGGCGTCTACATCTGCTACGACCGGCATTTCCCCGAGGGCTGGCGCGCGCTCTGCCTGGCCGGCGCGCGGATCGTCTTCAACCCGTCGGCCACCAGCCGCGGCCTGTCCCAGTACATCTGGCGGCTTGAGCAGCCAGCCGCCGCCGTCGCCAACGAGTACTTCGTCGGCGCCATCAACCGGGTCGGCGTCGAGCCGCTGGGCGACAACGACTTCTACGGCCAGTCCTACTTCGTCGACCCGCGCGGCCAGCAGATCGGCGAGGCTGCCTCCGACACCGCCGACGACGTCGTCGTGCGCGACCTCGACATGGGCCAGCTGCAGGAAGTCCGTGACCTGTGGGCCTTCTACCGTGACCGGCGGCCGGACTCCTACGGGCCGCTGGTCAAGCCCTGAGCGGGGGAGGCAGCGATGCAGATCCTGATCAGCGGCGGCACCGTGGTCAGCCCGTCGGGCACCGCAGCTGTCGAGGTGCTGACCGACGGCGAGCGGATATCGGCGCTGGCCGCGCCGGGCAGCGCCGCGGCGGCCGGCTGGGCCACGGCGGCCGACCGGGTCGTCGACGCGCGGGGCAGGTACGTGCTGCCCGGCGGAATCGATGCGCACACGCACATGGAGATGCCGTTCGGCGGCACCTTCTCGTCGGACACCTTCGAGACCGGCACGGCGGCCGCGGCCTGGGGCGGCACCACCACGATCATCGACTTCGTGGTGCAGCCGAAGGGCACCTCGCTGCTCGCGGCGCTGGACACCTGGCACGGCAAGGCCGACGGCCGCTGCGCCATCGACTACGGCTTCCACATGATCGTTTCCGACGTCAATGACTCGACGCTCAAGGAAATGGAAGCGTGCATCGGCGCCGGGGTGAACAGCTTCAAGATGTTCATGGCCTATCCCGGCGTCTTCTACGCGACCGACGGGGAGATCCTGCGCGCGATGCAGCAGGCGGCGGCGACTGGCGCCACCGTGATGATGCACGCCGAGAACGGCATCGCGATCGACCAGCTGGTGGCCGGCGCACTCGCGGCCGGCCGGACCGAGCCGCTGCAGCACGGCCTGACCAGGCCGCCGGAGCTGGAGGGCGAAGCGACGTCACGGGCGATCACGCTGGCGAAGGTCACCGGCTCGCCGCTGTACATCGTGCACCTGTCCTCGGCGCACGCGCTGGCAGCCGTCGCGCAGGCGCGCGACACCGGGCAGAACGTGTTCGCCGAGACCTGCCCGCAGTACCTGTACCTGTCGCTTGACGACCTCGGCAGGCCGGGCTTCGAGGGCGCCAAGTACGTCGCCTCGCCGCCGCTGCGGCCGCGCGAGCACCAGGCGTCGCTATGGGCCGGGCTGCGCACCAACGACCTGTCGGTGGTGTCCACCGACCACTGCCCGTTCTGCTTCGCCGACCAGAAGCAGCTCGGCCAGGGCGACTTCTCCAAGATCCCCAACGGCATCCCCGGCGTCGAGCACCGGGTAGACCTGCTGCACCAGGGCGTGGTCGCCGGCGAGCTGTCGCTGCCGCGCTGGGTGGAGGTAGCCGCGGCGACGCCGGCCAGGATGTTCGGGCTCTACCCGCGCAAGGGCGTCATCCAGCCGGGCTCCGATGCCGATATCGTGATCTACGATCCGGCCGCGGTGCAGGTCCTCTCGGCGGCGACGCACCACATGAACGTGGATTACTCGGCGTACGAGGGCCTGCAGGTCACCGGCAAGGTGCAGACAGTGCTGTCGCGCGGGCGGGTCATCGTCGATGACGGCGAATACCATGGCGAGCCAGGTCACGGCCAGTTCCTCAAGCGCGACCTGTGCCAGTACCTGAGGTAAGGGGCGGGACATGGACTTCGGCTTGGTGCTGCAGGCCGACCCGCCGGCCAGGGCCGTCGTGGCCAGGATGCGCGAGGCGGAACAGCTGGGGTTCAGCCACGGCTGGACGTTCGACTCGCACGTGCTATGGGAAGAGCCGTTCGTCATCTACTCGCAGATCCTGGCGTCGACCTCGGCGCTGATGGTCGGGCCGATGGTGACCAACCCCGGCACCAGGGACTGGTCGGTCACCGCGTCGCTGTTCGCCACGCTGAACGAGATGTTCGGCAATCGCACGGTGTGCGGCATCGGCCGCGGCGACTCGGCCCGCCGGGTCATCGGCCAGCCCCCGGCCAACCTGGCCACGCTGGCGCAGGCCATGCGCGTGATCAAGGACCTGGCCGAGGGCCGGGAGGTCACGCTGCACGACTCGGCGATCCGGATCCCGTGGGTGCGCGACGGCAAGCTGGAGATCTGGATGGCGGCCTACGGGCCGAAGGCGCTGGCGCTGGTCGGCGCCCAGGCTGACGGGTTCATCCTGCAGACCGCCGATCCGCACATCGCCAGGTGGACGATCGGCACCGTCCGCGAGGCGGCCAGGGCGGCTGGCCGCGCCGACGACGCGGTCACGATCTGCGTCGCCGCGCCCGCCTACGTCGGCACCGACCTGCCGCACCAGCGCGACCAGCTGCGCTGGTTCGGCGGCATGGTCGGCAACCACGTAGCCGACCTGGTCCGCCGGTACGGCACGGACGGGCCAGTGCCCGGGGAGCTGACCGACTACATCGCCGGCCGGCAGGGCTACGACTACTCGCACCACGGCCGGGCTGGCAACCCGGACACAGAGTTCGTGCCGGACGAGATCATCGACCGGTTCTGCCTGCTCGGCCCAGCCGCCGCGCACCTTGACCGGCTGCATGAGCTGGCCGCCATGGGGGTCAGCCAGTTCGCCATCTACCTGATGCACGACCAGCCAGGCGAGACGATGGCCGCCTACGGCACCGACATCATTCCGGCGCTTTCCAGCCGGTGAACAGGGGCTGACCATCATGGACCCGCGGCTGCTCCCGCCTGGCGTGCTGCCGTCCCAGCTGATCAACGCCGCCATCGGCGACGGGTGGATCACGGCCGGCGACAGCCAGGTGCCGCCGCGCAACGTCCAGCCAGCCAGCCTTGACCTGCGCCTCGGCAGCGTCGCCTACCGGCTGCGGTGCAGCTTCCTGCCGGACAACGAGCCAGTCGAGCAGGCCCTGCGCCGCTACACCACCGAGCGGGTTAGCCTGCGCCAGCAGGGCATCATCCTGGAGCAGAACCGGCCGTACCTGATCCCGCTGGTCGAGCAGCTCAGCCTGCCCGAGGGGGTCAGGGCGAAGGCGAGCCCGAAGAGCTCCACCGGCCGGCTCGACATTTTCACCCGGGTCATCAGCGACAACAACTTCATGTTCGACGAGATCCCGGATGGCTACCACGGCCGGCTGTACCTCGAAGTGGTCTCCCGCACCTTCCCGGTCCGGGTGCTGCCCGGCATCTCGCTCAATCAGCTGCGGCTGATGACCGGGCGGTCAAGCCTGACCGACGAGGAGATCGCCGCGCTGCACGCCAGCACGCCGCTGCTGTTCCGTGACTCCCGCCCCCGGCCGCCGGACCAGATCGCGGTCAGCAACGGGCTGTTCATGGCGCTGGACCTCGGCCGGCCCGGCGGGCACGAGCTGGTCGGTTACTCGGCCAAGGAGGACAGCACCGTCCTCGACCTCAGCAAGGTGAACCACTACCAGCCGCGCAGCTTCTGGGACGAGGTGCTGAGCGAGCCAGGAGAGCACGGCGCGCGGATCATCCTGCGGCCGGAGAAGTTCTACCTGCTGCTGTCCCTTGACCGGCTGCGGATCCCGCCTGGCTACGCGGCCGAGATGACCGCGTACGACCCAACCAGCGGCGAGCTGCGCACCCACTACGCCGGCTTCTTCGACCCCGGCTTCGGCTACGACGGCGACCCGGCTGGCCGCCAGGGCAGCCGGGTCGCGCTCGAGGTGCGCGCGCACGACGTGCCGTTCGCTGTCGAGCACGGCCAGAACATCTGCAAGTTCAGCTTCGAGAAGATGGCGCAGTGCCCCGACCGGCTCTACGGGGCCGCGCTGGACTCCAATTACCAGGGCCAGGAAGTCGCGCTCAGCAAGCACTTCAAGCGCGACCGGCCGGGCCACGGCGGGCGGCATGACGGCCAGGGCGGTTACGCCCAGCCAGGCCTGTTCCCGCTGACCGTGACCAGGTGAGCGGGCCGGGAGCGGCGGAACGGCCTCGTTACTGCTGATCTTGTCCTGCCGTGGACTGGTCAGTCGCTGGCTCGGCTGTCGCGCCGGCCGGGGAGCGTTGCACACTGTAGGCATGGCTGAACTTTCAGACTCACAGGTCAGGCACTGCACGCACTGGATCGGCGGCAAGCCGTGGTCCGGTGACGCCGCCCGCCGCGGCGACGTCTACAACCCGGCGACCGGGCAGGTCACCGGCACCGTGGACTTCGCCTCAGCGGCAGAGGTCAACACGGCGGTGCAGGCCGCGTCCAGCGCGTTCCCGCTCTGGCGGGGGACGTCGCTGACCAGGCGGGTGGCGGTGATGTTCGCCTTCCGCCAGCTGCTGGAGGCGAACCAGGCCAAGCTGGCCGCGCTGATCAGCGCGGAGCACGGCAAGGTCGCCGCTGACGCGGCCGGCGAGGTGGCCAGGGGCCTGGAGGTCGTGGAGTTCGCCTGCGGTATCCCGCACCTGCTCAAAGGCGGGTTCTCGGAGAACGTGTCCACTGGCGTCGACGCGTACTCGATCCGCCAGCCGCTCGGCGTGGTGACCGGCATCACCCCGTTCAACTTCCCGGCCATGGTGCCGATGTGGATGTTCCCGATCGCGATCGCGTGCGGCAACACCTTCGTGCTCAAGCCGTCGGAGAAGGACCCGTCCGCTTCGGTCCTGCTGGCCGAGCTGCTGGCCGAGGCCGGCCTGCCCGACGGGGTGTTCAACGTCGTGCACGGCGACAAGGAGGCGGTCGACAGCCTGCTCACGCACCCGGACGTGCGCGCGGTCAGCTTCGTCGGGTCCACTCCCATCGCCCGCTACGTGTACGAGACCGGCACGGCGGCCGGCAAGCGGGTACAGGCGCTCGGCGGCGCGAAGAACCACATGGTGGTGCTCCCCGACGCCGACCTGGACCTGGCCGCCGACGCGGCGGTGTCGGCGGGTTTCGGGTCGGCCGGCGAGCGGTGCATGGCGATCTCGGTCGTGGTCGCGGTCGATCCCATCGGCGACGAGCTGATCGGCAAGATTTCCGAACGAGTAGCCAGGCTGCGGGTCGGGCCGGGAGACGACTCCGGTTCGGAGATGGGCCCGCTGGTGACCCGCGCGCACCGCGACAAGGTCGCGTCCTACCTGGACTCAGGGGTGCGCGAGGGCGCGGTACTGGCGATCGACGGCCGTGAGCATCCCATCAGCGGCGGGTCGGCCGATGGCTTCTGGCTCGGGCCAAGCCTGCTCGATCACGTCACGCCCGAGATGGGCTGCTACGCCGACGAGATCTTCGGCCCGGTGCTGTCGGTGGTGCGCGCGTCCGGCTACGACGAGGCCCTCGGCGTGGTGTCGCAGAACCCGTACGGCAACGGGACGGCGATCTTCACCAACGACGGCGGCGCGGCTCGGCGGTATACCAGCGAGGTCGAAGTCGGCATGGTCGGCATCAACGTGCCGATCCCGGTGCCGATGGCTTACTACTCGTTCGGCGGCTGGAAGGCATCGCTGTTCGGTGACACGCACGCGTTCGGCGCCGAGGGCGTGCACTTCTACACCCGCGGCAAGGCGGTCACCTCGCGCTGGCTCGACCCCAGTCACGGCGGCGTCAACCTCGGATTCCCGGTGAACCAGTAGCCGCGGTCCGAGCGGAGAGGGTCTAGGCGGCCTAGCTGGTCCAGGCGACCGGCAGCCGCTTGACGCCGCGCTGGAAGTTCGATCGCAGGTAAGACGGCTGGCCCGCGTAGACCAGCGAGGACGTGCGGGCCAGCACCTCGTCGAACAGCGCCCGCACCTGGGTGCGGGCGAGGTGAGCGCCGAGGCAGAAGTGCGGCCCGTGCCCGAACACCAGGTGCGGGTTCGGGTGGCGGCGGATGTCAAAGCGGTCAGGCTCGGCGAATACCGTCTCGTCGCGGTTGGCGGAGGTAAAAGAGACGACGACCTTGTCGCCTTCGCCGATGCGCTGCCCGGCGAGCTCGCAGTCGGCGGCCGCCGTCCGGCGGAAGGTCATCACAGGCGTCCACCAGCGCAGCATCTCCTCGACGGCGGCCGGCCCAAGGGCCGGGTCAGCGCGCAGCTCGTCCTGCGCGTCCGGGTGGTCAAGCAGCGCGATGCACGCGCCAGGAAGGCCGTTTCGCAGGGTCTCGTTGCCGGCGACCGCGAAAAGCCAGAACAGGTTCTCGAACTCGGCCACGGAAACCTGACCGCCGTCGTCGTCCGCCTGAGCCAATAGGACCGACATCACGTCATCGCCCGGCTGGCGCCGTTTTTCCTCCGCGAGCAGGTGGGCGTAGGCGTACAAGTCCGGCATGCCCTGCCTGGTGCGCGGATCGGGCATCCGGCCATCGCTGCCAGGCACCGGCCGCAATGCCAGCGCCTGCCTGGCCATGGGCGTGCCAGCGGCCGGGTCGAACTCGGCCGACGAGGCATAGTCGGGATCCTGGTAGCCGATCACCCGGTTGGACCAGTCGAACAGCAGCCAGCGGTCCTGCTGCGGCACGCCGAGCACATCGGCCAGCGTGAGCAGCGGCAGGTCAGCCGCCACGTCCCTGGCGAAGTCGCAGTCGCCGCGCGAGCCGGTGAACACCCGGTCGCACATGGCTCTTGCATGACCGCGGATCCGGTCCTCAAGGCTGGCGACCGTCCGCCTGGTGAACGAGCGGCTCAGCAGCCTGCGCAGCCGCGACTGCGCTGGCGGGTCCATGTTCAGCATCATCTGCCGGACGTAGCTGAGGGCCTGCGGCGTCGCCGGGTCGCGGATCTGCGTGGCCCCCAGCGCGGAAGAAAACAGCTGGGGCCTGGCCAGCACCGATTCGACGTCTGCGTGCCGTAGCACCAGCCAGAATCCCGGCCCGGCCGGCCAGCCAAGGACCGGAGTCTCGGCCACCCAGGCGACGGGGGCCTGCATGCGCAGCCGGGCCAGCGTCTCGAAAGGCACGCCGTCGACGTAGGTCGCAGGGTCGAAGACGACCTCGGTTCCTGGCCAGGCAGGCCTGGCCAGTGTCATCGCCGGGCCACTGTCATTGCCAGGCCACTGTCATTGCCGCGCCAGTGTCATTGCCGTCCCGGAAACTCCTCGGCGCAGGGCGCGAGCGCCATGCCCCGCACCGCGCCCTGCCGCAGTCGCCGCCTAGTGCCGACCTTAACCACCTTGCCTGCCGCGGGCGACCACGCGGCTCGGGGCGCAGTGGCAGACTGCGGCTGTGGCAGGCGGTCTGCGGGTCCACCAGGACGGCAGCGGTGAGCCGCTGCTGTTGCTGCTGCACGGCCTGGGCGCGACTTGCGACGTCTGGGACGGGTGGCGGCCGCTGCTCGCCCGGCGCTGGCCAGGACGCTGGCTCGCGCCGGACCTGCCGGGTCACGGCGGCTCGCCGCCGCTGGCCAGTTATACCTTCGACGGCCTCGCCGCTGCAGTAGCCGCCGTCGTTCAGCCCGGTGTCCCCGTCGTCGTGCTCGGGCACTCGCTGGGCGGTGTCGTCGCCCTGGCGCTGGCCAGCGGCAGGTTCCCGGTGCTTGTGCAAGCGGTCATCGGCCTCGGGATCAAGGTCAGCTGGACCGATGAGGACCTGGACCGGGCGCGGGCGATGGCCAGGCGGCCGCCAGCCTGGTTCAACTCACGCGATGAGGCAGCCGCGCGCTATCTGCGGGTGTCCGGCCTGGCCGGCCTGGTTGCCGCGGGTGACCCGGCCGTCGATGCCGGGCTGCGCGAGCAGGACGGCCGGTGGCGGCTGGCTATGGATGCGGGTGCGTTTGGTGTCGGCGCGCCCGACATGGCTCAGCTGCTGGCGCGGTCGCAGGCCCCCGTGACTCTGGCCCGCGGCGAGCACGACGGCATGAGCACCGATGAGCAGCTGGCGGGCCTCGGCTGTCCGGCCGTAACGCTGCCCGGCCTCGGTCACAACGCCCACGTCGAAAGCCAGGAAAGAGCGATCAGCCTGCTCGACACGTACCGGTGAGCCTGCGACGCCGGCGACCACCATGCCGAGAGGCGAGCCGCGCACCTGCCCGAGCAGGAGACCGGGCGCGGGCAAGGAGACCGGCGTCAGCAGGTCCGGCGCGGGCAGGACACCTATGCGGGCTTGCAGGCGATCAGCGCGGCGGCTTCTGCTTGCATGCAGCTGGCCAGGTGATCGACATCAGGCAGCAGCGTCGGGTCGGCCACCAGCCCGAAACTGAGCGTGCCCGCGAGCGAGGTCACCGCGACTCTCAGCGCATGCTCCTCGCGGATCTCCGCCAGCGAGTAGAGCGCCCGCACCGGCGCCCCGAGAACCTGCACCGGCTGGCGGGGACCGGGGACGTTGGACACGTTCAGCGCGAACGACCTGGGGTGCGCGAGCACCCGTTCGGCGAACTGGCGCAGCGGCGGGACACGTCCGAGCGCACGCATGAGTGTGTCGAGTTCCTCGGCGTCATGGCCCTGCTTGCGTACCCGGCTTTCGTGACGGATAGCGGAGAGGCGCTCGAGCGGATCGGCTGATCCGAGCGGCAGGTCGAGGCAGAAAAAAGAGTCCCGGTTGCCTGGCTCCCCGCGGTCGTCCCCGGCTAGGCCAGGCGCGGCGTGCAAGCTCACCGGAACTTTCACCCGGATGTCGCCGAACTGGCCATGACGGGTCTCCAGCCATTGCCGCAGCCCTCCGGCGACAATGGTCAGCACCGCGTCGTTGACGGTCGCTCCGTCGACGGCATGGGCTGCGTGCCGCAGCTCATCGAGCCCGCCGGCGGCGAAGGCCACCGTCCGCCGTGCGTCGATGTGACCGCTGAAGGGCGATCGCAGCCACGGCTGCGGCGCTTGTCTGGCGGCCGCGAGCAGCCCGGCCAGCCGGTGATGCCCGGCCGCGCTCGCCGCACCAGGCGCCAGCGATGGCTTGCCTGGCGCGCGGCCGGCTGTGCTGGCCTGGCCCTGGTCCCAGAGCACCGCACTGGCCATCCTCATCGCGGTCATGCCGTCCGCCAGTGCGTGATGGATGCGCCAGACCAGTGCGCTGCCACCCGCTGGCAGGCGCGGTATCAGGTCTATCCGCCACAGCGGCCGCGAGCGGTCCAGGCGCTGCCGGAACAGGCCAGCGACCGTCGCCGGTAAGCTGGCCTCATCCGTGCCGGCCTGGTCCGGCTCACCGACCTGGGCGTCCACGTCCACCTGCCTGGCTGGCACCCACCACGGCTGCCCGTCGATCTCGCCAAGCCGCAGGCACAGCTCGGGCGCCAGGTCCAGCCGGCCTTCGATCGAGGACCGCAGCTGGCCCAGGTCAAGCGGGTGATCGAGCAGCATGACCTTGCACATGTGCCCGGCCACGACCTCGTTCTCCAGGGCCAGGATGGTGGCATCCTCCGCTGACAGCGGCCGCGCGACGCGTTCGGTCCCTGGCCTGGCGCCAGGTCGGCTCCCGGCCGACGGTGACTGCACGTAGCGAGTCTGCTGCTCTCCGCTCACCCTGCCACTCAAGCATCCTCGCCTGCCTGGTCAGAGCCTGGGTACCGCCTGGTCAGCCAGGGCCTGACTGCCGCGGTCCGCGAACCGTGATCAGCGCCAGTCCGGCGGCGATCACCAGGCAGGCGCAGATCGCGCCGCCGCGATCCTGCGGCGCCCTGGTCGGCCAGACCCACGGCGTGGCGGAGCGGTGGGCCAGCGCGCCCTCGGTGATCAGCAGGTAGGCCATCGGGCCCACCCAGCCGAACGCGCCGCCGACGGCAGCAGCTGAAAGCAGGCCGATGCCAGTCATGCCACCGACGTTGCGGAGCAGGGCAAGGGTTCCGCCGGGCATCGTGCCAGCCGCGGCGCCCGCGGACAGCGCGCCGAACGCGGCGGCAGTCAGCGCCACCGCCGCGCCCAGCCGGAGCAAGGGCAGCCACCGGCCGGCCGCCTTTTCTGGCTCCCCGAATGGCCCGTAGGTGGTGACGGCGATCACCGCGGCTGCCCCGGTCTGGATTGTCAGCGGGATGAACAGCCGCGCGGCGGCGCCGCCCGCGATGTTCCAGCGCCAGTAGAGCGCGGCACCGAGCAGCGCGCCGAGCCCGGCCAGCAGCGCCAGCGCGATCGGCGCCCGCCGGCTGACCAGGTACAGCCGCGTCAGCCGGAATCCAGCGGCCGTCCAGGCCAGGCGGGTCCCGGCTACGGCGGGCGGGACGCTGCCCGGTGCCGGGCGGTGCAGGCCGGCGGCGGTCACGGAAGCTCCCCGAGGGTGAGCCGGCCGGCCCGCAGCGCGGTCAGGTGGGTGGCGAGCCAGGCGTGCCTGGCCGTCGCTGGCAGGGCGGCGAGCCGCTCGGCCGCGGCGAAGACCGGCCCGGTCGCCGAGTCCGGCTGTGGCCCGGGGTAGTTCTCGGCGGTGCCCATCAGCAGGGGCTGCGCGGCGAACGAGATGCCTGCCCCGCGCAGCAGGGCAGCCTGCACGGCCTGCTGCGCCGGGCTGCCGGGGCCGCTGCCCGCGCCGGTGAAGGTATGGGCGAACAGCAGCCGCAGCTGGCCGGTGAACAGCTTCGCCGCCACGGCCCCGCTGCAGAAGCCGCACGGTCCCGGCAGGTTGAGCTGGCCGAGCGACAACCGCAGCACCGGCGGCCGGCCGCCGATTGTGAGCGCCTGGGGCGGCCCGGCCGCTCCGCTGACGTACGAATCGGCGACCTGGGTGGCCCGCGCTGGGGCGCCTGGCAGGCCGGCCACCTCGGTGAGCGCCGGCGCCAGCGCGGCGGTCACGGCAGGCAGCCAGCGCTGGTAAGCGGGATTGACGCACACCGGCGTCCCCGCCGCGCGGCCGCATGCTGGGGTGTAGGCGATCGGCGCGTCGCTGGCGGCGTCGTGCAGCGCTGGGATGATCATGCCCTGTGCTGACTGCGTGGCGGTGCCCGCCAGTCCGACGGCAGTCCCGGCAATGGCCACGCCGGCCAGCGTGAGGGCAGCAGCGGCGCGGCGCAGCCACTGGCCGCCCGCCCTGGCCGGCAGGCCGGCCAGGCCTAGCGTCGCTACCGCGATGCCGGCCAGGAACATGATCCTGGCGATCGGCAGGTCCGGCACCCAGGGATAGAAGATCCCGGAGTCGGAGTTCTGGAAGGTGCCGTTGGAGTTGGTCGGCAGGATCAGCGACCAGCCGCTGGCGTGCTTGAAACCGGTCTGTGACGACATCGCCAGCGCCAGGAACCCGCCGAACGCGGCCACCGGAGCGGCGAACCGGCTCGGCCACCAGGCTCCGACGGCGAACCCGGCGGCGCTGAACGCGGTGACCCCGGCAGCGCCGACGGCGACCCACCACCACGGCGGCGAGCCGGTCACGCCCTGCCCCGCGTATACCCCGAACATGACGCCCACGAAGGCCAGGTAGGCCGCGACGGCCCAGATGGCGGTCGCCGCCCAGGTGGCGAGCTGCGCCGCCCAGCGTGGCCGGGCGGTCGCGGTCACCAGGTCAGCCAGGCCGCGGCGGCCGTCCCGCGAGCCCATCCAGGCAGCCACCGCCGCCACGAACGGCCCGAAGTCGATGATCGTGTGCCCCTGGCCCATGTTCCAGAACGTGCGAAGCGGGTACAGCGGCGCAGTGCCGGTGCTCGGCCGGTAGGAGTCGAACCAGAACAGCGCCGCGATCAGCGGCAGGATCCAGGGCATGGCGCTGCGCCGCAGCTCCACCCGCAGCAGCCGCGCGGCGCTCAGCGGCACCGCCCGGCTGATAACAGGGGCCCGCGACCGCGCCGGCGCAGCAGGCGCGGCGGTCATGACGCCACCGCCGCGGCGGACCTGGCATTCGCGAGCACGGCACTGTAGCCGCGCTCCAGCGGCGAGTCGCCGGCCGCGCCGCTGCCCTCGCCGCTGGCGGTCAGCGCGGCCGGCGCGCCATGAAACACGATCTTCCCGGCGTCCATCACGGCGACCTCGCTGCAGGCGGCGCCGACGTCCTCGACCAGGTGGGTGGACACGATGACGGTGGCCCGCTCGCTGAGCTCGCGCAGCAGGGCGCGGAACGCGACCCGCTGCTCGGGGTCAAGCCCGGCGGTCGGCTCGTCCAGCAGCAGGAGCTCGGGCTCGTTGACGATCGCCTGCGCGATGCCCGCCCGGCGCAGCATGCCGCCGGACAGCGTGCGCAGCTTCGCTTTCGCCCTGCCGCCGAGGTCGACCCGCTCGATCGCCGTCGCCACCGCGTGCGGCACCCGGCCCGGCGGTACCTCTTTCAGCAGCGCGAAGAACTCGACGAACTCGGCCACCGTGAATCCCGGGTAGTAGCCAAGGTTCTGCGGCAGGTAGCCGAGCCTGCGCCGGATCTCCCGGCGCGGCCCGTAGCCGGCCGGGTCCCGGCCGAGCAGCCGCACCTCGCCGGAGCTCGGCGGGATCACCGTGGCCATCATCCGCAGCAGCGTGGTCTTCCCGGCGCCGTTGGGGCACAGCAGCCCGAACACGCCGGGACCGGTCAGCAAGCTCACCCCGGCCACCGCCCGGGTGCGGCCGAACCGCCTGGTCACATCGCTGATCTCAACGTTCATGGCGTTCCTCTCGGAATGCGGGTGGCAAACCATGCGATGGCGGCGCAGCATGCGGCGACGCCCAGGTAGGGAAGGACCAGCACGGAACTGGCGACGGCGGTGGTGAGCTGGCCGGACGCCGCATGCACCGCCTGCACCGTGATCAGCCAGGCGGCCAGGCCCGCCGCGACGCCGGCGTTCGCCGAGCGGGTGACTGTCGCTGCCGCGAGGGCCAGCGCTGACACCGCGGTCATCGGGATCAGCCAGCCGAAGGTGACTGCTGCCGCGGTCGCCGACGCCGCCGACGCCGCCAGCCCAAGCGCGGCGTTCAGCGCGAACACGGCGAGCGCCCTGACCAGCAGCACCATCCGGTCGCTGACCGCCATGCTCTGCGATAGCTCCCAGGCCGGGTCGATGCCGGGGCCGTAGGCGTAGGCGATTCCGGCGCCAGCGACCGCCGGCGCGGCCAGGGCCACGAACGGCGTGCCGGTCCCGAGCGTGGCGAGTATCCCGATCGCCAGCACCACCGCGCTGGCGACGACCCAGCCGAGCAGCAGCGACGGCGTGGTCAGCAGCGCCCGCGCGAGGCCCGGCGAGCGCAGCACCTTTCCGGCTAGCCGCTCGGCGGGTCCCGGCCGGCGGCGCCAGACCTCCGCGGCCACACCCAGCCAGGCGCGCCGCAGGTCGACGTCCGCCGGGCAGCCTTCCTGGCTCTGTGCTGGCAGGTCGGCGCCGTTACCGGTCGCGTTATCGCCAAAGCTCATCGTCAGCCTCCGTCCCGCACCGGCTGCCGCAGCACAGCGCGCATGAGCTGCCGGACCCGGTGAGCACGGCTCTTCACCGTGCCCTCGGGCACGCCCATCAGCCCGGCCACCTCGGTGACCGGCCGGTCCTCCAGGTACATCAGCCGCCACAGCTCGCGCGCCGCGCTGCCGTCCGGGCCGAGCGAGGCGACCGCCTCGGCCAGCTCAGCGCCTGACACGACCGCCTCGGCCGGATCGCCGGCGGCCAGGGCGTGCTCGGCCAGGGCGTGGTCGGCCAGATCGGCAAGCGGCAATGCGGCCGGGCCGCGGCGGCGCAGCCACAGGGCGGCCTGGCGCCGGGCGATGCCCCACAGCCAGCCGCCAGCCGAGCCACATGGCTGGTAGCCGCGCGCCCCACGCCAGACCGCCAGGAAGCTTTCCTGCAGCACGTCCTCGACGTCGGCCGCTGGCAGCACCTGGCGCAGCCGGGCGGCCAGCCACGGCGCGTGCCTGGCGAACAGCTCGCGCAGCGCCGTGTCGTCGCCGCCCGCTGTCGCAGCTATCAGCTCGTCGTCGTCCATCGCGTCTCTATTGCGTTCGGGCGCTCACAGGTTCGCCGGCCACGCGAAGAACGGCAACATCCGCGGCCCTGAGGTCACCCCGCGGGCAGCGGTGGCAGGCAGGAACGCGGCAGACCCGTGGCTCGATCCCGGCCACGGCGGCGTCAATTCCTGGCGTCCCGGCGCGGCAGAATCGGGACTGTCAACAGCCGGCTATTTCCTTTGCTGACCATTACGCTGCGTAATTCCTGGTGTTATTCTCACCGTGAGAGGAATGGCGGCATCCCGCACGCTACCTCCTGGGATGAATGGGGAGGGCATCATGTCAGACGCCGTTCTCGCAGATCAGAATGCCGGTGCCGACGGCCAGGGCGGGCTCATGGCCGGGGCGGTCAGCCTCGGCGGGGACTTCATCGCATCGGTCGCCACCGTTGCGCCATCCTCGAGCGTCGCCTTCACGCTCGCGCTGCTGCTCGGCTTCACCGGACTCACCTCGCCGCTGGCCGTGCTGGTAGTGGGAGTGGCGATGCTGTTCGTGTCGTTCGGCTACGCGCAGCTGAACAGGTGGAAGCCGCACGCCGGCGCGCCGTACGTATGGGTCGGCCGGGCCGTCGGGCCGACCACGGGCGTCGGCACCGGGATGCTGTCGGTCGCCGCCTCGACCGTCGCCAACATCGGGAACATCACGCTGGCCGGCGCGTACTTCCTGTTCGTGATCACCCCGCACGGGACATTCCCGGCGATCGTGACCTGGCTGGTGGCCACCGCCATCATGCTCGTGCTCGTCTGGCTGGCGATCCGCGGCATCCGGCCGTCCATCGTGGTCCAGACGATCTTCGTCGTGGTGGAGTACGGCGCGATCATCTCGTTCGTCGTGCTCGCCCTGATCCACGAGCTGTCCAGCGGCGTGCCCGGCGTGCACGGCCCGTCCTGGTCGTACTTCACCATCAGCGGCGGCACAAGCGGGTTCAAGGGGCTGGCCGAGGCGGCCGTGGTCTGCGGGTTCCTGTACGCGGGCTGGGAGGCGCCGCTCGTGCTCGGCGAGGAGTCGACGAACGCGAAGATCAACCCGGGCCGGGCGGCGATCATCGGCACCGGTTTCCTGACGCTCTGGTACACGTTCCTGTTCGTCGTGTTCGAGGGCGTCTCCAGCCAGTCCGTGCTGGCCGCTCACCACACCGACGTGCTGGCCTACGCCGGCCAGCTGCTGGTGCCAGGCTTCCTCGGCCGCGCGCTTCCGCTGGCGGTGCTCGTCGCGGTCATCGGCACCACGCAGATGCAGATGACCGAGCCGAGCCGGATCCTGTACGCGATGGCAAGGGACCGGCTGATCCCGCGGATCTTCTCGTTCCTGCACGGTGAGCACCGCACGCCCTGGGTGGCGATCCTCGTGCTGGGCGCCATCCCGCCGATCGCCCTGATCCCGTACCTGGCGAACACCTCGGCCACCACTGCCATCGGCTACGTCATCAGCGCATCCGGGCTGCTCTACCTGGCGATGTACTGCGTCATCGCGCTGTCGTGCGTGTGGTTCTACCGGCGCGAGCTGATGCGGCGCAGGGGCACCGCGCTGATCACCGCGGGGCTGCTGCCACTGGCGGGCGGCCTGTTCAACCTGGCCATCTTCGTCTACGGGCTGAAGACGCAGGGCAAGACCATCGCGCTGGTCGCGGCCGGGGCGATCGTGGTCTGCGTCGTGCTCGCGGTGATCATCAGGCAGGCGGGCGCCAGCCGGCCGTTCTTCACCTCCCGCGGCGGCCGGGACGAAGAGGCCGGCGCTGACCTGGCCATGCCGGCGCTGGAGGCCGACCTGTGACGCGACCGCCGGGAAGCGGCCAGAAGCCGGAGCGATAACGTCAGGAGCTAGGTAGCAGGAGCAGACGCGGGCCAGGCTCGCGGCAGGAGGCGGCTTGATGAGCGAGCAGGCACCCGATCCGGCACGCGGCGCCGAGGTAGTGGCGATGGACCAGGCGCACGTGTTCCACTCATGGCTGGCGCAGCAGGGCCGCAACCCGTTGCCGATCGCCGGGGCCGAGGGATCGTGGTTCTGGGACTACGACGGCAAGCGGTACCTGGACTTCTCCAGCCAGCTGGTCAACACCAACATCGGGCACCAGCACCCGCGGGTCGTCGCGGCGATCGCCGAGCAGGCGCACAAGCTGGCCACGATCGCGCCCCAGCATGCGAACGAGGCGCGCGGGGAGGCAGCTACCAGGATCGCCGCGCTGGCGCCCGACGGGATGGAGAAGGTGTTCTTCACCAACGGCGGCGCCGACGCGAACGAGAACGCGATCCGGATGGCGCGCCAGCACACCGGGCGCAGCAAGGTGCTCAGCTTCTACCGCTCCTACCACGGCAACACCGGCGCGGCGATCACCTCGACCGGCGACCCGCGGCGCTGGCCGAACGAGTTCGCCACCGGCCACGTGCACTTCTTCGGCCCGTACCTGTACCGGTCGGCGTTCTGGGCGCAGGACGAGCAGCAGGAGTGCGAGCGCGCGCTGCAGCACCTGGAGCAGGTCATCGAGCTGGAAGGCCCGTCAACCATCGCGGCGGTGCTGCTGGAGACCATCGTCGGCACCGCCGGCGTGCTGATCCCGCCGCCGGGCTACCTGGCCGGGGTGCGCCAGCTGTGCGACACGCACGGCATCGTCTACATCGCCGACGAGGTCATGTGCGGGTTCGGCCGGGCCGGCAACTGGTTCGCGTTCGAGCAGCACGGCGTGGTGCCCGACCTGATCACGTTCGCGAAAGGATCGAACTCCGGCTACGTGCCGGTCGGCGGCGTGATCATCTCCGACGAGATCGCCGCGAGGTTCGACGACCGGGTCTACCCCGGCGGCCTGACCTACTCAGGCCACCCGCTGGCCTGCGCGTCGGTGGTCGCGACCATCGACGCCATGAAGGACGAGCGGGTGCTGGACAACGCGGTCGTGATCGGCGCCGAGGTGCTCGGGCCAGGGCTGCGCGAGCTGGCTGCCAGCCATCCGGTGATCGGCGAGGTGCGCGGCACCGCCGTGTTCTGGGCGCTCGACCTGGTCTCTGACCGGCAGACAAGGGCGATGCTGGCGCCGTACGGCGGATCGTCTGAGGCGACGAAGAAGCTCATGGCCGAGTGCCTGGCCAGGGGGCTGATGCCGTTCATCAACTACAACCGGCTGCACGTGGTGCCGCCGTGCACGATCTCGGCCGAGGAGGCCAAGGAGGGTCTCGGCATCCTGGACGAGGTCTTCACCCTCATCGACCGCTACTACCAGGGCTGACCGGCCCGAGAGCAGACGGGCGCCGCGCTGGTCAGCGGTAGCGGAAGCCGTCCAGGAACCGGCGGAAGACGCCGCCAGCCGGCGGCAGCGCCGGCGCCGCGGCCGGGGCCTTGTCACGCAGCCTTGCCTGGGGCTTGTCGTAGTCAGCGCGCGCGATCGCGTCGATGACCTGGTTGTCGTCGAAGTCCTCTGAGCCGTCGATCTCCGGTACGAAGCCGACCAGGTCACCGTCCTGCAGGACGACGGCTTCCAGGCCGGCCGCGCCGTCGGAGTCCCACTGGGCGATCCGGCCGCCGGTCAGCCTGATGTTGATCCCGAACTGGTCGGTGCCCGGCCTGGCCAGGCTCGCATCGATGCCGCGCTCGCGCAGCCGGTCCACCACGTGACGCGCCCTCATTTCCTGCACACGCGGAGGATATCTGCCCGCGTGGTGTCCTCGGGCCAGCGCTGCGCGGCGGGATAAGGTCACGTCAGCAACGACAGGGAGACAGCCTGAGGGAGCGCAGGGCGGATGGGGGACACGCCGGAATCTGACGGGGCGCGCCGCGTCGCGGTCTTCGATCTGGACGGCACCTTGCTGCGCGGCGACTCGCTGGCCAGCTTCATCACCTCGCTGCTGTTCCGTGACCGGATCCGGGCAGCCGTCGCGGTACTGGCCGCTCCGCTGCTCGGGCTGATGTTCTTCGTGCCGGTAGCCAGGCGGCGCGCCATCTCGGCGCTGCTGTGGCTCGCTACGACCGGGCTGCCAGCCGGGAGTCTCGACGGCCTGCTCCGCGAGTTCGCTGACCGGCACGCGGCGGACGGCAACCAGATCGCGGTGGCGCTTGACCGCCTGCATGCCCACCTCAGCGACGGCGATCACGTCGTGATCGCGACCGCATGCGCCGAGGACCTGGCCAGCGAGCTGTGCCGGGCGCTCGGCCTGGACCAGGTCCAGGTCGTAGGCGCGCGGCTGAGCCGGGGGCGCAGCTGGCTCCCGGCGGCCGGGTGCCGGATGTGGGACGCGCTGCCGACATCCACGGGCGCATCATCGTTCGGCGCCGAGAAGGTCAGGCGGCTTCGCGAGGCCGGCATCAGCACGCCCGTGTCCTGCGCCTACACCGACAGCACCGCCGACCTGCCGCTGCTGCTCGCCGCCAGCCGGCGCTACCTGGTGGATCCGTCGCCGGCCCAGCTGCGGCGGCTGCGGGCCGGCGGCATCAGCTGCGAGGTGCTGCGCTCGGCCGGCCAGCTGCCCGGTTCAGCGGCCACAGCCTGAGACCGGCTGCTGGCCGCCAGCCGCGCACGTCGCCGGAGGGGTCAGCCAGGCTCGCCGCGGACCGGCCGGCCAGGCAGCGCGCCGGGCACGATGCCGCCGTCGCGCACCACGAAGGTGCCGTTGACCAGCACGTGCCTGATCCCTTCCGACGGGCGGGTGCTGTCGGCGTAGCTGGACCGGTCGCTGACCGTCGCCGGGTCGAGCACCACGACGTCGGCGTCGCTGCCTGGCTGCAGCCGGCCCTTGCTCCGCATCGCCGGCACATGGTCCTGCAATAGCCGGGCCGGGTCCAGGCTGCACCTGGCCAGCGCGCCGGGCAGGCTCAGCTGGCCGCCATCGCGGGTCAGCAGCCGCAGCGCCCGGCAGAAGGTGCCCGCCGAACGCGGATGGGTGACCGGGCCTGGGGGCAGCGGCCAGGTCATCGGGTCAGGCAGCGGACCCGGCCAGGTCAGCGGCATCGCGTCGCTCGCGACGACCGAGCCGGGGAAGGTCAGGGAGCGCATCAGCAGCCGCAGGTCAGCCGGATCGTTCTCGTTCAGCAGATCGATGATCGCCAGCCCGCCAGGATCGGCACTGCGCAGCTCACGCAGCCGCTGCTCGCTCGCCACGCGCTCACCGGTCGGCGCGTAGGTCAGCGACGACGGCGTCAGGCCGCGCTCGGCCAGCCGCTCCGGCGCGAGGAAAGCGGCGCCGATGCCGGTCATCCCTGACCCGTACGGATAAGCCTCCGTGCTGACCGTCGACCCGGCCGTCCTGGCCCGGTCGACCAGCCCGAGCACCCGGTCGATGTGCCGCTGCGAGGTGCTGTTGACGTGGCAGTAGTGCATGTGCGCGCCGGTCTGGCCGGCCGCGCGGACGATCTCCTCCGCGCCGTCGATCGCCGCGTCTGGCACCATCTCGATGAGGTCGCGCGCGTGCGTGAAGACGGGCGCGCCGGCCTGCGCGGCCAGGCCGGCCACCTGCAGGTACTCGGCCGGGTCACTGTCCGGCGCGTAGCCGAGCAGCACGCCGATGCCGAGCGCCCCGTCGGCCAGGTCCGCGCTCAGCCGCAGCAGCAGAGCGCTGATCTCCGCCTGTCTTGCCGGGCGCTGCCAGGCGGGGCTCGCGATGCTGGCCAGGAACGCGCCGAGCCCCCCGTCGAGCGGCAGCCCGGCCACCGCTTCCATCCTGGCCAGCGCCCAGGACGCCGCGTAGCCGTAGTTGACCGGGCGGCCCTCGGCCGCGGCCGCCTGGTAGGCGGCAGCGACCGGGGTCACGCCCGCCTCGAGCTCAAGCGCGGTGGTGACCCCGTCCAGCGCCTGCAGCCGCAGCCCTGCCACGTCGCCGACGTGGCTGTGCAGGTCAACGAAGCCGGGCGCCACGACGAGCCCGGCCGTCGCTGCCTCGGCCGGGGCCGGCGGCAGCGCCGGGCCGATCGCGGTGACCCGGCCGCCGGCCACCGCGACATCAAGCACGGCGTCGAGACCGGATTCCGGGTCAATCACCCGGCCGCCACGCAGCACAACCTCCGGACTAGCCACCTGCGCCGTCTCCGGCTAGCGGTGCGGGGTAAAGGAGGTCGAGCAGTGCCCGGTTCGCCCCGCCTTGCTGACGGTCACGCTGACCTTGACCCTGAAGCCCGGCGTCGCATCGCTGATGTCGTACGGCACGCCGACCCGGCCATGCTGACCTGCCTTCCTCGTCTTCTTGTGGTTTGTGGTCTTGAAGTGCGCGACGGTTACTACCCTGGCGAACGAGGCGGTGCGGACCTCCACAATCGTCGTGGTGAAGTCCGCGGGGTGGCTGTTGCTCATGAAGGCGCGGCACGGCAGCGGCCGGACAGCGTCCGTGCTGGCTCCGGCCGTAGCGGCTCCGACTGTGCTCGCTCCGGCCGGGCTGAGCAGTGCGGATGTCCCGGCGGTGACCGCCAGTGCAAGGGCTGCGGCGCCGGCGAGCGGCGCGGACCGGTTCAGCATGAGCTGCTCCCTGAGGTGTTGGCGGCGGCCCCTGCCGCGCCTGGCCGGAAGAAAGCTGACCGGGCGCATCAGTGCGGCTTGCCCGCTGCCGGCCGCGGCTACACCCGCTGGCCGCGTGGCCGCGACGAGGCTGCGGCACGGGCTAGCCGGCGCTTGCGGTGAAGACCGGCAGGTAGGCGCCGGACTGGCCGGCCGCGGTCGGGTGATAGGACTCGCTGACATCGAGGAAGTTGACCGCGTGCAGCCAGCTCGATGAGTCGCAGATCTCGTGCCCGCCGAATGCGCCGCGGACGTCGGCGTAGACGTCACCGAACCGGCCGGCGGCCGCCTGGATCTGCCCGTCGAGCTGATCGGCCGCCTGGTTCAGGTCGGTGCGGTCAGTGGTGCTGAGCCCGAGGCAGGCCGACGACTTCGACAGGTCATACAGCTCCGGATAGCCGAGGACCACCACGCGAGCGTTGGGCGCGTTGGCCCTGATGTCACCGAGCACGCTGTTCAGCTCGCCGGGGAGCTGGCTGCTGATCTCGCCCTCGGCGGTCGTGATCGCGCTGACGCAGGTTCTGGTCGAGTGCAGCACGCAGGTCTCCATCGTGCTCGAGAACCCGACGTCGTTGCCGCCCACGGTGATGGACACCAGCGTGGTGGCGCCGCTCAGTGCCGAAAGCTGGGAGCTGATCACGCTACTGGTGGTGGCGCCCGAGCAGGCGACGAACGCGAACGAGGCCGGCTGGTGCGTCGACGCCCACAGCTCGGGGTAGGCGCTGGTGCTGCGGTCGCAGGAGCCGCTGGAGCTGATCATGCTGCCGGCCCCGAGCCCTGAGGAGTAGGAGTCGCCGAGCGCGACGAAGTTCACCGTCGCGGCCTGGGCACTTGGCGCGACGGTCATCCAGATGGCGGCGAACAGCGAGGCGAGGGGCGCGATCACGGCGGCTAACTTGCGACGGCGCAGGTCGACGGACGGCACGGCGGCTCCTTCGCGGCGGTGCGGCAGGGCTCTGCTCATGAGTAACAGCCGCCCGACGGCCCCGTCAATGGGCGGCCTGGCGGTCAGCTGAGTCAGCCGCGGTAGGGGTGCGACGGCAGCCCGGTGACTCCGGCCGGGCAGGTGAACAGCGCTCCAGCGCCGCTGCCGGGCCCGGCCGCGGTGGTGATGTACAGCTGGTCGAGTCCCTGGCCGCCGAACGCGCAGCTGGTCACGTGCGCGGCCGGCAACCGCAGCTCGCCGGCCAGCCGGCCGGCCGCGGTGTAGCGGTGCACCGCGCTGCCGCCCCAGACGGCTACCCAGATGTCGCCGCCCTCATCGACGGCCAGCCCGTCCGGCATGACGTCGCCCCTGCCGAGCAAGGCGAGGGTGCGCCGCCCGCCGATGTCACCGGTCGCCTGGTCGTAATCGAACACGTCGATCCGGTAGGCCAGGGAGTCGACGTAGTACATCAGCCGCTCGTCCGGACTCCAGCCGATGCCGTTGGAGATGCCGACGCCGGGCACCAGCTCTGTGACGGTGCGATCGGGGTCGAGCCGGTACAGCGTGCCTTGGCCGGGCGTCTCGTCCTCGGCCATGCTGCCGGCGTAGAACCTGCCGCTCCGGTCGCACGCGCCGTCGTTCATGTGATTGCCCGGCTTGCCCCGCTCGGCGACCGCGAGCGCGCCGACCTCGCCGGTGCCGGTGTCCAGCGCGATGAATCCGTCGCCTGAGGCGAGCGCCAGCCCGCCCGACGACCGGCTGGCCACGCAGCCGACCGGGCGGCCGGCGTCGTAGCTCGCCTGCTGCCCGTCACCTGACAGCCGGTGCACGAGCCCGGCTGGCGCGTCGATCCAGTACAGCGACTCGCTGGCCGCATCCCACAGTGCACCCTCGCCCAGCTCGGCGACCGGGCCTGGCACTCGCTGCGGCTGCTGTGTCGTCACCTGCTGACCCTCACGCCCCTGACCGCCGGCCTGCCTGGCTAGAGCCCGGCGAACGCGTCCTCAAGTACGGACATGCCCTCGCTGAGCAGCTCGTTGCCGATCACCAGCGGTGGCAGGAAGCGCAGCACGTTGGCGAACGTGCCGCAGGTGAGCACGAGCAGGCCCGCCTGATGACACGCCGCTGCGACCCTCGCTGCCGCCGCCGGATCCGGCTCGATCGTGCCGGGCCTGACCAGCTCGATCGCGAGCATGGCGCCGCGGCCGCGGACGTCGCCGATCACCGGGTAAGACTCGGCCAGCGCGCGCAGCCGGGGCAGCATCAGCTCGCCGACCCGGCGCGCCGCCGCTGGCAGGTCCTCCTTGCGCATCGTCTCTATCGAGCCGAGCGCGGCGGCGCAGGCCACCGGGTTGCCGCCGAACGTGCCGCCCAGCCCGCCAGGGTGCACCGAGTCCA